>CAZGBA010000086.1:0-16043 GCA_964523435.1 uncultured Xanthomonas sp.
GTCCAGGTGTTGGTGGTGCCGCCGCTGTACGGATACGCGGTGTGGCCCTTGATCGTCGCGTGCAGCGAACAGCGCAGCTGCGAGGCGCTGCTGGTGTTGACGTGCGCGTAGTAGCCGGTGCCGCCACCGCCGCCGGAGGCGACGTTGAAGTTCACCACCGTGTTCGCGGCCGGCTTGGCGCCGCCCGCATCGGTGATGTTGTTCGCGACCACCGTGAAGGTGCAGGCTTCGCCGGCGACCAGAGCGGTGTTGGTGGAGATCGAGAAGTTGCTGCCGCTGCTCGGATAGGTCAGCGCAACCGAACCGGACGACGCGCAGGAGAGCGTGAATGCGCCGGCTGCTGCGGTGACGCTTTCGCTGAAGGTCGCGGCGAGATTGCCGGCGGCCGGGAACGAGGTCGAACCGGCGGTCGGCGTGGTGCCGGTGACGGCGGGCGGGGTGTTCGGCGGAGTCGTCGAGAACGTCTGCCCGGTGTTGCAGGCGCCGAAGGTGGCGGTGGCCGGCGCCTGCCAGGTGAAGTTGGCGTAGGTGGTGCCGCTGCCGGCGAGCCGCAGCGATTTGCCAGCGGCGTCGGATCCGGTTTCGGAGACCGACAGATTGGTGCTGGTCAGACCGGCGGCCGGGCCGCCGCTGGCCTTGATCTGGCCTTCGTAGCTGATGAACTGCACGACCTGGCCGCTCGGATTGACCAGCGCCATGCCGTCGTTGCTGCCGTTCTGGATGCCGTTGGTCGCGTAGGTCAGGGTGGCGATGCGCACTTGGCCGCCGCAGGTGACCAGACTGCCTGCGGGCACGAGGTCGTTGTCGTAGGTGATCGCGGCGGTGGGGGTCGAGCCGTTGTAGAGATAGACGCGGTAGGCGCTGAGCGTTTCGCCAGCGGTGGCGACGACTTCGATGCGCTCGCCGGTGTCGCCGGACGACGTGGAATCGTCGTAATGGAATTCATTGATGAAAACAGCGGCCTGGGCGCCGCCGCTTGCGAGAAGCAGGGCGCAGGCCAGAGGGCACAGCGAGGTGAACGCACGCGACATGAGAACCTTCCTTCCGGGGTGGAGGGCGCAATCTAGCCGAGGGTCATGACAGCCGCCACCTAATTCGCGCGGGGCGCAGGGGTGGCCCGACAGACGGCGCGCACACCTGTCCTGTTAGCCTTGTGCGATGACGCCGCACGCCACATTCCCGATCGCCGAACTGTTGCCGGAGATCCGACGGACGTTGCAAATCGGCACGCGTCTCGTACTCGAAGCGCCGCCCGGCGCAGGCAAGACCACCCAGGTGCCGCTGGCGCTGCTGGATGCCGACTGGCTGCGCGGGCGGAAGATCGTGATGCTGGAACCGCGCCGCGTGGCCGCACGCGCGGCGGCGCAGTTCATGGCCAAGCAACTGGGCGAAGCGGTGGGCGACACCGTCGGTTACCGCATCCGTTTCGAGAACAAGGTCACCGCGAAAACACGGATCGAAGTCGTGACCGAAGGCATCCTGACGCGGATGCTGCAGGACGATCCGATGCTGGAAAACGTCGGTGCCATCCTGTTCGACGAATTCCACGAACGTCATCTTGCCGGCGATCTCGGCCTTGCGCTCGCGCTTGATGTGCAGGCAGGGCTGCGCGAAGACCTGCGATTGGTGGCGATGTCGGCGACGCTCGACGGCGAAAAGCTCGCGGCGTTTCTCGATGCGCCGCGTCTGTCCAGCGCCGGGCGCAGTTATCCGGTGCGAATTGCGCATTTTCCTGCGCGTCGCGACGAAGCGATCGAGCATCAGGTCAAGCGCGCGGTGGAGCATGCGCTGGCCGAACATCCGGGCGATCTGCTGGTGTTTCTGCCGGGGCAGCGCGAAATCGGCAAGGTGCAGGCATTGTTGGTGCAACAGAGCCCCTCTCCCCCCGGGAGAGGGGTTGGGGAGAGGGTCGGTGGGATCGATTCGCGATCCGATCGTCGTGCGTCGGACGAACCCTCATCCGGCGCTTCGCGCCACCTTCTCCCGGTGGGAGAAGGAAAAGCGCAGGATGTGGAAATTCTGGCGCTGCACGGTGAACTTCCGGTCGAACAGCAGTCGCGCGTGCTGCAGCCGTCGCAGGACGGCCGTCGTCGCGTGGTGCTGGCGACCAATGTCGCCGAATCCAGCGTCACCCTGCCCGGCGTGCGGGTGGTGATCGACAGCGGGCTCGCGCGCGAGCCGCGCTACGACCCTAACAGCGGCTTTTCGCGGTTGGATGTGGTGAGCATCGCGCAGTCGTCGGCGGATCAGCGCGCGGGTCGCGCCGGCCGCGTCGCCGAGGGTTGGGCTTACCGACTATGGCCGGAATCGCAGCGGCTGGAACCGCAGCGGCGACCGGAGATCGCCCAGGTCGAACTCGCATCGCTCGCGCTGGAACTCGCGGCCTGGGGCAGCGACGATCTGCGTTTCGTCGATGCGCCGCCGACCGGCGCGATGGCCGCCGCGCGCGAATTGCTGCAGCGCCTCGGTGCGCTGGATGCGGGCAACACGATCACTTCGCTCGGACGCAGGATGCTGGCGATCGGCACCCATCCGCGACTCGCGGCGATGCTGCTGTCGGCGGTGAACGACGACGAGACCGCGCTCGCCTGCGACATCGCTGCGCTGCTGGAAGCGCGCGATCCGCTGCGCGCGATTGCGGGACAAGGCCGCAGCGATGCGCTGGCGGCGCGCTGGCAGGCCTTGGCCGCGCATCGGCAGGGCCGTTCGCCGCCCGAAGCCGTGCGCGCGTCGCTGCAGGCGCTGGATGCGGCAGCGATGCAATGGCGTCGTCGGCTGCGCTGCAATGCGAAACCACCGGCAAGCGTGCCCGCTCATGCGCTGGGCGACCTGCTCGCGCATGCGTTTCCCGACCGTATCGGCTACCGACACGGCAGCGATCTGCGCCGCTATCCGCTCGCCAACGGACGCATGGCGCAGCTGTTCGACGACAGCGCGATGATCGGCGAGCCGTGGATCGTCGCCTGCGATCTGCGTTTCGAAGCGAAGGACGCGAAAGTGCTGCGCGCCGCGCCGGTGGATGAAGCGCGGCTGCGTCGCGACTTCACCGCACGCTTTTCCGATCGCGACGAAGTGCGCTGGGACGACGCGAAGCGCGCACTGGTCGCCGAGCGCGTGCAGCGTTTCGACGGCATCGTGCTGGATGCGCGCCCGGCCGGCCGCGTCGATCCGGCGCAGGCCGCGCAGGCGCTGACCGATGCGGTGCGCGCGCTGGGCATCGATGCGCTGCCGTGGCGCGAATCGCTCGCGCAGTGGCGCGCCCGCGTGCGCTGTCTGCGCGCGTGGATGCCGGAACTGCCGCTGCCCGATCTGTCCGACGACGCGCTGCTGGCGCGTCTCGACGCATGGCTGAAACCCGCGTTCGCCGGCAAGACCCGGCTCGATGCCTTGAGCGAAGACGAACTGAGCGAAGCGCTGAAGGCCGGTCTCGACTGGTCGCTGCGCCAGCGCATCGACGCACTCACGCCGACCCGCATCGTGGTGCCGTCGGGCATGGAGCGGAAAATCGAATACGCCTACGACACCGCGACCGATACGCCGCAGCCGCCGGTGCTGGCGGTGAAACTGCAGGAATTGTTCGGCCTGGCCGATACGCCGCGCGTCGCCGACGGCCGCATTCCGCTCACGCTGCATTTGCTGTCGCCCGGCGGTCGCCCGCTGCAGATCACCCAGGATCTGCGCAGCTTCTGGGAGCGCACATATCCGGAAGTCAAAAAAGAAATGAAGGGCCGCTACCCGAAACATCCATGGCCGGAAGATCCGTGGAGCGCGACCGCGACGCATCGGGCGAAGCCGCGCGGCACGTGACCCCGCGATGCCTGCACGCCCATGTGGGAGCGGCGGGAGCCGCGAAGCCCACAGGGCTCCGGGCGCTGTGCTGTTCGCCATCACGACGCTGTCTGTTTAATCGGGTTGCATGCGGGGTGGTGTTCGGGAGGGTGCGGGCTTCGCGGCTTCCGCCGCTCCCACAAAAATGCATCGCGTCGCTAATCCAATCGCCGCCACATGCCCGGCTGCAGATCGTCCAGCCGCCAATCGCCGATCGCCACCCGCACCAGCCGCAGCGTCGGTAAACCTACGGCGGCGGTCATCCGCCGCACTTGGCGATTGCGACCTTCGCGGATCGTCAGTTCAAGCCACGCATCGGGTACGGTCTTGCGGAAGCGCACGGGCGGGTCGCGCGGCCACAGCGTCGGCGCATCGATGCATATCGCCTGCGCCGGACGCGTGATGCCGTCGTTGAGTTCGACGCCGCGACGCAGCGCTTCCAGTTGCGCCGGCTGCGGTTCGCCTTCCACCTGCACACGATAGGTTTTCGCCAGCTTGTGGCGCGGGTCAGTGATCCGGTGCGCCAGCGCGCCGTCGTCGGTGAGCAGCAGCAGACCTTCGCTGTCGTGGTCGAGGCGCCCGGCTGGATATACCCCGGACGGCAAGCCGAAGCCCGCGAGGGTGGGTCGCGCCGGCACATTGCGGTCCGTGAACTGGCAGAGCACGCCGTAGGGTTTGTTGAACGCGATCAGCATGCCGCAGCGTCCGCGAACACGCGCCGCTGCGGCAGGCCTATGCTGTACGCAGGCCTTTTCGCGAGCACCGTCATGAGCAACCACGACCTTTCCGGTCTATCCGATCGCTGGCTGGGCAAAGCCTGGGAACACGCCACCGCCGCCGAGCGCGCGGTGCTCACCCAGATCCATCGCCGCGAACACATCGCACGTCCGCCGAAGAGTGCCGGTGACGATGACCGCACCTTCGGCGAACGCGTCGCCGATGGCGTGGCGAGGCTCGGCGGCTCATGGACGTTCATCGGCATGTTCATGGTGTTTCTTGGCGTATGGGTGACGACCAACGTCTGGCTGCTGCGCGCGGATCCTTTCGACCCGTATCCTTTCATCTTCCTCAATCTGCTGCTGTCGATGCTGGCCGCGCTGCAGGCGCCGGTGATCATGATGAGCCAGAACCGGCACGCGGAGCGCGATCGCGAAGCGGCCGAGCACGACTACCAGGTCAATCTGAAAGCTGAACTCGAAATCATGGCTTTGCACGACAAGCTGGACCAGCTGCGCGTCGAGCAGCTGGAGAAGATCCTCGAAGCGCAGTCGCGGCAGATTGTGTTGTTGCAGCAGTTGATCGAGACGCGTTGAGCCGTCGTTTTTGTGGGAGGGCCTTCAGGCCCGACGTTCGGGGCTGAAGCCCCTCCCACAGCAGCGCCTGAACGCCGCCTTATCGCGCGTTTTATCGGGCTGGTTTGACGAATCGCAGCGTCATCCGGTCGCTTTCGCCGATGGCCTGATACATCGCGTCGTCTTCGGCGTCGTGGCGATTCACCGGCGGCAGCGTCCACACGCCGTTGGGATGATCGGCGGTGTCCTTCGGATTGGCGTTGACCTCGCTGCGCGCGTCCAGCACGAAACCCGCCTTCGTCGCCAGGTCGATCACCAGCTGTTCGGTCAGATAGCCCGAGGTCTTCATCTTTTCGATGTCGGCGCCCGGCTTGGCGCGATGATCGACCACACCCAGCACGCCGCCGGGTTTCAGCGCGGCGAAGAACGCGGCGAAGTAGGCATCGGCAGTGCCGGCGCCGACCCAGTTGTGCACGTTGCGGAAGGTCAGCACGGTATCGGCGCTGCCTGGCGCTGCGAATACCGGCTGCTTCGGATCGAAAGTCGCGATCTGCGCGCGATCGAATTGCGCCGGATGCGCGGCAAGCCGCGTCTTGAGCGTGTCGATGGTCTTCTGCTGGTTGTCGCGGCTGCGACCTTCGGGGACAGCCGCCGGATCGACCTGCGCGGCGACGTACTTGCCGCCGTCGCGCAGATACGGCGCCAGGATTTCGCTGTACCAGCCGCTGCCGCCGGGAGTGATTTCGACCACCGTCTGCTTCGCGTTCACGCCGAAGAACGTCAGCGTTTCGCGCGGATGACGATACGCATCGCGCGCCGTGTTCTTCGGATCGCGCCAGGTGCCGGCGATCGCTGCGGACAGCGCCGCATCTTTGGCCTGCGCCTGTTCGGCTTCGGCCGCAGTGTTGTCCTGCGTCGATGCGCAGGCGCCGATCAGCGGCGCGGCGAGGGCGAGGAGCAGACAGCAACGCAGGACGGGCGCGGGCAGATTCGGCATGGTGGTGATGGGCGTTGTCGTGGAAGGGCGACAGCCTAGCGCAAATTCTGCTGCGGCTCGCGTGCCTGCGGCAGGCGCACGACGTCGGGATACGGTGGCACATCGAAGTGCTCGCCCGCCGCGAGCCGCGTCTGCACGTCGCGCCACCATGCGGGATCGAAAATCTCGCCGTGCACCGCGCGCAGCCGCGCGCGCAACGCGGGCACAATGCCGAGAAACTGCGGGAACAATTCCGGAAACACATCGTCTCGGCCGGCGTACAGCCATTCGTCCAGCGGTCGCGTCTCGTCCTCGTCGCGCATCGCCGGCACCGCGCGGAACTTGCATTCCTCGACCAGGCACAGTTCGTCGTAATCGTAGAACAGCACCCGGCCGTGGCGGGTCACGCCGAAATTCTTCAGCAGCAGATCGCCGGGAAAGATGTTGCTGCGCGCGAGATCCTTGATCGCCTGACCGTAGTCCAGCACCGCCCGCTCGGCGGCCACACTCTGCGCCTCGCGCACGTACAGATTCAGCGGACGCACGCGACGTTCGACATAGCAGTGCTTGATCAGCACTTCATCGCCTTCCAGCTGCACGGTCTGCGCGCATTCGCGCAGCAGCTCGTCCAGCGCGGCGGGCGCGAACTGCTGTTTCGGAAAGCGCAGCCGCAGGAATTCCTGCGCATCGACCAGCCGGCCGATGCGGTCGCGGCGGAACACCAGCCGGTATTTTTCCTCGACCTCGGCGCGCACCATGTCCTTCGGATACGCGAAGCGGTCGCGGATCAGTTTGAACACCACCGGATAGCCGCGCGGCGTGAACACCGCCATCACCATGCCGCGCTCGCCGTCGGCCAGGACGAGCTCTTCGTCCGGATATTCGGCGAGATGGCGGAACACCTGGCGATAGCGTTCGGTCTTGCCCTGCTTGATCCGGCCGACCACGGTGAACAGTTCATCCAGCGGCTTGCGTGGCAGCAGCGCATGCAGGAACGCGACGACATCGCCGACCCGGGCGATATCGGCATGGAAATAGCTGCGCGAGAAACCGAACAGGATCGAAATCTGCTGCTCGTCGACGATCACCGCATCCGCATGCACGCCGGCCGCTTCGCTGGTGAGCGCAATCACGACCGGATACGACGCGCCCGATGCACCGTGCGCGCGACCGACCAGATAGGCACGGCGCTCGCGATAGAACGGCGTGCGCAGCATGGAGACGCCGACCACGCCGCGCGACCGCAGCGCTTCGGCGACTGCGGCGGCGCTGGTTTCAAGATCGGCCCAGCCGTTGACGTAGGCCAAGTCGCGGAAGATCCCGCGCCAAACCGCAGTCGCATCGTGGTCGAAGCCATGGTGATGCAGTTCGCCGGGACATGAGGCGTCGCCCGTCGGCACGATCTCGAACGCCAGGAATTCGACGTCCGGTGCGACGCCATCGATACGGAAGAACCGCCGCACCAGCGAGTTGTAGAAGGTCTTGAACAGTTCGCGATCCGGCAGTGCGGCGATACGTTCGGCATAGGCGCTGCGTACCGTGCGCCACAGCGGGCGCGAACGCACGCGGTCCTCCAGCAGCGCTTCCAGTCGCGACAGGGTTTCGCGCAGGCAGACGTCGTAGAGATCGATGCGCGCGGTGTTGTCGTTCTGCGCGAGTTTCCAGTCGCGGCGCTCGAAGCGGCGGCGTGCGCGGCGGGTGATGTCGGAGAAGCGCGCGTTGTAGTCATCGAAGCCGTCGGCGATCACCGCCGCCGCACGCTGTGCGGGGTCTTGGGAGCGCGTGGCGACAGGTGCGGACATGGGCGAAGTGTACGCCAGCGACGACGAATCCAGGCATCGGAATCGCAGTCCGTGAGACGCCGGAAACGTATCATTCTTCCATGTCGGAAACGCACAAAAAGCCTTGAAAACAAGATGAATTACTGAAGATTGATCCGCTGCCATCGCAGCTTGTGAGACGCCTTCAGGAGACACTAGCTGCTCGGTACGCAGGGATGCGCCAAGGAAAAGGGGAGGCCCGAGTTCGCAGCCGTCAAGGCGCGGATGGGCAGCCCCCGGCACAAGGATGTGCCGCCGGGCAACCACGCCGTTCCGCAGGCGATTTTTCCGACGATGTCCTGTCACGCACCGCGACGCACTGCCGTTCCGTACGGCGGTGGCGTCGACGCAGTGTCCGCAACACCGCCCGCGCATGCCGCGCGGAGCGAGCGATCCCCTGCAGTCGTGCGGCCGTCAATGCCGGCTGCCGCTGCATTCCACCGTGACTGTTCAACCATCCCTGTCCAAGGAGAGACCCATGCAACTGTTCAAGACAGAAATGATGTTCATGCACCCGCCTCGAACCCGACCCGTCTACGGCTCGCGTTTGAATCGTGTTCTTCGCTACGGCTGCGGTTTGCCGGTGCGTGCCGATCTCGCAGCATTGCTGTGCGTCCGCAGGATCGAAACCCCGCCGGCAGAGCGCCAGACTGAGATGTCGCCGCAAACGTTCGATGTCGATCGGGCTGCGTGATCGAAGCGTGTTTCGAGGCCAAAAATCCGCACATCGGGTAATGCCGCTTAGTTGAGCCTCTTCACGTTTGTGGATAGCAGCCGCATTTCTCCTCCCCTTGCGCAAAGCGCAGGGGGAGGTTGGGAGGGGGTGCTCTTGGCGTCAAGGCACCCCTCCCCAACCCTCCCCTCAACCTGCGGTTGAAGGGAGGGAGAAAAATCGCTTGTCGCGAGTCAAGCCAATCAGACTTAACTGACCGTTATTTGCCCATCGGGCGGCCTTTTCGCATGCGACGTACGCAGGATGCCGATCAGGGTCGCAGGCGTTCGCGTATTTCAAAACGGCATGGACATCCCGCCAGGCAAGAGCGGGCCGCCCAACCACATCCACCGCGCCATCCAGGCCGTCGTCAGGGCGATCAACACGGTCAGCGGCACGCCGACGCGCAGGAAATCGCCGAAGGTGTACTGGCCGGGATTGAGGATCAGCAGGTTGCCGTGGTGGCCGATGGGGGTCAGGAACGATGCGACCGCGCCCATCGCCGTACACACGACGAAAGGCACCGGCGGCAAGCCCAGGCCTTCGGCCAACGCCAGTGCGATCGGGCAGAGCAGGACTGTGGTGGCCGCGTCGGACAGAATCTGGGTGAGCAATGCGGCGGCGCCGAACATCACCAGCAACAGCGTCAATGGCGACCAGTGCGAGGCATGCTCCAGCAGGAATGCGGCCAACATCTCTGCGGTACCGGTGCGCTCCATGGCGATGCCCAGCGGGATCACACCGGCGATCATCACGAAAATCCTGACGTCGATCTGGCGGTAGGCCTGCTCCACACCGACGCATCGCGTCAGCACCATGGCCACCGCGCCCGCAAGAAACGCGATCTGCGGCTGCAGCAGTTCGGTGGCCGAGGCGATGATCGCAGCCGCCATGATCAGCAGCGCCAGCGGGGCGCGGCTGCGGGTCTTCTTCTGCCCGTCGAACGGCATCAGCATCAGGAAGCCGTGATGCGCGGCCAGCTGTTCGTAATTCTGCTGCCGGCCCCACAGCACCAGCAGGTCGCCTTCCTGCAGTGGCGTTCCGGAGAGTTCGCCGTGCAGCCAACCTTCCTTGCGCCACAGGCCCACGACCACCACGCCCAGGTTGCGCAGGAAATCGACGCTGGCCACGCTGCGGCCGACGAATTCCGAACGCGGCGCCACCACCGCCTGCACCAGCTGTTCTTCGCCCAGCAGCTCGGGCTTGTAGCCGGCGTCGGGCTTTTCGCCGTATTTGGCCACGGCATGCAGCGCGAGCCCGGGTTCATCCTTGATCGATGCGATTTCGTCCGGCGAAGCGCGCACCAGCAGCACGTCGCCGGCCATGAACGGGCTCTCGGCGTCCTGTTGTCTGCGGCGGATGCCGTGACGCAGCCAGTCCACCACCTGCAGACGGTCTCCGAATGTCTTGTCGAAGGCTGCGCGGGTCTTGCCGATCCACGG
Organism: uncultured Xanthomonas sp.; assembly: GCA_964523435.1. Taxonomy (GTDB): domain Bacteria; phylum Pseudomonadota; class Gammaproteobacteria; order Xanthomonadales; family Xanthomonadaceae; genus Lysobacter_I. The sequence continues at coordinate 10,071 of CAZGBA010000086.1, forward strand.
CGATCCGGCTTCCACCACCAGTTCGGTGTAATAGCGCTCCAGGCGCAGGTAATCGGCCTGGGTGGATTCGCCGCTGCGCTTGGGCACCAGCCAGCGGCCCAGCAGCATGTAGACGGTGCCGAGCAGCACCAGCGCCGCGCCGATAGGAGTGATGGCGAAAATATCCAGCGACGGCTGTCCGTCGCGCTCGAGCAGATCGTTGGCCAGCAGGAAAGCCGGTGCGCTGATCAGCGTCAGCGTCGTGCCCAGGGATGCGGCCAGCGACATCGGCATCAGCAGTCGGGACGTCGCCATTTTCTGCTCGCGCGCCAATCGCATCAGGATCGGCAACATCATCGCGGTCACCATCAGGTGATGCGAGAACGCGGCGAGCGCTGCCGTCGCGGGCATCACCACCGCGATCGTCCGCCACTCGCTGCCACCGGCCGTGCGCGCGATGCCGACGCCGATGCGGTCGGTGATGCCGGTTGCCGACAATCCTGCCGAGAGCACGAACACCGCCGCCACGATGATCGCCGGCTCGCTGGAGAACCCCGACAGCGCTTCTTTCGGCTCCAGGATTCCGGTCAGCGTCAGCGCCAACAGGGCCAGCATCGCCACCAGATCCACGCGCAGTTTTTCGCTGATGAACAGCGCCAGCGTGGCAGCCAGGATGACGAGAAAGAGAGCCTGCTGTAATTCCATGGGCGAATTCTTGCCGATGCGTGGTGCACTACGTTAGTGCATCCACGCCGTACCGGCCCCAACGCAGTGGATGTCGACCACAACGCCCCATCCGGAATGCAAAAAGCCCGGCTTTCACCGGGCTTCTCGCACGCGACCGCAGATGGCCTCAGAGATGCTTGATGATCTCGTCCGCGAACCCGCTGCACTTCACTTCGGTGGCGCCTTCCATCAGGCGCGCGAAGTCGTAGGTCACGTTCTTGCTGGCGATCGCACCGTCCATCGCCTTGATGATGGCGTCTGCGGCTTCGGTCCAGCCGAGGTAGCGCAGCATCATCTCGCCCGACAGGATCACCGAACCCGGGTTCACCTTGTCCAGATCGGCGTACTTCGGCGCGGTGCCGTGGGTGGCTTCGAATACCGCGTGGCCGGTGACGTAGTTGATGTTCGCGCCGGGTGCGATGCCGATGCCGCCGACCTGCGCGGCGAGCGCGTCGGACAGATAGTCGCCGTTGAGATTCAGCGTGGCCGACACGTCGTATTCGCGCGGACGCAGCAGGATCTGCTGCAGGAAGGCGTCGGCGATGGCGTCCTTGATGATCAGGCCCGCGCCCGGCTTGCCTTCGGGAATCACATGCCATGGGCCGCCATCAAGTTCGACCGCGCCGAAGTAATCGCGGGCGACCTTGTAGCCGAAGTCGCGGAACGCGCCCTCGGTGTACTTCATGATGTTGCCCTTGTGGACCAGGGTCACCGACTTGCGCTTGTTCTGGATCGCATAGCCGATCGCGCTATGCACCAGACGTTCGGTGCCCTGCCAGCTGACCGGCTTGATGCCGACGCCGACTTCGACCTTGCCGCTGCGCGCCGGCATGCCGATGGCTTCCAGTTCGCGATCCCATGCATCGACGCGTTCCTGGGTGCCGAAGCGGATCTTGTCGAAGCCCTTCGGGAATTCCTTCTGCAGGAAATCCAGGATCTTCTGCGCGTCGGCCGAACCGGGCTCGAATTCGATACCGGCGTAGATGTCCTCGGTGTTCTCGCGGAAGATCACCATGTCCACATCGCCCGGCTTCTTCACCGGCGAGGGCACGCCCTCGAACCAGCGCACCGGGCGCAGGCAGACGTACAGATCCAGCATCTGCCGCAACGCCACGTTGAGCGAGCGGATGCCGCCGCCGACCGGCGTGGTCAGCGGGCCCTTGATGCTGACCAGATATTCGCGGCAGGCCTCGACGGTGGCGTCGGGCAGCCAGTTGCCGGTGGCGTTGAAGGCTTTCTCGCCGGCCAGCACTTCCATCCATTCCAGCTTGCGCTGGCCGCCGTAGGCCTTGGCCACGGCCGCATCCAGCACGCGCACGCTGGCGCGCCAGATATCCGGGCCGGTGCCGTCGCCTTCGATGAAGGGGATGATCGGGCGATCCGGGACGTTCAGCCCGGTCGGTGATTTGGTGATCCTGGCGCCGCCTGCGGGCACCGTGGGGGTGAAGTCAGTCATGTGTTCTCCATGAAGACCGACATCGGCGTCGGCCAGACCGCCATTGTCGCGGGTCCGGTGGACGGGGGAAAGAGCTGCCAAGCGCCCTGCCGGCGACAGCTGACTTCCGGCACGGGAGATGATTGCGGTTTCGGAGAACGATGGCGCGTCTCCCCGTCAGGTTGCCCCGCATGAACCCCGATCGTCGCGATCTCTTGAAGCTGGGTGCACTGGCATTCGCCACCGTCGCCACCGGGGCACACGCCGCGACCGACGACAAGGTCGCGATGCCGCGCGCCGCAAAGCCGCTGGACCTCCTCATCCTCGGCGGCACCGGCCTGACCGGCCCGCATCAGGTGCGCTACGCGCTGGCGCGCGGGCACCGGGTCACCATTTTCAATCGCGGCCGCAAGCAGCCGGAATGGCTGGGGCAGGTCGAACAGCTGCTGGGCGATCGCGACACCAACGACTACGCATCGATCGCCGCCGAAGTCGCCAAGGGCCGGCGCTGGGACGCGGTCATCGACAATCCCAGCAGCGTGCCGGCATGGATCCGCGACGCGGCGAAGGTGCTGAAGGGCCATGTCGGCGGCTACACCATGATCTCCAGCATTTCGGCCTACGCCGAAAACGAAACGCCGGGCCAGGACGAGACCGCCGCGCTGGCCGCGTTCGACGGCGATCCGCTGAAGGAAACCAACGCCAGTCTGCGCGCCGACATGAGTAAATACGCCGGGCTGAAAGCGGCGGCTGAAGCGGAAACGGGCAAACACTTCGGCGATCGCACGACCATCGTGCGCCCGGGCCTGATCGTCGGCCCCGGCGACGACACCGACCGCTTCACGTATTGGCCGCTGCGTCTGATGCGCGGCGGCGAAGTGCTGTGCCCTGGCGACGGCCGCGACTCGGTGACCTTCATCGATGCCCGCGATCTGGGCGAGTGGATGATCCGTCTCGCCGAGAACAACGCACGCGGCACGTTCAATGCCTTCGGCCCGGATTACGCGCTCGACATGGCCGCGCTGCTGTACGGCATCCGCGCATCCACCACACAGGGCGCGAAGCTCACCTTCGTGCCGACCGAATTCCTCGAAGCCCAGAACGTCTCGGCGTGGGGCGACATGCCGGTATGGGTGCCCAACAGTGGCGATAGCGCCGGGTTCCATACGCGCAGCAATGCGAAAGCGGTCGCTGCGGGGCTGACGTTCCGCAGCATTGCAGATACGACTGCCGCAACGTTGGCGTGGTTTGCCGCGCAGCCGGAGGAGCGGCGGAAGGCGGGGGCTCGGGCGGGGATCAAGGCGGAGCGGGAGGCTGAGGTGTTGGCTGCTTGGAAATCGAAGTCGAAAGGTTGATCCGCATCGCATGCGTATTGCGTAGGGCATCATCGCTGCAGGCGATTACGCCGTTGCGGGGGTGCGGCTGCCGATTGCGGCGCATCGAGAATTGCATTTGTAGGAGCGGCGCAAGCCGCGATCGCGCTCTTTAGCTGGATGGCTGCTTTCGACCCGAAGTGGAGTTAGCGAAATTGAACTTGGTCCCGTTCCCATCGGTGGAACCTGGAATCGTGGCAGATCCGTAGGGCGGGTCTTGACCCGCCAATTGGCTAACAACCGCTTCGCCTGTAGCAACATCGCAACGTTCGTCCGCCTTGCTGGTAAGAAGCGACCGAGTCATTTCGATAGGCGGGTCAAGACCCGCCCTACGAGAGATTTCAACCCGCCTTACCGTGGTTTGCTGCGCAGCCGGAGGAGCGGCGGAAGGCTGGGGTTCGTGCGGGGATTGCGGCGGAGCGTGAAGCCGACGTGTTGAAGGCATGGAAGGCAAAATCAAAAACTAATCGGCATCGGACACGCATTTCGCATGGCGTAACCGCCACAGGCGATTACGCCGTCGCGACTGTCAGTTGCCGATTGCGACGCATGGAGAAGAACGTGTGTTTGTAGGAACTGCAACTTTCAACAGCCGCATGTCTGGCCAAGCCGAAGTTGCGTACTGTTGGGAATGGCAGGGGCGACGCTTCGTATCCTAATTGCGTTGATATAGTGAGTTTCCGTGGTTGACTTCGACCCGGAGCGGACGTTTCGTAGGGTGGCGGTGAGCGTAGCGAACCCCACCATCGTTGTCGACCAGCTTTCGTTGCGCTGCGGGGAATTGCGGTTTCTTGTCGAGCGGTGATGCGGTGACTTGACATGGAGGGGTTCGCTACGCTCACCCTACCCTACGCGATCGACAGGTTATTCACGCTGCCTACAAGTGAAAGCCGTAATGACATCCCCGTAGGGTTTGCCAGTCCCGTTTGGCTTGCCAGTCCGTAGCTTAAAAAACAGGACATGCCGTATATTCCGGCCGTAATATTCCAGCCCATCGTAATGAACAAAATTTTTATTTTCTAATATGGGGATCAAGATTGAATCCGATTGATTGTTGCCATTCCAATCGCCGTCAACCGCCTTGCCATAGACGTCTATTCTCTCTCCATATGATTGAATATCCAAAGTTACTGTCGCATGCGCAGGAATCTTCCACCAACCTTTTGTAACCCAATTTCCAGCTTTCGAACTCGGTGCGTAGTGGACGGCAGCATAGATTGCATTTGTATCACAATCATTTTTTAAAATAATTGAATCGTGCGTTGGCAGAGAAGGCCTAACAGTTGTTTCGTGCGATGGAAAATTTTGCGCTTCTTCTTCTTTTTCTTTGGGGGCCGCATACGATTTCGGCTGCATTTTCGCTTGTGTACTGATGGGTGGTTCTCCCATATTTTTCGCTTCAGTTTTTAGTCCTGACGCTGTATCTGCATTAGAGTTTGTCCCGAATTCATGTCGATTCTTTTCTTCGAGCTTGGCTTGTTTAGGTTCTTTTTCTGAAGATAATTCTAAAAATGGAGTGATGCTGAAATAGTCAAATACAGGCCTTGCCATAATTAAGTAATTAGATAGTAGCGTTGCGCTGGAGGTGAAAATTATTAAGGTTATAGATGCTAATAATCGTAGCGGCCACCGGAGCCAGGAAATAAAGTTGTTGCGTAGATCTATATGGTCTTCCACATCTTTTTCAAAATCTATTTCAGAAGATCGAAAGAAGCGTATAGATGCAACGAGGATAAACAATCCATATGCGACAAATGCCCATATATTCCACATAAATAGAGCGACACCAAACAGTACAAAAATCGCTAAGTAACGCATGGCGAATATCACTAGAGCCATGTCGACAGCGGTTCCCAAAACGCTAGTTTCTATACGGATATAGGATGTTGATAGCCACTTTATAGCCCACCATAATCCAGTGAAAAACAACCGGACAAGCCGTAGGAATTCTCTAAAAGTATCGATTATTAACCGAATAACGAATCTGCATATTTCGACAGCCTGTGCCTTCAATGCAAACAATAAGGATTTCGATAAACGCGTTAGCAAAAGCGGAATAGTTGCGAGGAATCCTGTTAGCTTTTGCGGTGTCATGAGCTACTTCCTTCGGCTCGCAGAATGAATAGTGCTGCAGGGCGGGCTTGACGCCTACTATGACTACGACATTTGAGCAGTGACGATAACGGACTTTCTCACTGAGGCTCAACTTCGATCATTACTCCCAACAAAGAACAGACGGCGATGATGGTCGTAAAGGAAACACTAAAAAAGACCGTTCTTGATGTTGGCTTCTGGCCGAAATCTACCATAGTCGTGTAGGGCGGGTCTCGATCCGCCAATGCAAGGAAACCATTCTCCTTTGCCCGAAGGCCACGGGCATTTCAAGGCCGTAAGGTGGATGCGATGTTGTAGGGTGTATATGGACTCCTCCCGATTGCCAACCGCTTTTTGATCTTGGTT
>CAZGBA010000087.1:0-15689 GCA_964523435.1 uncultured Xanthomonas sp.
TCGGCCCGTCCGGCTGCGGCAAGTCCACCCTGCTGCGCATCTTCAACCGCATCTATGCGCTGTATCCGAAGATGACGGCAGTCGGCGAAGTGCTGTTGGACGGCGAGAACATCCTCGATCCGAAGTACCCGATGAACCGGCTGCGCAGCAAGGTCGGCATGGTGTTCCAGAAGCCGGTGCCGTTCCCGATGACGATCTTCGAGAACGTCGCCTACGGCATCCGTCACCACGAGCGTCTGTCGAAAGCGGACATGGCGGTGCGCGTCGAAGAAGCGCTGAAACAGGCAGCGCTGTGGGACGAAGTGAAGGACAAGCTCGGCCAGAGCGCGCTGGGTCTGTCCGGCGGCCAGCAGCAGCGCCTGTGCATCGCACGCGCGGTCGCGCTGCGCCCGGACGTGCTGCTGCTCGACGAGCCGACCTCGGCGCTGGACCCGATCTCGACCAGCCGCATCGAACAGCTGATCGAAGAATTGAAGCGCAACTACACCATCGCGATCGTCACCCACAACATGCAGCAGGCGGCGCGCGTCTCCGACTACACGGCGTTCATGTACCTCGGCGATCTGATCGAACACGACGTCACCGAAAAGATTTTCTCGAAACCGTCGAAACAGCAGACCGAGGACTACATCACCGGAAGATTCGGGTGACATCCGAAGCCCGCGTCACCGGAACACATTCGACCTTCGCCTGCCCCCACTTTTTATTCACGAGTTGCCGATGAACACGCAATCCCACGACCATATCGTCAAAAGCCACGACGACGAACGCCGCATCATGCTGGACGAAATCCTGCGCATGGGCGAAATGGCCGCAGCGCAACTGGAAGCCGCACTTGATGTGGTCGACCGCCGCGATGGCAAGGCCGCCGAGCGCATCATTGCCAACGATGAAGCCATCGATGCGCTGGAACTGCAGGTCAGCCACGACGCGATGAAGCTCGCGCTGCGCGGCCCGCTGGCCCGCGATCTGCGCGAAATCCTCGCCGCGCTGCGGATCGCTTCCGATATCGAGCGCATCGGCGACTACGCCTCGAACGTCGCCAAGCGTTCGATGGCGCTGAACCTGTCGCCGCCGCTTCCGCATACCCGCGGTCTTGGCAGTCTCGGCCGTCTGGTCGTGCGCCAGGTGCGCAAAGTGCTGGCCGCCTATCGCGACGGCGATATCGAAGCCGCGCAGCAGGTGCGCGCCGAGGACGCCGAGATCGACACGCAATACACCGGACTGTTCCGCGAGCTGCTGACCTACATGATGGAAGATCCGCGGGTGATCACGCCCTGCACGCACCTGCTGTTCATGGCCAAAAATCTGGAGCGCGTGGGCGACCACGCGACCAACATCGCCGAGAACATCTGGTTCCAGGAATACGGCGAAGGCCCGATGCCGCCGCGCGTGAAGCGCGATGAAACCAACATCGCTGGTTGAAGCTTCCGTAATTCCAGGCGTTAGCGATTCACGACGAGGCCGCCGAAAGGCGGTCTCTTCCGTTCAGACAATCAAGCAGGCAATCATTCAGGTGACTGCAGTCCGCGCATGTCTAGGCAGCGCGATCGAGACCAGCGCGGCCAACACGATCAGTATCGACGACACCGCAAGACAGGTCGCGATGCCGTATGCCTGAAACAACCAGCCCGACAGCAGCGTGCCGAACAAGCGGCCGAGCGCATTGGCCATGTAGTAGAAACCGACATCGAGCGACACGCCATCCTCGGCCGCGTAGCTGACGATGAGATAGCTGTGCAGCGACGAATTGATCGCGAACAGCACGCCGAACAGGCTCAGACCAGCAATCAGCACGGCCGCCGGCGACATGCCGCAGATCAACAGCGCGGCCATCAGCGCGGGAATTCCAGCCAGCGACAGCGCCCACACGAATGCCGAACGGCCATCCGGCACGCGACCGCTGCGACGGCCGGTGATGTACGGCGCCAGCGACTGCACGATGCCGTAACCGATCACCCAGGCGGCGAGAAATCCGCCGACCTTCCAGAAATCCCAGCCCAGGGTCTGCGCGAGGAACACCGGCAGCGCGACGACGAACCAGACATCGCGGGACGCGAACAGGAACATGCGCGCACCCGAGAGCAGATTGATCGCGCGACTCTTCGACAGCATGTCGCGGAACTTCGCCTTGGCCTTGGCCTTGCCAAGATCGCGGCGAAGCAGGACCAGACTGGATACCCACACCAGCAGCAGCGCGACGGCCATGATCGCGATCGCCCGGGTGAAGCCGACCGTGGTCAGCAGCGCACCGCCGAGAAAAAAACCGACCCCCTTGAGCGCGTTCTTCGAGCCGGTCAATGCCGCGATCCACCGATACAGCGCGCCCTGGCGATCGTCAGGCACCAGCAGCTTGATGCTGCTTTTCGCGCTCATCTTATTCAGGTCCTTGGCGATCCCCGACAGCGCCTGCGCCGCCATCACCCACGGCACGACCAGCCACGATGCCGGCACCATCAGCATCGCCAGCGCACCGACCTGCAGCGCCAGACCGATGTTCATGGTGCGATTGAGCCCGATGCGTGCGCCGAGCCAGCCGCCGAACAGATTGGTGACCACGCCGAACACTTCATAGAGCAGGAACAACGACGCCACCTGCAGCGGGGTGTAGCCGAGCTGGTGGAAATGCAGCACCACCAGCATCCGCAGCGCGCCGTCGGTCAGCGTGAACGCCCAATAGTTCCCGGTGATCAGCAGATACTGGCGGACATCATCGGAAAGCCGCGACAACATCTTCGCTTACCGATCCGCAGCGCCGACGATGCGCACCAGTTCGGCAGTTCGATTCACATAGCCCCATTCGTTGTCGTACCAGGCGTAGATCTTCACCTGGGTGCTGTTGACGACCATCGTCGACAGCGCATCGACGATGCCGGAGCGCGGATCGTGCAGAAAATCGATCGACACCAGCGGCCGCGTCTCGTAGCCGAGAATGCCCTTCAGTTCGCCCTCTGCTGCATTGCGCAGCAGCGCGTTGACTTCATCGACCGTGGTGGCGCGTTCGACCTCGAACACGCAGTCGGTCAGCGAAGCATTGGTCAGCGGCACGCGCACCGCATGACCGTCGAGGCGACCGCGCAATTCCGGAAAGATTTCGGCGATCGCGGTCGCGGAGCCGGTGGAGGTCGGAATCAGACTGCTGCCGCAGGCACGCGCGCGGCGCAAGTCCTTGTGCGGCGCATCGACGATCACCTGGGTATTGGTCAGGCTGTGGATCGTGGTCAGACTGCCGTGACGGATGCCGATGCCTTCGTGGATCACCTTCACCACCGGCGCGAGACAGTTGGTGGTGCACGATGCGGCCGAGACGATGCGGTGTTGTCTGGGGTCGAAGCGGCCGTGATTCACACCGACCACCACATCGAGCGCGCCAGCGGATTTCACCGGCGCGGTGACAACCACGCGCTTCACGCCCTGATCGAGATACGGCTGCAGCACATCGGGCTTGCGGAACTTGCCGGAGGCTTCGATCGCCACATCGCAGTCCGACCAGTCGGTCGCGGCCAGATCCTTGTTGCGCGTGATCGCGATGCGCTGACCGTCGATCACCAGGGCATCGCCATCGGTGGCGACTTCGCGATCCCAGCGACCATGGATCGAATCGAACATCAGCAGATGCGCGAGCGTGGCCGGGTCGCCGGCCGGGTCGTTGATGCGCACGAAGCGCAGGTCGGGGTCGCCCCAGGCCGCGCGCAGGGTGAGCCGGCCCATGCGGCCGAAACCGTTGATACCGATGCGGATCGTCATGTTCGATATATCTCGCCTGGACAGAAATGATGTGTCGGGTGTGGTCTGGTCGACTGAGCCGATTAAAGCTTGCCCTTCGTGGCCTCGGCCGGGCCGCAGGCCATCGGTGCGCAGGCGTCGGGATTGCCGCCGCAGCAGTTTTCGGTCAGGAATCCTAGCAACGCACGCATGGCGTCGAAATCGGCGCGATAACAGATGAAGCGGCCGCGTGGCTCGGCCCGGACCAGTCCTGCTGCCGACAATTCCTTGAGATGGAAGGACAATGTGGCCCCGGCAAGCGACAGGGTTTCAGCGATCTCGCCCGGCATGCGCCCTTGCGGACCGGCCTGGACCAGACAGCGGAAGACGGACAGACGGGTGGACTGGCCGAGGGCGGCGAGCGCGGCTGTGGCTTGCTTGATTTCCATGAATCCATAATCCCGGAATGATGGAAAGATTATCCACCAAAGATGACAGTTTTCCACGCAGTGCACCCGGACTGCCGATGATCTGACCCACCGCCTCCAGGTCCTCGACCCTAAACGAAGCCTGAACCCAGTCGTCACCGAAGCCCCTGCTGCGCACCCGGCGCGCCCCGGCCTAACTCTTTGTGCACAACCGCAAACGCTGCAACGCGTAGATTGCGGACCTTCAAAGGAGAGACCGTGCAACAGCAGGACCCGACATTCCAGGATTCGCTCGCCGCCGCCCGCGACGGGGACCTTCGCGCGCTCGAACGGGTGCTGGTGCGTTCACGCCAGGATCTGCGCCGCTATGCCGAATACCACTGCGGGATCAACGACATCGAAGACGCCGTGCAGGAAAGTCTGCTGCTGGTTTCGCGCAAGCTCAAGGCGCTGCGCGAGCTCGATGCCTACAACTCGTGGGTGTTCCGGATCGTCAAGCGCGAATGCAACCGGTTGAAACGCGCCACCCGCTATCTGCTGATGCAACCGACCGATCTGGAAGAGATCGACGGCCCGCACTATCCCGCCCCTACCGGACTGATCCGCGATGTCGCCAATGCGCTCGCCGCGCTGCCCGCCCACTATCGTGAAATCATTCTGCTGCGCGACCTCGAAGGCCACACCATCGGCGAGATCGCATCGGCGCTGTCGCTGCATCCGGAAGCCGCCAAGGCACGGCTGCATCGCGCCCGCAGCCTCGCCAGACAGTACCTCGCTCCGCTGCCGGCATCTCAGATGCAAGACCTCGCGGTTCCACGCTAGGATTCCCCACCCCCAACGTCCCGATTCCACCACTCAGGAGTAATACGCATGTCCAGCACCAAGAAACCCGTCGCGATCGCCGTCTCCGCAGCATTGGCCAGCGGCCTGCTGCTGTCCGGCTCCGCGTTCGCTTCCACCCACCTGACCCAGGGTTATCTGCTCGGCGCCGATGCAGCCGCTGGCGACAAGGCCGCACAGGGCAGCTGTGGCGCCGACAAGAAGCCGGCACAGGGCAGCTGTGGCGGCGACAAGGCTGCGCAGGGTAGCTGCGGCGGCGACAAGAAGCCGGCCCAAGGTAGCTGCGGCGGCGCCAAGGCTGCCGAAGGCAGCTGTGGCATGGCCAAGATGGACACCGACAAGGACGGCAAGCTCTCGCGCGCCGAATTCGCCGCTGCCCACGGCGGCAAGGACGACAAGTTCGCCTCGCACGATGGCAACGGCGACGGCTTCATCACTGCCGAAGAAATGAAGGCCGCCCACGAAGGCAAGTGCGGCGGTGACCACAAGGCTGCTGCTGAAGGCAAGTGCGGTGAAGGCAAATGCGGCGGCAACAAGCCGGCGGCCGACGGCAAAGCGGCCGAAGGCAAGTGCGGCGAGGGTAAATGCGGCGGCAACATGTAAAGCGATCGGGTCGTCGTCGCCGACGACGACTTTCGCTCCGGGGCGGCCGCACTGCGGCCGTCCTGCGTTTTGGAACCCGCATTCCTTCAGTAGCCACGGTCAAGCCGATGACGCATCTCCCGCTCCCGTCACACGCCGCCGGTCTGGGCCTGCGCCGCCCGCTGTTGGCGGCGATGCGTCATGCGCCATCGGGCAGTTTCGATTTTCTCGAAACCGCACCGGAAAATTGGATCGGTGTCGGCGGCGCGCTCGGCGACGGCTTCGCGGACCTGGCTTCGCGCTATCCGGTGGTCTGCCACGGCCTGTCGCTGTCGGTGGGCGGACCCGCGCCGCTGGACGAAACGTTCCTGATCAAGGTGCGCAGATTCATCGAGACGCACCGCTGTCCGCTGTACAGCGAACACCTCAGCGCCTGCGGCGACAGTCGTGGCCAACTCTACGACCTGCTGCCGCTGCCCTTCAGCGAAGCCTCCGTACATCACGTCGCCGCGCGCATCCGTCGCACCCAGGACATCCTCGGCCAGCGGATCGCGATCGAGAACATCTCGTACTACGCCACGCTGCCTTTACCGGGCGCGCAGTCGCCCATGCGCGAAATCGACTTCATCAACGCCGTGCTGGCCGAAGCGGACTGCATGATGCTGCTCGATGTGAACAACATCATCGTCAACGCCACCAATCACCGCTACGACCCGTCGGAATTCCTCGCCGCTATCCCCGGCGAACGCGTTTCGTACATCCACGTTGCCGGTCACTACGACGAAGCCGAAGACCTCAAGATCGACACCCACGGCAGCGCGGTCAACGCGCAGGTGTGGTCGCTGCTCGAAGAAGCGTATCGATTGTTCGGCCCGCGCCCCACGTTGCTGGAGCGCGATTTCAACCTGCCGCCGTTCGAGGATCTGCTCGACGAACTCGGCCAGGTCCGCCGCCGCATCGCCGGAGCGCCCGCGCATGACCAGCGCCATGCCGCCTGACACCAACGAAATACTTGCCGCGCAGCAGGATGCATTCGCCGCGCACATCCGCGACCCCGAGCGCATACCGCCACCACCCGGGATCGAAGCACGCAGACTGAAAATCTATCGCGAACTGTTCTTCAACAACGTCGAGGGCATGCTGGCCGGCAACTTCCCGGTGCTGCGCAAGCTCTACGGCGACGAAGGCTGGGCGACACTCATCCGCGCGTTCTATCGCGACCACGACTGCCAGACGCCGCTCTTCACCGAACTGGCGCGCGAATTCCTGCGCTATCTGGACACGCGCGCAGACAGTGATGATATGAGCCGCGATGCCGGCCGCGACGATCCGCCCTGGTTACGGGAGTTGGCGCATTACGAATGGATCGAACTGGCGCTGCAGATCAGCGAAGCGCGCAACGACGAGATCGCGCACGACCCGGACGGCGATCTGCTCGAAGGCCGCCCGCTGGTGTCGCCGCTGGCCTGGCCACTGGCGTACGCATGGCCGGTGCATCGGATCGGCCCGGACTATCGGCCCGGGACGCAACCCGAAGCGCCGACGCTGCTCATGCTGCGCCGCGAAGCCAACGGCACCGTCAGCTTCCACGCGCTGACGCCTCTCGTGTTCCGGCTACTGCAGCGGCTCGACGCCGAACCGGCGCTGAGCGGCCACGAACACCTGCTGGCGCTGGCAGCGGAAGCCGGCGCGCCCGATCCGGATGCTTTCCTCCACGACGGCGCAACAATGCTCGCGCAGATGCGCGCGGAAGGCACGATCCTCGGCTCCCGTCTGGACTGAGACTTCCGACAGCGGGGATACGTGCGGCGTCTGCTAGGCTTGTCGCATGACCGAATCCGCTGCCGCCCCTGTGCGCCACAAAAAGATGTCGGAGCGTTTCCGGGGCTATCTTCCGGTCGTGGTCGATGTGGAAACCGGCGGCTTCGACTGGAACCGTCATGCGCTGCTCGAAATTGCGGTGCAGCCGGTCGATCTCGACGAAAACGGCCTGCTGGTGCCCGGCGAAACCGCCAGCGCGCACCTGATCCCGGCGCCGGGCACCGAAATCGACCCGAAATCGCTGCAGATCACTGGCATCGATCTCGATCATCCGTTCCGGCTCGCCAAGGAAGAACGCGATGCGCTGGATCATGTCTTCGCCGCCGTGCGCGCCGCCGTACGCAAGCACGACTGTCAGCGCGCGATACTGGTCGGCCACAACGCGCACTTCGATCTGAATTTCCTCAACGCCGCCATCGCGCGCACCCAGCACAAGCGCAACCCGTTCCACCCGTTCAGCGTCTTCGACACCGTGAGTCTGGCCGGCGTGGCCTACGGCCAAACCGTGCTCGCACGTGCCGTGCATGCCGCCGGACTGTCGTGGAACAGCGAGGAAGCGCATTCGGCGGTGTACGACACCGAGCGCACCGCCGAGCTGTTCTGCAAGATCGTCAACGCCTGGCCGCGGGCGACCTGATCGGTTCTATCACCGCAGGCGCAACGGATGACCCTCCTGCGCCCGCCAGCGACAATCGTCAGCCCGGCTGAGCGCCGGGCATTCTTCGCTGGCGCCACCCGCGCGCAATGCCGTAGAGGCTGATCACGATCCAAGTCATCTGCAGCAGGCAGACCGCGAGATTGAAGCCGCCGAACAGCGAAACCAGAATGCAACTCGACCCGGCGATATTGATCAATTGATAGGGCAGGCCAGTGCCGGAAAGCCGCCCGCTCTGCAGCAGGAAATAGCTACCGACCACCAGGAAGGAACCCAGCAAACCGACCCAGTCGTACCATTCGAGATTCATTCGCGCTTCTATCCTTCTTGTGATTTTTTATTGCCGCTGACGCACGGCTTCGAACAACACGACACCGGTCGCGACCGAGACGTTGAGGCTTTCCACGCCAGGCGATGACGATGCAATACCCGGCATCGGAATCGTCACCAGCGCATCGCAGTGCTCGCGTGTGAGTCGACGCAGGCCGTCGGCTTCTCCGCCGAGCGCCAGCGCGACATTGCCGCGCAGATCGAGCTTGTACAGCGAATCCGTGGCTTCGCCGGCCAGCCCGTAGATCCACACACCGAGCTGCTGGATGTCGCGCATCGCACGGGCGAGATTGGTCACCCGCACCACCGGGATGCTGTCGGCGGCGCCGGCCGATGTCTTGCGCACGGTCGCATTGACCTGCACCGCCTTGTCTTTCGGAATGATCACCGCAGTCACGCCTGCCGCAGCCGCGCTGCGCAGACAGGCACCGAGATTGTGCGGATCCTGCACACCATCGAGCACCAGCAGCAGCGCCTTGCCGGCGGCGGCTTCGATGAGTTCGGGCAGATCGTCTTCGTTGTAGGTCTTCGCTGCGGCGTAGCGCGCGACCACGCCCTGATGCCGTAGGCCACCGGCGACGCCATCCAGAGCGTTGGTCGCGACCCGGCGCACATCGATCTCCTTGCGCCGTGCGTTCTCTTCGATCTCGGTGAGCCGCGGATTCTTGGCGCTGGCTTCGATCAGCACCTCGCGAACATGCTCGGCATCGTGCTCGACCGCTGCGGCGACCGCATTGATACCGACGATCCACGCTTTCTGGCTATTGGTTGATGGGTTGCTCATGGCGCTATTGTGCCGGGAAGGGCGCCGCTTTGCCTCAATCGCATCGCCCGCGCCGCGCTATCATCCGCCGCCCTGCCCGATCCTTTGCGCATGTCGCCCAACCTGCCTGCCAGCACCGATATCGCCATCATAGGCGGCGGCCCCGCCGGGCTGATGGCCGCCGAAGTCGCGATCGCGGCTGGATTGCAGGTCGATCTGTTCGAGGCCAAAGGCTCGGTCGGGCGCAAATTCCTGATCGCCGGCAAGGGCGGACTCAACCTCACCCACAGCGAACCGCGACCCGGATTCGACACGCGCTACCGCGAACGGGCGACGCAGGTCGGGCATTGGCTCGATGCCTTCGACAGCGATGCATTGCGCGAATGGGCGCGCGAGTCCGGCATCGAAACCTACGTCGGCAGCTCCGGGCGCGTGTTTCCGATGGATCGCAAGGCCGCACCGCTGCTGCGCTGCTGGGTGCGACGGTTGCGCGAGCGCGGCGTGCGCTTCCACGTCCATCATCGCTGGACCGGTTGGAACGGAAGCGGAGCGCTGCGCTTCGATACTGCCGACGGCGAGCGCAGCATCGATGCCAAAGCCACCGTCCTCGCCCTCGGCGGCGCGAGCTGGCCGCAGCTCGGTTCCGACGGCGCCTGGGTACCGATGCTGGCTGAACGCGGCATCGACATCGCGCCACTGCGTCCGTCGAACTGTGGCTTCGATATCGGTTGGAGCGAGCATCTCTCGACCCGGCACGCGGGCGCACCGCTGAAACCAGTGATCGCGCACTGGCAGGGGCCGGACGGCGCGATGCATTCACTGCAGGGCGAGTGCGTGATCACAGCCACCGGCATCGAGGGCAGCGCGATCTATGCGATCTCGGCCGACCTGCGCGAACGCATCCTGCGCGAAGGCGAAGCGATGCTGTGGCTGGATCTGGCACCGGGTCGCGACTCAGCGCGCCTACTGCGCGACCTGGAAAAACCGCGCGGAAAGCGCAGCCTCGGCGAACATCTGCGTCGGCAAACGGGACTGGATGCAGCGAAGGTCGCACTGCTGCACGAAGTGTTGCCGCGCGACGCAACGACCGGCAACGATACGCTGGTGCGCACGATCAAACGGTTGCCGCTGCGGCTGCGCAATACGCGGCCGATCGCCGAAGCCATCAGCACTGCCGGCGGCGTACGTCTGGAAGTGCTTGATGGCGCATTGCAGGCAAACGCGATGCCCGGCGTGTTCTGTGCCGGCGAAATGCTGGATTGGGAAGCGCCGACCGGCGGATATCTGCTGACCGCATGTTTCGCGAGTGGTTTGATCGCAGGGCGCGGAGCGGTGAAATACGTTGAAGCATTGTCGTAAGGCGGGCCCCGGCGCGCCATTGCGAAACATTCAATCGCTTCGAGCGATGCTCGAAGCGGGTTCGCTCATCGCAAACTTCTATTGCATTGCCGCAGCGGCGGGCCGGGGCCCGCCCTACGACATCAATACTTCTGCTTCGGTCGCTTCGCCGGCTGCCCGCGCGGCGGCGGCGGCGCGACGCCACGCTCTTCCGCAAGCCGGAAGTCGATCTTGCGCTCTTCCAAACTGGCTTTGAGCACGATGATGGTGACGCGATCACCGAGCCGGAACACGCGCCCGGCGCGTTCGCCGCTGAGCGTCTTGCGGATCGGATCGAAGTGGTAGTAATCGTTCGGCAACTGGGTCACATGGATCAAGCCGTTGACCTTCGAGTCGTCCAGTTCCACGAACAGACCGAAACTGGTGACGCCGCTGATGATGCCGTCGAACTTGCCGCCAACGTGCTTTTCCATCCACGCAGCCCGATAACGTTCGTCGACTTCGCGCTCCGCCTCATCGGCCCGGCGCTCACGCTCCGAGCACTGCAGCGCCAGCGCGGCCATGCCGTTCGCCGAATAGGCGAAAGTCGCGGGCTTCGCACCGGTCAACGCGTGCTTGATCGCGCGATGCACCAGAAGATCGGGATAGCGTCGGATCGGCGACGTGAAGTGCGCGTAGGCCTCAAGTGCAAGCCCGAAGTGACCGATGTTGTCCGGCGCGTAGACCGCCAGCGACTGCGTGCGCAGCAGCACCGATTCCAGCAGCGCGGCGTCCGCACGCTCGCGGATCTTACCGAGAAACACCGTGAAATCGCGCGGCTCCACCGTTGCCCATGGCGGCATCCGGAGCTTGAATTCCTTCAGGAATTCAAGCAGATCGGTGTACTTCGATTCCGGCGGCTTGTCGTGGATGCGATACGGCGCCGGCACCCGCTGTTTCAGGAGATAGCGCGCGGCTTCGACATTGGCCGCAATCATGCATTCTTCGATCAGCTTGTGCGCGTCGTTGCGATGCACCATCCCGGCCTGCACCACCTCGCCCTGCGAGCCGAGCACGAAGCGCACTTCGGTCGACTCGAACTCGATCGCGCCGCGCGCCTTGCGCGCCTTCGCCAGCAGTTGGTAAAGCTGATGCAGGCGCTGGACCTGCGGCAACAGCGAACCGATTTTTCCAATGGCGTCCGCATCGTTCTCGCCCACCGCCTGCCACACCTGGGTGTAGGTCAGACGCGCGTGCGAATGCATCACTGCTTCGTAGAATTTCGACTTGCCCACTTCGCCGTCGAGTCCGACCTGCATATCGCAGACGAAACACAGACGATCGACTTTCGGATTCAGCGAACAGATGCCGTTGGACAAGGTCTCCGGCAACATCGGCACCACAAATCCAGGGAAATACACCGAGGTCGCGCGCTTCTGGGCTTCGTCGTCGAGCGGCGCACCCGGGCGCACATAATGCGAAACGTCGGCGATCGCGACGATCAGGCGGAACCCGTTGCGGTTCGGTTCGCACCACACCGCATCGTCGAAATCCTTGGCGTCCTCGCCATCAATGGTCACCAGCGGCAGTCGGCGCAGATCGACACGTCCGGCGATATCCGACTCGGTCACTTGCAGCGGCACCGAAGTGGCTTCGGCGCTCACCTCTGGCGGAAATTCATGCGGCAGATCGTGGCCATGGATCGCGGCTTCGACCACCAGCGACGGCGTCAGCTTGTCGCCGAGCACCGCGAGCACGCGACCGATCGGCGGCCGGTATGCATCAGGCGCATGCACGATCTCGCAGACCACGAGCTGGCCGTTGCGCGCATCCAATCGCGCATCGACGGGAATCTGCACATTGCGCTGGATCCGGGCGTCGTCGGGAATGACGTAACTGATGCCGGCTTCCAGGGTGAATCGGCCGATCAGGCGGTTGATGCGGCGCTCAAGCACTTCGACGATGGCGCCTTCGCGACGGCCGCGACGATCGACGCCGGTGACGCTGGCCATGACCCGGTCGCCGTGCATCGCCTTGCGCATTTCCATCGGCGACAGGAACAGGTCGTCGCCGGGGCCCGTATCCGGGCGCAGGAAACCGAAACCATCGGGGTTGGCGATCACCGTACCGGCGATCAGATCCATCCGCGCTGCGGGCAGATAGCCGCCGCGGCGGTTCTGCAGCAATTGACCATCGCGCAGCATCGCCGCCAGCCGCTTGCCCAGCGCGTCGCGTCGTTCAGGGGTATCGAGGCCAAGACGCTCGGCGACGGTCTCCGGCACCATCGGGCCGTCGGCCTCGCCGAGGAGTTTGAGGATCGCCTCGCGGCTCGGAATCGGATCGGCGTACCGCGACGCTTCGCGGGCCGCATGCGGGTCATGGACGACCGCGCCGTGAAGAGCAGGTTTGCGCGTGGGCGGCGGCTTCAGGGCGCCTGTCGTGCCGAAACTGTCGGGCAGCCAAGGCGCCGCCTTGGCGGGTTTGCCGCTCGGCTTGCCTGTATTGCGTGATTTCGTTGCGACGCCCGGTTTGGGCGGTCTGGCAGAAGGCTGCGCCGTGGTCGCTTTCAAGGCCTTGCCCGGCTTGGATGGGGCTGCGTTGCGGGAAGCGGGGTGAGCCGATGATTTCGGGGAAGCGCCCTGAGGCGCGCGCGTGGCGCGAGGGCCAGTATTCTTCTTGGTGGTTTTTGACATCGGCCGCAAGTATACGTCGACGGGAACTGAACGGGGCCGATCCTGGCGATGATCGGCCCCGGTGCTCATGCCGGATCGGCCCCGCAGCCGTTGACATCGCACGCGTCGCAACGCAACATACGCGCCCTTGCCCTGGTGGCGGAATTGGTAGACGCACTAGTTTCAGGTACTAGCGGGTAAAACCGTGGAGGTTCGAGTCCTCTCCTGGGCACCAAACGCAAGTCAGCAGACATGTCTGCATGGCGAACACGAAAACCCCGCGAAAGCGGGGTTTTTTGTTGTCTGATCGGCTGCCGGCATGTCCCGGTGGTAGCGGCAAGGCCGCGATAAATTGTCGTCAACGGTTCTCATGCCCGTCCCGGAGCGCGTCTGCCGGCATCGACTACGTCACGTGCTGCCAGCAAATCGGAAACCTGGTATCCGCCCTCTGCAGCTTGTTGCCAGACACTGCCTGAAGCCGCGCCATCCATTCTGTGCGAATCCGCACTCGACATCCGCCCGTCATCGCATCGCGTACGCACATCACCCCCAAGGCGCGCGCCTTGATGTCTTCGTCACACAGGCTGCCTGAGGTCACTGTATCTTTCTGCAATACTGAGTCTCTTGGTCGCGTTTTCGAGTAGCGAAAATCCGGCGTCATGCTTCATGGATTCATGCTTTTTCATGCAACTCCCAACCCGTCGGACAGAGGTCAGCGTTGTGAAAGGAATCATTTACAAGAGATACGGAGATCCGGAAGTGCTTGAGATGAGCGAACTTCCGAAGCCGATCCCGGGAGATCACGAACTTCTGATCCGCGTCCGCGCGACTACGGTCAGTTCAGCCGACTGGCGGCTGCGCAGCATGAAATTGCCTTGGGGTTTCAGTTCGCTTGGACGTCTCGCCTTCGGAATCCGTACACCCAAGCAGCCGATCCTCGGTACCGAACTGGCCGGCGATGTCGAATCGGTGGGCAAGGCAGTGACATCATTCAAGATTGGCGATCAGGTTTTCGCCTATCCCGGCGGACGCATGGGCGCGTACGCCGAGTACGTATGCATGTCCGAGGACGGCCCTGTCGCCATCAAACCATCGAACCTGAGCTATGAACAAGCTGCGGCTTTGTCCTTCGGCGGATCGACCATGCTGGATTTCTACCACAGGGTCGCTCTCCGAAGCGGCGAGCGTGTGCTCATCAATGGTGCTTCAGGTGCCGTCGGTACTGCAGCAGTCCAACTGGCCAAACATTTAGGTGCGCACGTGACTGGCGTCTGCAGTACAGCCAACCTCCAACTCGTGCTATCCATCGGCGCGGATCAGGTCATCGACTACACAAAACAGGATTTCACCGAATCCGGCGAGCAGTACGACGTCATCATCGATACTGCGGGCACCGCGCCGTTCTCACGCAGCGGATCTTCGCTCTCCAGCGGGGGGCGTCTGCTTCTCGTTCTCGCCGGCCTTCCGGAAATGCTGTCCGCACCGTGGCATACGATGACGAGCGGTAAAACAGTCATCGCAGGAGCGGCGGCCGAACACAATGAATACCTGCATCAACTCGCCGAACTTGCGGGTTCTGGAAAATTCCTGCCTGTCATCGACCGCAGCTACACTTTCGATCAAATGGTCGCTGCGCACCATTACGTCGATAAAGGCCACAAAAAAGGCAATGTAGTCATCACGCTCGGGGGGAATGACGAATGAAACGCGCCCCTCCCGATTCCAGTCTTGGCATCCATCGGCACTTCAAATAGCGTCGATGTCGCCCAAGGCGCGGATCAGCCGCCGCGCGCGTTTGTCGGGTTTGTGGTGCGGTGGCTGATAACCCGCACGTCCGGCACGCAGGCTCGCAAGTGTTTCCAGCCGATTGGTCTTCGATGTTTCCGACTCGCTGTACAGCGCTTGCGCCATGGATGCCGGCCCACGCTGGTCGCTCAAGCCAGCGACTGCGATCTCGAATACCTCGTCGCCACGTACGATCCTCATCGTGTCGCCTACCCGCACCGTGCGCGATGCTTTCGCGCGCTGTCCACCGACGTCAACCTTGCCGGTATCGATCGCCTGCTTGGCGAGACTGCGGGTGCGGTAGAAGCGTGCCGCCCAGAGCCAGAGATCGAGGCGAACGGTGGCGTCTTCGGGATGCATAGCGGAGGGATGCATAGCGGACCCGGCGTTGGTCGGAATGCGATTTTAAGCGCGGACAGCGAAAAGGCCACCTCGCGGTGGCCTCTTGCGGTACAGCTCGGGTTCGATGGATCAGCCGGCTTTCGCTTCGGTCTTGGCCTTGGCGTGCATCGACAGATCTTCCTTGATACGCGCCTTTTTGCCTTCAAGGTTGCGCAGGTAGTACAGCTTGCCAGCGCGCACCGCGCCGCGGCGCTTCACCGTCACCGACTCGATAGCCGCGCTGTGGGTCTGGAACACGCGCTCGACGCCATAACCGTGCGAAATCTTGCGGACGGTGAACGCAGAGTTCAGGCCGCCGTTCTTGATGCCGATGACCACGCCTTCGTAGGCCTGCACGCGCTCGCGGTTGCCTTCCTTCACCTTCACGTTGACGACGACGGTGTCGCCGG
>CAZGBA010000088.1:0-15667 GCA_964523435.1 uncultured Xanthomonas sp.
CGATAGTCCCAGATGCACTCGAACACCAGATGCAGTTGCAGCCAGATGTCTTCCAGTTCGGGCAGCCGGCCGCTGGGCGCGGCGAGCGCATTGTCCATGCGCTCCTCGTAGCGCGCGAACAACTGCTCGATGATGTCGTCTTTGTTGCGGAAGTGGTAGTAGAGATTGCCGGGGCTGATCTCCATCTCGTCGGCGATGTGGTTCGTCGTGACGTTGGGCTCGCCCTGCGTATTGAACATCGCAAGCGAGGTGTCGAGGATCCGTTGTCGGGTCTGTCTTGCCATCGAGGGGTGGGGCAGTGGCCCGGGCCGGTCGGCCTCAGCCGGCCAGCTTCTTCACCATGTCGACGTACTTTTTCTTCGCATCGTCCTGCGCAGTGCCCTTGAGCTTGGCCCAGGCCTCGTACTTGGCAGTGCCGACGAAATCGAAGAAACCGGGTTTGGCGCCGCTGACGTCGCCCTCGGACCCCTGTTTGAACAGCGCGTACAGGCGCAGCAGGGTGTCGTTGTCGGGGCGCTCGGCCAGGCTCTGGATATCTTTCGCGGCTTGTTCGAAGCTCTTCTGCAGATCGGACATGGTTCTAACCCTCCCGTGAAGGCGGCATGACAGCATGGTGCGGGGGTCGGGTCAATACGACACAGGGGTATGCGTCCGTCCTGCATGGGTTGCCTGGAGGCCAGTGGCGGGGAGGCGACCCTACGCTCCCGGATTGTTCTTGAACGCCGGCTCTGGCAACTTAGCCGCTTCGGACTGCGCCGCAGTCCCGGAACCTGGCGGGGGATTCTCCATGTCAGGCTCTATTCTCATGAGGGCGAGGACATGAGTTATTTCGTTACCGGCGCCACCGGGTTTCTGGGGCGCTTTCTGGTGGGCAATCTGTTGAAGCGGAAAGGCACGGTCTATGTGCTGGTGCGCAAGGACTCGCAGAAGAAATTCGACGCGCTGGCCAAGAAGATGGCCTGGGACATGAAGCGGGTGGTGCCGGTGCACGGCGACATGACCGCCGCGAAATGCGGCCTGACCGCCGCGCAGTTGAAGACTCTGACCGGTAAGGTGAAGCATTTCTTCCACCTTGCGGCGATCTACGATCTGACCGCCGACGCCGAAAGTCAGCGCAAGGCGAACGTCGACGGCACCCAGAACGCACTCGATCTTGGCGTGGCGATCGGTGCGGGGTGCTTCCATCACACCAGTTCGATCGCGGCCGCCGGCCTCTATCAGGGCGTCTTCCGCGAGGACATGTTCGATGAGGCCGAGGGCCTGGACGATCCTTACCTGCGCACCAAGCACGATTCCGAAGGTCTGGTGCGCAAGGAGAAGCGCATCAAATGGCGCATCTACCGTCCGGGCATGGTCGTCGGCCACTCGCAGACTGGTGAGATGGACAAGATCGATGGCCCGTACTACTTCTTCACCTTCCTCAAGAAACTGCGCGAAATGCTGCCGCCATGGATGCCCGTGCTCGGTCTGGAAGGCGGTCGCATCAACGTGGTGCCGGTGGATTTCGTGGTCGACGCCATGGACCACATCGCACACAAGCCCAAGCTGGACGGCCATTGCTTCCACCTCGTGGACCCGGAACCGATGCGCGTCGGCGAGGTGCTGAACACCTTCGCCCGCGCCGGTCACGCCCCTGAAATGACCATGCGCCTCGACGCGCGCATGTTCGCGTTCGTCCCCAGCGGCGTTCGCGGCGCGGTCGGCAGCCTGCCGCCGGTGAAGCGTTTCATCGGCATGTTGCTGCGCGACTTCAAGATTCCCAAGGGCGTCCTGAAATTCATCACCTATCCCACCCGCTTCGACAATCGCGAGACCGAGCGCGCGCTGAAGGGCAGCGGTATCTCGGTGCCGAGGCTGGACGACTACGCCTGGCGTCTCTGGGATTACTGGGAACGTCACCTCGATCCCGACCTGTTCATCGACCGCAGCCTGAAGGGTAAGGTCAAGGGCAAGGTGGTGGTCGTGACCGGCGGTTCGTCGGGCATCGGCCTGTCGACCGCCCAGCGACTGGCGGAAGCGGGTGCGACCACGGTGATCGTCGCCCGTGGCGAGGAAGAACTGTTCAAGGCCCGCGACGAGATGAAGAAGGGTGGTGGCAAAGTCTTCGCCTACACGGCCGATCTCGCCGACATGGCCGATTGCGACCGGCTGGTGGCTACGATCCTCAAGGAGCACGGCCACGTCGATATCCTGATCAACAACGCGGGCCGCTCGATCCGTCGTTCGATCGAGCTCAGCTACGATCGCTTCCACGATTTCGAACGCACCATGCAGTTGAACTACTTCGGCTGCCTGCGCCTGATCATGGGTGTCATGCCGACGATGATCCAGCGCCGCAAGGGTCACATCATCAACATCAGTTCGATCGGTGTGCTCGCCAGTTCGCCGCGTTTCTCTGCCTATGTCGCTTCGAAAGCGGCACTGGATGCCTTCAGTCGCTGCGCCCAGGGCGAGTTGTCCGGCAAGGGCATCAGTTTCACCACCATCAATATGCCGCTGGTCCGTACGCCGATGATCGCGCCGACCAAGATGTACGAAAGCGTGCCGACCCTGAGCCCGGACGAGGCGGCGGATATGGTGGTCAAGGGCATCATCGAGAAGCCCAGCCGGATCGCGACCCGCCTCGGCATCTTCTCGGCGGTGCTCAACGCGGTCGCACCGAAGGCGTACGAGGTGATCATGAGCACCGCGTTCGAGCTGTTCCCGGATTCGGCGGCGGCGAAGGGCGACAAGAAAGCGCTGAAGGAAGACCAGCCCAGCCAGGAACAGATCGCATTCGCTTCATTGATGCGCGGTGTGCACTGGTAACGTTTGGCGACCTTTTCGTCGAGATTGAAATGCAGAAGGCAGCCGAAAGGCTGCCTTCTTTTTTGCGATTGCCAATGAAGTCTTTCGGA
This sequence comes from uncultured Xanthomonas sp., assembly GCA_964523435.1. Classification (GTDB taxonomy): domain Bacteria; phylum Pseudomonadota; class Gammaproteobacteria; order Xanthomonadales; family Xanthomonadaceae; genus Lysobacter_I. Next base: position 2,898 of record CAZGBA010000088.1, read on the forward strand.
CCTGGTGTGCGGCCATGACCCGCTGGTTTGTCTTTCTCAAGACAAAAAGAAACCCGCCTACCTGAAGCCGTGAGGGGAGGGGAGCTACGGTCTTCTCAGCTGGTTGGCGGGTTGAAGAGCGGCTTGACGCCGCCGAAACTTGCGTCTGACACTCGCGTCGCGAAGGCAACGCGTCGATATCTGGAACTTATCAGATGAACGATCGGACCGGGAGTCGAGGGCGAGTCTCCGCCCGGTTCCGTTCATTCATGATTCGACACTGCAGTGGTTCAGGCTTTCGGCGCAGCCGGCTTGCGGCCACGCTTGGCGGGTACCTTCACTGCCTTGGTCACTTTCTTCGCAGCCTTGCGCGGCGCGGCGGCCGGCTTGCCGCCCTGACGACGCAGTTCGGCGGTCAGCGCTTCGACGCGGCTGCTGAGATCGGTGAGATCTTCGCGGCTCGGCACGCCGAGCTTGACGAGGGCGCGTTGCACGCGGTCCTCAAAGACCTTTTCCAGCTTGTCCCAGGTGTCGGTGGCGCGTTCGCGGGCCTGACCGACGCGGTTTTCGACCACATCGCGCACCACTTCGGCGCGACCGCCAGCGAACTTGCGCATGGTCTGCTCAAGGCCCATGCCTTCCTTCACCAGACCTTCGAACAACTTGGTGCCCTCGGCCTGCGCGCGAGAGAAGGCGCCGACGCCGGCGAGCCATACCTGCTGCGCGGATTCGCTCAGCGACTTGGAGAGATGCTCGGCCTGTGCCTGTGCATCGGCGGCTTTGGCGGTGGTCTTCTTTGCAGCGGCTTTCTTGAACTTGGCCATGATGCCCTCCCAGCGGGCGCGTGATCGATTGCGCGGCAGAATGCGGGAGTTGTCTAGAGTATTCACACGAGGAATTGCGATGGCGCAAGGTGCTGCCATCGCGATGATCCGCAAGGGATGTGTGTTGCGACGCGATCAGCCGCGATTGCGGCGTTTGATCAGATGTTCGGTTTCTTCCAGCGCGCGACGCAGGCGTGCTGTGGTTTCGGTACTGCGGGGCGGCGCTTTGCCCATCCCACTCAGCACGGTGCGGTGGCGGTCTGCGAGTACCTCGTCGCGCAGGCGGATGCCATGGGCGGCCAGCACAGGCCGCAGGGTTTCGGCGCGATTGCGCAGATCCTGCAGCGTGTTGCGGTAACCCAACTGGCACACGCGGCGGCGATTCGAGAAGCTGAAAGCGTTGGTGAAGAACATTTCGCCATCGTTCGAGTTCGGCTCGAAGATCAATTGGTCGATGTCCGGATACTGCTGGGCGTATTTCGCAAGCCCGACCTGCATGCGCGACTGCAGCAGGGTCCGGAAGGTCTGCGACATCACCGCCGGCAGGCCGCCCTGCCAGATCCGGTGCGGGTCGACCTCGCCGCGACGGCCGGCATCGCTGTCGACCCGGGTCGAATCGAACGGCACCAGCGGGTTGATGCCGATCAGCAGATCGATGCCGCGCTCCAGAAGCACCGATGCGTGCATGGTCCGGCGCAATGCGCCATCGACGTAGTGACGACCTCGGACTTCGACGGGCGGGTACAAGCCCGGTAGTGCGGCGCTGGCCTGTACCGCCTTGGAAATCGGAATATCCATCCACTGCTTGCCGCCGAAGCGGACGGCTTCACCGCTGTCCAGATCAACAGCGACGACGTAAAGCTCGCGGTCGAGTTCGCGGAAATCGTTGCTGCGCCCGCCGCGACTGAAGATCTCGCGCAGGAAGCGCTCGACTTCGGTGTTGTCGAACAATCCGGCAGGAACCAGACCTCCGAAGCGCAGGATCAGATCCGACAGCCGCGATTCGCGCGGATTGAGCAGGCTACCCCACCATTCCAGGGTCAGTCTCGGCAGTGCCGAGGCACGGCGCATGTACTCGAATACGGCTGGGCGCAAAAAGGTTTCCGGCCGGAAGCGCACATCGTCGCTCTCGCCGGTGATGAAGATCCGGCACATTTCGGTGGTCGACATGCGATTGACCAGCCCGGCCGCGAGGAACGCGCCGCTGCTGACGCCGACATAGCAATCCATCCGGGTCAGATCGATCCCGTCCAGCGCATCGTCGAGGGCGCGCAGCGCGCCGAGTTCGTACATCGCGCCGATCGGGCCGCCGCCGGCGATCGCGAGGCCGATGCGGGCGGACGTCGGGGCGGGAGTGCGGGAGGTCGGCTTGCGCTTGCCGGACTTGGCTTGAACGGGTCGGCTGGCGGCGTGAAGTGAGAGCATGCAGAAGGCACTTGGGGAACGGATCGAGTGTAGCCGAAAGGCGTGCATGCGGCGTTCGTTCGATGGTCGTATGTTGCGCAGTACTCGCGCACCTGGATTCAAGCCATTGATTCCGTGGGCGAATGATAGTTGGCCTTGCCTATTGCAGATGCGTCTCGGCTCGCCGCGCTTGCCGATCGCCCGCACGACGCCGATCATCGTCACCGATGAAGATCGTCACTCCAGATATCGCGCACGGCCGGCGGAGGCTCGACAAACGGGCATTGAGCGTTCTATTGGCTCGCCGTCTGGCGTGGCATCAGGCGGTGCACGATCCCGTGCGGGAACCCCGCAACGACGCGCGTTGGCTACCCGAGCTGCGGCGCTGGCAGGCGGCCCGTTTGGCTGCGAGCTTCCAGGGATTCATGCAGGATCCGAATCGCAAGCCGGCGGCGATATTCTTCCTCACCGATCTCTACGGTGACCGCGATTTCAGCCGCCGCGATTCCGACATCGCCCGGGTCGCGGGAAAAATGCAGCGGTTGTTGCCGCAGACGCTGTTGGAGACGTTGGCCGATGCGATCGAACTGGGCGCGCTGAGTCACGCCTTCGATCTGCGCATGGCCGAAGCGCTGCAGCGCCTGGCGCCCAAGCGCAAGACCCTTGACGATGAGTTGTATGGGCGCGCGTATCGCGAGGTCGGGCTGCCGCGACTGCGTGCGCATCAGATCGATCTGATCGTGGTCGCCGGTTATGGTCTCGGCCATGCCCTGCGCACGCGCGGCGTAGCGACTTTGCTGGGTGTTCTGCGCGGGCCGGCGCGCGCGGCGGGCTTCGGTGAATTGCAGTCGTTCCTTGAGCGCGGGTTCGGCGCCTACGGCAAGCTGGAGGATGTGGCGGCGTTCATCGCCGATATCGAGCGCAGCGAGCGGGAAGTCGCGCGAAGACTGTTCGCCAGTCATCCAGAGCCGTTCGCGCCGCTGTCCGATGCTCACCCGGTTGCGGAGCGCACGCGCAAGCCGATCCGCGACCGTTGAGCGATGGACACGAAAACCGCGATTGTCCCTGCGAAACCGCGATGAGATCGTTCCCGCTGCTGGTGCTGTCCCGAATTCCTGATCCTGGTTCATCGAACCCGGGTCGGTGAATCCAGATCATGCGTCAACCGAAGCGTTCGTCCAGCACGCGACGGATTTCGTTCTCGATCGGGCCCTTGAAGGCCGACACCAGGAAGCCGAGTTTTGCGGTGACATGCAGCGATTTGGGCGCCAGTGCGATCTTGCCGTCCACGCCGGAGCGGTTGAAGTTGAGAGTGTCCCCGTCCCATGCGTAGTCGAACTCGAAGCGCTCGGCGAGCTTCTCGGCGACTTCCTCGACGGCTTTGCGCGCCTTCGCATGCGGCAGCGAGTGCGAATGACGGATATCGATGGACATGGGCATCTCCGTTTGAGGATGGCGGGTATTGTGCGCACTGCCGGCCACGGTTCCAAGGCCTGCGGCCCGGTCCCATGATAAATTGCGGCCGCATGGAAGGTCTGAAACTCCGATTTCCCGAACATCACCACCCGGAAATGCCGCTCGGTGCGGGCGTCCATGCCATCGGCCGCATCGGCGATACGGTCGGACTGGTCGCCGATGTCGATGCGCCTTCGATCCGCCTGTTCGTCGATCGCCGCGGCGTGTGGATGACCGTGGCCGACGGCGCGCGCGGCATCCATGTCAATGGCCGTCCGGTGCAACGCATGGCGATGCTGCGGCTGGGCGATGCGATCTATCTCGACGGCGTGGAGATGCTGCTGGTGTCCTCTCGTGCGGTCGAAGCGCTGCCGGATGCATTGCGCCATGTCCCGGGCGAATTCCGAGGCGACTGCAGGGTCGTGGTGCGAGGCGTCGGCGGTCGCCACCACGGCCGTAGTTTCACCCTCGAGGCGCCGCGTCTGGTCGGTCGCAGCGACGAGGCCGATATCCGTATCGATGACGCGGCGTTCGCCGAACGCCATGCGCGGATCGAGATGATCGGTAATCAGGTGGTTTTGCGCGACCTGGGAAGTGGTGAGGGCAGCATCGTCAACGGCAATCCCGTGCGCGACGCGCTGTTGTCGCCGGGCGACCAGATCGTGTTCGACGTGCATCACCGCTTCGTGATCGAAGCGCCGGCCAGCAGTACCTCGCTGTTGACCCGGGTCGTCGAAAACGACGATGCCAGCGAGGCGCTACCGAGCCAGCGCGGTCGTGAGAGGCGGTTGCCGTGGCTGCTGCTGGCGGCGGCGCTGCTGGCGTCGGTGATCGCCGCGCTGTTGTTACTGGGCGGCGACTGAGCGCAGCACCGAGGCTCGCCGTCGCTGTTGCCATTTCCAGAGTCGCCAGCCGAGCAACACGGCGAGAATGCCGGCGTACAGCGCCGGTTCGCGGATGTCGGATTTCACCAGCCACCAGAAATGCAGCACCGCGAACACGCCGATGGCGTAGATCAGCTTGTGCAATCGCCCCCACTGCCGGCCGAGTCGCCGCATCCAGCCCTGGGTCGATGTGATCGCCAGCGGCAGCAACAGCAGCCAGGCGGCGAAGCCGATGGTGATGTAGGGCCGCTTCACGATCTCCTCGAAGATCTGCAGCCAATAGCCGCGCAGATCGAGCCCCAGATAGGCGGCGAAATGCAGGGTGGCGTAGGCGAATGCGTAAAGCCCGAACATCCGCCGGAAACGGATGAGCACGGCCTGTCCGGTCAGCTGGCGCAACGGCGTGATCGCGAGCCCGATCATCAGGAAGCGCAGCGCCCACAGGCCAAGACGATGCTCCACCTCGGCCACCGGGTCGGCGCCCAGGGCGTCGCTGCCGGTCTTGAAGACGTCCCAGAACTGCCAGGCGAGGATCGCAAGCGGTGTCAGACAGAGCAGATGTACGAGGGTTTTGGCGGCGATGATGCCTCGGGAGGTCGATGCCATCAGAACCACTTTTTCAGATCGAGGCCTTTGTACATCCCCGCGACTTGTTCGGCGTAGCCGTTGAAGATCTTAGTCGGGATGCGTTCGGCGAACAGCTTGCTGGCGGTGCCGCTGATCCGCCGCTCGGTCTTCTGGCTCCAGCGCGGGTGGTCCACGTTCGGATTCACGTTGCTGAAGAATCCGTATTCCGACGGCTGCAGATCGTTCCAGGCAGTCGGCGGCATCTTCTCGACGAATCTGATCTCGACGATCGATTTGATGCTCTTGAACCCGTACTTCCACGGGACGATCAATCGCACCGGCGCGCCGTTCTGCTGGGGCATCGGTTTGCCGTACAGGCCGGTGGCGAGCAGGGTGAGCGGATGCATGGCTTCGTCGATGCGCAGACCTTCGCGGTAAGGCCAGTCGATCGAGTCGTAGCGCACGCCCGGCATTTGTTTGGGGTCGGCGAGACTGGTGAAGGCGACGTATTTCGCTTTCGAATTCGGCTCGAAGCGCTTCAGCAGCGCGCCGAGCGGCACGCCTAGCCATGGAATCACCATCGACCAGCCTTCGACGCAGCGCAGACGGTAGATCCGTTCTTCGGGCTTGATGCCCTTGAGCAGATCGGCGAGATCCAATTTGCCCGGTTTGGCGCATTCGCCGGACACCGTGACCGTCCACGGTTTGGTCCGCAGGGTCTTGGCGGCCTGCGAGGGGTCGGCCTTGCCGGTGCCGAACTCATAGAAATTGTTGTAGCTGGTCACGTCCTCCAGCCGGGTCAGTTCCTCGCCGGTGCGGAACCCGGACTTCAGCTGCGCGGGCGTCACCGCAGTCTTCGGTGGTGCGGGAGGTTCGGCCTCGGCACAGCCGGACAGACCGAGAGCCGGAGTGGCGGCCAACAGTCCCAGCAACCGGCGGCGGTCGTGGTAGACGGCCTCGTCGGTGATCTCGGCGGCGGGGATGCGCAGGGCGTCGCGCAGGGAGGCGGGGAGGGGCATGGGCAGAGGTCCGCGTAGCAAGGGTCGACTATAAGACGAAGGTAGTGGGCATTCGGTTGCGCGGTGGACGGAAATTTTCTTCCGTGATGGTGTTCGCCTCCCCAAACGATGCTGCGCTGCGGCATACTCGACGGCCAACCCACGTCCATGGAACAGAACGATGTCGCGCGCCTTCAATTTCAGTGCCGGTCCCGCCACCCTGCCCGAGAGCGTCCTCCGCCAGGCTCAGGACGAGATGCTGGAGTGGCGCGACTCGGGCGCGTCCATCGTCGAGCACAGCCATCGCGGTGCCGAGTTCATCCAGGTCGCCGCCGAAGCCGAGGCCGATCTGCGCACCCTGATGTCGATTCCGGACGATTACGCCGTGCTGTTCCTCGGCGGCGGCGCCACCACCCAGCAGGCCTTGATTCCACTGAATCTGGCGGCGCCGGGCCAGGCCGTCGATTACGTGGTCAGCGGTCACTGGGGCAAGACCGCGATCAAGCAGGCCAAACCCTATGTCGATCTGCGCGTGGCCGCGACCAGTGAGGCCGGCGGCTTCCGCGATATTCCGGCGCGCGACACCTGGCAGCTCTCGGCCGATGCCGCTTATGTGCACATCACCGCGAACGAAACCATCCACGGCGTCGAATTCCGCTACACCCCGGACGTCGGCGACGTGCCGCTGGTCGCCGATTTCAGCTCCAGCATCGCCTCGGAGCCGGTCGATATCTCGAAATACGGCGTGATCTACGCCGGTGCGCAGAAGAATCTCGGCCCGGTCGGCGTCACCGTCGTGATCGTGCGTCGCGATCTTCTGGAACGCGCCGGCCAGCCGCGCGCCGACATCTTCAACTACGCCTCGCACCTCAAGGGCGAGTCGATGCTCAATACGCCGCCGACCTGGAACTGGTACATGCTCGGCCTCAACGTGAAGTGGATGCTGGCCGAAGGCGGCGTCGCCGAATTCGCCCGCCGCAGCAACGAGAAATCCGCGCTGCTGTACTCGGCGATCGACGCGTCCGGCGGCTATTACCGCAACGAAGTCGCCGCCGCTGTGCGTTCGCGGATGAACGTGCCGTTCTTCCTCCACGACGAGGCGCTGGACAAGCCGTTCCTGTCCGAAGCCAAGGCTGCGGGCCTGATGGCGCTGAAGGGCCACCGTGCGCTTGGCGGCATGCGCGCCTCGATCTACAACGCGATGCCGGTGGCGGGCGCGAAGGCGCTGGCCGATTTCATGAAAGACTTCCAGCAGCGTCATGGCTGAGAAGCCCAAAGGCACCGGCACATCGAAGCCGGCGAAGCGCGCGGCGAAGAAGCCTGCGGCCAAAGCGGTCGCTGCGCCGAAATCTTCGGTGGAGATTCCCACCGACGCCCAAGGCAAGCCCGATCTGCTGGCAGTACGCACGCAGATCGACGGCATCGACCGCGAGATCCAGACCCTGATCGCCGAACGCGCGATCTGGGCGCACCAGGTCGGCAAGGCCAAGGGCAAACTCGCGGCAGCGGTCGATTACTACCGCCCCGAGCGCGAGGCGCAGGTGCTGCGCCGCGTCGTCGACCGCAACGAAGGCCCGCTGTCGGACGAAGTGCTGGTGCGGCTGTTCCGCGAAATCATGTCCGCATGCCTCGCTCAACAGGAACCGCTGCGGGTCGGTTATCTCGGGCCGGAAGGCACGTTCTCGCAGCAGGCGGTGTACAAGCATTTCGGACACTCGGCGAAGGCCATGCCGCTGTCGACGGTGGAAGAGGTGTTCGACGAAGTCGCTGCCGGCAATGCCGATTTCGGCGTCGTCCCGGTCGAGAACTCCGGTACCGGCACCATCCAGTCCACGCTGGATCTGTTCCTGACTTCGCCGCTGATGATCTGCGGCGAAGTCGAGCTGCGCGTGCACCAGTACCTGCTGTCGCGCACCGGGCATATCGAAGACATCGAGCGCGTGTATTCGCACGCGCTGTCGCTGGCGCAGTGCAAGGGCTGGCTGCGGCAGAACCTGCCGACGATCGAAAAGCATGCGGTGGTCAGCAACGCCGAGGCTGCGCGCCGCGCGCGCAATGCCGACGATGCGGCGGCGATCGCGGGCGAGAACGCCGCGCACGTCTACGGTCTGAAAGTGGTGGCTGGCCCGATCGAGGACCGCAGCGACAACACCACGCGGTTCCTGGTCATCGGCCGCGCTTCGTTCCCGTCGTCGGGCAACGATCGCACCTCGCTGCTCGTTTTCATCCGTGACCAGCCCGGCGCGCTGTACAAGATTCTCGAACCGCTGGCCCGACGCTCGATCAGCATGAACCGGATCGAATCGCGTCCCGCGCATGGCGCCTTGTGGCAATACGCCTTCTTCATCGATGTCGCCGGTCACGCCGAGGAATCGCCGCTGAAGGACGCGCTGGCCGAGATCGACCGATACGCTGGCGATGTGCGGGTATTGGGGTCGTATCCGGTGGCGGTGCCGTAAGTCTGGATATCGTGGGCTGGAACACCATCTGTCATCCCGAATCCCCGGCTTGATCGGTGTGAGGGACCTGCTTCTGCTTCGACGCACCTCCACAGCAGGTCCCTCGCTTCGCTCGGGATGACAACGGGCTCCGCAACGGGTTTTGCGACATCTGATTCCTGAAATGGTTATCGGCAATTTTCAATGAAACAAACCGATCACGCCTCCGAAGCCTTTTTCTCCGCGCTCGTCCAGCCCGGCATCCAGAAGCTGCGCGCCTACGATCCCGGCCACGATCTGGTCGGGTTCCGGCGCCGTTTCGCAGGACGGCATCTGATCGAACTGGGCTCGAACGAGAATCCGTACGGCCCCAGTGCGCGTGCGAAGGAAGCGATTCTCGCGACGATCCACGACAGTTTCCGCTATTCCGATCCGCTCGGTGGCGATCTCAAACGCGCGCTCGCGGCGAAGCACGGCGTCGAACCTGCGTCGATCCTGCTCGGCAACGGTTCGCACGAATTGCTGATGCAGTTCGCGCAGGTATTCGCCGGGCCCGGCGTCGATGTGGTCGCTTCGCGATTCGGCTTCGCGGTGTATGCCATCGCTGCGCAGTGCGCGGGCGCCACGCTGCGGGTCGCGCCGTGCAATGCCGACGATCACGCGATGCCGCGCGGCCACGATCTCGACGCGATCGCCACTGCAATCACGCCCGCGACGCGTCTGGTGTATCTCGCCAATCCGAACAACCCGACCGGCACCTGGTACGGCGCCGATGTCTTCGCCGCGTTCATGGCGAACGTGCCGGCGGACGTCGTGGTCGTGGTCGACGAGGCCTACGCCGAATTCGTCGATGCGCCGGAATGCGCGTCGGCGCTGACGCTGCAGGCGGCGTATCCGAATCTGGTCGTCACCCGCACCTTCAGCAAGGCCTACGCGCTGGCGGGGCTGCGCGTCGGTTTCGCCATTGCCCATCCCGGCCTGATCGCGGTGATGGAGCGTGTGCGCGAGAGTTTCAACGTCAACAGTGCCGGTCTGGCTGCGGCCGAAGCCGCGCTCGGCGACGTCGAACACCTCGACTGGGTGGTGGCGCGCAATGCCGAGCAGCGCGGCGCACTCGCAACTGCACTTCGCGCGCGGGGGTTGACGGTGTTTCCGTCGCAGACGAATTTCCTGCTCACGCAGTTCGCCGAGCCGGGCGACAACGCGCGCGTCGCGAAGATCGAAGCCGCCTTGTGCGAAGTCGGCGTCGTGCTGCGGCCGATGGCCGGCTATGGCCTCGGTCACTGCCTGCGCATCACGATCGGCAATGCCGACGAAAACCGCCGGCTGCTGGCCGCGCTCGACGAGGTGCTGGCATGAGCGGCGCGAACAGACTCGATTGGATCGTCGGCGCAGGCAAGCCGCTGACTGGCCGTATCCGCGTGCCCGGCGACAAGTCGGTGTCGCACCGCGCGATCATGCTGGCCTCGTTGGCCGAAGGCGTGTCGCGCATCGATGGTTTTCTCGAAGGCGAAGACACCCGCGCCACTGCAGCGGTGTTCCAGACACTCGGGGTGAAGATCGAAGCGCCGTCGCCGCAGTCGCGGATCGTGCACGGCGTCGGTCTGCGCGGTCTGCGCGCCAGTGCCGAGGCGCTGGACTGCGGCAACGCCGGCACCGGCATGCGTCTGCTGACCGGCGTGCTGGCGGGGCAGGCATTCGACAGCGTACTGGTCGGCGATGCTTCGCTGTCGAAGCGGCCGATGCGGCGGGTGATCGATCCGCTGGCGATGATGGGCGCGAACATCGACAGCGAAGCTGGCGGTCTGCCGCCGCTGCGCATCGACGGCGGATCCGTGCTGCACGGCATCGACTACACCTTGCCGGTCGCCAGCGCGCAGGTGAAATCCGCCGTGCTGCTCGCGGGGCTGTATGCCGAGGGCGAGACCATGGTGCGCGAGCCGCATCCCACCCGCGATTACACCGAGCGCATGCTCTCCGCGTTCGGTTGGCCGATCGAGTTCTCGCCCGGCCTCGCGCGCGTGCGCGGCGGTGCGGACGGGCGGCATGCGCTGCGCGCGACCGACGTGTCGGTGCCGGCGGATTTCTCGTCGGCGGCGTTTTTCCTGGTGGCGGCCAGCGTGATTCCGGGTTCCGACCTGACGCTCGAAGCGGTCGGCATGAATCCGCGCCGTATCGGCCTGCTGCAGGCGCTGCGGATGATGGGCGCCGATATCGTCGAAACCAACGCGCGCAATCAGGGCGGCGAAGCGGTGGCCGATCTGCACGTACGCGCGACGCAATTGCGCGGTATCGACGTGCCGGAAGTGATCGTGCCCGACATGATCGACGAATTTCCGGCGCTGTTCGTGGCCGCCGCCTGCGCCACCGGCAGCACCCGCGTCAGCGGCGCCGCCGAGCTGCGGGTGAAGGAATCCGACCGCCTTGCGACGATGTCCTCGGCGCTACGGGCGCTGGGCATCCGCGTCGACGAGTTCGACGACGGCGCGACGATCCACGGCGGCCGGTTCGCCGTCGATCCCGCGACGCTGGTCGTGATCGACAGCCACGGCGACCATCGCATCGCGATGGCGTCGGCGATCGCCGGTCAGCGCTGCGACGGCGAGTTCACGATCGGCGACATCGCGAATGTCGCGACCTCATTTCCGGGGTTCGATACGCTGGCGCAGCGCGTCGGTTTCGCGCTGCGGGACGTGGCGGCTTCGGCTTGATACGTTGATGCATCATCGAATCCAATGACATTCACTGTCGGAGAATTCTCGCGATGTCTACGCCACGCTTTGCGCATGGACTCTTGGCGCTTCTGTTGTCCGTCGCCGGCATGGCCTCGGGCATGAGCGGCGATGAGCGCGTGATCGCGACCTATCCGCATATCGCCGGCCCGGAGCGATCCGCCGCGATCCGTGCCGGTTACGTGCGCATCAAGCCGGGCATGTCGTCGGCGGAGGTGCGCGGGATTCTGGGCGAACCCGATGAGATTCGCCCGCTGTATGCGCCAATGGCGAAACATCCGCAGGCGATCGGGCAGACCAACTGGTACGTCCTTCAGCGGTTGGTCGAACACGGCAGCCAGAGCGAACGGCAGGAGTCCGCCGTTCGCGTGAGCTTCGACCTGCAGGGCGTCGTCACCGCTGTCGATGCGTTGGGACTCGAATAACGCGTCGTCCGTTCAGCGCCCTTCGAGCGTGAAAGCGATCGGCACTTCCACTGCTGCAGCCACCGCACGACCGTTCTGCTGCGCCGGGCGGAAGCGCCAGCGTTTCGCGGCTTGTACTGCGGCGCGATCCAGCGAGCGCGAACCGCTGCGGCTGACGATGCTCACATCGGTCGGTTCGCCGTCGACGCCGACTTCGATCCGTACCACGACCTTGCCGGTTTCGCCGTTGCGCAGCGCGTCGGCGGGATATTTCATTGCAGGCTTGGAAATCGGCACAGGCACGCTGCCCGGGGCCAGAGCCGGTGCGGGGCGGTCGGTTTGCGGTGCGGTATCGGCGACCGGTCGCGGTGCCGGCGCTTCCACCGGGCGAGGCGCAGCGACCCGAGGTGGCGGAGGCGGCGGGTTGCGCATGGCTTCCTCGGCCGCTTCGGACATGCCGCTGGCGCTGCGCTCGCCGCTGGCCATCGGCGCGGGCAGGGGCTCGAACACCTGCCCGTCGGCGGCCCCGGTCTTGCCTTCGGGGCGATAGAAATCGCCGTCGTTGCGCATGTCCAGCCACAGCAGCAGGAACAGCAGGAAACCGGCGCCGAATCCGCCGGCCACCACGTACCACGCCCGGCGGGACAGGCCGAAGCGCGGCTTCGATGGAACGTCACGCGCTGGCGCTCCCTGCGGCGGCTTGGACTGGACAGTCGACATGCGGGCGATGATGGACACGGAGGAGGCCGGATTGTGGCATGGCTGGTACAGCCGGAATCCATTCATCCACGCGTCATCGGTGCGGATTGGGCGGCAATTCAGGCGATAATTCGCGTCCCGTCACGCTTCGCGATCCGTCCCCCATGCTCGATCCCGCCCTGCTGCGCACCCAACCCGCCGAACTGGCCGCCCGCCTCAAGGACACCCGCGGTTACGACCTGAACGTCGCCGACCTGCTGCTGCACGAAACCGAGCGCAAGCAGATCCAGGTGCGCACCCAGGAGCTGCAGAACCTGCGCAACACCAAGTCCAAGCAGATCGGCATGCTCAAGGCCAAGGGCGAGGACGTGTCGGCGGTGATGGCC
>CAZGBA010000089.1:0-15465 GCA_964523435.1 uncultured Xanthomonas sp.
CCCGGGCGAATGCAAGATCGGCATCATGCCGGGCCACATCCACATGCCGGGCAAGATCGGCATCGTGTCGCGCTCCGGCACCCTGACCTATGAAGCGGTCAAGCAGACCACCGAAGTGGGCCTGGGCCAGTCGACCTGCATCGGCATCGGCGGCGACCCGATCAACGGCCTGAACTTCGTCGACTGCCTGAAGCTGTTCAACGAGGATCCGCAGACCGAAGGCATCATCATGGTCGGCGAGATCGGCGGCAGCGCCGAGGAAGAAGCAGCCGAATTCATCGCCAAGCACGTGACCAAGCCGGTGGTCGGCTTCATCGCTGGCGCCTCGGCGCCGAAGGGCAAGCGCATGGGCCACGCCGGTGCGATCGCATCGGGCGGCAAGGGCACCGCCGAAGGCAAGTTCGCGGCGATGGAAGCGGCCGGCGTCACCACCGTGAAGTCGCCGGGCGACTTGGGTGCCGCCATCGCCAAGCGTTTGGCGAAATAAGTCTCAGCGACAGGATGTATGCGAAAGGCCGCTTTGTGCGGCCTTTCGTGTTTCCGATGCCTGTGATCGCCAGGATCGACGCAGCATTTCCCTTCCACCCGCGCGCAGAGCTCTGTTTTCCTCGCATGCGGGGCCGCTTTTCTCTTTCCCCCGCATGCGGGGGAAGGCTGGGATGGGGGCGCGGCGTTTCCCTACAGATTTGGTGAAGCCGTGATGGTCGAATGCTGGCCCAAGCATTCAAGGAGACCATCCATGCGGGAAGGACAAAAGCGGAATTTCGCACGCGTCTTGCGCGCGAACATGACGGACGCGGAAACCGAATTGTGGAAACATCTCAGACGCAGACAACTGCTGGGATGCAAGTTCAGGCGACAGCACCCGATCGGTCCTTACATCGTCGATTTCGCTTGCCTCGAAAGGCGACTGGTCGTGGAAGTCGATGGCGGGCAACACGCCGAATCGACTGCGGACCATCGACGTGACATTTGCATCGAGCGTTTGCAGTTCGTGGTTGTCCGGTTCTGGAACGATGATGTGCTGACCAATATCGATGGGGTTTGCGGCATCATTTGCGAACATCTGGCCGCCGCCAGCCCCCATCCCGACCTTCCCCCGCACGCGGGGGAAGGAGAAAATCGGCCCCCGCAGCTGGGGGAAGGATCAGCGCAATGACCACCACACTACGCATCGCCCTCGCCCAGTTCGATTTCCCGGTCGGTGCGGTGAAGCAGAACGCCGAGCGGATCGCGGCGATGATCGCCGAGGCCCGCGACGAGTACGGCGCCGATATCGTGCTGTTCCCGGAACTGGCGCTGTCGGGCTATCCGCCGGAAGACCTGCTGCTGCGGCCGAGTTTCCTGCGCGATTGCGCGGCGGCGATCGAGATCGTCGCGGCTGCGGTGACCGGTGTCGTGGCGGTGGTTGGTTGGCCGCAGGCGGCCGGCAGCGTGGTCTACAACGCCGCCAGCGTGCTGCGCGACGGCAGCATCGCGCAGACGTATCGCAAGCGCGAGCTGCCGAACTACGCGGTGTTCGACGAGCGCCGTTATTTCGATGTCGATCCGGATCGCGAAGACTGCGTGTTCGATGTGAACGGCGTGCCGGTCGGGCTGATCATCTGCGAAGACCTGTGGTTCGCAGAGCCGATCGCCAGCACCGTGCGCAACGGTGCGCACATCGTGCTGGTGCCGAACGCGTCGCCGTTCGAGCGCGACAAGCACGCCCAGCGCGATGCGCTGTTGTCGCAGCGCGCGAACGAAAGCGGCGCCGCCATCGCCTATCTCAATGTGGTCGGCGGACAGGACGCGCTGGTGTTCGACGGCGCTTCGGTCGTCGCCGATGGCGACGGCACGGTGCATCCCGCCGCCGCTGCGTTCACCGACCAGTGGCTGGTGGTCGATTACGACGCCGAAGCCCGCCGGTTCGCGCCGGTACAGTGGATCGACGACGGCGACGAGAGCCGCGACGCGCTGGCGTGGCGCGCGATCGTGCGCGGAATCCGCGATTACTGCGGCAAGAACGGCTTCCGGAAAACCTGGCTGGGACTGTCGGGCGGCATCGATTCGTCGATGGTGCTCGCGCTGGCGGTGGATGCGCTGGGCGCGGACAACGTCACCGCCGTGCGCATGCCGTCGCGCTACACCGCCGATCTGTCGAACGATCTGGCCGAAGAACAATGCAAAACGCTGGGCGTGAAGATGATCACGATCCCGATCGAAAAACCGTTCCAGGGCTATCTCGATGCGCTGTCGGAAGTCTTCGCCGAACATGCCGTCGATGTCACCGAAGAAAATCTGCAGTCGCGCACGCGCGGCGCGATGCTGATGGCGTTGTCGAACAAGCTCGGCGGTCTGTTGCTGACCACCGGCAACAAGAGCGAGTATGCGGTGGGCTACGCCACCATCTACGGCGACATGTGCGGCGGCTACGCGCCGATCAAGGACCTCTACAAGACCGAAGTGTTCGCGCTGTGCCGCTGGCGCAATACCGTGGGCGGTGCGCCTGTCATTCCGCCGGCCGTCATTTCGCGCCCACCCACCGCCGAACTGCGCGAAAACCAGAAGGACGAGGATTCGCTGCCGCCCTACGATGTGCTCGACGCGATCCTGCTGCGGCATGTCGATCAGGAGCAGTCGCGCGACGAGATCGTGCGCGCCGGCTTCGACGCCGCCACCGTCGATCGCGTGCTGAAACTGGTGCGGATCAGCGAATGGAAGCGCCATCAGGCCGCGCCGGGGCCGAAAGTCTCGCGCCGCGCCTTCGGCCGCGAGCGGCGGTATCCGATCACCAGCGGTTATTCGGCATAGGGTGCGCCCTGGCGCACCGATCTTCGGTTCGCCCGCAAAGAAGCCGGTGCGCCAAGGCGCAACCTATCGTCGGCCCAAGCTCTTTTTGCGGACGAAAAAGCCGCCTTTCGGCGGCTTCTACGTGTCGCGATGCAAATGCTCGCGGAACTCAGTCGTTGTCCAGCGCCGACCGCTCGCGCGCAAGCGGGTTGAGCTTGCGGAAGTTGGACGGGTAGTCCGGCCACTTGCCGTCGCCCTTGAGCCACGGATGCTGCGGCGCTTTCTGCTGCAACTGCTGGCGCGCGCTGTCGGCGAGCGCGGTGTTGCCAAGGTGGGTGTAGGCCTCGCCCATGATCGCGATGCCGTCGTTCTCGAAGACGTTGCCCGGGTAGGTTTCGCGCACGTATTCGATGCGCTCGATCGCGGCCAGATACGCGGTGCGGCGCAGGTAATACAGCGCGGTTTCGATCTCGTGGCGGGCGAACAGGTCGCGCAGCTCGTTCATGCGCTTGAGGGCATCGCCGGCGTAGCGCGAGTTCGGATAGCGCTCGATGACGATCTTGAAGTCGTTGAAGGCCTGCTGCGGCGTGGCGAGGTCGCGACGGCTGGAATCTAGTTTCCAGACGCGCTGCAGGAACACGGTGTCGCGATTGGAGTTGACCAGCCCGCGCAGGTAATAGAGATACGCGGCGTTGCGATGGGTCGGATAGGTGCGCAGGAAGCGGTCGATGGTGGAGATCGCGTCGTCGTTGGTGCCCATCTTGTACTGCGAGTAGGCGGTTTCGACCAGCGCCTGCTCGGTGTAGGGGCCGTACGGGTACTGCGCGATCAGGCGTTTGAAGGTCAGCACCGCCGAGTCGTAATTGCCGTTGCGGATCGAGCGCTTGCCCTTTTCGTACAGCTCGGCGACGGGTACGCCTTCGTTCGCGGTCTTGTCCTTGAACACGCCCTTGAGGCGGGCGCAGCCGGAGCCACCGAAGGCGAGGATCAGGACCAGCAGCAGAGTCGGACGCAGGAAGGCGGAGAACGAAAGTCGACGAAGAGGCATGCGGGCTGCTGCGGGGCGGGTGAGCGGGCGATAATACCAGCCCGGGCCGGCCAGCCCCCTTAACCGCGCAGAACCACTGGGCTCGCGCGCCCCCGACCAGGAGCCCCGGATGTCCGCAACACCCTCATTGCCCGCTCAGGACACTGTCGCGCGCACCGCCGTGGTGCCCGATGCGGCGTCCGGACGCCGGTTCGACGCTGTGCTGGCGGAGCTGTTTCCCGAGTTCTCGCGCTCCCGGCTCGCCGAGTGGATCAAATCCGGCGACGCACTGCTCGACGGCCGCCAGATGCGTCCCCGTGATCCGGTGCGCGGTGGCGAGACGGTCGCACTGACTGCGGTGCTCGAGATCCAGACCCGCTCCGAGCCCGAGGACATCGCCCTCGATGTCCTGTATGAGGACGAGGATGTGTTCGTCCTGAACAAGCCGGCCGGGCTGGTGGTGCACCCCGGCGCCGGCAATCCCGCCGGCACCCTGGTCAATGCCCTTCTGCATCGCGACCCGGGCCTCGCGACGCTGCCGCGCGCGGGCATCGTGCATCGCCTCGACAAGGACACTTCCGGTGTGATGGTGGTGGCGCGGACCCTGCCGGCGCACACCGCGCTGGTCGCGCAGCTGTCGGCGCGCGAAGTTCACCGCCAATACCTTGCGGTGGTGGTCGGCTCGCTGGTCTCGGGGGGCACGGTGAATGCCTCGATCGACCGGCATCCCCGCGACCGTTTGCGTCAGGTCGTGCGCGAGGACGGACGCGAAGCCGTCACCCATTACCGTCTGCGCGAACGCTTCCGCGCCCACACCCTACTGGAGTGCCGGCTCGAAACCGGCCGCACCCATCAGATCCGCGTGCACATGGCGCACATCAAGCATCCGATCATCGGCGATCCGCTCTACGGCGGCCCGCTGAAACTGCCGAAGGGCGCGACCACCGGGCTGGTGGAGTCGCTGCGCGGATTCAAGCGCCAGGCGCTGCACGCCGAAACCCTCGAATTCGTCCACCCGCTCAGCGGCGAACCGGTCCGTTGCTCCACGCCGATGCCGGCGGACATGCAGGCGCTGGTCGCCACACTGCGCGAGGACACCCGCGAAGCCGAGGAACGCGCGCGGTGAGCGAAGGCCCGCTGCTGTTCGCCGATTGGCCGGCCCCGCCCGGCGTGCATGCGTTCACCACGCTGCGTCACGGCATCGGTGCGTCGCGGCCGCCGTTCGATACGTTCAACCTTGGCAACTTCACTGCCGTCGATGGCGACGATCCGGCGACGGTCGATCGCAACCGTGCGCTGCTGATCGAGCATGCGCGATTGCCGTCCGCGCCGCGCTGGCTGAAGCAGGTGCATGGCGTGGCGGTGGTGCGCCACGAGGCATCGCCCGTGCCCGGCGAAGAGCCGATGGCCGACGCCTCGGTCACCTCGACGCCCGGCGTCGTGCTGGCCATCCTCACGGCGGATTGCCTGCCGGTCGTCTTCGCTGCGGACGACGGTCGCGAGGTCGCCGCCGCGCACGCCGGCTGGCGCGGGCTCGCTGCGGGCGTACTCGAAGCGACCGTTGCCGCGATGCGCACCCCGGCCGAGCGTGTCGTTGCATGGCTCGGCCCCGCTGCCGGGCCGCATGCCTATGAAATCGGCGAAGAGGTGTACCGCGTGTTCGTGGACCGCGATCCTGCTACGACCGCTGCTTTCGCCGCAACGCGTTCCGGCCATTGGCGCGTCGATCTGTTTGCGCTTGCGCGGATGCGCCTAGCGCAGGCGGGTGTGACCCGCGTCCATGGCGGCGGTCTGTGCACCCTCTCGGATCCGCAGCGCTTCTTCTCGCATCGCCGCGATGCGCGCACCGGCCGTCTGGCGACGCTGGTGTGGTTCGACTGAATCGACGATGACGACGCCGGCGCCGCTGTTCCGACGCATCCTCGGCGGTTTCATCGAACAGACGCCGATCAGCGTGCGCCGTCTGCACGACAGCCGGGGCAGGGCGCTTTATCGTGGCGAAGTGGTGGTCGAACGCGGCAGCGGACGCTGGGCGCGGGGTCTCGCCTGGATCACCGGGTTGCCGCCCGCAGGTGCGGGACCGATCGAAGTCGAGATCGTCGCTGGCGATGGCCATGAGCGCTGGACGCGTCGTGTCGGTGGGCACACTATGCGCTCGATCCTCTGGGCGCCAGGTTTCAGCTGGTTGCTGTGGGAACTGCTCGGGCCGGTGCTGTTCGCCTACCGCTTGCGCGTCGAGAATGGCGCCATCGTCTGGCGCGTCGAAAAAGTCCGGCTGCTCGGCGTGTTGCCATTGCCATCGCGCTGGTTCGCGGGTGTGGAGGCGCGCGAGTCCGGCGGCGAGGGACGCTATCGTTTCGATGTGCGTGCGGCGCTGCCGGGCATCGGCCTGCTGGTGCATTACCGCGGTTGGCTGGCGGTGGATGCCGATGATGCGGACCGCAATCCCCGCTGAACCGCCGATCGCGAGGTGACTTCCGGCAGGATCTCCGACCGCATCGCCGGTTGCTAGAGTCGCCCATCTTTCGTCGTCGGGACACCATCATGCGCGCAGCGCGTTTCGTTCTTCCGGTACTACTGATCGCGGCCTGCACCGCACCGCTCGCGATCGCGAGAACACTGCCCGAAGTGCAGGCGATGGTGGAGGCGAAGGCCTCGGGCGCGCTCGCCGCCGCCGAGGCATTGGCCAAGGAGTCGCCGAACGATGCCAACGTCTGGGTGCTGCTGACGCGCGCGCGGCTGCAGGCCAAGCAGGCCGAAAAAGCCATCGCGGCCGGCGAAAAAGCGACCGCGCTCGGCTCGAAGAACGCACAGACGTTCTATTGGCTCGGCAACGCGTACGGCAACCGCATCGGCGAAGTCAGCATGCTGTCGAAGATGACGATGGCGCCGAAACTGCGCGACGCCTTCGAGCAGGCGGTGAAGCTCGATCCCGCATTGGTCGACGCGCGTTCTTCCTTGATCGAGTTCTATCTGCAGGCCCCGGGCGCCATCGGCGGCGGCATCGACAAGGCGCGCTCGCAGGCGGCCACGATCGGCAAATACGACCGTGCGAAAGGATTGTTGGCGCAGGCGCGCATCGCCATGCACGAAAAGAAGCCGGCCGAAGCATTGAAGGCGTACGAAAGCGCCTATGCGCTGAAGCCGGACGATGCCCAGCTCCGACTGTCGCTGATCCTGTTCTATCAGGAAGCCAAACGCTGGAAAGACGCCTACGCGATGGCGAAGCAATGGACCGTCGACGAGCCGAAAAAAGCCAAGCCCTGGTACCAGATCGGCCGACTCGCTGCGGAGTCCGGCCAGTATCTTGCCGAAGGCGAAGCCGCGTTGCGCAGCTATCTGAAGCTCGGCCGCGAAACCGGCGATCCCGAACCCAAACATGCGCGCTACCGTCTCGGTCAGATTCTGGCGAAGGCCGGGCGCAAGGACGAAGCCCGTGCGGAGCTGCAGGCGGCGCTGAAGATCGATCCGGCGCTGAAGGAAGCCAAGGCCGCGCTCGCGGCGCTCTGACGCTCCATCGCAGCGCGGGTTGCGCGATCCGCCCGACCGGCGGGCTTGGAATTCATGCGCCCAGCCCTCATTCCGTAAGTATCGCGGCGCTTCGCCGCCCTTTCTTGCGGAGTCCAGACCATGCGCATGGACAAACTCACCTCGCGTTTCCAGCAGGCCATCGCCGACGCCCAGTCGCTGGCCGTCGGTCGCGATCACAACGTCATCGAACCGGTGCATCTGATGGTTGCTCTGCTCGACCAGCAGGGCGGCGGCACGCGTCCGCTGCTGGCGCAGTCCGGCGTCAACGTGCCGGTGCTGCGCGAACGCCTCGGCGAAAGCCTCGAAAAATTGCCGAAAGTCTCCGGTCAGGCCGGCAGCGTCAACGTCGGCAACGATCTGGCGCGGCTGCTCAACGTCACCGACAAGCTCGCGCAGCAGCGCGGCGACGCCTTCATCGCCAGCGAACTGTTCGTGCTCGCCGCGCTCGACGACGGCGGCGACACCGGCCGCGCGCTGAAAGCCGCAGGCGCGAACAAGCAGAAGCTCGAAACCGCCATCGATGCGATGCGCGGCGGCGAGAAAGTGCAGAGCGAGAACGCCGAGGAACAGCGGCAGGCACTGGAGAAATACACGATCGATCTGACCGCGCGCGCCGAGTCCGGAAAGCTCGATCCGGTGATCGGTCGCGATGAGGAAATCCGCCGCACCATCCAGGTACTGCAGCGGCGTACCAAGAACAATCCGGTGCTGATCGGCGAGCCCGGCGTGGGCAAGACCGCGATCGTCGAAGGTCTGGCGCAACGCATCATCAACGGCGAAGTGCCCGAAGGCCTGCGCGGCAAGCGCGTGCTGTCGCTGGACATGGGCGCGCTGATCGCCGGGGCCAAGTTCCGCGGCGAATTCGAGGAGCGGCTCAAGGGCGTGCTCAACGATCTGGCCAAGAGCGAGGGGCAGATCATCCTGTTCATCGACGAGCTGCACACCATGGTCGGCGCCGGCAAGGCCGACGGCGCGATGGATGCCGGCAACATGCTCAAGCCGGCGCTGGCGCGCGGCGAGCTGCACTGCATCGGCGCGACCACGCTGGACGAATACCGCAAGTACGTCGAGAAAGACGCGGCGCTCGAACGTCGATTCCAGAAAGTCTTTGTCGGCGAACCCAGCGTTGAGGACACCATCGCGATCCTGCGCGGATTGAAGGAACGCTACGCGGTGCATCACGGCGTCGAGATCACCGACCCGGCGATCGTGGCGGCGGCGACGCTGTCGCATCGCTACATCGCGGACCGCCAGCTGCCGGACAAGGCCATTGACCTGATGGACGAGGCCGCGTCGCGGATCCGCATGGAGATCGACAGCAAGCCCGAAGAACTCGACCGGAAAGAGCGCCGCCTGATCCAGCTCAAGATCCAGCGCGAAGCGTTGAAGAAAGAAAAGGACGATGCGTCGAAGCAGCGGTTGGCCGATCTGGAAGCCGAGATCGCGACGCTGGAACGCGCGTTCAACGATCTGGAAGAAATCTGGAAAGCCGAGAAGGCGGTGGTGCAGGGCACGACCAAGCTCAAGGAACAGATCGAAGCGGCGAAGCTTGAGCTCGAATCCGCGCAGCGCCGCCAGGATTACGCGAAGATGAGCGAAATCCAGTACGGCCGCATGCCGGAGCTCGACAAGCAGCTGAAAGCCGCGCAGGAGGCCGAAACCCAGGGGTTCACGCTGCTGCAGGACAAGGTCACCGAAGAAGAAATCGCCGAAGTGGTGTCGCGCTGGACCGGCATCCCGGTCAGCAAGATGCTGGAGGGCGAGCGCGAGAAGCTGCTGCAGATGGAGCAGTCGCTGCGCGGCCGGGTCATCGGCCAGGAAGAGGCGATCAAGGTCGTGTCCGATGCGGTGCGCCGTTCGCGCGCCGGCTTGTCCGATCCCAACCGTCCCAGCGGCTCGTTCCTGTTCCTGGGTCCCACCGGCGTGGGCAAGACCGAACTCTGCAAGGCGCTGGCGGAGTTCCTGTTCGACAGCAGCGACGCGATGGTCCGCATCGACATGAGCGAATTCATGGAGAAGCACGCGGTCAGCCGCCTGATCGGCGCGCCTCCCGGCTACGTCGGCTACGAAGAGGGTGGCTACCTCACCGAAGCCGTGCGCCGCCGTCCGTACAGCGTGATCCTGCTGGACGAGGTGGAGAAGGCGCATCCGGACGTGTTCAACATCCTGCTGCAGGTGCTGGACGACGGCCGCCTGACCGATGGCCAGGGCCGCACCGTGGATTTCCGCAACACCGTGATCGTGATGACGTCGAATCTCGGCAGCCAGCAGATCCAGGAACTCGGCGGCGACGATTCACCGGAGGCCTACATCCAGATGAAGGCGGCGGTGATGGGCGTGGTGCAGGCGCATTTCCGCCCGGAGTTCATCAATCGACTCGACGACATCGTGGTGTTCCATCCGCTCGACAAGGCGCAGATCCGCAGCATCGCCAAGATCCAGCTGCGCGGGCTCGAAAAGCGTCTCGCCGAGCGCGGCATCCGCATCGAACTGTCGGAGAAGGCGTTCGACCTGCTGGGCAATATCGGCTTCGATCCCGTGTACGGTGCGCGTCCGCTGAAACGCGCGATCCAGCACCAGCTCGAAAACCCGCTGGCGCAGAAGATCCTCGGCGGCGATTACGGCAACGGCGATCTGGTGCGCGTGGATGCCGAAGGCGGCGCGCTGGTGTTCGGTAAAGCCTGACCCATCGTCTCGGCACCGTTCGCGGTGCCGAGACGATATCGGAATGTCAGTCGACAGTCGTGCCGGTGTTCGCTTCCAGCGCCGCCACCCGCGCCTCCAGCGCGTCGATGCGCGCCAGCAGTACATCCATCGCATCGCTGTCGTGTCCGCGCGACGACGATGTTTCTGCGCTGCGCTCGGGCATCACCGGCTCGCCGCACAGCAGCTGCGCATAGCGGTCTTCGCGTTGTCCGCCGCCGCGCGGCAGACGGCGGACCATCGCTGCGTCGCGTTCGGCCAGACGTTCCAGGGTGTGGCGGACATCATCGATGTCGGCGAACCGGTGCTGGCGCTCGCTGCGCGTGAGCAGTTCGTGCAGGGTCTGCGGACCGCGCAGCATCAGCAGCGAGAGCAGGCAGGTCTGCGCGGGGGTGAGGTCGAGGACCTTGTCCATGCGGTGCAGGTAGCGTTCGCTGCGCGCGCCGTACTCGGATTTGACCAGACCGCGCACTTCCATCTGGCGCAGCGCGTGTCCCACATCGCCCGGCACGAGATTCATCGTCGGTTCGCGCGCGGTCTTCTGGTTGCAGGCGAGGACGACGTTGTTGAGCGTGAGCGGATAGACGTCGGGGGTGGTCGCAGCTTTCTCGATCAGACTGCCGAGAATGCGCGCCTCGATGGGCGTCAGGCGCGGAGCGGCGATTTCTTCGGTGCGTTCTTCGGGCGTGTCCATCGTGTTTCCTGATGCAGGTTGCAACGATTCTAACGGCTTGTCGCGGCATTCATCCGCAGAGATGCATGCTCGCGGTGATGTTCGACGCGCTCGGCAAGGCTTGGCCGCCGCGCGGCGATCCAATCCCCTGAGGAGATGTCCCATGCGAAAGACAGTGCAAACCCATTCGATCCGCATCCTGGCGCTGTGCCTCGCGCTGGCAGCGGCCCCGTCGGCAATGGCCGGCGACACCACCTGCAAAATGACCTACAGCCTGTCCGGCTGGTCCGCGTTCTACAAGACCGCGTCCGGCACCGGCGTCGTGACCTGCAGCAACGGCCAGCGCATGTCGGTGAAGATCGAAACCAAAGGTGGCGGTCTGAGTTTCGGCAAATACAGGATCCGCAACGGCTTCGGCCAATTCGCCAACGTCGACGACATCCGCGATGTACTCGGCGCCTACGCCACCGCCGAGGCCCATGCTTCCGCCGAAAACAGTGCATCTGCGCAAGCGATGACCAACGGCAAGGTGTCGCTGGCGCTGTCGGGCAAGGGCAAGGGCTGGTCGCTCGGTGTGGCGTTCAGCCGTTTCGCGATCGAAGCCGCGAATTAGTCGACCCGAGCCGCAGCGAAGCCTGGCGATCACCAGCGGAAGTCGTCGGAACAGATCGACGCGGCGTCCGATTTTCCGTGAATGCTGCTGTGCAAGATGACAGCGTTCCGCAACCCCTCTAGATTCGACCCACCATTCGGTGCCGTATTGAAGCGGTCCGACCTTAGTTCGTCGAATGTGAATTCCCAGGAGGGAGCGGATGAATCGTCGTGTCTTCGGCCGCGTGTTGGCGGCTCTGTTGTTGTGCCTGTGTTCGATCGGCGCGCATGCGCAATCGACCTATACCCAGACCAAGTATCCGATCGTGCTGGTGCATGGATTGCTGGGCTTCGATTCGGTGCTGGGCGTCTACGACTACTGGTACGGCATCGGCAACGAGCTGAAGGCCGGCGGCGCACAGGTCTACACGGCCAGCGTTTCCGCCAGCAATTACACCGAGGTGCGCGGCGAACAGTTGATCCACGATCTGGACACCTTGCGCGCTGTGACAGGCAAGCAGAAATTCAATCTGATCGGCCACAGCCATGGTGGACCGACCGCGCGCTATGTCGCGTCGGTACGCCCGGATCTGGTGGCGTCGGTCACGGTGCTGGGTTCGCCGAACACCGGTGCGCCGATGGCTGATGCGATCAGCACGACGCTGCCGCCGGGTTCGCCGCTGCGGACGATCGTGGCCTCGTTCGTCAATGCCTTCAGCGGTTTTCTGGGCGCCCTGTCGGGCAACACCGATCCCCAGAATGCGCTCGGCGCTCTGGCGTCGCTGAGCACCACCGGTTCCGCCCAGTTCAATGTCCGTCATCCGCAGGGCAAACCGACCACCAGCTGCGGCAGCGGTGCGGCGACGGTCAATGGCATTCGTTATTACTCGCTCAGCGGCACGTCGGTATTGACCAACCTTTTCGATATCAGCGATCCGCTGATGGGCGCCGGTAGTCTGGTGTTCGGTTTTGAAGCGAACGATGGTCTGGTCGGGCGCTGCTCATCGCACTGGGGCACGGTGCTGCGTGACGACTATGGCTGGAACCATCTCGATGAAGTGAACCAGTTCCTTGGTCTGCGCGGCTTGTTCTCGTCCAGCCCGGCCAGCGTGCTGCGTGCGCAGGCGAACCGTCTGAAAACCCTCGGTCTGTGAGCAAGGCGCGTGCGTTGGGCCTCGTTGCCGCGATGTTCTGCATCGCGGTAGCGGTTCTGTGGCAGGCAAACCGGCGCACCGGGCAGAACGCTGTGCCTGAGGTGGCGCGCGGCGAGGGGAATGCGAATACAGGTGCGGTGGCGGTCGATTCCCCAGCGGCGATCGGTACGTCGGCTTCCGCATTCGCGATCGACACCAGCTCCCTGCGCGGCACGGAAGTCGATGGCGGCGTGTCGTTCGACGCGAACGGCCGGGTCGTGCTTGAGTCCGGCCTGCGGCGTCTGTTCGATTACTACCTGAGCCTGATCGGCGAGCGCGATCCGTCGCAGATCCGGCAATTGCTGTCCGAGCATCTGCTCGGCCGCTACGACGCGCATCAGGCGCAGAGCGTACTGGTGTACTTCGACCGTTACATGGCCTATCAGCAGAGATTGGCCGAAACGCAGATCGGCGGTGCGGTCGATCCGCAGGAACGGCTCGCGAAGGCCATGGCCTTGCGTCGCGAATTGCTGGGCGACGAGATGGCGACGGCGTTCTTCGCGGAAGAAGAAGCATTGGCGGTGCTGACGCTCAAACGCATGGCGATCGCCAGCGACGCTTCGCTGACGGCCGATCGAAAATCCGGATTGCTGGCCGAACTCGATCGCGGCGCAGGCCACACCGCCAGGGCGGATGCCGATGCCGCGAGTGCGGTGGCCGATCAGGAGCGCCGCTTCGAGCAGACACACGCGAGCGCGAGTGAACGTGCAGCCGATCGCGAAGCGCTGTGGGGCAAGCCGGCGGCGGAGCGTCTGGCCCGGCTCGACGAGGAACGCACACGCTGGGATGCGCGGATCGAGCAGTATCTGTTCGCGCGCTCCCGCATCGATGCCGATCGCAGTCTGTCGCCGGCCGCACGCGCACAGGCGCTGGCGACGCTGCGCGCGCGTCATTTCGATGCCGCCGAGCAGCGGCGGGTGGCATCGCTGGAGGCGATCGGGCAATTGCGACCGGGCGGTTGAGCACAGACGCGCCATCGCGCGGCGGCGATCAGGAAACCGTCGCGGCTTTCCTTCGGTAAGGTGGCGCCGACATCACCATTTCCAGAAGCGAATGCGCCAGCGCATGCTCGGCGAGGATCGCGGCGTCCGCGCCGCGTTCCAGCAGATGCTTCACCGCCGCGTCGCTGTGCGCGCGCGCCAGCACCGGGATCGGTGTTTCGCCTTGTTTCAGCCGTTTCGCGACCTTGCCCGCTTCCAGCGGATCGGGAATGGTCAGCACCGCCAGCGCCGCGCGCTCCGGCATCGCTTCGCTGAGCACGTCGTCGTCGGCGGCATTGCCGCGGATCGCACGGTACCCGGCGGCGCGCGCGGTCTCGACGCGATCGGCGTCTGTATCGATCACCACGAACGGCACTTCCGCGTGCGTCAGCAGTTCGGCGAGTTTGATGCCGACGCGGCCATAGCCGACCAGCAGGACATGACGCATCGGTGGCGCTGCCGGCGCGGCGGCAGCGGTATTCTCTTCGGCGCGCGCGCGCCGGCGCGCCAGCAGCGCGAACAGCAAAGGATTGAGCATGATCGAGAGAATCGCGCCCGCCAGCACGAGGTCGCGTGTCTCGGGCGACATCAACTCCAGAGAGACACCAAGCCCGATCAGGATGAACGAGAATTCGCCGATCTGGGCGAGGCTGGCGGCGATGGTCAGCGCGATCTCGTTGGATTTGCCGAGCATCCGCACCACGGTCCAAGCCGCCAGGGATTTGCCGATCATGATGATCGCCAGCGTTTCCAGCACTTCGAGCGGGTGTTCGACCAGGATGCCGGGGTCGAACAGCATGCCGACCGACACGAAGAACAGCACCGCGAACGCATCGCGCAGCGGCAGCGAATCCTCGGCCGCCTTGTGTCCGAACGGCGATTCGTTGAGCAGCATGCCGGCGAAGAATGCGCCCAGTGCAAACGAAACGCCGAACAGTTCCGCCGCGCCGAACGCCACGCCCATCGCGCAGGCCAGCACGCACAGCGTGAACAGTTCGCGCGAACCGGTGTCGGCCACGCGCTCCAGCACCCAGGGCAATACGCGGCGGCCGACGATCAGCATCAGGGCGATGAATCCACCGACCTTCAGCGAAGTCGCGAGCAGGGTCTTGCCCAGCCCCGCATCGCCGCCGCTGTCCGCCAGTGCGGGCACCAGGACCAGCGCCAGCACCATCGCCAGGTCTTCGACGATCAGCCAGCCCACCGCGATGCGGCCGCGCTCGCTGTCGAGCATGCGTCCGCTCTCCAGCGCGCGCAGCAGCACGACGGTGCTGGCGACCGACAGCGAAAGGCCGAACAGGAAGCTTTGCGGGTGCGGCCAACCGAGACGCCAACCCAGGAACCAGCCCATCGCGGTGGCGACGCTCATCTGCACGATCGCGCCGGGCATGGCGAGATTGCGCACGGCGATCAGATCGCGTAGCGAGAAGTGCAGGCCCACGCCGAACATCAGCAGGATCACGCCGATTTCGGCCAGTTGCGGCGCGAGCGTCTGGTCGCCGACGAAGCCGGGCGTATGCGGGCCGACCAGTACGCCGGCGATCAGATAGCCGACGATCGGGGACAGGCGCAGGCGCTGAGCCAGCAGTCCGAACACGAAGGCCAGCACGAATCCGATGCAGAGGATCGCGATGAGGGAGGTGTGGTGCGGCATGGGGGCAGTATGCGCGATGTGGTCGGTGATGGCTGTCTGCGGGTTCAGTTTTACCGGTGCTTGGTGTGCATGTTTTTGACGTTGGTCGGTCAAACGTCAGGGTGACGCGTCGGAATTGAGCGCCCCGCCTGTGCTCGCGTGATTTCTTGCGCGTCGCATGTCGCTGTTGATGACTCATGGTGAGCGGGCAAAGCCTGGCACCTTTTTCGCGCTGGTGCGCGAGTTACTTTCTTTGGCGCAAAGAAAGTAACCAAAGAAAACACTCAAGTCCAATTCAAACCTGCCGTCTGAGGCGAAGCCGGGATTTTTCGATGAGACATCCCTGTCTCATCGAAAAACGG
>CAZGBA010000090.1:0-15465 GCA_964523435.1 uncultured Xanthomonas sp.
TGCCCGGCAGCGCATCCATGGTGAAGGTGAAGGCGCCCAGCGCGATGGTGCCCGGCACCAGCCGCTTGGGGATGTCGCTCTGGCGGAACAGTTCCGCCGCGAACGGATACACCGCGAACACCACCACGAACAGCGACACGCCGCCGTAGGTCAGCAGCGCGCAGACCGCGACGATCGACAGCATCGCGCGCTCGGCGCCGAACAGCCGGATCACCGCCTTCACGATCGATTTGGAGAATCCCGAAAGTTCGATCAACTTGCCGAAGATCGCGCCGAGCAGGAACACGGGGAAGTACAGCTTCAGGAACCCGACCATCTTGTCCATGAACAGGCCGGTGAACATCGGCGCGACCAGCGAGCTGTCGGTCAGCAGCACCGCGCCCAGCGCCGCGATCGGCGCGAACAGGATCACGCTGTAGCCGCGATACGCCACGAACATCAGGAAGCACAGCGCCGCCAGCACGATCAGAAAGGACATGTGAGGGCCGCCATGAACGATTCCTTGGAGTTGTCCGCGGGCGAACGCCGCGACGAAAAAAACGAAGCGGCCGCGCGGATGCGCGGTCGGCTTCGGGCAGCCAGTGTCCGCAGCCACCGCAGCCCGGCCCATTGTCCGAAGGTACAAGTGCCCGGCCAGCCGTCACTGCCTAGTCTTGCCGCAACGTGCCCGCCGAGCGTGCGCGGTCCATCCGTTGAGCTCCTTACCCTTCGGAGCTCCATTCCACCGAGGAACCGATCAATGAGTCGTCACCAACCCGCCGTCCGCCACCCGGCTCCGGCCGCGCGCAAGCGCATGATCCTGCCGCGCAGCAGCCTGAGTCTCGCCGTCTCGACGGCGCTGGTCTTCGGACTGTTCGCGCCGATGGGGTATGCCCAGGACGCCGCCGCTGGCGCCGAATCCGATGGAAACACCCTGGATACGATCACGGTCACCGCGCGCAAGCGTGAGGAAACCCTGCAGGACGTCCCGGTCGCGGTGACGGCATTCACCGCCGACTCGCTCGACAAGCTCAATGTCGAAGATCTCAGCGACCTCGACGCGCAGGTGCCCAATCTGACGATCTACGCTGCGCGCGGCTCCAGCAGCACGGTCACCGCCTATCTGCGCGGCGTCGGCCAGTCCGATCCGCTGTGGGGCGTCGATCCGGGCGTCGGCATCTATCTCGACGACGTCTACATCGCCCGTCCGCAGGGCGCGCTGCTCGATGTGTTCGACGTGAACCGGGTCGAAGTGCTGCGCGGCCCGCAGGGTTCGCTGTACGGCAAGAACACCATCGGCGGCGCGATCAAATACGTCTCCAAGCCGTTGCCGGAGAAGGTTGACGGCTTCGCCTCGATCACCGTTGGCAACTACAACCAGCTCGATACCAAGGCCGCCATCGGCGGCCCGCTGTTCGGCGAGAACAGCGGTCTGCGTGCGCGGATCGCCGTGGCCAGCCTCAACCGCGACGGCTTCGGCGAGAACATCAACAACAAGCAACAGGTCAGCGACAAGGAGATCAACGCGCTGCGCTTCAACCTCGGCGCGTATTCGCAGGACGATTTCGATGTCCAGTTCGCTTTCGACTGGGTCGACGACAAATCCGGCGTGCGCGCCGCGCGGATGCTGGCCCCGAACCGTTTCGCGCCGACCACGCTGCCGCTGGACGACCGCTACGACGTGCGCAACGGCATGCTCAATACCAACAACACCGAGTTGAAGGGCGTTTCCGCGACCGTCAACTGGCGCCCCAGCGACAACTGGGCCTTCAAATACGTGGTCGCCAAGCGCGAGTCCGACACCGAAACCAACATCGACTTCGACACTCTGCCGAACAAGATCGCCGACGTGAAGGCCTTCTACAGCGACGAGCAGACCACCCACGAGATCCAGGCGAACTACGACGGCGGCGGTCGCTCGCGCGGCGTGTTCGGCGTCTATAAGTTCGACGGTCGCGCCGGCGGCCAGGTGCTGAACAACTTCTTCAACCTGCTGTTCGGCGATACCCAGGGCGACGTGTTCACCAACAGTGTGGCTGTCTACGGCGACTGGACCTTCGATCTGACCGAACAGCTCAAACTCGACGTCGGCATCCGCTACACCGACGAAGACAAGCATGCGGTGGTGCTCAACCGCTTCTACACCGATGCCACCTACACCGTGCTGCGTCCGGTCGCGCCGATCGCCGCGAATTTCGACAAGACCATCAACTTCAAGAACACTTCGCCGAAGGTCTCGCTGGATTACCAGCTCAACGACAACATCATGATCTACGGCCTCGCCAGCCGCGGCTTCAAGTCCGGCGGTTACAACATCCGCGCGCAGGCGGTTGCGGTGCCGCGTTCGGCCGAGCCTTTCCAGGACGAATCCGTGGACAGCTTCGAGGTCGGCAGCAAGATGTCGTTCTTCGACCAGCGCCTGTTCGTGAACCTGTCGGCGTTCCACAACACCTACAAGGACATCCAGCTGTCGGTGTTCACCGCCTACGACAGCAACGGCGATGGCACCGACGACGCGTTCTTCGGCGACTTCACCAACGCCGGTGAAGGCACCGTCAACGGTTTCGAGGCCGAATACCAGTGGCTGCCGACCTCGCACTGGGCGATCTCCGGCAATCTCGCCTGGCTCGACGCCAAGTACGACCGCTACATGTTCAAGAACGTCGACATCTCCGGCCAGCAGGAATTCACCAACGCGCCGGAATTCTCGGGCGCGCTGAATCTCGAATACCGCACGCCGGTCGGCGCGATGGGCAACCTGTCCGCGCGGGTGGGCTACAGCTACCAGACCGATGTGGTCGCGACCACGGAAGTGGTGCGCGATCCGGTGACCGGCGCCACCGCGACTCCGATCACCCAGGACGGCTATGGCCTGATCAACGCCGGCGTGATCTGGAAGCTCAACGACGCGTGGAGCTTCTCGCTGCAGGGCAGCAATCTCGCCGACGAGGAATACCTCACTACCGGCTACAACCTGGTGTCGGCGCTCGGTGTGTTCACCGGGTTCTACGGCCCGCCGCGCCAGTACACGCTGTCGGCGCGCTACGATTTCTGATCGCAGCACAAGTCGGGCAGAGATCTGAAACAGCGGCGGACGAAAGTCCGCCGTTTTTTTGTAGGAGCGGCTTCAGCCGCGAAGCCAGCAGGCTTGCACAGACAATGATGCCCGCCATCTAGCGCAAGGCATCTCATTGGGATGACGAATTGCGCCGCAGCGGAAACAATGCGGGCTTCGCGGCTGAAGCCGCTCCTGCAAAAAGCCGAGGCAACCGCACTCCGGTTGTGCGTATGCCCATCTGCGATATCCTGCGGATTCGAGAGAAACCAGTCCGCATCGGGGATATGCCGAAGACCGCCATCCAGCGTAGATCCGCGAGCACAGCCCCATGCTGAGTATCGGCGTGGTGATCCTTGCCAGTTTCGGCTGGCTCGGGATCATGTTCGCGGTCGCGGTCTACGGCGAGCGCCGGCCACAGGCTTTCGCCCGGCGCTGGCCGGACATCTACGCGCTGTCGCTTGCGGTGTATTGCACGTCGTGGACCTTCTTCGGCACCGTCACCCAGGCTGCGCGCTACGGCTGGCCGCTGCCGCCGACCTTCGTCGGCACCATCCTGCTCTACGTCTTCGGTATCGGCCTGTTGATGCGGCTGGTGCGGCTGGTGCGCGAGAACAACAGCACGTCGATCGCGGATTTCGTTGCCAGCCGATTGGGGCAGGACGGCTGGCTGGCCGCTGCCGTCACCTTCGTCGCGGTGCTCGGCATCGTGCCGTACATCGCGCTGCAGCTGAAGGCGGTGGCGATGAGCTTCGCGCTGCTGGTCCACGACGATGCGGCGCAGGTGCCGGCATGGCAGGACAGCGCGCTGTACGTGGCGCTGGTGATGGCTGCGTTCGCGATGCTGTTCGGCACGCGTAGCGCGAGCGCCGCCGAGCACAATCGTGGTCTGATCCTGGCGATGGCGTTCGAAGCGCTGCTGAAGCTGGGGGCGATGCTCGCGATCGGCGTATTCGCGTTCGGCCTGCCGGCCGCGCCGTCTGCGACCGAACTGTTGCGACCGGAACCGGGCGATCTTTCCGGCTTCGCGCCGCTGGTGCTGTTGGGCATGCTGGCGATGTTCACGCTGCCACACCAGTTCCATGTCGGCGCGGTCGAATGTCGCGACGAGCGCCACGTGCTGCGCGCGCGCTGGCTGTTTCCGCTGTATCTGCTGCTGATCGCGATTCCCATCCTGCCGCTGGCGCGTGCGGGCGATGCGCTGCTCGGCGCGCAGGGCGTGCCGTCCGATCTGTACGTGCTGGCGCTGCCGCTGTCGCAGGGCCGCGAAGGTCTCGCGCTGCTCGCGTTTCTGGGTGGCTTGAGCGCCGGCACCGGCATGGTCATCGTCAGCACGGTCACGCTCAGCCTGATGATCGGCAATCACTGGCTCACGCCGCTGTGGCTGCGCGGCGTCTGGGCACCGCGTCGCGGCGATCGCGCCACGCCTTCCGAACAGCCCGACCTGCGCGGCGCGGTGCTGGTGCAGCGCCGGATCGGTATTCTCGCCATCGTGCTTCTGGCATGGGGCTACAGCCGCCTGATCGCCGGCAACGACGCGCTGGCCGATGTCGGTGCTCTGTCGTTCTCCGCATTGGCCGCGCTGGCGCCTGCGCTGGGTTTCGCGCTGTGGCGACCGCAGACGCCGCCGCGCGCGGTGCTGCTGGGCATCGCCGCAGCGGTCGCGCTCTGGGTGTGGCTGTTGCTGGTGCCTGCCCTGGTCGAAGCGCGCGGCCTCGAAACGCAGTGGTTGCGTGAAGGGCCTGGTGGCTGGTCGCTGCTCGCGCCGGATGCGTTCTTCGGGCTCACCGGCTGGAGCCGGCTCGGGCGTGCGGTGACGATGAGTCTGTTCGCCGGCGTGATCGTCACATTGTTCGCATCGACGCGCGCGACCGCGTGGTGGCAGGCGGGCCCGCGTCGTGCCGGCGCACGCGGACTCGCGCTCGATACCTTGCGCGATGCCGGCCGCCGCTTTCTTCCGCGCGAGACCGTCGATGCCGCGCTGCTGGGCGCGCCCGCCGCCGGTGCAGTGCCGGTGCTGCAGGAGACGCGGCTGGAGCGCGAACTCGCGGCGGTGCTGGGTTCGGCGTCCGCACGCCTGCTGCTGGATGCCGCGCGTCGCGAGGCGGGCCGCGATTTCGATACCGTCGCCGCGATCGTCGGTGAGGCCTCGCAGGATCTGCGCTTCAATCAGCGTCTGCTCGAAGCCGCATTGGAGAACATGAGCCAGGGCATCAGCGTCGTCGACCGCGATCTGCGTCTGGTGGCATGGAACCACCGCTATGCCGAACTCTTCGGCTATCCGGAATCGCTGCTGCGCGTAGGCGTACCGGTCGCCGATCTGGTGCGCTACAACCTGCGCAACGGCTGGCATGCGGATTCGATCGAAGAGGAAGTCGAGAAGCGCGTGCGCCATATGCATGCCGGTACACCTTACGTCAGCGAACGCGTGTTTCCCGATGGTGGCGCAGTGGAAATCCGCGGCAATCCGATGCCCGACGGTGGTTTCGTCGCGACCTTCACCGATGTCACCGCGTTCCGTCATGCCGAGGCCGAACTGATCCGCAGCAACGAAACGCTCGAACAGCGTGTGGCCGACCGCACTGCGCGACTCGATCAGGCGCGCGCCGACGCCGAACGCGCCAACGACGCCAAGAGCCGATTCCTCGCCGCGATCGGTCACGATCTGTTGCAGCCGCTGCATGCGGCGCAATTGTTCACCGATGCGCTGGTGGAACAACTGCCGGCCGAAGCGCAGCGCGCCACCGCGCAGCAGATTCGCGGCGCGCTGGATTCCACCGGTGACCTGCTGTCGGGGCTGCTGGACATGTCGCGATTGGAGGCCGGTGGTCTGGTGCCGCAGCCGCGCGTGTTTCCGCTGGCCGATGTGCTGGAACCGCTGGCGTCTGAATTCCGCGCGCTGGCTGCGGAGCGCGGCCTGCGCTTCCGTTATCGCGCCACCCGTGCCTGGGTGCACACTGATCCGCAGCTGTTGCGGCGTGTGCTGCAGAACTTTCTCGCCAACGCCGTGCGCTAC
Source organism: uncultured Xanthomonas sp. (assembly GCA_964523435.1). Lineage (GTDB taxonomy): Bacteria > Pseudomonadota > Gammaproteobacteria > Xanthomonadales > Xanthomonadaceae > Lysobacter_I. The sequence goes on from CAZGBA010000090.1 coordinate 6,051, forward strand.
ACCGAACGCGGCGGCGTGCTGCTGGGCATTCGCCATGACCAAGGTCTGCTGCGGATCGAAGTACACGACACCGGCCCCGGCATTCCCGAATCGCAGCAGCTGGTGATCTTCGAGGAATTCAGGCGCGGAGACGGCGCCGCAGGGCAGGGGCTCGGTCTGGGCCTGGCCATCGCCGATCGCATCGCGCGTCTGCTCGACGCACCATTGCGGCTGCGCAGTCACAGCGCGCGCGGAACGGTGTTTTCGCTGACCCTGGCATCGATCGCGCCCCCGCTGCAGGAAGCGACGCCTGCGGCGGCAAGTCTCGAAGGACTGCGCGTATTGATCGTGGACAACGATCGGCATGCGCTGACCGCGCTGCGTACGATTCTCGAAAGCTGGCATTGCCGCGTCGATGCCGTCGCCGATGGCGCGGATGCCGAGGCGCTGCTCGCCGCGGGCGCGGATCATGCGCTCTGGCTGTTCGACTACCACCTCGACGATGGCGATACCGGCGTGGCGGTGCAGACGCGGCTCGCACAGAATTTCGGCGCGCGGCCGACCTTGATCCTCAGCGCCGACGACAGCGGCGATGTGCGTCGCGTCGCGCTGGAGCATGGTCTCGGTCTGTTGCCGAAACCGGTCAAGGCGCTGGCGCTGAAATCGATGCTTCGAAGGATGTTGACCGCGCGGGCCGTGTGATCGACTGTGCGATGAAGTTTTGCCGGGTGCGTGTGTGTCGCGCGCCGGGTTCGGGATGATCGCGAAAAGCCGGTGCGCCAGGGCGCACCCTATAATCCGCTCGTTCGCACAGGAAGCTTCGCATGCCCTACACCCCGATCGTCGCAACCCTCGGTTACGTGCTCTCGCCGGATCGCAGGCAGGTGCTGTTGATCCACCGCAACGCGCGGCCCGACGACCAGCATCTCGGCAAGTACAACGGCCTCGGCGGCAAGCTCGAAGCCGACGAGGATGTGGTCGCGGGCATGCGTCGCGAGATCCACGAAGAGGCCGGCATCCACTGCGATGAACTCACCCTGCGCGGCACGATCAGCTGGCCGGGTTTCGGCAAGCAGGGTGAGGACTGGCTCGGGTTCGTATTCCTGATCACGGCATACAGCGGTACGCCGCATGCGACGAATGCCGAAGGCGTGCTGGAGTGGGTGCCGGTGGAGCGCATTCTCGACCTGCCGCTGTGGGATGGCGACCGCAAGTTTCTGCCGCTGGTGTTCGACGATGATCCCCGAGGCTTCCATGGCGTGATGCCGTATCGCGATGGCAGGATGGTGTCCTGGGCGTATTCGAGGGTGTGAACGATGTGCGATGTTCTTTTCGACGACGTCCGGGCTAAAGTTGGCCGCCGATTTGACAGGGCCTTCGCATGAAACAATTCATTCTCACCCTGATCGCCGTGCTCATCGGCGGTTTTCTCGCGTTGCTGGGCTACGACCGCTTCATCGTCCAGCCGCGCGAGGCTGCGGCGGCCAAGGCGGAGGCGTCGGCTGATGTGCCGGTCGATCTGGGGCGTGCCCGCGCCGAGGCGCAGCAGGTCGCTGCCGAGGTCGAGGCATCGGTGCAGCGCAGCGTCGATGGTGCCCGTCAGGCGATGGACACCCAGGCCAAGGAGATGGACCTTCGTGCGCTGGCCGTGGATGCCGCTGGCCGGGCGACGATGTTCCGGGTCTCGCTTACCGAGTACTACCAGGCCAACGGCCGCTGGCCGCTCGATGCCGACGAGGCCGGATTGCCTGCGCCGACCGAAATGCGCGGCGGTGCCGTGCACGAGATCAGACTCGGGACGCAGGGCGTGGTCACGGTGAAGATGGACGAACGCTTTCCGGAAGACAGCACGATCGTGCTGCGCCCGACCGCGAACGCCGCGTCGGGCATGGTCGACTGGACCTGCGAGGTCAAGGGCGATGCGTTGAAGCAGTCGCTGCCGAGATGCAAAGGCTGAAGATGATGTCCCGCCGCAGGCTCAGTTGCGGCGGACCAGTACCACGGTGATGTTGTCCGAACCGCCGCCATCGAGTGCGGCGGCGACGAGCCCATCGACGCATTCCTGCGCGCTGCATTCGATATGCGAGAGCACCTGCGACAGGTTGCTGTCGTTCACTTCCTCGGTCAGGCCGTCGCTGCACAACAGCAGTTGCATGCCCGGGCGCAGTTCGCCGGACAGGGTTTCGACGTTGAGGTTCTGCGGATCGGTCACGCCCAAGGCTTGGGTCACGACATTGCGATGCGGATGGGTGCGCGCCTGATCGACGGTGATCGCGCCCTGCGAGATCAGTTCCTGGACGTAGCTGTGGTCGTGCGAGAGTTGGGCCAACTGGCCGTCGCGCCACAGGTAGGCGCGGCTGTCGCCGACCCAGGCCACTTCGAAGCGATTACCGAGGATGCGTAGGGCGACCACGGTGGTCCCCATCGGCAGGGCATCGCTGCGCTGGCGCGAGACGCGGATGATTTCCTCGTCGGCGGTGCGGATTGCCTGGGCGAGGGATGCGCCCTGGCGGATCTCGCGGACGATGGTCTCGCGGGCGAGTGCGCTGGCGACTTCACCGTATTCGTGGCCGCCCATGCCGTCGGCGACCAGCCACAGCCCGAGGTCGCTGTCACCGTAATAGGTGTCCTCGTTGAGCTCGCGGCGCAGCCCGGCGTGGGTCAGGTGACCGAATTCGATCATGCAACGGCCATAGGGGAGGGAGTCAGCCATATCCTCGGGGATATACGTAATCGAAGGATGAAACCGGACGCGGGCGGAAACGGACGATCGCCGATCCGAACGATGGCATCCAGGCCTGTGTCGCTTCCGTTCCCGCAGATACGCAAAGCGCCCCGCGAGGGGGCGCTTTGCGTATCTGGCGGAGAGGGGGGGATTCGAACCCCCGGTGCGCTATAAACGCACGCCTGATTTCGAGTCAGGTACATTCAACCGCTCTGCCACCTCTCCGAAAGGGGCTCGCAGCGATGGATTCGAGCCACCTCTGCGGGGGCGCCATCATAAGGGGCAAGGCGCCCGGGAACAAGGCGCGTACACTTGAAGCCTTCCTTTCCGCCAGTCCAAATACGCCGCCATGTCCGAAATCCTCGCGCCCGTCTCGTTCGGCGAACTGCTCGACAAGATCGCCATCCTCCAGATCAAATCCGAGCGGATGAGCGATCCGGTCAAGCTGGCCAACGTCCGCAACGAGCTGTCGGCGCTGGAGAACAGTTGGATGGCGCACCCTGCGGCGGGTCACGACATCGCCCGCCTGCGCGCGCAGTTGAAGGCGGTCAACGAACGTCTGTGGGTGATCGAGGACGATATCCGCATCAAGGAAAAAGCGCAGGCGTTCGACGAGGAATTCATCCGTCTCGCCCGCAGCGTCTATTTCGAGAACGACGAGCGCGCGCGGATCAAGAAGGACATCAACCTCGCGCTGGGTTCGGCTTACGTCGAAGAGAAGTCGTACCAGGATTACCGCGCCGGCGCGACGCCCTGAGCCAATAACGCCGCCCAGCCGGCCCGGTTTCGCGGCAGCGGATTTCACGTTTCACGCCGCCCGCCCCTCGAAGCTGCGGTCGCGGTTGTCGAACGGATGCGCACGACCTTCGGCATTGTCCATCCGGTTCCGGTCTGCGGGCGACGCATGCGTGCGAACGCATTTCGCAGCCATGGGGTTGTCCATGACCGGTGCAGGATCGGTCGTACTTTGCCCTTCTGAATGCTGCGGTGTCAGGCTCGGTTGGCCGATGCCGGGCGGCGGGAGCGACGACGCTGAAAATGCGACTTCCTGCACATTTCTGCGCGCCCAACGATATTGCTACCAATATTATCCTCGCCAGTAATATTCACATAGTACGGTTCACTATTGGTAGCGGGTTGCGAGAAGCTTTCACAAAAACCCGATGTTTTCAGCATGCTGCTACCAGTATTGGCTGATTTCCCGATGCCCTCCATCTTCCCTTCTCGATCGCATGCGCTTACGTTTCACCTGCACGTGATGGATCGCGGTTGATGCCCTAGCGGCTACTGCGATCCCGGAGTTTCCGGTCCGCCGGAATACTTCGCAGGCACACGGATGTGCCACGTGCATTCGCCCCGCAGGGGGCGACGCGATACCCAAGGATGGGGTCGTGTGCGTTCGGTGCAGGATGCACGCCAATGCCTGGAGGGATCCGACATCGTAGGGAAACGATGGGCAGAACCAAGGTCGTTGCGCGGGTCCCATGGAGGGGGCTCGCCCCGACTGACCCGGACACAGGCCGTATCTAGGGACGAGACGGATCGGGATTCGGACATCTCGAAATCGAAGTCATACGGATGAACCCTCGCGACGCACCTTCGCGGGGGTTTTTTGTTGCACGACGCGTCATGCCTGCGGATGTTCAGTCGTTTGGGCTGGCGCCGCACGGCAACGCTCGAACGCTGCGATGCCATCGTCCACCGTGATCAGGTCCATCACGCCATCGTGTTCGATCTTGGAGCCCCATTTGAGTTCACTGGCGGGCTTGCCAAGATATTTCCGCGCGGCATCGTCGTAGCGATCCGCGCAGAAACGGATGTCGGAATACGGCCCGCTGCGGCGCGGGTTGCTGGCGGCATGCAGGCCGAGTACCCGGGTTCCCATCGCATTGGCGATATGCATCGGCCCGGAATCCGGCGTCATCAGCAGATCGGCACGTTCGAGCAGCGCCGGCAGCTGTTTGAGCGTGTCCTTGCCGACCAGATCCAGCGCGGGCGCCTGCATCGCCGCAAGGATCGCGTCGCTGGTATCGCGTTCGGGCTGGCTGCGGCCGCCGAGCATCACGATTCGCCAGCCTCGCTCTGCCGCATGGTCGGCGACAGCGGCGTAGCGTTCCGGTCGCCAGTTGCGCAGGGCGTGGCTGGAGCAGGGCGAGATCGCGAGGGTCGGTATGCCGTCGTCCGGCCACTGCGCGCGCGCCCACTCGCGCGCTGCTTCGGGCACCGGCAATTCCCAGATCACCTTGGTCTGCTTCAGACCCAGCGGTTCGCAGAAGCTGCCGATGGCATCAAGCACGTGGATGCCGGGCTGGTCGGGAATGCGTTCGTTGATGAAGAGGCTGTGGAGGTCTTTCGAACGCGAGCGGTCGTAGCCGATCCGGCGCGTCGCCGGCAGGAACGCCGAGAGCAGATTCGCCCGCGCCGCCACCTGCATCTGCAGCAGCGCGTCGAAGCGCCGGCCCTGCAGTTCCCGGCGCAGCGCGCGCATTCCGGCGAGTCCGGTCTTCTTGTCGTAGACGAGGAATTCGACTCCCGAAAGTCCATCCAACAGCTTCTGCTCGCCCTTGCCGATCACCCAAGTCAGCGCGACTCCGGGCCAGGCTTCGCGCAGGGTGCGGATCAGCGGCAGGACATGGGTCACGTCGCCCAGCGCGGACAGGCGCAGCAGGCAAATCGACTTGGGGGCATTCAAAATATTTTCTTCACTGGCAGTTGATAGACTCGGTCAATGGCCGCCTTCGATGCCACCGAAAGCCTGACGCCGTTCCGCGATGCGCGTGGAGCGGGGGGAGGAGCGATTCTGTTCGACGCGACCTGCCTGCGGCAAGCGGGCGTGCGCGGTGTCGACCCGCTGTGGTTCGATCCGGCCTGGTGGGGCGAACGGGCGCAAGCTGTCGGTAGCGGTGGTCGTGGTGCCGCCTGGTTCGTCGAAGGCATGCCGTCGGAAGGCGGTTTCGGCCCGGCGGTGCTGCGGCACTATCTGCGCGGCGGTTTCGCCGCCAGGTTCAGCCACAACCGCTTCATGTGGCGCGGTGTCGGCCGGATCCGCAGTTTCGACGAATTCCGCCTGCTCCGCGAGTTGCTGCACCGGAAGTTGCCGGTGCCGCGCCCGATCGCCGCGATCTACTGGCGCGAGGGGCTGTTCTATCGCGCCGGCATCCTGCTCGAACGCCTGCAAGGCGTGGCATCGCTGGCGGATCGCGCAGCCGCCGACGGCAGTGCCGCGCCCTGGAAGGAGGCAGGCCAGGTGATCGCCCGCATCCACCGCGCCGGGTTGGATCATGCCGATCTCAACGCCCACAACCTGCTGTTCGACGACAAAGGGCGCGGCTGGGTCATCGATCTGGACCGCAGCCAACTGCGGATTCCGGCCACGCCCTGGCGCGAAGCCAATCTCGCCCGTCTGCAGCGCTCGCTGCTGAAGCTGCGCGGCGCGCGCAGCGAGGCTGAGGTGGAGAAGGATTACGCCACGCTGCGCAGCGCGTACGATGCGCTCTGGCAGCGCGGGACTTAAGCGATGAGTTGGGCTTTGCGGTTTCATGGCGTCGGCAATGCGGCGGCGGTCGAATTGGGTTCGGCGATGGCGACCATCGAGCGCGACGCGCGGCCGTGGCTGACCATCGACTGCGGTGCGGAAGGGCTCAGTGCCTATCTCGCGCACTACGGCGAAGCGCCGCGTGCGCTGTTCGTCACCCATACCCATCTCGACCATGTCGGCGGCTTCGAGCGCCTGTTCATCGATGCGTTCTTCGACCCGGCGCGGCGCGGGCGCACCCGCATCTACGTGCCGGCGCGCGTGGTGCCGCTGCTGCACCAGCGCGTCGGCGATTATCCGAATGTCCTCGCCGAAGGCGGCGCGAATTTCTGGGATGCGTTCCAGGTCATCCCGGTCGGCGATGCCTTCTGGCACGACGGCCTGCGCTTGGAAGTGTTCGAAACCCGCCACCACTGGCCGCAGACCAGCTATGGCCTGCGCCTGCGCGGCAGCGTCGTCTGGACCAGCGACACCCGGCCGATCCCCGAAGCGCTGGCGCGATACGCCGATGCCGACGAACTGATCGCCCACGACTGCGCGCTGCACGGCAATCCTTCGCATTCCGGTATCGACGATCTCGAGCGCGAGTATCCGCCTGCGCTGCTCGATCGTTGCATCCTCTACCACTACGCAAGCGCCGCCGATGGCGAAGCCCTGCGCGCGCGCGGACGGCGTATCGCCCATCCCGGCGAATGCATCGCGCTCGCCGAGCCGACCGCACCCCGGACAGAGTCTTCCGGCACAACCGATGCCGCGCATGCTGCCTCTGTTCCGGCATCAGCCACGTAACTGGAAGCGATGAACGCCGTTCCGCAAACCAACGATCTGCCGCGCGATGCGCTCGGGCGCCCGCTGCACGACCTGCGCCTGTCGGTGATCGAAGCCTGCAATTTCCGCTGTCCCTACTGCATGCCGGCGGCGCGCGTGGCCGACGATTACGGCCTCGACGCCGCATCGCGGCTGTCGTTCGACGAGATCGAACGCCTGGTGCGCGGTTTCGTGCGCGTGGGCGTGCGGAAATTGCGCATCACCGGCGGCGAACCGTTATTGCGCAAGCGCTTGCCCGAATTGATCGCACGGCTCACGGCCATCGAGGGTCTCGACGACATCGCCTTGACCACCAACGGCAGTCTGCTCGCCGCGCAGGCGCGCGCGCTGCACGACGCCGGATTGCATCGGGTCACGGTGAGTCTCGATACGCTCGACCCCGCGCAGTTTTCGACGTTGTCCGGTGAGCGCGGCGATCTCGCCGAGGTGCTGCGCGGCATCGACTCGGCGAAGGCCGCCGGCTTCGCGAAAATCAAACTCAACTGCGTGGTGCAGCGAGGCGTGAACGACGACCAGGTCTTGCCGCTGGTCGAATTCGCCCGCGACTACGGCCACACCCTGCGTTTCATCGAATACATGGATGTCGGCACCTGCAACGACTGGAACATCCAGCGCGTCGTGCCTTCGGCCGAACTGCGTGATCGCATCCATGCGCGCTGGCCGCTACATGCGCTCGGCCCGCAGTATCGTGGCGAAGTCGCTGCGCGCCATGCCTTCGACGACGGTCGCGGCGAGGTCGGTTTCGTCAGTTCGATCAGCGCACCGTTCTGCGGCGACTGTCATCGCGCACGCGTCTCCGCCGATGGGCGTCTCTACACCTGCCTGTTCGCGGGCGAGGGCACCGATTTGAGGCCGTGGCTCGGCGGCAGCGACGCCGATGTCGTCGAACGGCTGACGGGTTTGTGGCAGGCGCGCGGCGATCGCTACAGCGAACTGCGCAGTGGCCTGCGCAGCCCGCGCAAGCGCGTCGAAATGTATCTGGTCGGAGGCTGAGCGCATGCAGCAAGCGAAGCTCGATGAAGCCGGATGGCTGCGTATGCCTTCAGGTTTTTCGCGCGCAACGTTCGACGCGCTGCCGGTGGATGCCGCACTGGATGCCGGCGATGCCGGATCGCGCAATCTGCTGACGGAGATCTGGTGTTCGGATCTCGTCGCGCCGCTGCGCAGCGGTCTGCAGGCGCTCGGATTGCTGTCTAAGGACACGGTCGCCGTGCAATGCACGCTGTTCCGCAAGACACCGGACTGCAACTGGAAGGTTCCGTATCACCAGGATCTGTCGATTCCGGTCGCCGAACGCGCGGAGCATCCGGCATTGTCGGGCTGGTCGATCAAGGAAGATGGCCTGTACGTGCAGCCGCCCATCGAATTGCTGGATGGCTTGTTGGCGGCGAGATTGCATCTTGATCCGTGCAACGATGACGACGGCGCGCTGCGCGTTGTGCCGGGGACGCATCGTCTCGGGCGTCTGAGTCCGGAACGGATCGCGGCGATGGACAAACGCCGCGACGAAATCGTGTGTACCGCCGATGTCGGCGATGTGCTGTTGATGCGTCCGCTGTTGCTGCATGCATCGTCGAAAGCCGAGCGGCCGAGCGGTCGTCGCGTCCTGCATTTCCTGTTCGCACCGCCGGATCCCGGCTGCGGGCTGCGGTGGAGGATCGCGGTTTGAAAAAGAGTTCAAGGCTGACCCATCTCGACGAACAGGGCCGTCCAGCGATGGTCGACGTGTCGGCGAAAGCGGTCACCGCGCGCGTAGCCACGGCCGAATGCCGGGTGAAATTTCCCGCTGCGGTCGCTGCACAACTGCGCAAAAGCGGGTTGAAAAGCGCCAAGGGCGGGGTGGTCGAAACCGCTATCGTCGCCGGAACGCTGGCGGTGAAGCGCACGCACGAACTGATCCCGTTCTGTCATCCGCTGCCGATCGACGGCATCCGTTTCGCCATTGATTGGCGCGGCGAGCGCGAGCTGGAGATCGTCTGCACCGTCAACACCACGCACCGAACCGGCGTCGAAATGGAAGCGCTGACCGGCGCCACGGTCGCCGCGCTCACCGTTTACGACATGTGCAAAGCGCTGTCACACGCCATCGTGCTCGGTCCGGCGAAGCTGCGCGGCAAACGCGGCGGCAAGCGCGACTTCGGTTCGGTTGTGGAGACGGCGTGATGGCGGCGATCACCGTGCTGTATTTCGCCAGCCTGCGCGACGCAGCGGGCCGCGACAGCGAGCGCGTCGATCATGACGGCGATCTGCGCTCGCTCTATCTCATGCTGCAGGCGAAGCACGGTTTCGCGCTGCCGATCGAACGCTTGCGGGTCGCGATGAACGGCGCGTTCGCGCGTTGGGACGAT
>CAZGBA010000091.1:0-15050 GCA_964523435.1 uncultured Xanthomonas sp.
GGCATCAACCAGATCCAGGCCAAGCCGCAGATCGGGCTGGATTTCGCCCATGCCCTGCGCAGCATCGTGCGCCAGGACCCGGACATCATCATGATCGGCGAAATGCGCGATCTGGAAACCTGCAAGATCGCGATCCAGTCGGCGCTCACCGGCCATCTGGTGCTCAGCACCCTGCATACCAACAACGCGTCCGGCGGCATCACCCGCCTGCTCGACATGGGTGTCGAGGACTATCTGCTGACGTCGACTATCAACGGCATCCTCGCCCAGCGTCTGGTGCGCAAGCTGGAGCCGATCCACGCCGAACGCTACGAGCCGTCGCCCGAAGAAATCGAGAAATTCAGCCTGCGCCGCTACCAGCCTGAAGGCACGATCTATCTGTACCGCCCGCGCGGATCGGTGATCGCGCCCACCGGCTATCTCGGCCGCACCACCATCGTGGAATTCCTGGTGATGAACGACGAGATCCGCCGCGCGGTGATGCGCCACGCCGGCATGGGCGAGCTCGAGCAACTGGCGAAACAGTCCGGCATGCGCACCATGTACGAGGACGGCATCATCAAGGCGCTGGCCGGCAAGACCACGCTCGAAGAGGTTCTGCGCGTGACGGAGGACGCCTGATGCCCGGCCGCCGCGCGCTTCGCTACTATGTGCCGAGCGGTTTCCGCAAACGGTCAGCATGAGGTCCAGGGGATGAGAAAAGGAGTCGTGATCGCGCTGTGCGCGGCCATCGTGGTGGCCGGTGCGGTCGCTGTTGGATGGTGGGTGGGCCGCGGCGGCTCGTTTTCCGATGGTGACGGCGATATTGCGGCGGTCGTCAAGGTTCCAACGGCGGCGGAAATGGCCGCTCGCGCCGCACGCAACCGGCAGCGCATCGAACAGCACCGCTTTCTGTGGCGCGAGGCCAGTTACATCGAGATCCGGCAGGCGGCGGAGAGCGGCGACGTGATGGCGCAGCGCCGGCTCTCGGAGGTCTATGAAGATTGCCTCATGCTCGACGGCAAGATGCGCCGAAGCATGGAGCTGCTGACCCAACTGGCCATGGGCAATCCCCGTTTCGACTCGGCGGTCAATGGGATCGTGCGCGAAAAAAACCGTTTGTGCGTGCAGGCGAGTGCCGACCTGGCGAAGAACCCGACCGCTGCCGATTATTGGCTTCACAAGAGCGCCAAAAGCGGAGACACCGTTTCCGAAATCCGTTTCTTCAGTCGCACGGTCCCCAAGCTCAGTCACAGCCAGTACCGCTACTTCATCGACAAGGTCAGCGAGACGGGCGACCCCGACGCGATTTTTGAACTCTCGCTGATATTGCCGAAGCTCGACGGTCAATGGCCCGATCCGGCGCAAGCGCCTGCATTCCAGGGGCGATCGGCGGAACAGGCATGGATACTGGCCGCCTGTCGCGCCGGTTACGATTGCGCCCGCGGTTCGCGGCTCATGAATATCATCTGCCTCACCACGCTCTCGTGCGCCCAGCCGGACTACGAACATCATCTGGCCGAATCCGGTGGTGATGTGGCGATGCGCGCCGCGCGCGGGCAGCAAGTGGCGCTGATCGAGAAAAACATCTTGGCGCCGAAGGCGAAATGATCCGTTGCGACGCGGGCAGGGGAACCTTCGGCGCGCCACGGGCTCCCAATGTCCGATGGCGGCCGATATGCTCCACCGCCTGCTTCCGACGCCTGTCCGCCCGTGCGGGCGATCCTTCCGCCGCGCCATAGCCATTTCCCGAACACGATGCCCCTGTACCGCTACAAAGCCCTGAACACCCGCGGCGAAGTGCTGGACGGCCAGATGGAGGCCGGCAGCGACGCCGAGGTGGTCCTGCGCCTGCAGGAACAGGGGCACCTGCCGATGGAAGCGGTGCTCGCCGCTGCGGGCGGAGAGTGGACGCTGCGCGGTCTGTTCAAACCCAAACCCTTCGGCGGCGCGCGTCTGGTGCAGTTCACCCAGCAACTGGCGACCCTGCTCGGCGCCGGCCAGCCGCTGGATCGCGCGCTATCGATCCTGCTGGAGTTGCCGGACGACGAGGCCGCACGCCGGACCATCCTCGACATCCGCGATGCGGTCCGCGGCGGTACCGCGCTGTCGGTGGCGTTGGAGCGCCAGCACGGCGCGTTTTCGCGGCTCTACGTCAACATGGTGCGCGCCGGCGAAACCGGCGGCAGCCTGCACGACACGCTGCAGCGCCTCGCCGACTATCTCGAACGCAGCCGCGCGCTGCGCGGTCGGGTCATCAATGCGCTGATCTACCCGGCGATCCTGATGACGATGGTCAGCCTGTCGCTGCTGTTCCTGCTGGGCTATGTGGTGCCGCAGTTCAACGAGATGTACAGCAATCTCGACGCCGAACTGCCGCTGTTTTCGCGTTTCGTGCTGGGCTTGGGACTGTTCGTGCGCGACTGGTGGTTCGTGCTGGTCGCGATTCCGATGGTGGCGGCCTGGGCGTTCGCGCGGCAGTGGCGGCAACCCGGTTTCCGCGCGCGCTTCGACGACTGGCTGCTGCGGCAGAAGATCGCCGGGCCGATCGTGGCCAAGATGGAGACCGCGCGGCTGGCGCGCACGCTCGGCACCCTGCTCAAGAACGGCGTGCCGTTGCTCACGGCGATGGGCATCGGTGGCCGCATCCTGGGGAACCAAGCCCTGATCGGCGATGTCGAAGCTGCGGCGACCGATGTCAAGAACGGCGTTGGCCTGTCCACTGCGCTCGCCAAAGGCAAACGCTTCCCGCGTCTGGCGCTGCAGATGATCCAGGTCGGCGAAGAATCCGGTGCGCTCGATGCCATGCTGCTGAAGACCGCAGACACCTTCGAGGGCGAAACCGGTCAGGCGCTGGACCGCATGCTGGCCCTGCTGGTGCCGGTGATCACGGTGGTATTGGCGGTGGTGATCGGACTGGTGATCATGGCCGTGCTGCTGCCGATGTACCAGCTCAGCGGCTCGATATAAGCGGTTCCATGATTTTGTCTGCTGCCTTTCTTTCACGATTCGATTCGCCACCTTCTTTGAATGGACTGACCGATATGCGCGACTCACGCTGTTTCCGCCGCTCAACCCACCGTCTCCCGTCGCGCCGCCTGCAGGCCGGCATGACCCTGATCGAAATCATGATCGTCATCGTGCTCATCGGCGGCATTCTTGCGGTGGTCGGTGGTCAGATCATGAAAAACAAGGACACCGCCAATCATCGGCTGACGAAGGTGCAGGTCGAGACGATCGCCGCCAGCATCGAGCAGTACAACTCGGATGTCGGCGAATATCCGCGCAGCCTGGAGGATCTGGTCACCGATCCGCAGATCGAAGGCTGGCTCGGCCCATACGCAAAGGAAAAGGATCTGAAAGACCAGTTCAAGAAGCCGCTGCAGTACACCGTACCCGGTGAAGACAGCGAATTCGATCTGTCCAGCTACGGCAAGGACGGCCAGCCCGGCGGCAGCAGCGTCGACGCCGACATCAAGTACCAGCAGTAACGGCCACGACGGCGCCCTGCGTCGTCCCTGCCTTGCGCCCACGCCACGATGAATCGACAACGCGCCCGGCGCCACGCCATACCGGCACCGCCGCGTAGCCTGACGTCGTACAGCCCGCGATTGCGCGCGGGGGCAGCGCATGGTTTCACCTTGATCGAGATCCTGATCGTGGTGACCTTGATCGCCGCGCTCACGCTGGTGTTGATCGGTGCGATGAACGGCGGCATGGACGGTCTGAAGCTCCGCTCCAGCGCAAAGAAACTGGTGGCCGAACTGCGCCATGCCCGCGCCCAGGCGATCTCGACCGGCACCGTGCAGCGTTTCACCGTCGTGCCCGAGCAGCGCACCTGGACCGGCGCGAAATCCCATGCCGGCACATTCCCGAAGACACTCGACGTCACTTTCACCGGCGTGCGTCAAGTGCAGGCCCGCGAAGGCGAGGGCGTGATCCTGTTTTTCGAGGACGGCGCGTCCACCGGCGGCCGGATCCAACTGCGCGTGAAGAATGCCGCATGGAACGTCGATGTCGCATGGCTCACCGGCGAAGTCACGCTGCACAGAGGCGAGGCCGAGCGATGAATCGCCTGCGTCGCACATCGCCGGGGCCAAGCGGACAGCGCGGCTACACGCTGATCGAAGTCGTGGTCGCGTTCGCATTGCTTGCGTTCGCCATGACCCTGCTGCTGGGCTCGCTGACCAATGCGACGAAACAGGTGCGGTCGTCGAACGATTTCGGGCGCGCCGCGCTGCATGCGCAGTCGCTGCTGGATCAGGCCGGCGTGGGCGAAGCGCTGGTGGTCGGCCAGCGCGACGGCGAGCTGGAAGGCGGGCGTTATCAGTGGGACATGAACATCACTCCGTTCCGCGATCCCGCCGCGCCGCGCCAGCCGCAGGTGCTGGGGGCGCCGCAGTTGCTGCAGCTGGAGCTGACCCTGCGCTGGGGCAAGGGCGGTCCCCGTGAGACCTTGCGCATGCAGTCGCTGCGTCTGACGACGCCGACCGATATCAACGCTGCCGGGGTGGTCCCATGAACCGGCGTTCGCGTCGCCGCTTTCCGCGATCCGCGCGCGGTGCGTCCGGATTCACCCTGATCGAAATCCTGGTCGCCACCATTCTGTTGGCTGCGGCGATGACCCTGGGTTTCGCCACGCTGCGCGCCGCATCGGCGGCCGCCACCCGCGGCGAAATCACCGCGCAGCGCAACGAGCGCATGCGCGCGGTCGAGGGGTTCCTGCGCAGGCGCATCGCTTCGGCGCTGCCGATCGCGTTCGACATGAACGAGAGCACCGGCTCGCCGCTGCGTTTCCTCGGCGAACCCGATCGCATCCGCTTCGTCGCCGATCTGCCGGCGTATCTCGGGCGCGGCGGCCCGCATCTGCACGACATCACCGTCGTGGACGATGGCGAAGGCGTGCGCCTGCAGGCCGATTTCGCGGTGGTGCTGGCCAACGAGGTCAACGCCGAGCGCGACCCGCGTCCACCGGAACTGCTGGCCGGCGGCCTGCGCGAGGTCAAGATCAGCTATCGCACCCTGGACGCGCAGAACCGGATCGGCGATTGGGAAGACGTGTGGTCGCAGGGTGATCGCATGCCGCTGCAGGTGAAGATCGAGATCGTCGACGGTCGCGGCGACCGTTGGCCGCCGATCGTGGTGTCGCTGCCGCAGGCCGCAGGCTTCGGCGGCGTCTCGCAGGTGCCGATCTGATGGCCGCTCGACACTCGAAACCAGTCGCGGGCCGACGGCCGCGCATCGCTTCGCGTGGTGCGGCGTTGCTGCTGGTGCTGTGGTTGATCGCGATGTTGACCGCCGTGGTCGGCGCGTTCGCGCTGATCGCGCGGATCGAGTACATGCAGGGCCGGGCCCTGAGTCATGGCGTGGTCGCCGACCAGGCCGCGCGCGCCGGGCTGGAATACGCGATGACCCGCGTGGTCGATCTCGACCAGGCCCGGCAATGGCTGCCCGATGGCCGCGAATACAACTGGCAGTTCGGCGGCGCCGATATCGTCGTCACCATCGCCGACGAATCCGGCAAGGTCGACATCAATGCCGCCGACCTCGACCTGATGGCCGGCCTGATCATGGCGGTCGACGTGGAGCGCGAGCCAGCGCGCAAGATCGCTGCTGCGATCCTGGATTGGCGCGACCCGGATACGTTGACCCAGGCGGAGGGCGGCGCCGAAGACGCCGATTACAGCGCCGATGAGCGGCCTTACGGCGCCAAGGACGCCCCGTTCGAGACCGTCGCGGAGCTGCAGCTGGTGCTGGGCATGACTCCGGAACTGTTCGAGAAACTTGCGCCGCACCTGACGGTCTACAGCGGGCAGGGTCGTCCCACGGAGCAATATGCGAGCGCGGAAGTGCTGCAGGCGCTGGGGGTCGATCCGGAGCGTACCTTGGCCGAACGGCGACGTCCGCGTCTGCCCGGTGAGACTGGTTCTCTCGTCGGTGTCGGCACGGGCACGTATAGTATCGACAGCCGGGCGCGGTTGCGTGACGGGCGCGTATCGGTTCTGCGCGCCGTCGTGCGCGCCGGCAACAGCGGACTGCCGGGTTCTGCCTACACGCCGCTGCGCTGGGAAGAGGGGGCCGTCGTGCGGCCGTCCAAGCCCGGCTCATGAGGTTTCCGCATGAGGTTTCCATGGTTGGCGCGCCGCTGCGGCGACGCGTCGTGCGACTGATCGAGGACAGCATCTGAGCACTACCCCCGACAATGCGATGCCCGCCCGGGCAGCGTCGAAGTCCCCTCAGCCCCGCTTCTCGCGGGCCTGGCCCGGACTGCGCGGCTTCTGGGCCTGGTGGCTGACGGCACTGGGCAGCTGGTTGCCGCCGCGTTTGCGCGCGGTGTTCGGCTTGGCCCAGCAGCGTCTGCTGTTGCGGCACGAGGGCGAGACCCTGTCGCTGTCGCTGACCCTGCCGGCGCAGCCCGGAGAAGCCTCGATCCGCGAGCTGGCCGAACTGCCCTGGGATGCGGCATCCGCTGGCGACGAGCCGTTGCGCCAGTTGCTGGTGTCGCGCATCAACAGCCTTCCGCGCTGGCTGCTGTTGCCCGGTCGCGGCGGACTGCGCCGTCGCCTGTCGCTGCCCGCCGCCGCCGCCGACCGGCTGCGCGAGGTGCTCGGTTTCGAGATCGACCGGCAGACACCCTTCACGCTCGACGAGGTCTATTACGACGCGCGGGTGCTGGGCCGTCGCGGCGATGGCCAGATCGACGCCGAGCTGATCGTGGTCCCGCGCGCCAGTCTCGAACATGCGCTCGATGCGCTGGGCGCGCCGCTGCGCGCCACGCTCGCAGGCGTCGACATGGCCGATGCCGATGGCGCGCCGCTGGGCATCAACCTGTTGCCAGGCGCCCAGCGCCGCCATCGCCGCGATCCGCGCGCGGCCTGGAATATCGGTCTGGCGATCGTCGCCCTGGCCGCCCTCTGCGCCGGTCTCTGGCAGGTGCTGGCCAATCGCGAAGCCGCTGCCGATGCGTTTGAAGTCCAGGCCAAGGCCCGGAGCCAGCAGGCGCAGAAAGTCTCCGCCGAGAAAAAACAGCTCGTCGATCTGGTCGAAGGTTTGCGCTTCCTGCAGCAGACCCGCAGCGGTCGTCCGAGCACGGTCGAAGTGCTGGATGAACTGACCCGCCGCTTGCCGGACAGCACCTACATCGAGAAAGTGTCGATCGAGGGCGAACGGGTGATGATCATCGGCCTGAGCTCCGAAGCGCCGCGATTGGTCGAACGGCTGCAGACCTCCAAACTGTGGCATTCGATGAATCTGACCGGCGCGCTGCTGCCCGATCCCGCGAAGGGCAAGGACCGCTTCACGCTGGCCGCCGAACTGACCATCGCGCCGTCGGCCAAGGCCAAGCCCGAACGACGGGCCGCCGCGAATCCGGCGCGCGAACCATGAGCGCTGCGATGACTTCCACTCCCGCGCCGGGCATGGCCATGATTCCCAACCGCGAACGCTGGCTGGCCCTCGGGCTGCTGGCGACCGTGCTGCTGGTGGCCTACTTCCTTCTGCTCCATCCTTGGTGGACGGTGCCGATGCTGGAGTTGCAGACGCGGATCGACGATTTGCAGGCGCGCGATGCGCGTGCCCGCGCGACGCTGGCGCAGGCGCCGGAGATACGCAAACGCCTCGCCACCGTGCGTGAAGAAGCGGCCCGTGTCCCCGGCTTCATGCGCGAGGCCAGCACCGAGCTGGCGACCGCCTCGCTGATCCAGCGGCTGGAAACCGCCGTACAGGAAGCCAGCCCCAAGAATCGCAGCTGCGCGATCCAGACCCGTTCGCCGATGACCGAGCCGCGCAAGGAACGCTTCGCGCGTGCGGTGGTGCAGGTGCGATTGCGCTGCGGCACGCCGGAACTGGCGATGGTGCTGCATTCGCTCGAAAGCGGTTCGCCCCGGTTGTTCGTCGACAACCTCAACGCCACCGCGCAGCGTTTCTATTTCACTCCGGACCAGGCGCCGTCCAGCGGCGGCCTGGACGTGAGTTTCGATCTTTACGGTTATGTCGCCCCCACCGCAGGAGGCACCGCTGATGCGCGCCGATAGCCTCAGCCCCAAAACCTGGCTGCTGGCCGGTATCGCCGGCTGGGCGGTCTGTCTCTGGGTGTTCGCGCTGCTGGGGCTGGGCGAACGCCTCGGCGATGCCGACGTCGAACAGACGCCGCAGAAGCTGCCGTCCACGACCATTCCCCGCGCCGACCGCCCCGGCCCGCAGGCGCAGTACGCTGAAATCGGCGCCCGCCCGATCTTCTCCGAGAATCGCAAGCCGCAGCCGTTCCGGATCGATGGCGCCGGCGAGGAAGCGCAGGTCAACACCTTCGACTACGTCCTCACCAGCGTGATGATCGCTTCCGACCTGCAGCTGGCGATCCTCAAGCCGTCGGCCGACGGCGCCCAGCCGGTGCGCGTGAAGGTCGGCGATGCGGTCGAGACCGCACCGCAGTGGACGCTGGCGTCGCTGCTGCCGCGCAGTGCGACCTTCCGTGGGCCCGAGGGCGACAAGATCCTCGAACTGCGCGTGTTCAACGGCATCGGCGGCGCCGCGCCACCGCCGATCGCGCAGAACTCGCCCGCGCCCGGGCCCGGTGGCGTGATCGGCGAGAACATGCCGCCGCCTCCCGGCGCCGACCAGCCTGTGCCGCAGCCATCGCCGATCGTTCCACCGCCGCCGCCCGTCGCGAGCGCTGATGGCGATGCCGCGAACGTGTCGACCCAGGTACAGCTCGACGCGATCCGCAAGCGGATCGAAGCGCGTCGCGCCCAACTCCGGCAGCAGGCCGCCCAAGAAGCGCAGAACCCCGCCTCCCCGCCGGGACAAACCCCTTGAGAATTCGATGATGAATCTCCGATCCACCGCTTACGTTTTTTTCGCCGCCGCATTCGCAACGATGCTGGCCGGGTGCGTCACCGAGCCCGTGCCGATCGTGCACCGCAACGCCAACTTGCATACGGACCGTCTCGTCGGCAGCGACACGCAGGGCGCCGCCGAGCAGGCGGTGCGCAGCGAACCGCTGGACGCCGCCGACGCCGATGGGGATTCGGACGAAGGTCGGAAGGCGGATGGCCGTCCGCGTGCGCAGATCCGTCGCGGCAACGGCCGCGTCATCAACAGCTCCGCCGCCACCGCGCCGCTGCCCGACATCGGCGCCACCACCGGCGAAGCGCGTTTCAATTTCGAGGGCGAATCGCTGCACGCGGTGGTCAAGGCGATCCTCGGCGACATGCTCGGCCAGAACTACACCATCGCGCCGAACGTGCAGGGCACCGTCACCTATGCCACGCCCAAGCCGGTGAGTTCCGCGCAGGCGCTGTCGGTGCTGGAAATGATCCTCGGCTGGAACAACGCGCGGATGATCTACAGCGACGGCCGCTACAGCATCGTCGCGTCCGACCAGGCGCTGGGCACCGGCGTGGTCACGCCGCGCGGCGGTTCGCCGGAAAGCGCGCGCGGCTTCGAATCGCGCGTGGTGCCGCTGCGCTACATCTCGGCCATCGAGATGGAGAAACTGCTCAAACCCTACGCGCGCCCCAATGCGATCGTCACCGTCGATGCGGGCCGCAATCTGCTGACCATCGTCGGCAGCCGCGCGGAACTCGAAAGCTATCTGCGCACGATCGAGATCTTCGACGTCGACTGGATGGCCAGCATGTCGGTCGGCGTTTTCCCGCTGCAGTCCAGCAAGGCCACCAAGGTCGTGCAGGATCTGGAGAAAGTGTTCGGCGAACAGAGTAAATCGCCGGTCGCCGGCATGTTCCGCTTCATGCCGCTGGACGGCGCCAACGCGGTGTTGGCGATCACGTCGCAGGCCGATTATCTCGACGATATCGAGCAGTGGATCGACCGGATCGATGGCGCCGGGGAGGGCGTGAAACTCCATTCCTACGAACTCAAGTACATCACCGCGAAAGATCTCGGCGAGCGCCTGAGCGAAGTCTTCGGCGGCGGCAGCGGCAATCGCGGCGGCGGCAATGACGGCGGCGGGTATTCGCTGATCCCGGGCGGCCAGAGCAATGTCATCGGCCCCGTCGGCAGCGACGGCGGCAAGGACGGCGGCGATTTCGGCAACTCGTCCGGCGGCAGCAGCGGTCTGGGCGGCGGTTCGCTGTCCTTGAATGCGTCGCAGGGCGGCAGCGGCAGCGTGGTCATCGAAGTCGGCGGCGACAAGGTCGCGGTGTCCGCGATCGAAGAGAACAACACCTTGCTGGTGCGCGCGACCGGTTCGGCGTGGCGCTCGATCCTCGACGTGATCGAAAAACTCGACGTGCTGCCGCTGCAGGTGCACATCGAAACGCAGGTGGCCGAAGTCACCCTCACCGGCGATCTGTCCTACGGCGTGAACTGGTTTTTCGAACGTGCGGTGACCGACAACGGCCTGCCCAGCGCGGTCGGTCGCGACACCTGGAGCACCCTCGCCGGCAGCGTGAAGCCGGCAGGCGGGACCAATCCGGGGCTGTCGTGGACCTTCCTCGGCCGCAACGCCGCTGCGGTGATTTCGGCGCTCGATCAGGTCACCGACGTGCGACTGCTGCAGACCGGTTCGGTGCTTGCGAAGAACAACTCCGAAGCCACGCTCAACGTCGGCAGCCGCATCCCGGTCACGACCGTGTCGATCAACCCGATCCTCGGCAGCAACAACACCACCAGTTCGGTGCAGTACCTCGACACCGGCGTGATCCTCAAAGTGCGTCCACGCGTCACCAAGGACGGCACGGTCTTCCTCGATATCGTCCAGGAAGTCAGCTCGCCCGGCTCCGACGCCGACGTCAACGGCAACGTGCGCATCAACACGCGCCGGTTGAAGACCGAAGCCATCGTCACCAGCGGCGATACGGTGATGCTCGCCGGCCTGATCCAGGACGGCAGCACCAGGGGCTCGTCCGGTTTTCCGGGGCTCAGCCGCATCCCGGTGCTCGGCGGCCTGTTCGGGCGCCAGTCGTCCAAGCAGGACCGTACGGAAGTGGTGGTGCTGATCACGCCGCAGATCGTCCGTGACCAGCAGGAACTGCGCACGCTGACCGACGATTACTCGCGTCGTTTCCGCGCGATGGAGCCGATCGGCAAACCGAACCCGCCCAGCGCGCAGCCTCACCGCTGATGATGGGCGCTCGCTCTTCGCAATGAGCGAACTGCCCGTCGTACTGGTTCCGGTGGGCGTCGACGACGACGCCCTCGACCGCTGTCTGGCCGCGCTCGATGCCGGCACCCCGCCGGGTACGCGGGTGTGGCTCGCGGACGATGCGCAGGCGGGCCCGCGCGGCTTCGCCATTGTCGAACACTGGCTTGAGCGCACCGCGCTGCAGGCCGATTACACCCGTCGGCCGCGCAGCATCGGCGAAGCCGCGCACCTCGACGACATGCTCAAGGCCTGCGGCGATGCGGATGTGCTGGTGCTCGCCAGCGACGCCGTGCCGCTGCCGGGCTGGGCGACGCAGCTCGTCGCCTGCGCGGCGCGTGATCCCGCCATCGCCACCGCGACCCCGTGGTGCAATGCCGGCGAAACCGCCTCGTGGCCGCGTGTGGGTGAAGTGATGCCGGTGCCCGACGAACCCGCGCGGCTCGCGCGCGCCGCAGCCTCGCTGCCGCCGCATCATCCGGAATTGCCCGCAGCGGTGAATCACGCGGTGTTCCTGCGCGGGAGCGCGCGGCTGCGTGCCGGCGGGCTCGATGCCGCCAGCTATGCGTCGTGGCACGCCGCATTGGTCGACCTGTCGCTGCGCATGGCTGGCCTAGGCTGGCGGAATGTCCTGTGCGAAACCGCATTCGTCGCGCGCGGCGGCGAAGGAATGCCCCTGGGCGACGACGTCGATACGCTCGCCGCGCGCTGGCCGACGTGGCACGCGCGGCTCGCGCAGTTCCTGATGCTGGATCCGCTGCACACGCTGCGCACTGCGCTCGGCCATGCCTACGACAATGCGGAGCTGCGCACACAGCCCGATCTCTTTACCGTCGATGCAGCGCGCGGTGACGAGGAGACGTCATGAGCCTAGTGGCCGACATCGCGGTTGTCGTCGTCACCTACCAGAGCGCCGAAACCATCGAACTGTGCCTGCAGCGTCTACGCGCGGCCGACGGTATCGCCCAGATCCGCGTGGTCGACAACGCCTCCACCGACGGCACGCTGGAGATCATCCAGCGCCATGCGTTGGCCGATGCACGCGTCCGTTTCATCGCCAATCCCGACAACCCCGGCTTCGGTACCGCCTGCAATCAGGGTGCGGACGACAGCGGTTCGAGCTGGCTGGCGTTCGTCAATCCGGACTGCATGGTCGAAGTCGATACCCTGGCGCGGCTGCGCGCGCATGCGCAGGCCTGTGCGCGCGAAGCGCTGCTCGGCGTCGATCTGGTCGATGAGGCGGGCGTGCGCGATGGCGCCGCGCGCCGGTGCGATCCGGATTTCGCGCGGATGCTGCGCAGCGCGGCCGCGCGCAAGCTCTATATCGCCGTCGACGATACGCGCCCCCTGCAGGCGGTGCAGGCGATCTCCGGTGCGCTGATGTTCGCGCCGCGCGCTTTGATCGAACGCATCGAAGGCTTCGACCAGGGCTATCGCCTGCATGCCGAAGACCTAGATCTGTGCCGCCGTGCGCGCGAAGCCGGTGCGTTCGTCGCGGTCGCCAACGACCTGCGCGTGGTCCACGTGCGCGGCGTCTCCAGCCGGTCGCGGCCGCTGTTCGTCGAATGGCACAAACATCGCGGGCTGTGGCGCTACTTCCGCAAGTTCGACGCGCGGCGTCATGGACTGTCGACGCGCGTGGCGGTGTGGACGATGATATGGGCGCGCTGTTCGTTCGTGCTTTTGACCAGACTGGGCCGAGCCATAGCTCGGGGGGGATTCTGAAACATGCTCGATTCAAGTTGTTGCGCCAACTGCGGCCGTGCCATCGATGGCACGGAGCAGAAATTCTGCCCGGCCTGCGGCCAGCCCACGCCGACGCATCGCATCGACTGGCATTTCCTCGGCCACGAACTCGAGCACAGCGTGCTGCACATGGATCGCGGCATCCTGTACACGCTGAAGAACCTGATGCTTCGCCCGGGTCATCTGATCCGCGATTACATCGACGGGCGACGGGCGCATCATGTGAAGCCATTGCTGCTGACCATGATTTCGGCCGCCTTTGTGGTGTTTCTCACGAAGTATCTGATGGGCGGCGATGTGATGGGGGCGGCCTTCTTTCGTGGCTTTGCGGATGCGACCCGCGGCGGCGGAGAAGGCAAGTTCGACCCGGCGCCCATCTTTGCCGCCTTCGAGGCGGTGAACGCGTGGACGAACCATCATTACGCCGCAGCCACCTTGATGCTGCTGCCGCTGGAAGCGGCGACATTCAAGCTGACGTTCTGGCGCTGGAGGAATCTGAATTATCCGGAATGGCTGGTGATCACGGCCTTCATCAACGCGCAGTCATTGATCCTGTGGGGGCTTTCGATTCCGTTCCAGCGCTTGTTTCCGGGCGCCATGGTTTGGGCCATGTGGCTGATGGTCGGCTACGGCGTGTTTTCCCTGGTTCAGTTCTTCAGCGACCAGTCGCGTTGGAAAAGCATGTTCCGTGCGGTGCTGGGCTTCGGGCTGTACCTGTGCGTCAACGCGGTTCTGACGGCCGTTGTGGTGATCGTCATGTTCATCATGTCCCGTCACGCGTGACGCGCGAAATCTCTGAGCGGATTCCCCGCGCGGATCAGCGCCAGCGGTTGATCCCGTCGCGCAGCGCGCGTGCCGCATCCGCGGCGGCAACGGCGTAATCGTTGTCGTTCGATGCGTAGAGGATCGCGCGCGACGAACTGATGATCAGGCCGGTGCCGTCGGCGGTCTTCGCATTGCGCACCACCGCCTCGACATCGCCGCCCTGCGCGCCGATGCCCGGCACCAGGAACGGCACGTCGCCGACGAGGGCGCGCACGTCGCGCAACTGCTCCGGCCAGGTGGCGCCCACCACCAGCGCGCAGTTGCCGTTGTCGTTCCAGTCGCGGGCGATCTTCTCGGCCACGTGCTGGTACAACGGGCGGCCGCCCACCACCATGTCCTGCAGATCGCCCGCGCCTGGGTTCGAGGTGCGGCACAGGATGACCACGCCCTTGTCCGCGCGGTCGAGAAACGGCTGCACTGAATCGCGACCGAGATAGGGATTCACCGTCACCGCGTCGGCGCAGTAGCGGTCGAAGGCTTCGCTGGCATAGTGCTGCGCAGTGCTGCCGATATCGCCGCGCTTGCTGTCGAGGATCACCGGAATGTCCGGGTAACGGAAGCCGATGTGCATGATCAGCATGCGCAACGCTTCCTCCGCATGCGCCGCCGCGAAATGCGCGATCTGCGGTTTGAACGCGCAGACGTAGGGTGCGGTGGCGTCGATGATGTCGCGACAGAAATTGAAGATGGCGTCGGGGTCGTGGGCGAACTTCGACGGGAACTTCGCGGGCTCGGGATCGAGGCCGACGCAGACGAGGGTGTCGGCATGCTGCCAGCGGGTCTGCACTCGGTCCATGAAGCTGCGCATCGGTTCGGTCTTCATACGACTCCGGGGGCGATCATGATTTCAGAGAGGCAGGCGCGCCGGATAGCGCGGCGGGGTGAACTGTGTCGCAAACCGGAGCTGCCGTGGATGTTCGCGTTCCAAGGCTGTGATCGTGTTCATGGCTTGTGCCGGGAGGGCATTCGCGCAAACGCGCTCGCGGGGCACGCGAGCGCGTCGATCGATTATTTCAACGCCTTGAACCGCAGCCGATGCGGCTGCGCGCCTTCCGCGCCGAGGCGACGCTTCTTGTCTTCCTCGTATTCGCGGTAGTTGCCCTGGAAGAACTCGACGTGCGAGTCGCCTTCGAACGCGATGATGTGGGTCGCGATGCGGTCGAGGAACCAGCGGTCGTGCGAGATCACGAAGGTGTTGCCGGGGAATTCCAGCAGCGCATCTTCGAGCGCGCGCAGGGTTTCGATGTCGAGATCGTTCGACGGTTCGTCGAGCAGCAGCACGTTGCCGCCCTGCAGCAGGGTCTTCGCAAGATGCAGACGGCCGCGCTCGCCGCCCGAGAGGGTGCCGACCATCTTCTGCTGGTCCTGGCCCTTGAAATTGAAGCGGCCGATGTAGGCG
>CAZGBA010000092.1:0-15040 GCA_964523435.1 uncultured Xanthomonas sp.
CAAGCTCGGTGCCAGTTTCGATAATGGCACGGCATTCAATGCGCAGTTGATGAAGGACCGCTTGGGCACGTCGTTCGGATTGGATGGCAAGTTCGATTTCGACAAAGGTGCCGGCTCGGTCATGCTGGACGGAAAATTTGGCCCCCGTATCGATATGGGGGCGTCCGTCAAGTACAAGAACGAAAACCTGGAATACAGCGGGCACATCCGTGCCAACAACGAATTCGGGCCGTTCAAAGTTTCCGAATTCGGCGCAAAGGTTTCGACCGCCGGCAATGAGCGCTACAAGTTCAGCGCTGAAGCCGGTTATCGCCCTGAGAACAATGAATATTACGGCAGAGTTGGAATCACCATCCAACTGGGTGGCGGCAGCTCCAGGCCTTCGCGTCCGATCACCCGTGCGGAGCCAGGTTTCGATTCTGAGCGTTCGATCGACGATGCCGCGAGTACATTCAAGGAGAAACAATCGACGTTGCTGAAGCCTGAAAATAAGGGATTGTACGAACAGGCGGTTTCGGGCGTCGAGAAACTCAACGCTACCGGCGCGAAATTACCTGTTGGCGAAACGGCAGCCAGTCTGACGGTGTTGGCGAAGCAGAACGGTATGCAGAGCATCCAGTATGTCGCCCTAGGCAACCCGACATCTAGAGGGCAGCAGAATCTGTTCATTGGCGATGGCGATCCGGAGAATCCTGCAGCGAAGAAGGCGTTCATGGACAAGGCGCAGGCAACATCCGCACCGATGCAGGACAGTGTTCAGAAGATGAATGCATCGCAGTCCCAGAACGATGCGGCATCGTTCGATCCGATGCAGTCGCCGGTACAGAAGCGTAGCGCCATGTGAGCGTTGCAACGATAAAAAATGCCCGGAAATCCGGGCGTTTTTTATCGTACGGCCTGAGGAATCGCTGCGTCAAAGGTTCTGATAGTTGGGTCCAGATCCACCTTCAGGCGTGACCCAATCGATGATCCGATACGGATCCTTGATGTCGCATGTCTTACAGTGCACGCAGTTGGCTGCATTGATCTGCAGTCGTTTACCGACTTCATCATCGATGATTTCGTACACGCCTGCCGGACAGAACCGGGTACAGGGGTTTCCATACTCTTCCGCGCATGTAGTCACGCAGACCGAGGTGTCGCGCACTCGCAGATGCACCGGTTGGTCTTCGTCGTGCTCGGTTGCGGCGAAATAAACCGATGCAAGACGATCGCGCGGCGCAAGCGTGCGATCGAGATAGTCGCGCTTCGGTTGTTCATGCGCCCCGAGCTTGTCGAGTGACGACCAATCCGCCTTGTTTTTGAGGGTCCACGGCGATATGCCGCCGGTGATGGTTTCCCATGCGGCGTTGATCATGCCGAACCAGAGGCCGCGCTTGAAACCAGGTTTGATGTTGCGGACTTTTTTCAGTTCCGCCATCGCATCGGACGCGCGCAGTTTTGCGTCGAATCCATCTGGCGCCAGCGACGACGCGACCAGGTGTTCGGCCGCCAGCATGCCTGAGCGGATGGCCTGGTGGGTGCCTTTGACCTTCGGTACATTGAGCAGGCCTGCGGTATCGCCGATCAACAAAGCGCCGGGCATTTCGACTTTGGGCAGCGATTGCCAGCCGCCGGTGACGATTGCGCGCGCGCCCGCAGAAATGATGCTGCCGCCATCAAGCAGCGGCTTGATCATCGGGTGATTCTTCCACTGTTGGAAGGCTTCCCACGGCTTGTAATCCGGATCACTGTAATCGAGACCACTGACGTAACCCAGTGCGATCCGGCCTTTGTCCAGGTGATATAGGAAACTGCCGCCGTAGATGTTGTTGTCGGCCGGCCAACCGAAGCTGTGCACGATCTTGCCCGGTACGACGCGGTCTTCCGGCACCTGCCACAGTTCCTTGATGCCGATCGAATAGCCCTGCGGGTCGCTGTCCGCATCGAGTTTGAAGCGTTCGATCAGGCGTTTGGTCAGATGGCCGCGCGCGCCTTCGGCGAGGACAGTGACTTTGGCGCGGATATCGATGCCAGCGGTGAAGCCCGGCTTGTGCGAGCCATCCTTTGCCACGCCCATATCGCCGATGCGCACACCGACGACTTTGCCTTCCTCGTCATGCAGCGTTTCTGCGGCAGCGAAGCCCGGATAGATTTCGACACCCAGCGCCTCGGCCTGTGGCGCCATCCACGCGCACATCGCTCCGAGCGAGACGATCACATTGCCGTGGTTGTTCATGCCTGGCGGTACCGGCAGCTTGTGGCCGCCGGTTTTGCTGAGCAGCCAGAATTCATCGTCGGTCGCTGGCACGCAGACCGGCGGCGGATTGTCGCGCCAGGTCGGCAGCAACTTGTCGAGCGGGCCGGTTTCGATGACCGCCCCGGAAAGAATGTGCGCGCCGATGGTCGAGGCCTTTTCGATCACGCAGACCGTGATCTCGGGATTCAATTGTTTCAGTCGGATCGCGAACGCCAGCCCGGCCGGACCCGCGCCGACGGTGACGACGTCGTACTCCATCACGTCGCGCTCGATGTCGGCGTGTGCGGTTTCGGTCATGGGACTGCTCCAGCGAAGTTGCCGGGATTTTCCGGGTTTGCGGCGGCCGGAGCAAATCGGCAGGATGCGCCGATGCTTTCATCAAATGGCTTTCAGCGAATCGACCTAGCAGGCGCCGAGCTTACGCTGGACCCGGCGTGGCTGCCGTCTGCGGAAGCCGACGCGCTGTTTGACGCGTTGCTGACTGGGGTGGTCTGGGAGGTCCATCGAATCCGGATGTTTGGTCGGGAGATCGATTCGCCTCGGCTCAGCTGCTGGATCGGCGACCCGGGAGCTGCCTACACCTATTCGCGTACGCGCTTCGAGCCGCATCCGTGGTTACCCGAATTGCGGCCGATTCGTACGCGTTTGCGTGAAACGCTGGGCATCGACTTCAACAGCGTGCTCGCCAACCGTTATCGCGATGGACGAGACGCCATGGGTTGGCACAGCGACGATGAGCCTGAATTGGGACTGCGACCGGTGATCGCTTCGATCAGTCTCGGCGCGACGCGCCGTTTCGCGCTGAAACCGCGTGCCGAGGGAGGCCACCGGCTTGCGCTCGATCTGCCTCACGGCAGTCTGCTGGTCATGGGCGGCGACACTCAGACCCACTATCGCCACGCTTTGCCGCGCACTGCCCGCCCGGTCGGTGAACGGATCAATCTTACATTCCGGCGGATTAGGTTGTCGTATTGATCACGGGCATGGCAACTGATTGATTTTAAATAACTTTCGACATGAGTTCAGCTAAGCGGCACATCCGGCCGGTTGTGCCCGAGCTTGTGTGCAAGCCCCTGAAATCGCTACAATCGGCGGTTCACACACAACAGTCGGACGGCCTTGGGCCGCCGGGAGCGCTATGGCCCGCATCACCGTGGAAGATTGTCTGGAAGTCGTCGACAACCGTTTCGAGCTCGTCATGATGGCCGCCAAGCGCGCCCGCCAGCTTGCCAACGGGGTCGACCCGCAGATCGACAACAGCGAGGCCAACGACAAGCCGACCGTGCTGGCGCTGCGCGAGATCGCCGCCCGCCGTATCGACAATGGCTATATCGACGCTGTCGAGAAGGCCGAGCGTGAGCGCAAGGAGCGCGAAGCGCTGGAATGGGCCGCTGCAGAAGTGGTCTCCGACGACGATCTGTCGAAGGGCGACGATATCTGAAGCTGTCGCGGGTACGAAACCCGCCGATACGTCGCTGATGAAACCCCGCTGAAACCCCGCTCCGGCGGGGTTTCGCTTTTTCGGGACCAGGGGGGCGAGCTTGGCCTCCCCCGTCTCCCCATTCTTGGCGTTTCCCCTTAGTCTGACGCCATGAGTCAACTTGAGCCGATCCTTGCCGGCCCCACCCCCGCGCCCGACGCGGAGATGCCCGATTACGTCCGCAGACTGGAGATCGCGGCCGGCTATCTGCCCGAAACCCAGCTTGCGATGCTGATCCGGGCTTGGCGCGTCGGCGCTTCCGCGCATTCGGGACAGACCCGAAAATCCGGCGAGCCCTACATCACCCATCCGGTGGCCGCCGCGACGATCCTGGCGGAGCAGGGCGTCGACATCGAGACGCTCGTCGCGGCGGTGCTGCACGACACCATCGAAGACACGCCGCTGACCCGCGACGAAATCGCCGCCGATTTCGGCCAGACCGTCGCCGAACTGGTGGAAGGCGTCACCAAGCTGGACAAACTGCAGTTCCAGGATCGTCAGGAAGCCGCTGCGGAGAGCTTCCGCAAGATGATGCTGGCGATGGCGCGCGATCTGCGCGTGATCCTGATCAAGCTGGCCGACCGATTGCACAATATGCGCACGCTGGGCGCGCAAAGTCCGGAGGCGCGCACGCGCATAGCGCGCGAGACCTTGGAAATCTACGCTCCGATCGCGCAGCGTCTGGGCATGAACCTGATGAAGGCCGAGCTGCAGGACCTCGGTTTCCGCGCCATGTATCCATGGCGGCACGCCGTCATCGTCCGATGCATCCGCACCCAGCCAATGGTACGTCGCGAAGCGTTGGCCAAGATCGAAGCGCAATTGGCGCAACGCCTGAGCAAGGAAGGCTTCCAGTTCCGATTGGTGAGCCGGGTGAAATCGCCGTGGAGCATCTACACGAAGCTGCGCGCCGAGGGCAAGAGTTTCGCCCAGGTGATGGATATGTTCGGGTTCCGTCTGGTCGTGCGCTCGGTGCCGGAGTGCTATCACGCACTGGGCGTGGTGCATTCGGTGTTCAAGCCGGTCGACGGGCGCTTCCGCGATTTCGTCGCGATTCCGAAAGCGAACGGCTACCAGTCCCTGCACACGGTGTTGTTCGGTCCGTACGGTTCGCCGATCGAAGTGCAGATACGCACCGAAGAAATGGACCTCATCGCCGAACGCGGCATCGCCGCACACTGGTCCTACAAACATGGCGGCGAGGCGAGCGGCGCGCAGAACCGCGCGCAATCCTGGGTGGCCAGCCTGATCGAATCGCAGCGCACCACCGGTTCGTCGCTGGAGTTCCTCGAAAACGTCAAGATCGATCTGTTTCCGGACGAGGTGTACCTGTTCACGCCGAAGGGCGACATCATGGCCTTGCCGCGCAACGCGACGACGCTCGATTTCGCTTACGGCGTACACACCGATGTGGGCAACCGCGCAGTGGCGGCGCGGATCGACAAAAAACTGGTGCCGCTGCGTACGAAGCTCGCCAGCGGCCAGAGCGTGGAGATCATCACCGCCAAGTCGGCTGCGCCGAAACCGCAGTGGCTGGAATTCGTGGTCACCGGCAAGGCGCGCACCGCAATCCGTCATCAGCTCAAGCATCTCGAGCATGAGGACGCGGTGCAGTTGGGTCATCGCATGCTGGATCGTGCGCTCGAAGGCCTCGACACATCGCTCGACCGCTTGCCGCAGGCGCGGCTGGAGGCGTATCTCGCCGATCATCGCTACCCGCGACTGGAGGCGCTGCTTGCCGACATTGCGCTGGGCAATCGCATGCCGACCCAGGTTGCGCAGGTATTGGCGCATCGAGTGCCGGACAAGCGCGACATCGTCGATATCGCGATCGGCGGTGCGCATCAGGGCGAGAAGATCCTGATCACCGGTGCCGAGCGCGGCGTGGTGACGTTCGCCAACTGCTGCATGCCGATTCCCGGAGACGATGTGATGGGCTATCACACCGCCGGCCGCGGCATCGTCGTGCACCGTATGGACTGTACCAATGTCGCCGAATACCGGAAATCGCCAGAACGCTGGATCGCCATCGGCTGGGACCGCGAGGTCAGCGGCGATTTCAACGTGGCGCTGCGGGTGGAGGTCGAGAATCGACCGGGCGTGCTGGCCCAGGTCGCTGCGGCCATTGCGCAGGCCGATTCGAATATCGATTCGGTGGAATACCTCGATCGCGACAGCAATGTCTCCGTGATCCGTTTCGGCATCGAGGTCAGCGACCGCGTCCATCTGGCCGAAGTGATCCGCCGCGTGCGCCGCCTCGGCGTGGTGCATGGGGTCCAGCGGATGTAGATCGGGCCTTGGCCCATCATCATGGTGTTTCAGGTCGATACGAATCGTGATCGGGTTGCTCCGGTCACCTTGCGATGCAAACGGAACGGTCGCAATGTCGGACCAAGGCCCGACCTGCGACGCTAAACTACAAATGTCTTCCACTTTTCGAGTGCTCATCATGCCCCGCGAACCGATCCATTCCGCCAACGCCCCCGCCGCCATCGGTCCATACTCGCAGGCCACGCGTGTCGGCGACATGGTGTTCTTCTCAGGCCAGATTCCGCTGGACCCGCATTCCGGGCTGCTGGTCGATGGCGATATCGCCGAACAGGCACGGCAGGCGTTCGCGAATCTGCGCGCGGTCTGCGAGGCCGCCGGCGGTTCGTTCGACGACATCGTCCGTGTCGGTCTGTATCTCACCGATCTTTCCGAATTCGCGGCAGTGAATGCGGCGATGGAAGCGGCGTTCGATGCGCCGTACCCAGCGCGCTCGACCATCCAGGTCTCGGCGCTGCCGCGCGGCGCGAAATTCGAGGTCGACGCGATCATGGTCCTGCGCTGAGCGCATGCCGCCCTGCGCATGACATCGAGTTGCGATGCCGACGCTGTCGCCGCGCAGCCGCTGACGCGGCTCAGCGGCGTCGGCGACTCCGTTGCCGAAAAGCTCGCTGCGCGCGGGCTGTCGACCCTGCAGGATCTGTGGTTCCATCTGCCGAGGCAGTACGAAGATCGCACCGCGCTGACGCCGATCCGTGCCCTGCAATCCGGACTGCCGGCACAAGTCGAAGGCACGGTCGAAGCGGCCGAGCGCAGCTTCCGCGGCCGACCGATGCTACGCGTCGCGATTGGCGACGGTTCGTATTCGACGCTGGTGCTGCGTTTTTTCCATTTTCGTTCGCAGCAGGTCGCGCAATTCGCGCCGGGCACGCGCGTGCGGATCTACGGCACGCCGCGTCCGGGGCAGCACGGTCTAGAGATCGTGCATCCCAGCTACCGCATTCTCGCCACTGCGACCGATGCGGGAGATCCCGCGCTGAGCGACCGGCTTGATCCGGTCTATCCCGCGATCGAAGGCGTCGGCCCGGCAGCGCTGCGCAAATTCATCGATCAGGCGCTGCAGCGTTTGCCGGACGAGCGCGCGCTCGAACTGCTGCCGGCCGAAGTGCTCGCACGCGAACCGTTGTGCGCGGGCTTGCCATCGCTGCGGGAAGCGCTGCTGACCTTGCACCATCCGCCGCAGGGCAGCGATCTGCAGGCGCTGTTGGCCGGTACGCATCCGGCGCAGCGACGCTTGGCGCTGGAAGAGTTGTTGGCCCATCATCTCAGCCTCAGGCGGCAGCGCATCGCGATGCAGGCGCACTCCGCGCCGGCCCTGCGCGGCGGCAAACGCGTTGCCGCATTGCGCAAGGCACTGCCGTTCGCATTGACCAGAGCGCAACAGCGCGTCTTTGCGGAAATCCGGGATGACCTTGCCAAGCCGGTGCCGATGCTGCGTCTGGTGCAGGGCGATGTCGGCAGCGGCAAGACCGTGGTCGCGGCGATGGCGGCGATGCTGGCGATCGAGGAAGGCCGGCAGGCGGCGCTGATGGCGCCGACCGAGCTGCTTGCCGAACAGCATCTGGCGAATCTGCGCGGCTGGCTGGAGCCGTTGGGCGTCCGCGTGGTGTGGCTGGCGGGCAAGGTCACCGGCAAGGCGCGCGAAGCCGCGCTTGCCGAAATCGCAGGCGGTGCCGCGCAACTGGTCGTCGGTACCCATGCGCTGATGCAGGAGGGCGTGGCGTTCCGCGATCTTGCGCTGGCCATCGTCGATGAACAGCACCGCTTCGGGGTGCACCAACGCCTCGCGCTGCGCGACAAAGGCAGCGCCGGTACGAATGTCCCGCATCAACTGGTGATGACCGCGACGCCGATCCCGCGCACGCTCGCGATGGCGGCGTACGCGGATCTCGATGTCTCCGCCATCGACGAGCTGCCGCCGGGACGCACGCCGGTGCAGACCGTGGTGCTCAGCGCCGAGCGCCGGCCGGAATTGATCGAGCGTATCCGCAGCGCCTGCGCCGAAGGCCGTCAGGCGTACTGGGTGTGCACACTGATCGACGACAGCGATGAAGTCGTCGCTCAAGCGGCGCAGAGCACGTTCGAAGCGCTGACCCAACAGATTCCGGAGCTGCGGATCGCGCTGGTGCACGGGCGGATGAAAGCCGGCGAAAAGCAGCGAACGATGGCCGAATTCAAAGCCGGCGAAGTGCAGTTGCTGGTGGCGACGACGGTGATCGAAGTGGGTGTGGATGTGCCCAATGCATCGCTGATGATCATCGAGAACGCCGAGCGTCTCGGTCTCGCGCAATTGCATCAGTTGCGCGGTCGGGTAGGACGCGGCAGCACGGCATCGAGCTGCGTATTGCTGTATCAGGCACCGCTGTCGCAGATGGCCCGCCAGCGTCTGGCGACGATGCGCGAAACCAACGATGGCTTCGTCATCGCGGAGCGGGATCTGCAACTGCGCGGGCCGGGCGAATTGCTCGGCACCCGTCAGACCGGCATCGCGGCATTCCGCATTGCCGACCTGGGGCGCGATGCGGCACTGCTGCCGACGGTACAGCGCATTGGTGAGATGTTGATGTCGTCAGCGCCTGATCTGGCGGAACGCGTCACTGCGCGCTGGATCGGCGGTGCTGCGCGCTATGCGAGCGCTTGACCGGCGTCAGCAGAGGCTGTCGTTGTCCTCACCGGATCCCGGGCAATAGATATCGTGCAGGGTCCGGATGAGCTTGTGCACCGGACCTTCGCTGACGGAGTAATACACATTCTGCGATTCGCGCCGGGTCTGCACCCAGCCACCCTCCCGCAGCACGGCGAGATGCTGCGATAGCGCCGATTGGCTCAGCTCGATTTCGGCGTTGATCTCGCCCACGGTCTTTTCGCTGTCGATCAACATGCACATCACCCGCAGCCGCTGCGGGTTCGACAGTGCCTTCAGCAGTTCTGCTGCTTGTTCCGCCTGCGCCTGCATCTGCGTGCCCAGCAGCGTCTCGGCCGGTTTCTTGCGTGACGTGGCTGCGGCCATGCTCAGGCGCCCTCCACGGTGCCACCGTCCGCAGTCCATTGCAGATAGCCGCCGGCCAACGACAGCGGGCGATCGAAGCCCAGCCGTTTCAACGCTTCGGCCGCCAGCGCCGAACGGCCGCCGGTTCTGCAGTAGAGGATCACCGGCTCGCGGCGGTGCGACAGGTGAGGGTCGGTCCTGAAGTTCAGGGCGGGGTGGCCGTCGACCTGGAATTCCAGCACGCCGCGGGGGATGTTCACCGCACCCGGCAGGTGCCCGGCCGTGAATTCCTCGGGTTCGCGCACATCAATGACCGGCAATCCGCTGGCCTGCATGGCGAGAAGGCGCTTGGCATCGATTTCTTCGATCACGGCCCGCGCTTGGGCGACCAGATCCTGGGCGGTGTAGGTCATCGGGGACTCCTCACTGGGCGGTTGACAGTCTAGCAAACTCTAATTAAGATAATTCTAAATTAGAAAACAATCAACAATAACCGCTACCCGGGAGGGGCCATGAGCAATATCGTTGTGATCGGAGCGGGTCTGGCAGGGATGAGCGCGGCGTACGAGCTGCGCGAATTTCTCGGCAAAGGCCATGACATCACGGTAATCGGCGACAGCGACCGATTCAGTTTCAACCCGTCCAACCCGTGGGTGGCGGTGGGCTGGCGCAAGCCAGGCGACATCACGCTGAAGGCGGGCGACCATCTGTCCAAGAAAGGCATCGGTTTCCGTCCCGATGGCGTGGCGAAAATCGAAGCCGACGCCCACCGAGTGCATACCGGCGACGGCGAAATCCTTCCTTACGACTACCTGTTGATCTGTACCGGGCCGAAGCTTGCCTTCGACGAAGTCCCGGGTAGCGGGCCCGACGGCGGTCATACGCTGTCGGTCTGCACCACGCCGCACGCCCAGCATGCCTGGGACGCCTATCAGGAATTCCTCAAGGCACCGGGGCCGATCGTGGTCGGCGCGATGGCCGGCGCCAGTTGCTTCGGTCCCGCCTACGAATTCGCGATGATCCTCGACGCCGAT
This sequence comes from uncultured Xanthomonas sp., assembly GCA_964523435.1. Classification (GTDB taxonomy): domain Bacteria; phylum Pseudomonadota; class Gammaproteobacteria; order Xanthomonadales; family Xanthomonadaceae; genus Lysobacter_I. The sequence goes on from CAZGBA010000092.1 coordinate 10,071, forward strand.
CTGCGCAAGCGCAAATTGCGCGACAAAGTACCGATGACCTTCGTCACCAGCGAGCCGTACATCGGTCACATGGGCTTGGGCGGTGTCGGCGATTCCAAAGGCCTGATGGAATCGGAAATGCGCCAGCGCCATATCAAGTGGATCACGAATGCGAAGGTCAAGGATGTGATCGCCGGCGAGATGCACGTCGTCGAACACGACGACAACGCGCAGCCGGTGAAAGAACACGCATTGAAATTCTCGTATTCAATGATGCTGCCGGCATTCCGTGGCGTGGATGCGGTGGCAGCGGTCGAAGGCCTGTGCAACCCGCGCGGCTTCGTGCTGGTGGATGCGCACCAGCGCAGCCCTAAATTCCCGAAGATCTTCGCCGCTGGCGTCTGCGTGGCGATTCCGCCGGTCGAAGTCACGCCGATTCCCACCGGTGCGCCCAAGACCGGCTTCATGATCGAGTCGATGGTCACCACCATCGTGCGCAATATCAAGGCCGAACTGAAAGGCGAGCCGGCCACTTTCGAAGGGACATGGAACGCGGTCTGCCTCGCCGACATGGGCGACACCGGCGCCGCATTCGTGGCGCTGCCGCAGATCCCGCCGCGCAACGTCACCTGGACCAAGATCGGCAAATGGGTGCACGTGGCGAAGATCGCCTTCGAGAAATACTTCCTCTACAAGATGCGCAACGGCACCAGCGAGCCGATCTACGAGAAATACGTGCTCAGCGCGCTCGGTATCGAACGATTGAAATGACTTTTCGAATCACTTCTGGAGCATAGACATGAATCTCGACCGTGCCGTGATGGCGTTCGCCGGCGTGATGATCCTGATCAGCATCGCGCTGACCCATTTCGTTTCGCCATGGTTCTGGCTGTTCACCGCATTCATTGGCCTGAATCTGCTGCAGGCCAGTTTCACCGGATTCTGCCCGGCAGCCGTCATTTTCAAGAAATTCGGAGTGGGTGGCGGATGCGCGTTCAAATGATCGATCCGATCCGTGCGTTCGCGGTGGCGTCGCTGGCGCTCGCACTGGCCGCTTGCGGCAGCGACGAGGCCGAACGTGCGAATGCGCCGCTGCCGAAGCTGGAAACCTATACCGTCGCCGCCGGCGACGTACAGGCAGGCCGCAGTTGGGACGGCGTGGTCGAAGCGGTGCGCGAAGCGGTGTTGTCGGCGCAGACCAGTGGCCGGGTGACTGCGGTCGACGTCGATGTGAACGACCGGGTCGTCGCCGGACAGACGTTGCTGCGTCTGTCGGTGATCGAACAGCAGGCGGGCGTGGACGCCGCGCGTGCGCAGTTGCGCGCTGCGGAAGCCTCCGCAGTCGAAGCGGAGCGCAATTACCAGCGTTTCGCATCGCTGGTGAAAGACAACTACGTGTCGCGCGCGCAGCTCGATCAGGCGCGTGCCGGACGCGATGCCGCCAATGCCGCGCGCGACGCCGCGCGTGCACAGTTGGCGTCGGCAGGGCAGGGCGCCGAATACACCATGGTGCGTGCGCCTTATACGGGCATCGTGGCTGCGCGCAATGTCGAGCCGGGCGAAGCGGTCGGGCCAGGACAGCCGCTGCTGACGGTCTATTCGCCGGACGATCTGCGTATCGAGGTGCGTGTGCCGCAGTCCGATGCCGAGGCGATCCGCGCACAGCCGGGTGCCCGCGTCGTCTTCGATGGTGGCGCGTCGATCGATGCGCGCCAGGTGGTGGTTTACCCCGCCGCCGATCCGCTCAGCCACAGTGTCGTCGTGCGGGTGTTGTTGCCGAAGATGGATCGACCCGTGCCCCCGGGAACGACCGCGAAAGTCGTATTTCCGATCCGCAGCGACAACAAGAGTCTGCGCATTCCCGAAGCCGCGATCGTTCGCCGCGGCGAACTCACCGGCGCATATGTGTTGAAAGACGGCACGCTGACGTTGCGTCAACTGCGCCTCGGTACGCGCGAAGGGGACGTGATCGAAGCCTTGGCCGGACTTCGTCCGGGCGATGTCGTCGCCCGCGACCCCGAAGCGGCGCTGCAGGCGCTGAAACATCAGCGTGAGGCCGGCGGTGCCGACCATGAGTGAGCAGACACCGCTGCGACTGGGCATATCCGGTCGTATCGCCAGCGCGTTCCAGGCCAACCCGCTGACGCCGATCCTCGCCCTGATGGGCCTGATGCTCGGCCTGGTCGCGGTGCTGATCACGCCGCGCGAGGAAGAGCCGCAGATCGACGTGACCATGGCCAACGTGTTCGTGCCGTTTCCCGGCGCGCGCGCGCGCGATGTCGAACAACTGGTGAGTTATCCGCTGGAACAGAAACTGTCGGAGATCGAAGGCGTCAAGCACGTCTATTCGATCAGCCGTCCGGGCATGGCGGTGCTGACCGTCGAATACACCGTCGGTATCGAACGCCAGCCGGCGATCGTGCGGCTTTACAACCAGGTCTTTTCAAACGCGGATTGGATGCCGCAGGGCGTCGGCATCGGCCAGCCGCTGATTAAGCCCAAGGGCATCGACGATGTACCGGTGATGGCGCTGACCCTGTGGTCCGACGATCCGGCGACCGGCGTCGAATCCCTGAGCGCGGTCGCGCGCACGCTGGAAACCGAAATCAAGCGCACGCCGGGAACCCGCGATGTCTACACCATCGGCGCGCCGGATCGCGTGGTCGCGGTGACGCTGGATCCGGCACGTCTGGCTGCGTTCGGACTGACTGTCGGCGAGGTCGCGCAGTCGCTGCAGGCGGCTAACGTGGTGCAGCATGTCGGCGAACGCGTCGGCGGGAATCTCGCCACGCCGGTGACCGCTGGCCGCTTCCTCGCAAGCCAGGACGAGGTCGCCGAACTGATTCTCGGCGTGCACGCAGGAAAGCCGGTGAAGCTTGCAGATGTCGCCGACGTGCACGCGGGGATCGATGTGCCATCGAGCTATGTCTGGCACGGCGCGCCTGCGGGCAAGCCGGGCCCGAAGGCGGGCATCGCGCCCGCGCTCACGATCGCCGTGGCCAAGAAGCCTGGCAGCAACGCCGCCGACATCACGACATCGGTCGCCGAACGCATCGAACAACTGCGCGGCGAACTGATTCCCGAGGGCATGCACGTCGAAGTCGTGCGCGACTATGGTCAGACCGCGACCGACAAGGCGCAGAAGCTGATCCAGAAGCTGTTCTTCGCGACCATGTCGGTCGTTCTGCTGGTGCTGTTCGCGCTGGGCAAGCGCGAAGCGGTGGTGGTGGGTGCGGCGGTGGTGCTGACGCTGGCGCTGACGCTGTTCGCATCCTGGGCGATGGGCTTCACGCTCAATCGTGTGTCGCTGTTCGCGCTGATTTTCTCGATCGGTATTCTCGTCGACGATGCCATCGTGGTGGTCGAAAACATCCACCGGCACATGGCGCGCGGCGGCAAGACCTTGCGCGAAGCCATCCCGCCCGCAGTCGATGAAGTGGGCGGCCCGACCATCCTCGCTACGTTCACGGTGATTGCGGCGCTGCTGCCGATGGCTTTTGTCAGCGGTCTGATGGGCCCCTACATGCGGCCGATTCCGATCAACGCATCGGTGGGCATGGTGCTGTCGCTGGCGATCGCGCTGATCGTGACGCCGTGGCTGTCGCTGAAACTGCTCAAACCGCATGTTGAACACGCCGGAGACAAGGGGCCCAGCCGTCTGCACCGGCTGTTCGGACGGGTGATGACGCCTTTCCTGGACGCCGATGAGAACGACGGCAAACGCGCGTCGCGCCGACGCCTCGCACTGTTCGGCGGGATGGCGGTGCTGGTGGCGCTGGCCGCGAGCCTCGCCGTAGTGCAGCTGGTGGTGCTGAAGATGCTGCCGTTCGACAACAAATCCGAACTGCAGGTCGTAGTGGATATGCCGGAAGGCAGCACCTTGGAAACCACCAACGCGCTGTTGACCGATCTGGCGACGACTGCGTCGACGTTCCCGGAAGTGCAGAGTTTCCAGGGCTACGCGGGCACGTCGGCACCGATCAATTTCAACGGTCTGGTGCGCCAGTATTTCCTGCGTCGCGGCGCCAATGTCGGCGATCTGCAGGTGAATCTGGTCGACAAGCACCATCGCGACCGCAAGAGTCACGACATCGCCCGCGCGATGCGGCCGAAGCTGGATGCGGTGGGCAAGCGTTACGGCGCTTCGGTGAAAGTGGTCGAAGTGCCGCCCGGTCCACCGGTGCTCTCGCCGCTGGTGGCGGAAGTCTACGGGCCGGACTACGCGCACAGTCGTGATGTGGCGTTGGCGCTGGAGCAGCGGCTGCGCAAGACCGACGGTATCGTCGATATCGACACGACGGTCGAGGCGCCGTCACCGCGCGAAGTGTTGGTGGTCGACCGCGAACGCGCGACTCGACTCGGTATCGCGCAGTCGACCATCGCGAATACGCTGGCTGCTGCGGTCGGCGGCTACGATGCGACCTATGTGCAGGATGGCGCGTCGCGTTATCCGAAGCCGGTGCGGTTGCGCACGCCGATCACCGATCAATCCGAACTCGATCGTCTGCTCACGGTGTCAGTGAAAGGCGGCCAAGGACAGACGGTCGCCCTGTCCGAGGTGGTGAAGACGGTACGCATGACGTGGGACGGCGCGATCCATCACAAGGATCTGCTGCCGGTGGTGTATGTGATGGGCGATGAGGCGGGCGAACTCGACAGCCCGCTCTACGGGATGTTCGATATCGTCGGACAGGTGTCCGACAACGAGATCGACGGTCGCAAACTCGAGCAGTTCTTCATCCGTCAGCCCGCCGAAACCGCCGGCTATGCGATCAAATGGGACGGCGAGTGGCAGATCACCTACGAAACCTTTCGCGACATGGGCATCGCCTACGCCGCTGGCCTGGTGTTGATCTATCTGCTGATCGTCGCGCAGTTCCGCAGCTATCTGGTGCCGCTGGTGATCATGGCGCCGATCCCGATGACCGTGATCGGGGTGATGCCGGGGCATGCGCTGCTCGGCGCGCAGTTCACCGCGACATCGATGATCG
>CAZGBA010000093.1:0-14965 GCA_964523435.1 uncultured Xanthomonas sp.
AGATCTTGCCGCGCTGCGCGTCGACCGCGTTCTTGCGCGCTTCGATGGAAGGACCTCTGCCCATGAACGTCCGATGCCTGTGCGAATGCCAAGCCGACGATTTTACCCCTATCCCGCGACCGCTGCGGCCGGTTCAGTCGTCGAAACGGCCGTGGAGGAGGAAGCGCGCGGTCTGCCGGGCGGCATCGGCGGACAGGACCAGCCCGCTGTGGCTGGCCGGGATCACGCAGTGGTCGGTCAGGCCCGGGAGCCGGGTCTCGGCCACGCTGACGGTGCCGTCGGACTCGCCGTCCATGCGGGCGAACAAGCCGCCGACCCCGCGTGCCCGATTGCCGGCGACCACACCCACCTCGACCGGTCCCTGCCAGGGCGCGCAGCCGGTTTCGAGCAGGCTCCGGCTGCGGCCCAGCACCAGGGACAGCGGCGCGCGGCGACCGCTCATCGCCGCCGCCACCCCGCTGCCGCGCAGCGGCGAACCGAGGCAGACCACCCGCTTCACCGGAAGATCCGGCGCGCGACGCAGCGCTTCGAGGATGACCAGGCCGCCGAGGCTGTGGCCGACCAGCAGCTCGACCGGCTTGTGGCGCAGGTGCGCGATCAGGCGGTCGCCGGCATGCGCGGGGTCGCGCATGATGCTGTCGTAGCCGAACAGCTCCGGCGCCAGGCCCTCGCGGCGGAGGCGTATCGCGAACGGCGCCAGCCAGTGCCGGGCATTCCAGATGCCGTGGACCAGCAGGACGCGCGGCGGCGGTTGTGTGGCGCGGTCAGTCATGTGCATTCGGTTCCATGTCGTTCGACGATACCTGCGGATCCTGTCCGGAAGATATTCCGGCCCGCCCCTTGATCAACCCCACGCATGCCTCGATCGCATCGGCGATCTGTCGGCCGATCCATGCACAGCCTGTCCGGTTGTAATGCACGCCATCGGGAAGCAGCAGGGTGTCGAGCGCCATCTGCGACAGCGTCTCGTGAAGATCGTGGATGCGGAACCCGAAATCCCGCGCCAGCGACACCGACAGCCGGTTGTATTCGAGCAGATCCGTCCGATACCGCCGCGATGCCTTGCTGCGGTTGTGCATCACCTCGTCGATCGGCGTGCTGGTGGCCCAGACGACCGCCGCGCCGCTGGTCGCGAGATGGGCGAAGATCTTCCGGAGATTGGAGACGTATTCCTCCGCGGAACTGACCGGACGATCCCGGCCCGGGTCGTACCTGATGTCGTGCAGGCCGCAGTTGATATGGACCAGATCGACTTCGCCGCGCGGCACCCAGTCGCCGATGCATTCGGCCACCTTGCGCGACGATTCGCAGTTCTCCGCCGGCGAGACCAGCCGGATGCGCTGCGGCAGCCGTTCGCGAACGAAGGGCTCAGCGTTCATGCGGATGGAATCGCCGATGAGTGCGACTTTCATGGAGACGGCCTAACGCTGCGGGCGGCGGCGCAGAATGAATTCGTGGTCGTTGGTGGCGCCGACCGGGAACAGATACTCGCCGACTTTCTCGAACCCGTAACGTCCGTAAAACCGCTGCGCGCCGGAATTCTCGCTCCACACGCCGATCCACAGGGTGCGCGGGCCGTCGCGTTCCAACCAGTCGAGCACGGCCTGGAACAACTTTCCGCCCCAGCCGCCGTTGTGCGCTGCTTCGAGGATGTAGAGCCGCTTCAGTTCGCCATCGCCATCGGCCACATCTTCATGCGGCAGTCCGCACGGACCGGCCACCGCATGACCGATCGCCTCGCCGTCGCGCTCCAGCAGCCAGATCGCGCACTGCCCGTCTTCGAGGAGCGCGCGATGCGCATCGAGCGAGTAGCTGTTGTCCAAGAAATACGCGAGGTCTTCCGGCGGATACAGATGGCCGAAGGTCTCGGTGAAATTGCGCCGGGTGATGTCGACGACACGTTCGGCGTCGGCGGCGGTGGCGCGGCGGATGATCATGCTCGATATGCGAAACGGAATGGAAGGCATATCAGAAATGCACGTAGTAGCGAGTAATGAACACGACTTCCTCGCCCGTAGCGCGCTTGTACGCTGTAAGCACTATTTTGAAGGCGGGCGTGTCGTTTTTCGTTTCAAGAAGATAACCAGCCACCAGCCGACCATTCCCCTTCCGCCGCGTGTCCTGAGTTGGGCTGATTCGAAAATCGGGATGTGCCTTCTCGACAGCTTCTTTGAAATCCGCTTGCGCTTGCGGCAAATTCGCGCCCGCTTGCGACACTGAACACATACCGTTTTCATCCAGGGCGATCAAATAAGCATTGCCAACTCTTTTCTCCTTGTAACGCCTGAGTACCGGGATTCCGCCTGCAGCACCCGCCCCGCTCGATGTAACTTTCTTGACGCCACGTGCCGCAAGCGACGCCTCGATCAAATCCGGATCAGGCCCTTGATTAATACAGACCTTGACGAATTCTTCGACCAGATTCATGCCGGCCGCTTCAGCCGCATGACTTGCCGGAAGAGTCAAGCTCCCTATGCCAATAATTCCAAGAGATAGCACGCAAGCGATTTTCATTGTTCCGACGCCTTAAGTCGCACCTGCACATGCACCTCGGCCAGTTGCACGTCCGGAATCGGCGACGGCGCGCCGGTCATCAGGCACTGCGCGGAGGTGGTCTTGGGGAAGGCGATGACGTCGCGGATCGATTCGGTGCCGGCCATCAGTGCGGCGATGCGGTCGATGCCGAAGGCGATACCGCCGTGCGGCGGTGCGCCGTAGCGCAGGGCGTCGAGCAGGAAGCCGAACTTCAGCTCGGCTTCTTCGCGGCCGATGCCGAGCAGATCGAACACCGCCGACTGCATCGACGAACGATGGATACGGATCGAACCGCCGCCGATCTCGTTGCCGTTGAGCACCATGTCGTAGCCGCGCGACACGGCGGTCTTCGCGTTCGCGCGCAGGTCGGCTTCGTCGTCCACCGCCGGCGCGGTGAAGGGATGATGCAGGGCGACGTAACGCTGCGCTTCATCGTCCCATTCGAACATCGGGAAGTCGGTGACCCACAGCGGTTTCCAGCCGGCTTCGACGAGGTTCAGATCCTTGCCGAGCTTCAGGCGCACCGCGCCCATGAAATCGCTGGCGGTCTTGTAGTTCGCGGCGCCGAAGAAGATCGCGTCGCCGCTCTGCGCGCCGGTGGCTTGGACGATGGCGGCGAGCGTCGCATCGTCGAGGAACTTGGCGATCGGCGAGTTGATGCCTTCGCGACCCTTGGCGGCGTCCTCGACCTTCATCCACGCCACGCCCTTGGCGCCGTACTTGGCGGCGTGCGCACCGAGGTCATCGATCTGTTTGCGCGAGAACGCCGCGCCGCCCGGCGCGCGCAGCGCGACGACACGGCCGTCTTCATGATTCGCCCAATCGCTGAACACCTTGAATTCGCAGGTCTTTACCAGCTCGGCGATGTCGGTGAATTCCATCGGATTGCGCAGGTCGGGCTTGTCCGAACCGTAGCGGCGCATGGCTTCGGCATAGGTCATGCGCGGGAATTCACCGAGATCGACGTCCATCACTTCGCGAAAGATTTCACGGATCATCGCTTCGGTCGCGTCCTGCACGTCGCGCTCGCCCACCCACGCGAACTCCATGTCGAGCTGGGTGAATTCCAGCTGGCGATCAGCGCGCAGCGCTTCGTCTCGGAAGCAGCGGGCGATCTGGTAGTAACGATCAAAGCCGGCCACCATCAGAATCTGCTTGAACAGCTGCGGCGACTGCGGCAGCGCGTAGAACTCGCCCGGATGCATGCGCGCTGGGACGAGGAAGTCGCGCGCGCCCTCGGGCGTGGCCTTGGTGAGGATCGGGGTTTCGATGTCCTGGAAGCCGCGCGCGTCCAGCCAGCGGCGCAATGCCTGCACCAGTTTGATGCGGGTGCGCATCATCGTCTGCATCTCGGGGCGGCGCAGATCGAGATAGCGGTACTTCAACCGCGTTTCTTCACCCGCGTTCTCGTGAGCGTGGAACGGCAGCGGCTCGGCCTTGTTCAGCACTTCGATGGCGGTCGGGATGATTTCGATCCTGCCGGTCCGGATCTTGTCGTTCACCGCATGGCGCGCACGCACGGTGCCGGTGACGCGCAGACAGTCTTCGTTGCCGAGCGCGCTGGCGGCCTTGAACAACTCGGGCTGGTCGCTTTCGATCAGCACCTGCACGATGCCCTCGTGGTCGCGCAGATCGACGAACACCTGATGGCTCTGGACGCGGGCGGTGTTGACCCATCCGCAGAGAGTGACTGTCTGGCCGATCAGCGTCTCGTCAACGAGGCCGCAGAAGTGGGTACGCATGGGGGCTCCGGGTGTAGGATCGTCCGGCGCTTGCCGGTCAGCCGCGCATTTTAGCGGGTGCGGCGGTCGAACGCGCCGACCTGCAGCCTGCCCTGCGATCCGACCTGCCACTGCCCGCCACGAAGGAGTCCGAAATGAAAGGTGTGCTCACACGCGTGTTCGCCGTCGCCCTGCTCGGCCTGTGCGCCCTGCCGGTGGCGGCGCAGCAGATCCAGGCCAAGGCCTACGCGCCCGAACGGGTGTGGGAACTCCCGGTCACGGATCAGCGCCGGGTCATCGCCCTGGAATACAGCGACCAGTCCCGCGGCAGGACCATCCCCGAAGAGCAGATGCGCTTCTATCTGGACCAGGTGCGGCTGTCGAACTGGACCTTCCAGCAGATCAAGAACGACATCGCCCAGTCCCTCGGCGGCACCGGGGGCTACCCGCCCGCCAACGGCGGCGAAACGGTCCGCTGCGAAAGCACCGACGGCCGCCAGCGCACCTGCACCACCCCTTGGCAGACCGAATCGCGCCTGTCCCGGCAGCTCTCCACCAGTCCCTGCACCGCCGGCCAGACCTGGTCCTCCAGCCGTGGCCAGGTCTGGGTCAGCGGCGGTTGCCGGGCCGAATTCTCCGCGCTGGTCAGCAATGCCGGCGGCGAGATCAGCTGCGAAAGCAGCGATGGCCGGGCGCGCACCTGCACCACGCCGTGGCCCGGCGGTTCCGACCTGCTGCGGCAGATTTCCGGCACCCCCTGCGTGGCCGGCCAGAACTGGTCGTCGAGCCGCGGCGAAGTCCGGGTGACCGGCGGCTGTCGCGGCGTCTTCGTGCCGACGGCGGAATCGCTGTCGCAGGACATCCGCTGCGAAAGCAGCGATGGCCGCTACAAACAGTGCGGCGCCAACCTCTATGGCCGTGCGCAGATGATCCGGCAACTGTCCGACCGCCGCTGTATCGAAAACACCAGTTGGGGCCTGCGCAACGGTTCGCTCTGGGTCAACGGCGGCTGTCGTGGCGTATTCCGCATCGACAGCAGCGGCGGCTACAACAACGATGGCTACGGCAATACCTCCGGCTACAGCGTGAACTGCGAAAGCACCGGTGGCCGCTATACGACCTGCGCCTGGGACCGTAGCCGGGGCGTACCGCAATTGCTGCAGACGCTGTCCGACAGCCCCTGCACCCAGGGCACGACCTGGGGCTATACCCAGCGCAACGGACTGTGGGTCAACCGCGGCTGCCGTGGCCGCTTCGGCGTACGCTGAGTATCGCCGCCACAGCGGCGCAACCTCCCCAACACCAGAATACGAGTCTGCAAATGTCCACGATCAGAACCCTCTTCCTCTTTGCGCTGGCCGCAGTGGCCGGTTCGGCCGCGCCCGACGCCTTCGCCCAATTCGGCGACAAGGACAGCATCCGCTGCGAAAGCAAGGACGCCCAACGCGAAACCTGCGCCACCCCCTGGCCCGGCCAGACCCGGCTGATCCGGCAGATGTCCGCCACCGACTGCGTGCAGGGCCGCACCTGGGGCACCACGGCGGGCAAGGTCTGGGTGGAGAAAGGCTGCCGCGCCGAGTTCGGCCCGCAGTACGCCGGCAAGGAAGTGAAATGCGAAAGCAGCGACGGCCGCCGCAAGAGCTGCGGCAAGGATCTGTACGGCAATGCCGACCTGATCCGACAGCTCTCCGACACCCCCTGCCGCGAAGGCAGCAGCTGGGGCATGCGCGGCGGTTCGATCTGGGTGGACAAGGGCTGTCGCGGCGTGTTCCGCGTCGGCGAAAGCGGCGGCCGCTACAGCACGACCTGCGGCAGCGAAAACGGCCGTCGCCAGACCTGTCCGTGGGACCGCAGTCGCGGCACACCGACCCTGCTGGAAACGCTGTCGAAATCGCCCTGCACCCAGGGCCGCTCCTGGGGCTACGACAAACAGCAGGGCCTGTGGGTGGATGAAGGCTGTCGGGCGCGCTTCGGCCTGCGCTGAGCCGGTTCACGCATCGAATTAACACGCCGCCCCTGGGTTAACGCCGGTCAGTGAAGCCCGGCGCGTCTGCAGAATGTCTCCTCCCCTTGCGCGAAGCGCAGGGGGAGGTTGGGAGGGGGTGCTCTTGGCGCCAAGCACCCCTCCCCAACCCTCCCCTCAACCTGCGGTTGAAGGGAGGGAGAAAGATCGCTCGTCGTGAATCATTCCCTTCAGACTTGACTGACTGGCGTTAGCCCCTGGGCGGCGTGTTCGTATCCGGGCACCAACGGCTTCAAGGCAACGTTGGCTTCAGGGCAACTGAGCTTCGCTGCCCCAGGGCGGAGACGGCGCCGGAACCGGCGCGCTCAGATCGAATTCGACCTGGAACAGGCGGCCATTCGGCCGCGAGAGTTCGTACAGGAAGCGATGCCCGGGCTCGATTTCCATCGCCCAGGTGTTCTCGACCGACGGGGTCAAGCCGTTCGCACGGAAGCTGTCGATGGATTCGGCATCGACCGGGAATGCCTGGCGCTGCGCGGTGCCGGCCGCAGCGGTGTCGCCGCCGTACATCGTGACCTTGTCGGAGGTGCCGTCTTCATGGCGGTGATCGTGCTTCAGGCGCAGACCGTTCGCGGTGCGGGTCAGTACCCAGGTGCGTGAGCGGTCGTCGCCGACATGGAACGGGACGCGGATCGTGTCCGGCCCGCACTCGCGCACATGCATCACCAATGGCTTGCCTGCGAATGCGCTGTTCGCGGATGCCGGCGTATCCGTGAGTACCCGGCCCGCGAACGCCTGCCCGCAGTGCTTGCGCAACGCGGCGAGGAAGGCGTCGGCCGGCGCAACGGATGAGGATAAGGGCGCGCTGGCGCAGGCCGACAACAGGCACAGCGCGATCAACGGGACGAGCCTGCGCGCGCGCATCGGCATGTGCGTCATTCGGCCGGCTTGCTGGCAGCTGGCTTGCTCTCTGCGGGCTTGGCGGCCGGCGCAGGGTCGGCAGCCTTCGTGGCCGGCGCGCTGTCGCTGGACGCGCTGGATGCCGGTGAGCCGGCCTTTTCGGTGAGATTCCGCTTCTTGTCGCCGTCCTTCTTGAAGTCGGTTTCGTACCAGCCGCTGCCGGAGAGGCGGAACGATGGCGCGGTCAGCTGGCGCTTGACCTGCGTCGCGCCGCATTCGGGACAGTCGGTCGGATCGGGGTCGGACATCTTCTGCAGCCGGTCGAACTGGTGGCCGCAGGCGGTGCATTCAAAGGCATAGATGGGCATGGCGTTCCGTGGCGTCTCGATAGACAGTCGCGATTGAGCCCCATTCTGGGGCCGGATGCCGAAGATTCAAACTCGGGCCATGAATACGATTCCAGACCGCCCCACGGCGGCCATGTGCGTTCGCACATCCGGCGATAGTGCCGTGCGCCCGGACAACCCCGGCGCGCACCCCCACGAAAGGAGACGAACGATGCAACATTGGATTCGCGCGGCGAGCAGCCTGATGCTCGCGGCCCTGCTGGCATGGCTGCCCACCGGCGCCGCCGAAGCGGCCATCAACCCCCACAACCTCGGCGCCAAATACGACGCCACCCAGGCCAATATCACCTTCCGCGTCTATTCCTCGCGGGCCACGCGGATCGAGGTCTGGATCTACAAGACCGCGTCCGGCGCGCAGGAAGCCGTCAAATACGTGATGACCAAGGACACCGCGACCCAGGTCTGGTCGAAGACCGCCTCCGTCGCCACTCTGAAAAACACCTACGGCATCACCGGACCGGTCTATTACGGCTATCGCGCCTGGGGCCCGAACTGGACCTATGTCAGCACCTGGACTAAGGGCAGCGCCACCGGCTTCGTGACCGACATCGACGCCAGCGGCAACCGTTTCAATCCGAACAAGCTGCTGCTGGATCCGTATGCGCGCGAAATCAGCCAGGACCCGAACACCGCGACCTGCACCGACGGCACCATCTACGCTTCGGGCGCGCTCCATCGCAACAAGGACAGCGGCACCTGCGCCAGCAAGGGTATCGTGCTCGCCAACGACACCACTTCGTTCGGCACCAAGCCCACGCGCGCATTCAAGGACGACATCGTCTATGAAGTGCACCTGCGCGGCCTGACCATGAACGACACGTCGATCCCGCTGTTCCAGCGCGGCACCTATGCCGGCGCAGCGCTGAAGGCCGCGCATCTGGCGGCAGTTGGCGTCACCGCCGTGGAATTCCTGCCGGTGCAGGAGACCCAGAACGACCAGAACGAGCTCACCCCCAATTCGACCAGCGGCGACAACTACTGGGGGTACATGACCCTCAACTACTTCGCGCCGGACCGCCGCTATTCCTCGGACAAGACCGCAGGCGGCCCGACCCGCGAATTCAAGGCGATGGTGAAGGCGTATCACGATGCCGGCATCAAGGTCTACATCGATGTGGTCTACAACCACACCGGCGAAGGCGGCGCGTGGGGCGGCACCGATGGCCTCACCGTGTACAACGTGATGTCCTGGCGCGGCCTGGACAATCCGACCTACTACTCGCTCACCAGCGACCTGAAGTACTCGTGGGACAACACCGGCGTCGGCGGCAACTACAACACCCGCAACACCATCGCCCAGAACATGATCGTCGATTCGCTGGCGCACTGGCGCGATGTCATCGGCATCGACGGCTTCCGCTTCGATCTTGCATCGGTGCTGGGCAACACCTGCCAGCACGGCTGCTTCAACTTCGACAAGATGGATGCCGGCAACGCGCTCAACCGCATCGTCAACGAACTGCCGCCGCGCGCGGCGGCCGGCGGCAGCGGCCTGGATCTGATCGCGGAACCGTGGGCGATCGGCGGCAACTCCTATCAGGTCGGCGGCTTCCCGTCGGGCTGGTCGGAGTGGAACGGCCTGTATCGCGATGCGATGCGCAAGAAGCAGAACCAGCTCGGCGTCGAAGTGGTCACCACCGGCACCCTGGCCTCGCGCTTCGCCGGTTCGTCGGATCTCTACGGCGACGACGGCCGCAAGCCGTGGAACTCGGTCAACTTCATGGTCGCGCACGACGGCTTCACGCTGAACGATCTGTACGCCTACAACAGCAAGCAGAACAGCCAGCCGTGGCCCTACGGCCCGTCAGACGGCGGCGACGACAGCAACCACAGCTGGAACCAGGGCGGCATCGTCATCGATCAGCGCCGCGCCGCGCGCACCGGCACTGCGTTCATGATGCTCAGCGCCGGCGTGCCGATGATGACCGGCGGCGACGAAGCCCTGCGCACGCAGTTCGGCAACAACAACGTCTACAACCTCGATTCGCCCGCGAACTGGCTGTACTGGACGCGCACCACCATCGAGGCCAACCATGAGACCTTCACCCGTCGCCTGATCGCGTTCCGCAAAGCGCATCCCGCGCTGCGCCCGCTGAATTTCTACGCCAGCACCGACACCAACGGCAACGTGATGGAGCAGATGCGCTGGTTCAAGCCTGATGGTGCAGTGGCGGATGCCGCGTACTTCACCAGCACCAGCAACCACGCCATCGCCTGGCGTGTGGACGGCAGCGAGTTCGGCGACAGCGCCAGCGCGATCTACGTCGCCTACAACGGCTGGTCGGGCAACGTGAACTTCACCCTGCCGTGGCCGGGCACCGGCAAGCAGTGGTATCGCGTCACCGACACCGCGACCTGGAACGAAGGCGCCAACACCGTGGTGGCGCCGGGCAGCGAAGCGCTGATCGGCGGCGAATGGACCACCTACGGGCTGGAAGCGCGGTCGCTGCTGGTGTTGATCGCGAAATAAGCCGCAGTTTGCGGTCGCAAGCCGAAGAACGGCTGTCATCCCGACCCCGGGCGAAGCTCGGGGAGGGACCTGCTGATCGCTGTTGAAAACAGCAGAAGCAGATCCCTCACATCCGTTCGGGATGACAGTGCTTGTTTTCGATCAGCGGTCACCGCTGTGCCGCTGCCTATTTCCGATCAATTATTCGTACAGCGCCAGCAACTCCGCTTCGGCAGCTTCCAACAGCCCGCGCAAGGTCTGCTGTTCGCGGCCGAGATCGGTGGCGCGTTTGCCGCCGTCGGCATAGGCGGACGGCGCGGCCAGTTCGGTTTCGATCTGCGCAAGTCGCGCTTCCAGTTCGGCGACCCGCGCTTCGGCTTTCGCCAGTTTCTGCGGATTGAGCTTCGGCCCTTTCTTCGCCGGTGCGGACACCGGCGCGGCGACCGGTTGCGGCGCGGCCTCCACCTGTTTGGCGGCCGCTTTTTTCGGATCGCTGCTGGCGCGGGTGCGCAGCCATGCGGCGTATTCGTCGAGATCGCCGTCGAAGGGTTCGACCACGCCATCGGAGACGCGCACGTAGTTGTCGCAGACCAGACCGATGAGGTGGCGGTCGTGCGAGACCATGACGATCGCGCCGTCGAAATCGCTGAGCGCTTCGGCCAGCGCTTCGCGCATGTCCAGATCGAGATGGTTGGTGGGTTCGTCGAGCAGCAGGACGTTCGGCTGCCGCCATGCGATCAATGCCAGCGCGAGACGCGCTTTTTCGCCGCCGGAAAACGAATCGATGTTCTCGAACGCGCGCTCGCCGGGGAAATACCATTTGCCGAGGAAATCGCGCAGCACCTGATTGGCCAGATCGGGCGCCAACTCGCGCAGATGATCGAGCGGAGAAGTGCCGGAGACCAGCGACTCCACCGTATGCTGCGCGAAGTAGCCGATGCGCAGATCCGGGTGCGCGTATCGCTCGCCGGCGATCAGTGGCAACTCGCCGACCAGCGTTTTCACCAGCGTCGATTTGCCGGCGCCGTTCGCGCCGAGCAGACCGATACGGTCGCCGGCTTCCAGTCCGAAGCCGACGTTGTGCAGGATCACGGTTTTTGTGGGAGGGGCTTCAGCCCCGATGCTTTGCGATGACCCGGTCGGTGCTGAAGCCCCTCCCACAGCAGGACCCGCCGCATACCCGCAATCCGCATCGTTCAGACGCATCAACGCATGCGGCAGTTTCAGCGGCTGCGGGAACTCGATCCGGAACTCGCGCTCGGCGCGCACCGCTTCGGTGCCGGCCAGCTTGGCGAGACGCTTCATCCGCGACTGCGCCTGCTTGGCCTTGCTCGCCTTGGCCTTGAAGCGGTCGATGAATTTCTGCAGGTGCGCGCGTTCGGCCTGTTCCTTTTCGAAGGCGATGCTCTGCTGGCGCAGGTGCTCGGCGCGCTGGCGCTCGAAGGCGGTGTAGTTGCCGGTGTAGAGCTTGGCTTTGCCTTCGTGCAGATGCAGCGTATGGGTGGTGACATTGTCGAGGAATTCACGGTCGTGCGAGATCACCAGCAGCGTGCCCGCGTAACGGCGCAGCCATTCCTCCATCCACACCACCGCATCGAGATCGAGATGGTTGGTGGGTTCGTCCAGCAGCAGCAGGTCGCTGGGCATCATCAGCGCGCGGGCCACGTTCAGGCGCACCCGCCAGCCGCCGGAGAAGTCCGACACCGGCTTCGGGTGGGTCTCGGCCGGGAAGCCCAGGCCGTGCAGCAGACGACCGGCGCGCGCCGCAGCGTCGTAGCCGTTCAGTTCTTCCAGCCGGTGGTGGGCTTCGGCCACCGCTTCCCAGTCTTCGGCGGCGAACGCATTCGCCTCGGCCTGCACCGCCGCATGCACCTCGACATCGCCCGACAGCACGAAGTCCAGCGCCGGGTCCGGCAGCGACGGGGTTTCCTGAGCCACGCTGGCGATCCGGGCCTTGCCGGGCAGGTCCAGATCGCCCTTGTCGGGCTCCAGCTCGCGCATCAGCGCCGCGAACAGGGACGACTTGCCGGCGCCGTTGCGGCCGACCACGCCCACCCGCCAACCGGCATGCAGGGCCATGTCGACATCGGACAGCAGCAGGCGCTCGCCCCGGCGGAGGGCGAAATTACGGAAGGAAATCATGGGTCGGAGAGACTCTGGAGCGCGGCGGACACCAACCGGGCCGGCGATTTTACGCCGTGGACCGCAATTCCGGGGCGGCACAGCCATCTCTTTATGCGGATCGGACGTTTGACCCCTCATCAGACGCGTGTTACACCGCCATGAATCTGATTCCCTCCCCCTCAAGGAACCCCACGTCATGAATCGACACCCGCTCACGCTCGGCCTGCTGCTGGCGCTCGCCGCAGCGCCGGCCCTCGCCCAGACCCCCGAAGAAACCCAGGACCCGGCCGACGCCCTGGAAACCGTGGTCATCACCGGCACCCGCACCGCCACCCGCACCGTCGCGTCCTCGCCCTCGCCGATCGACGTGATCACCCCGGCGGCGCTGGAAGCCACCGGCACCACCGAGCTGGCGACCGCGCTGTCGCGCGCCCTGCCCTCGCTGAACTTCCCGCGCCCGGCCATCACCGACGGCACCGATGCCGTGCGGCCCGCGCAGCTGCGCGGCCTCGCCCCCGACCAGGTGCTGGTGCTGGTGAACGGCAAGCGCCGCCACACCACCGCGCTGATCAACCTCAACGGCAGCCAGGGCCGCGGCTCGTCGCCGGTCGACCTCAACGCCATTCCGATTTCCGCGATCCAGCGCGTTGAAGTGCTGCGCGACGGCGCCTCGGCGCAGTACGGCTCCGACGCCATCGCGGGCGTCATCAACATCGTGCTCAAGGGCAGCGATCACGGCGGCAGCATTTCCGCGAATGCCGGCCAATACAGCGCCGGCGACGGTCGCAGCGCGCAGCTCGCGGGCGATGTCGGCATCAAGCTCGGCGAAAGCGGTGCGCTGCATCTCGCCGCCGAAGCGCGCGACCAGGATCAGACCGATCGCGCGCGTCCGTACGTGCTGGCGCCGGGCGTGGTCGTGCGTCCGATCACCGCACCGCCGCCGGGTGTCGTCGTACAGCGTTACGGCGACCCGGAAATCGAACAGTTCGCGGTGTCCGCGAATGCCGAACTCACGATCAACGATGCGCTGACCGTCTACGGCTTCGCCAACGCCAGCCGCCGTGACGCCCTGTCGAACGGCTTCTTCCGTCCCGCGCTCGACACCCGCAACATTCCGGCGATCTATCCCGACGGTTTCCTGCCGCAGATCCGCAACATCGCCGAGGACCGCGCCGCCGTGATCGGCCTGCGCGGCCTGACCGTGCTCGATTGGGATGTCGACCTCAGCTACAACTACGGCAACAACGATCTGAGTTTCGACGTAGAGAACAGCCTCAACCGCAGTATCGGCCCGACCTCGCAGCGGAACTTCTACGCCGGTGCGCTGGAAATCAGCCAGCACCTGCTGAACCTCGACGTGAGTCGCGGCTTCGACGTGAGCTGGCTGTCGTCGCCGCTGAACGTGGCCTGGGGCATGGAATGGCGCGGCGAAGACTTCCAGCAGAGCGCGGGCGAGCTCGCGTCCTACGTCAACGGCGGCGCGCTGCTGCCGGGCGGCGTGCCGGCGCCCTCGGGCTCGCAGGTCTTCCCGGGCTTCCGCCCCGATGATGCCGGCGATTTCAACCGCGAAAGCTACGCCGCGTATCTCGACCTCGAAGCGGACGTGACCGACAAGTTCAATCTCGGCTTGGCGGTGCGCGCCGAGGACTACAGCGACTTCGGCGACACCACCTCGGGCAAGGTCTCGGCGCGTTACGACTTCAGCGACAAGGTCGCGCTGCGCGGCACGGTGTCGACCGGCTTCCGCGCGCCTTCACTGCAGCAGCAGTTCTTCCGTTCCACCGCGACCAACTTCATCGGCGGCGTGCCGTTCGACATCCGTACTTTCCGCGTCAACGACGCGGCAGCGGTCGCGCTCGGCGCCGAGCCGTTGAAGGCCGAGGAATCGAAGAATCTCAGCCTCGGCCTGGTGCTGCAGCCGATCGACAATCTGTACGTCACCGTCGACGCCTACCGCATCGACATCGACGACCGGATCATGCTGTCGGAGAACCTGACGTCAGCCGCAGTGCGCGCCTATCTCAACGCCAACGTCGATCCGGCGCTGGGCGGCGGCCGCTACTTCACCAACGCCATCGACACCAGCACCAAGGGCGTCGACATCATCGGCACCTATCGCTGGGGCATCGGCAACGGCACCCTCGATCTCATCGCCGGCTACAACTACAACAAGACCACGGTCGAGCGGATCGCGCCGAACCCGACGGCGTTGACCGCGATCGACCCGACCGCAGTGCGCATCGGCCGCGTCGAAGTGGGCCGGCTCACCGTGGGCGCGCCGCGCGACAAGTTCCAGCTCGGCGGCCTGTACAAACTCGGCAATTGGAGCGTCGGCGCCAACGCCACGCGCTACGGCGAATTCAGCGTGCTGTTCGGCAACAATCCGGCCGATACGTCTCGCGATCAGACCTTCGATCCGCAGTGGGCGCTGGACCTCTCCGGCAGCTATGCGTACCGCAACTGGGATTTCACCGTCGGTGCCGACAATGTGCTGAACGATTATCCGGATGAGGTGCTGTTCGCGAACTCGACCAACGGCCAGTTGCCGTACAGCGCGAGTTCGCCGAATGGTTTCAACGGTGCGTATATGTACGCACGTATCGGGTACAAGTGGTAAGCGATCGGTTGGTTGTTCGCTGAAATCGGGAATTTTCGATGATGCCGGAATGCCAGTCAGGCTTGTCTGACTGGCATTTTTCTTTCGGACTTTTAGTGTTTGATTGCTGACTGATTCAAACAAGAACATTCCAGCGCTGTCGGTGCTGATGACTCATGGCGTGCGGGTGAAGCCTGGCTCCTTTTTCGCGCTGCGGCGCGAGTTACTTTCTTTGGCGCAAAGAAAGTAACCAAAGAAAACATTCCAAGT
>CAZGBA010000094.1:0-14924 GCA_964523435.1 uncultured Xanthomonas sp.
CTGCTCGATCCGCGAAAAAGCGCAGGAAAAGGTGTTCAGCCAGCTGGGCCGCTGGCGCAAGCTCAAGGGCGGCGAACGGCCAGTGGTGATCGGCGTCGGCGGCTGCGTCGCCAGCCAGGAAGGCGCGGCCATCCTCAAGCGCGCGCCATACGTCGACCTGGTGTTCGGCCCCCAGACCCTGCACCGCCTGCCCGACCTGCTCCGCGCCAAGCGCGAGACCGGCCAGCCGCAGGTCGACATCAGCTTCCCCGAGATCGAGAAGTTCGACCGCCTGCCCGAGCCCCGCGCCGAAGGCCCGACCGCCTTCGTCTCGATCATGGAAGGCTGCTCGAAGTACTGCAGCTTCTGCGTGGTGCCGTACACGCGCGGCGAAGAAGTCAGCCGCCCGTTCGAAGATGTACTGGTCGAAGTCGCCCACCTCGCCGCCCAGGGCGTACGCGAGGTCAACCTGCTCGGCCAGAACGTCAACGCCTACCGGGGGCCATATGGAAGCAACGAAATCGCCGACCTGGGCCTGCTGATCCGTACCCTCGCCGAAATCGACGGCCTCGACCGCATCCGCTTCACCACCTCTCATCCACTCGAATTCAGCGACTCGCTGATCGAGGCCTACCGCGACGTGCCACAGCTCGCCAACTATCTGCATTTGCCGGTGCAGTCCGGCAGCGACCGCGTGCTCTCGGCGATGAAGCGCGGCTATACCGCGCTGGAATTCAAACAGAAGATCCGCAAATTGCGCGCGGTACGCCCGGACATCTCGATCAGCTCCGACTTCATCGTTGGCTTCCCCGGCGAAACCGAGGCCGAATTCGAGAAGACCATGAAACTCATCGAAGATATCGGCTTCGATCAGAGCTATTCCTTCATCTATTCGCGCCGCCCGGGCACCCCCGCCGCCGACATCGAAGACACCGTCAGCAGCGAGGAGAAGCACGCTCGCCTCGCGCGTCTGCAAGCTGCCATCAACGAGAATGCCAAGCGGATCTCGCAGGCGATGATCGGCAGTACGCAAACCGTGCTGGTCGAAGGGCCATCGAAGAAAGATCCCAACGAACTCACCGGCCGCACCGAGAACATGCGTTTCGTGAATTTCCCGGCGCCGGCAGGTGCGAACCTGATCGGGCAGTTCGTGGATGTCGTCGTGACCGAGGCGATGAGCAATTCGCTGCGGGGGCGATTGGCAGGTTGAACAGACAAACAGGTTTTCGCCACAGGCCCAACACATGCAAGAACTAAAGATCGCCGCCGCCAGAAGCGTACTCGATAGCGCACACAAGGCAATCGCATCACTTGATTTCGAGCGAACTCTGAGAACCAGCGTTGCACTTCCGCTCCTGACCGCATCAAGAGATCACGGACACAGCATCCTGCTATTAATAGATACGCAACCGAACGCTCATGGTTCATCCGCATTGGCGCTAATGAGAACGCAACTAGACACACTTCTCAGAGGCTGCTTTTTCGCCGGCGAAGCAACTGACCCTGAGATTGAGTTCTTCAGAAAAAAAGATGAAATGCCGTCAAGAAATGGACAAAAACTATCTCCAATCAAACTGACACCCCTTGCAAAACAATACCTAGGTCTTGACCCAAACGATCAGAGTCTGGAAGACGGTGTTAAATCCATCTGGGAAGGACTGCATGGAATGGTTCATGGTGGTCGAGCGACGATGAATCTGTACAACAACGAAAATCAAATCGCTTTTGAGCTGACCGACGAAGGTCTTGATTTTATAATCACGCAGTCAACCACTCTCACGTTATTTTGTGTCTCGTCTTTTTTAGCATTATCAAAACAAAGCGAAGCCGAAAAGCAGATTATTGGAGAGCCGATTTTGCAGGCACTAGGGCGATTCAAGGCCGCTTTTACATAGAACTGTTCCGCAAGCATCCCGGGTGCGTTCGTCGACTACATCCAGGGTCCACGATATATAGAACAATCCCCTGATATAGCATAGTGACATCACTGCTACGGTATCGAAAAGCACCAGATTTCGGGCTACAACCGACACTGCATATCTGGCAGCATCCTGTGAGTTCAATACAGCGGCGTGCCGTTGTTGTAAGCCGTGACGAATGCCTGCCAGTCCAACTGCGTCTGCGCCGCATAGTCGAAAGCGAAATTCGCGATCTCGGTCTTGAGTCCGGAAACGCTGGTGATCGCATCCGTCACCTGCTTGTCGATGCTGTAGGTCACGATGGTCGCGTCGTAGTCCTGATCCGAGATCGCGTGCGCTGAAGCCAGCGCCTGACCGATGTAATTCGCGGCCGTGTCCAACTTGCCCGCCGTGCTGAGCAGGGTGTAGTCGAAATCCTCCTGGTACGGCGACTTCTCGCGCAGGGAATAAGGCTTGCCGGCGACGGCGGTGTAGCCGAGCAGCACATTGGCGTTGATCAATTGCGCTTTGGCGGTTTTCGCCACCCGACCGCCTTCGTGGTTGTCGTAGGCCCATGCAGGCAACCGACCATTGGCTGCGATCGCGACCACACTGGTCGACGCCTGCTTCATTTCAAGGATCACATCGTCGGTGGTCGCCGTGGACGGCCCCTGGATCAGCACGTAATAGCGCAGCTTGCCGAGGCTGCCGACGCCCGAGCCGAGCTTCTGGTGGACGTCCTTCACAGTGTAATAACTGGCGGCGTAACGCTTCGACGGCGCGATCGAATCGACGTAGCTGCTCATGGCACCGACGATGCCGCTGTAGGTGGTCGCAGTGACCGGCACCAGATTCGACAGGTTCTGGAACACGCGAGCGCTGCCGCTGAGCTGGGTGTACTTCGACAGCAGACTCGAACGCGTCTTCGCGTTCGCAGCCACGATGGTGTCGTCCACGGCACCGGTCGTGTTGCTCACGGTGAGCTGGAAACTCAGTTCAGCGCTGGCGCCCTTGAATTCGGACATTTTGCCGGCGTAGGAACCGACCAGCGTATTGATCGCGGTGCGGATGCTGGCATCGCTCAAGCCATTTTCGCGTCCGGCCAGCACCATGCTCGCCGCAAGGCGACGAAGGTCCCAGACGTACTGTCCAAGATAGCCCTCGTCGAAATCCGAGACCTTGAACACGGCCTTGCCGCTGCTGTCGCGGGAGGCGTCGAAATTGCCCAGATGCGTGTCGCCGCCGACCCAGGTATAGCCGGTCTGAGCGGTGGCGTAGGCCGAAGCCAGCCGGGCGAGCATGTCGCGGAAGAAGATGTGGTCGGTGCCGCGATAGAAGTTGTACGCACTCAGCGACATCGTCGCCATTTTGACATCCAGCTCGTTGCTGGCGGTGGCTGCGTACGGATGGTTGTGGCCATACACTTCGGCGACCACCCAGCTCGCGCGCGGCGTCGCTGCCGCATGCGCCTGCGAACCAGCGACCGACAGCACGCACAACAAGCCGCAAAGCACCGGCATCAACATCGTGGATCTACGCATCGTCATCATCCTGGTGATATCCATCCGCTGCTTTTTAGCAGCCGCAGATGTCAATGCGATGGCACCGGAGGCGACGACGCAGGGTCGGACCGGATCAGTCGTGGCTTTCTGTCGTGGAATCAATCGTGGATATAGGTAAACGTCGTCAGCTTGCCCTTACCGCAGCGGCACCACGTCGCATACGACGGGCCCTGCCCCTGCACGACCTGGCAGCGTTCCATGTCGCGGCACTGGTTTTCGGTCATGTTGGTGCTGCCGAAGGGGCTGGTGGTACCCGGCGGGCCGAGGTAACGCACCTTGGGGCTGGCGACGAGACGCGCGTCTTTCACCACCGGATATGTCGGTTTGCGGGGGCCTGCCCCGGTCAGTCCCGACGCCTCGGCCGTTGCGACACCCGGCGCAGGGCGATCGATGCGCTCCGGCGGCGTTCTCGGACTGGTGTCTGCGGCAGCGGCACCTTGCGAAGCTTGCGATTGCGCCAGCGCGACAGCCGCTGATGCGGCAAGCGTCATGGCGACCAGCAGAATGCGTATACGGGCGAATGTCATCGTCATCGCGATTTCCCCTTGGATGCGGCACCGGAAAGGTCGTGCCTTCACCTGCCTGCGGCGCGGCCAGCGTAGCGCACTGCATGGCGGCATGCGCGCCGCCATCGTCGACCGGGGACACCGACGGGGATTGCGGCTCCCGCCGCTCCCACAAATTCAATCCAGGCGCTTGCGGAACCGCGAAATCGCCAGGGTCATCATGATGACGGTGAACGCCAACAGCGCCAGCACGTCCGGCCACAGGTCGAACAGGTTCGCGCCGCGCAGCATCACCCCGCGGATCAGACGCACGAAATGGGTGAGCGGCAGTATTTCCGCAATCCATTGCGCCGCCACCGGCATGCCGTCGAAGGGAAACATGAAACCCGACAGGAGAATCGATGGCAGGAACAGGAAGAACGCCATCTGCATCGACTGGAACTGGGTCTGGGCCTTGGTCGACACCAACAGCCCCAAGGTCAGATTCGCCACGATCAACAGCATCGCCGCGCCGTAGACATCGATCAGATGCCCGCGCACCGGCACGTCGAAAACGGTCATGCCGAGCGACAGGACCACCGTGGTCTGGATCAGACCCACGCCGATATAGGGCACCACCTTGCCGATCATCAGTTCGGCGCTGGACACCGGCGTGGTGATCAGCAGTTCGAGATTTCCGCGCTCGCGTTCGCGCACGATCGCCATCGCGGTGAACATCACCATGGTCATGGTGAGAATCACGCCGATCAAGCCCGGCACCACGTTCACCGCCGCGCGACGCTCGGGGTTGTACAGCGACAGCACGCTGATCGGCGCCGCGCCGTTTTTCGATGACATGCCGCTGCCGCCATCAAGCGGCATCGCCGCGAGCTGTCGCGCCGTGGCCTGCACCGTGGTGTCGCTGCCGTCCACGATCACCTGCACGGCTTCGCGTCCGTCGAGTTTTCGGCGCTCGAAATCCGGCGGAATCACGATGCCGATCTTGATCTTTCCGCGATTGAGCAACACCTGTAGCTCCTGCGGCGTGCGCGCGGACGCGGTCTGGCGGACGATGCCGGTCGCGAGCATGTCCTGCACCAGCGCGCGCGAGCCGGCGCTGTCGGCCATGTCGGCGATCGCGGCAGGCAGATTGCGCACGTCGGGGTTGATCGCGAAGCCGAACAGCATCAGCTGGATGGTCGGAATGCCGATCATCATCGCTGCGGTCAAGCGGTCGCGACGCATCTGCCGGAGCTCTTTCATCATCACGGCGAGGATCCGCGCGAGTTTCATGCCGCCCTCTCCGCATGTCGATCCGTTGTCCCGGCGCGATGCGTCGCCGAAACGAACACATCCTCGAGATTCGGTTCGATGGCTGCGACTTCGGCGTCGATCGCCGATGCGCGCAGCCGTGCCTGCAACTGCGCGGCATCGCCGCCGGGCTCGACAAGCACCCGCAGTTCGTTGCCGATCTGGGCGACGCTGAGCACGCCCGGCGCCGCGTGCAGCGCGGCCTGCACCTTGCGCGGCTCGCGCGCAAGCACGCCCATCGTGCGCCCGGCCAGCGCGCGCGTGAGCTCGGCGGGCGTACCGTCGGCAACCAGACGGCCGGCTTCGAGAATCGCGATGCGATGACAGCGCTCGGCTTCGTCCATGTAGTGGGTGGACACCAGGATCGTGGTGCCGGTATCGGCGAGGTCGAAGAGCTTTTCCCAGAAATCGCGGCGCGATTCGGGATCGACCGCGCTGGTCGGCTCGTCGAGGAACAGCAGTTCGGGTTTGTGGACGATGGCGCACGCCAATCCGAGTCGCTGCTTCTGCCCGCCGCTCATCGTGCCGGCGAGCTGCTTCTGACGGTCGGTGAAGCTGTAGGCTTCGATCAGCTCGTCGATGCGCGCCTTGCGCTGCGCGCGCGACAAGCCCTGCACTGCGGCCATGAATTCCATGTTCTCGCGCACGGTCAGATCTTCGTACAGCGCGAATTTCTGGGTCATGTAGCCGATGTGCCGGCGCAGCGCTTCGGATTCCTGTGGAATCCTGAAACCGAGCACATCGATGTCGCCCTCGCTCGGCGTGAGCAGTCCGCACAGCATGCGGATGGTGGTCGATTTTCCGGATCCGTTCGGCCCGAGAAAGCCGTAGACGTTGGCGCGCGGCACGCTCAGATCGACATGGTCGACTGCAAGCAGAGCGCCGAAGCGCTTGCTGAGGCCGCGCGCGCGGATGGCGAATTCAGCGGTCATCGCGCTGTTTGCTTCGCCACGAACTCGACCCGCACCGGCAGGCCGGGCGGCAGGTCGTCGCGGCTGTCCAGGACGATTTCGGCGAGATAGCTCAACCGTGCCGCGTCCTTGCCACTCAGCGCGTAGTACGGCGTGAAACTCGGTTCGCTGCGGATCGCACGCACGTGCCCGGACATCCCTGCTTTGCCGTCGATATGCACCGTCGCGCGATCGCCGATCTTCACGTTCGCCCGCATCGGTTCGGGCACATAGACGCGGGCGTAAGGCGCATCGCCGACCAGCATGATCGCCAGCGGCGCGCCCAGCGGCGCCTGGTCGCCGAGTTTGTACGGCAGGCTGTCGATGCGTCCGTCGCGAGGCGCGACGATCTTCAGTTTGTCGAGCGTCACCGCCTGCGCCGAGACCTGTGCGTCGGCCGCACGGACTGCCGACTGCGCCTGCGCGATGCGTTCGCGTCGCGCGCCATTTTCCAGTTCATCGAGCGACGCCTGCGCATTGCGCATGTTGGCATCGTCGCTGTCGGCGGCGGCGCGGGCGCGATCGACTTCGACCGCCGCGATCAATCTGCGCTGGCCCAAAGGCTGCACACGCGCGAAATAGGCGCGCGCGTCGCGGGCCTGCGCCTGCGCGGCGGCGAGTCGCGCGCGCGCCTGGGCAAGCTGTTCGCTGCGCGTCCCGGCTTCGAGCTCGGCCAACGCGTCGCGCTGCTGCTGCGCCTGCGCCTGCACAACATCGGTCTGTGCGGCGATGCGGGTGCGTTCGAGCGTCATCACGACAGCGCCGGCCTTCACCCGGTCGCCCTCGCGCACTTCGATCGAAACGATGCGCTCGACGGATGGCGCCGGCAGACTGATACGGTCGTATTCGAGCGTGCCCAGCACCTGCGGCGTTTCCGCAGTACAGCCGACAAGCGAACATGCCAGCAACATGGTGGGCAGACAGGACTTAGACATCGCGCAACTCCAGACCGGATTCGAGCAGGGCCAGCACGTGGTCGCAGAGCGCATCCGCACCCACATCGCCGGCATCGAAAACACCGCGCCAGATCGGGGCGCTAGCCGCCATGAACATCGTCTGCCCGATCAGCGACGGCACCAGCAAGCGCGGATCGAGCCGTGGATTCAAACGGCCCTCGGCCTGCAGTTGCGAAAAGCGTTCGGCCAGCAGCTGCGGCAACAGCGGACCGATGCGATCGAACATCAACCGGCGCAGGCCGCCGCCTTCGTGCAGCACTTCGCGCACCCACAGTTGCGGCAGCCACGGGTGCGCCCAGGCGGTCGCGATCGCGGTGCGTACGAAGCCACGGATCAGTGAGCGTGGATCGTCTCCAGCTTCCATAAGCGGGCCGCGCAGTTCCAGCATCAGCGGTATCAGCTTCTCCTCGATCACCGCTGCGATCAGCCTGTCCTTCGGCGCATCCTCGCCGCCGAAGTAGTAGTGCAGCAGCGCCGGCGTGGTGCCGGCCTCGGTTGCGATCGCGCGCAGCGAGCTGCCGGCGATGCCGTGCCGCGCGAAGCAGTCGACGGCGGCATCGAGCAACCGCTGGCGCAGGTCGGCGCCATCGCCCTGGGGGCGACCCGGCGCCCGCCCGCGACGACGGCCAGCGACAGACCGATGGGGCTTGGCCGGTTCGGGTGATGTAGGCATGACCGATAATTTAATTGATCGATTAATTAATGTCCAGCCCGGAGCCGTGGCCAACAAGCTGGATGGCCTTGTCGGCCGGTGCGCGCTACCCTTTCGCGATGCAAAACAACGCGCTTCTCAAGCACAGCCGCGACTTCGCGCTCGACCCTGCCGATCCGGAACGCCTCGGTAATCTCACCGGTCCTTTCGACGCCCACCTGCGCCAGATCGAACTGCGGCTGGGCGTGCAGATCGCCAACCGCGGCAATCTTTTCCGCGTCGATGGCGATGACGACGCTGCGGTCGCTCGCGCGGAAAAACTGCTGCGCGCGCTGTACGAGGAATCCGCCGAAATCACGTTCGACGCCCAGGCGATCCATCTGCGTCTCGGCAACGACGACAGCCCCGCTGCCGTTCCCGGCTACCAGCCGCAGGAAGTTGCGGTGAAGGTGAAGCGCGGCACCGTGCGCGGACGCGGCCCCAACCAGCAGAAATACCTGCATCTCATCGCCACCCACGACATCAATTTCGGCGTCGGCCCGGCCGGCACCGGCAAGACCTTTCTCGCCGTGGCGATGGCGGTCGAAGCGCTGAACACCGCACGCATCCAGCGCATCATTCTGGTGCGCCCGGCGGTGGAAGCGGGCGAGAAGCTTGGATTCCTTCCCGGCGATCTGTCGCAGAAAGTCGATCCGTACCTGCGCCCGCTGTATGACGCGCTGTACGAAATGCTGGGCGTCGACAAGGTCGCGAAACTGCTGGAAAAGAACGTCATCGAGATCGCACCGCTGGCCTACATGCGCGGACGCACGCTCAACGACGCCTTCGTGATCCTCGACGAAGCGCAGAACACCACCATCGAACAGATGAAGATGTTCCTCACCCGTCTGGGCTTCGGCAGCACGGCGGTGGTGACCGGCGACCTCACCCAGGTCGATTTGCCGAAGCACATCAAATCCGGTCTGCGCGATGCGATCGACGTGCTGCAGGACGTGGAAGGCGTGAGTTTCACCTTCTTCGAAGCCCGCGACGTGGTCCGCCATCCGCTGGTCGCTAAGATCGTACGCGCCTACGAAAAACAGAGCGCCGAGGCCCAGCGCGCACAACCCGGGGAGAATGTCTGATGTCGATTCGCCACAGTCTGGTCGTCATGTTCGGCATCGCCGCAGCGCTGGTGAGCGCAGCGCAGCCCGTTACCGCCAGGAGCCGCAAAGACAAGGACGCGACGCAACCGTTCATCGTCGAAACCCGGATCGCGGCGCCGAAACGCGTCGGTGAATTCGAGCTCGAATCGACCTACTACGATCCGGCTACGAAACACGCCGGCGCGAGTCTGCGTTACCTGCTGCCGGATCACCCGGAGATCCGCTTCGATCTGTTCGTCTATCCGGCGGGCGACATGCCGCACGACACCGCCATGACATCGGGCATGAAGGACTTCGTCGATTCCTTCGATGCCGGCGTCAAAATGAAGTACTACTCCGATCTGAAGATCGTCGATATCGTGGACTTCGATATCGGGCCCAAGACTGAAACAACTGCGCCCCAGGAAGACAAACCTGCGGCGAACACCCCGCCTGAAAGCGAGGCCGATGCGATCATCGAAGCGGCACTCGCGCCGAAGCCGGTTTCCGGCAAACGCATCGACCTGCGCTACACCATGCGCATGGACGAAACCGGCGAAACGGTACCGATGCGCTCGCGCGGCTATCTGTTCTACAGGCAGCTTTATTATTTCAAGGGCCGGATTTCGGTCGCCGGATCGCGTGTGGATCAGGTGACTTTCGATACTCTGTCGGATCGCGCGATGCGTGAGCTGGTGCCTGCCGTGCAGGCGTCGAACATCGGCGGTTGCGCGTCCGTGGAAATTGTCGTCGACAAGGAAACAGCAACTAAGAGCGGAGGGACCATCGGTGATCTTCTGATGCAGGTAGTCGGAGAATCGCTCGATGGAATCCATCGGAACTGCCACGAAACTCGAGCCGAGGCGAAAGCATCCGAGCCGAAGCAGGCCGAGATCATCACGATCGAATACGATCCGGACGACTGGGGTTCGCAATGACGAAGGGCCCCGTCCGCCTTGATGTTGCCGTGGGCTACGCCGCACCGCGTACCGGCGTACCTGCAGCCACGAGTTTCCGGCGCTGGGTCGCGGCCGCGCTGCAGGGACGCATCCGCGAGGCCGATCTGGCGATCCGGGTGGTCGGCGAGGACGAGGGCCGTGCGCTCAACCGCCACTATCGCGGCAAGGACTACGCGACCAACGTGCTGAGCTTCCCTGCCGACATGGCCGAGGGCGTGATCCTGCCGAAGGGCGTGGTGCTGCCGCTGATGGGCGATATCGTGCTGTGCGCGCCGGTGGTCGCCCGTGAAGCGGCTGAACAGGGCAAACCGGCGACGCACCACTACGCCCACCTCACCGTCCATGGCGTGCTGCACCTGCTCGGCATGGACCACCAGGACGAGCGCGAGGCCGAATGCATGGAGCAGTTGGAGCGGGAGATTCTGGCCGAACTGGAGATCGAGGACCCCTATCGGGTCCGGGACTGAGCGATTTCCGGGCCAGACCCGGACGTCTGCCGCATGGACCCGGTAAACTGACGCCTCCGCCCCATCGGGCGACGCCAACACTGCAATGCCTGAGGACGACAGTACGACCCCCGCGCCGGATGGCACCAAAGCCGCCAGTGCGAAGACCGCCGACAGGGCGCCCCCCGAGAAGAAGGCCGACAAGCGCCGCTCGTGGCTCTCCCGCCTGAGCGCGGCGATTTCCGGCGAGCCCGACAATCAGGAAGATCTGGTCGAGCTGCTGCGCGATGTGCAGGCCGACGGCGTGATCGATGCCGACACGCTGCGGATCATGGAGGGCGCGGTCGGCATTTCCGACATGAGCGTCGGCGACATCATGATTCCCCGCGCGCAGATGGTGGTGCTGCCGGTCGACGGCAAATTCCTCGCGCTGATGAAGGAAGTGGTCGAGTCCGGCCATTCGCGTTTCCCGGTGCATGGCGAGGACCGCGACGAGATCCTCGGCATCCTGCTCGCCAAGGATCTGCTGCGCGGCGTCGTCGCCGACAACGGCCCGGGCACGGTGCGCGAACTCCTTCGCCCGGCAGTGCTGGTGCCCGAATCCAAACGCCTCGACATCCTGCTGCGCGAGTTCCGCCAGTCGCGCAACCACATGGCGATCGTGATCGACGAATACGGTGGCGTCGCCGGTCTGGTCACCATCGAGGACGTGCTGGAACAGATCGTCGGCGAGATCGACGACGAACACGACGACGCCGAAGACCCGAACGCGCTGATCGCGGCCCAGGCCGACGGCCAGTATCTGGTCGACGCGCTGACCCCGATTTCCGATTTCAACGCGCGTTTCGGCGCCGATTTCGACGACGACGAATACGACACCATCGGCGGGCTGATCACCGCCGCCATCGGTCATCTGCCCGAGGCCGGCGAAGAGCTCACCCTCAGTCGCTTCGGCTTCCGTGTCGCACGCGCCGATGCCCGGCGCCTGCACACGCTGCACGTGAGCGTGCATGCGTCCTGACCGCCTGCGCGCGGGATTCGCCGCGCTGCTGTGGCTCGCGTTGGCCTGCTGCGTGTCGGTCGTATCGATCGCGCAGGCCGCACCCCGGATCGGCATCGCCACCATGCAGCCGGGCGAGATCTTCTTCGAGCGCTTCGGCCACAACGCGATCATCGTCGACGACATCTCGCCCGACGGCATTCCGCAGGGCGAACCGCTGTCATACAACTTCGGCTTCTTCGACATGGGCGAAGCCGATTTCACCGGGCGTTTCGTCAAGGGCGACATGCGCTACTACCTCGCCCGGCTGCGCTGGCGCGACGATCTCCAGTACTACCTCGACAGCGGTCGCGGCGTGACGATCCAGTGGCTCGATCTCGACGACGCGCAGGCCGAAGCGATGGCCGCCGCGCTCGCCGAGAACGCCAAGCCCGAGAACGCGCGCTACCGCTACGACTATTTCATCGACAACTGCGCCACGCGCGTGCGCGACGCGATCGACCACGCGCTCGGCGGCGCGCTGAAGCCGCAGCTCACCGCACGTTCGCAGGGCAACACCTTCCGCAGCGAAGCGGTGCGACTGGCATCGCCCGCACCGTGGATGTGGCTGGGTTTCGATATCGGCCTGGGTCCATCGTCGGATCAGCCGATGTCGCGCTGGGAAGAGGCGTACGTGCCGATGCGGCTGGCGGCCAGCCTGCGCGAAGCGAAACGCCCCGACGGCCGCCCGCTGGTGCTCAGCGAAGAAACCGTCGCGCCTCACCGGATCGCGCCGGAACCTCCGGAGTTCCAGCGCGCCTGGTGGCGTTGGCTGCTCGCCGGTCTTGTCATCGCCGTGCTGTGGTCGTGGCTGCAGCGGCGCCGTCCACGCACCGCGGCGGGACTCGCGCTGGTGTTCTGGTTCGCCGCCGCCCTGCTCGGCACGGTGATGTCGGCGATCTGGCTGGGCACCGAACACCGCTTCGGCTGGACCAACCACAATCTGATGCTGCTCAGCCCGCTGTCGTGGCTGCTGCTGCCCGGCGGCTGGCGGCTCGCGCGCGGGCGATCGACAGGGCGCCTGTTCCGGCCGGCGCTGATCGCGACGGTGATCTTTGCGTTGCTCGCACTCTTCCTGCACTGGATCGTCGCCGTCCCGCAGGCCAACGCACACTGGATCGCGCTGCTGCTGCCGGTCCACGTCGCATTCGGCATCGCCTGGTTGCGACAGGCGCCCCTCCGCTAGAGCGGCCTTCAGGCCGCTGGTTTTTTCGGTCTTCTCGAAAGGCAGCGGCCTGAAGGCCGCTCTACCGGTGGCATCCGGCGCGCATCGCCTTGCTCCCGTCAGCCGATCCCGGCACGATGCCCGCCATGACCAGTCCAGCCACCGCTCCGACACTGCCGCAGTGCGTCGTCAATTGCGCCGTCTACCGCAACGGCGCACGCGCCGATATCGGCCTCGACCAGATCAGCGACGCGCTCGCCATCGACGACGGCAGCTTCGTCTGGGTCGGTCTGTACGAGCCGGAGGAATCCCTGCTCGACAAGCTGCAGGAGGAGTTCGGTCTGCACGATCTCGCGATCGAAGACGCCCAGCACGCGCATCAGCGGCCGAAGATCGAAGCCTACGGCAACTCGCTGTTTCTGGCCGTGCATACCGCCCAGTTGCTGGACGGTCACGTCCGCTTCGGCGAAACCCATGCTTTCGTCGGTTCCCGCTATCTGATCACCGTACGCCACGGTGCATCGCTGTCCTACCGCCATGTGCGCGCCCGCTTCGAACGCGAGCCCGAGCTTCTTTCGCAGGGGCCCGCATTCGCGCTGTACGGCATTCTCGATTTCATCGTCGACAACTACCAGCCGATCGTCAATGAATTCCGCGACGAGCTCAACGTGCTGGAGCACGACATCTTCGCGGCCGAATTCCGTCGCGAAACGATCGTCAAACTCTACGAACTGAAGAAAGAACTCACCCAGTTGCGGCTCGCCGTCGCGCCACTGCAGGACATCCTCGCCCAGCTCACCCGCACCCAGATGACCCAGGTGACGGACGAAGCCAAGCTCTATTTCCGCGACGTGCTGGACCATGTCGTCCGCCTCAACGACGCCATCGATACCCTGCGTGAAATGCTCAGCGCCGCGATGAGCGTCAACCTGTCGCTGGTCACGATCAATCAGGGCGAAGTGGTGAAAAAACTCGCCGGCTGGGCTGCATTGCTCGCCGCACCGACGCTCATCGCCAGCTGGTACGGCATGAACTTCAAACACATGCCGGAACTGTCGGGCAAGTACAGCTACTGGATCCTGATCGGCGGCATCAGCGCAGTCTGTTTCGGCCTCTACCGGTATCTGAAAAAGGTGAAGTGGCTGTAGCGCCAGCGCCGGAACCTGTCTGCCCGGCCTGGTCCCGGGCAGGGCGCCGATCCGATATCGCGATCGTCGCCCCCGAAGCGGACATCACGACGCCAAGCGACGCTTCTTCTTCGCCTCGTCGGAGCGCAACTGCTGGATGCGCTCGAAGTAACCGGGCTCGATGCCGGTGACGTATTCGCCGTTGAAGCACGAACTATCGAATTTCCGCCCGGGGAATTTCGGGCCGGCGACGGCGGCTTCGAGATCGGTCAAGTCCTGATAGATCAGCCAGTCGCAGCCGAGCAATGTCTGCACTTCTTCCTCGGTGCGGCCGTGGGCGACCAGTTCTTCCGGCGATGGCATGTCGATGCCATAGACGTTCGGAAAACGTACCGGCGGCGCTGCGGAGGCGAGATAGACTTTCTTCGCACCGGCATCGCGCGCCATCTGCACGATCTGCTGCGAGGTGGTGCCACGGACGATGGAATCGTCGACCAGCAGCACGACGCGGTTCTTGAATTCCAGTGGAATCGGATTGAGCTTGCGGCGCACGGATTTCACGCGCTCGCCCTGCCCGGGCATGATGAAGGTGCGGCCGACGTAGCGGTTCTTGATGAAGCCTTCGCGATATTTCACGCCGAGCGTGTTCGCGATTTCCAGCGCGGCGTCGCGCGAGGTGTCGGGAATCGGGATCACCACATCGATCTCGTGCTTCGGGCGCAGGCGCAGGATCTTCTCGCCGAGGGTTACGCCCATGCGCATGCGCGCCTTGTGCACCGAGATCTCGTCCATCATCGAGTCGGGGCGCGCGAAATACACGAACTCGAAGATGCACGGCCGCAGCTCGCCATCGGCGCACTGGCGGGAATACAGCTCACCGCGCGGCGTGATCACCACCGCCTCGCCCGGCGCGATGTCGCGCACGCGGTCGAAACCGAGGATATCCAGCGCCACCGATTCGGAAGCGACCGCATATTCGCTGCCGGCATCGGAATCGCGCCGACCCAGCACCAGCGGGCGGATACCGTGCGGGTCGCGGAACGCGACCAGACCCAGACCGAGCACCACCGCCACCACCGCGTAGCCGCCCTTCGCACGACGGGTCACGCCTTCGACCGCGCGGAATGTCGCGTCGGGAGTAAGCACGCGCTGCTTGTCCAGCTCGTGCGCGAACACATTCAACAACACTTCGGAATCGGATTCGGTGTTGACGTTACGGCGATCCTGCTCGAACACCTCGCGCCGCAGCGTGTCGGTGTTGATCAGGTTGC
>CAZGBA010000095.1:0-14784 GCA_964523435.1 uncultured Xanthomonas sp.
GAACACGTCGATGATGCGGTCGATGGTCTTGGCCGCCGAGCTGGTGTGCAGGGTGCCGAATACCAAGTGGCCGGTTTCCGCAGCGGTCAGCGCCAGGCGGATGGTTTCCAGATCGCGCAACTCGCCGACCAGGATGTAGTCGGGGTCTTCGCGCAGCGCCGAGCGCAGCGCCTCGTTGAAGCCATGGGTGTCGCGGTGGACCTCGCGCTGGTTGATCAGGCACTTCTGCGAGGTGTGGACGAATTCGATCGGATCCTCGACGGTGAGGATGTGGGCGTATTCGTTCTTGTTGACGTGGTCGACCATCGCCGCCAGCGTGGTCGACTTGCCCGAGCCCGTCGGCCCGGTGACCAGGATCAGGCCCTGCGGCTGATCGATCAGTTCACGGAAGACCGGCGGGGTCGCCAGGTCTTCCAGGGTCAGGACTTCGGATGGAATGGTCCGGAACACGGCGCCCGCGCCGCGATTCTGGTTGAAGGCGTTGACGCGGAAGCGGGCCAGGCCGGGGATCTCGAACGAGAAGTCGGTCTCGAGGAATTCCTCGTAATCGCGGCGCTGCTTGTCCGACATGATGTCGTAGACCAGCGCATGCACCTGTTTGTGATCGAGTGCAGGAATATTGATGCGGCGGACGTCGCCGTCGACGCGGATCATCGGCGGCAACCCGGCCGACAGATGCAGGTCCGAAGCCTTGTTCTTGACCGAGAATGCCAAAAGTTCGGCGATATCCATGCAAGCTCCCCGCGTTGCGATGTCGTGTGATGACGTGATGGAACGACTGACCGCCGGAGTATAGCCCCGGACCCGGCGCTGTCACCCCGCAGTTGCGCGCGTCGGGCCCGGTTTACACTGTCGATTCCGCGACGCGCGTCGCATCCACGACACCGAATCCTCCCCACCGCGATGTCCGAAACCCAACCCCATCCCACACTCGACGCCATTCTCGAACGCATGTCGGCCGCCGCCAGCGGCCGGCCGACGGCGCGCCTGCTTGCGGTCAGCAAGACGCAGTCGGCCGATGCCATCGCGCGCGTCGCCGAAGCCCTGCGCGCGCGCCAGGCCGGTGGCCCGCTGGCCTTCGGCGAAAACTACGTACAGGAAACACTCGCCAAGCAGCCGGCGCTGGGCGGGCTCGGAATCGAATGGCATCTCATCGGCCACCTGCAGTCGAACAAGGCTCGCGAAGCCGCCGCCGCGTTCGACTGGGTGCAGACCGTGGACCGGCTCAAGCTGGTCGAAGCGCTGGCGAGGCATCGCGCGCCGGGACAGGCGCCGCTGAATGTGCTCATCCAAGTCAACATCGACGACGAAACGAGCAAGCACGGCTGCCGGCCAGAAGAGATCGACGCCGTGGCCGCCGCCATCGCCGCCCAACCGCAGCTCGCCCTGCGCGGGCTGATGGCGATCCCGGCGCCGGACCCCGACATGGACCGCCGCCGCGCCGCGTTCCGGCGCATGCGCGCCCTGTTCGACGCCCTCGCCGCCCGCCACTCCGGCATCGACACGCTGTCGATGGGCATGAGCGAGGACTACGCGCTGGCGATCGCCGAAGGTGCGACGATGGTCCGCATCGGCAGCGCGCTGTTCGGCGCCCGCGCGCCGAAGACCGCATCGACCGACGTCCCGGAGACGCCATGACTTCTGCATCACCGAGTTCCGAATCCACCATCGCTTTCATCGGCGGCGGCAACATGGCCCGCAGCCTGATCGGCGGCCTGCTGGCCCGCGGCACCGCCGCCGCCGATATCCGCGTTTCGGAACCGGTCGACACGCTGCGCGATGCGCTGGCCCGCGATTTCGGAGTGGCGGTCGGTGCCGACAACACCGAGGCCGCCGCGCCCGCCGGGCTATGGCTGCTGGCAGTGAAGCCACAGGTGATGCGCGCGGTCTGCGAAGCGCTCGCGCCGCTCGCGCAGGCACAGCGCCCGCTGGTGGTGTCGATCGCCGCCGGCATCACTGCCGCGCAACTGCAGCGCTGGCTGGGCGGCGGCGTCGCCGTGATCCGGGCGATGCCGAATACCCCCGCACTGCTCGGCGCTGGAGTCACCGGCCTGTTCGCCAGCGCAGAAGTGGATGCCAACGGCCGCGAACGCGCCGCCAACCTGCTCGCAAGCGCCGGCAAAACCGTCTGGATCGAAAGCGAAGCGCAAATGGACGCGGTCACCGCCGTCTCGGGCAGCGGCCCCGCCTACATCTTCCTGTTGGCCGAAGCGATGGAAGCTGCGGCCCTTGCCGAGGGCCTGCCGGCCGAAGCCGCACGGGCGCTGGTGCTGGAAACCGTGCTGGGCGCCGCGCGGATGCTCACCGAATCCGGCGAAGACCCGGCCGAACTGCGGCGCCGGGTCACCTCTCCGGGCGGCACCACCCAGGCCGCGATCGAGACCTTCGAGGCTGGCGGCTTCCGCGAACTGGTCGCCTCGGCCATCCGCAACGCCACCGAACGCGGCCGCCAGCTGTCCGCCGCCAACGACTGAGTCACGCCCATGCGACCGATCGCCATCATCACGCTCTGCCTCGCCCTGCTCTGCCTGGCACTCGCCGCCTGCGGCAACGACGCGGCCAAGCCGGCCAAACCCCTCGATACCCCGCAGGAAGCGGTGACCCGCGACGGCGACGTGACGATCCGCGCGAACGTGATCGCCACCGCACATCTGAACGAGCGGATGACACGCGACTACGACATCCCGCGCGACGACCGCAGCGTGCTGCTGATGGTGTCGGTGCGACGCGGGCCGGACGGTTCCGATGTTTCGCTGCCGGCGACGATCACCGCCAGCGCGACCAATCTGCAGGGGCAGGCGCAGCCCATCGCGATACGCGAGATGCGGATCGGTGAATTGACCGATTACATCGGCACGGCGCAGATGACGCCGCCGGAGACGCTGCGGTTCGATCTGAACATCGTGCGCGAAGGCGCGGCGGCTTCGACGATGACGTTCTCGCGGGATTTCGAGCCCTGAATAGCGCAGCGGCCTGAAGGCTGCTCTACCGGCGCGACCAGGCCTGAATGATCTTCGCGATCTCGCGCAAGCCGTCGGTCAGCGCCGCCGGGCCCGGCTGCAGAATGATCGGCGATTTGATCTCGTGCAGTTCACCGTCGCGCACCGCCGGGATCGCATCCCAGCCCGGGCGCGCAGCGACTTTCTGGGGGCGGAATTTCTTGCCGCACCACGAGCCGAGGATGATGTCCGGCGCGCGCCGGATCACTTCGTCCGGATCTTCGAGAATCCGCGCCTTCGCCAGCGATTCAGCGGCGCGCTCGGGAAAGATGTCGTCGCCACCGGCGATCCGCACCAGTTCCGCGACCCAGCGGATGCCGCTGATCAGCGGATCGTCCCATTCCTCGAAATACACCTTCGGCCGACGCTCTAGCGTCGCTGCCTGCGCGGCGATGACGTCAAGCCCACGCTGCAGTTCGTCGGCATAGGCATTCGCTTTCTCCAGCGCACCGACCAGTGCACCGAGCCGACGGATGTAATCGAGAATGCCGTCGACGCTGCGGTGGTTGCTGATCCACACCTCCACGCCCTGCTTGATCAGCGCCGACGCGATCTCGGCCTGGATATCGGAAAATCCGATCACGAAATCCGGCTGCAGCTTCAGGATCTCGCCGATCTTCGCCGAGGTGAAGGCGCTGACCTTCGGCTTTTCCTTGCGCGCGATCGCGGGCCTGACCGTAAACCCGCTGATGCCGACGATGCGGTGCTGCTCACCGAGCGCATACAGCACTTCGGTGGGCTCTTCGGTGAGGCAGACGATGCGTTGCGGACCGCAGACGCGCGTTGGGCTCACGGATACAGCATCCGCTTCGTCCAAACGCCATCCGCGCCGCGCTCATAGAGATACCGCTCGTGCAGCCGGAACTGCGCGCCGTACCAGAATTCGATCGCGCGAGGCTTCACGCGGAAGCCACCCCAGCGCGGCGGGCGCGGCACGTCGCGGCCTTCGAATTCACGCTCGGCGTCATCGAAGCGCTGATCGAAGGTTTCGCGGGTCTCGAGCGTTTCCGACTGATGAGAGGCCCAGGCACCGAGCTGGCTGGCGCGGGGGCGCATCGCGAAATACGCCTCGGCTTCGGCATCGTCGACGATCTCGACCTCGCCCTCGACCCGCACCTGCACGCCGTCGTCGCCCAATGCTTTCCAGAAAAACAGCAGTGCGGCGTTCGGATTCGCCTGCAGCTCGCGGCCCTTGCGACCATCGAGGTGGGTGTAGAACACGAAGCCGCGCGCATCGTGCGCCTTGAGCAGCGCCATCCGCGCCGAGGGCAGGCCGCCGGGCGCGGCGGTGGCGACCGTCATCGCGGTGGGCTCGGGAATACCGGCCGCCTGGGCCTGCGCGAACAGCGAATCGAACGTGGTGAGGGCTTCGGCGTAGAGGGTCATGACGGGCTTCCGGATGCGGCGTTGCGCCATTGTCGCGCGATGCCGCGCGGCCCGCACCTGAGCCGGATCAAAGCGGAGGACGCGCGAGGGCGCGTCCTCGCTGTGCTGATCGATCGACGGACCGGATGCGGCGGTTACTCGACGACGAAGCTCACCCGCATGTTGACCCGCCACTCGGTCACGTTGCCGTCGTCGTCGGTGACCACCTTGGTTTCGTTGATCCAGGCGCCCTTGATGTTCTTGACCGACTCGGCGCACTTCTTCAGGCCGCTGCGGACGGCGTCTTCGACGCTGGTGTTCGACGCAGCGTTGATTTCGATGATCTTGGCGATGGACATGGGTTGCACTCCTCGACTGGGCCGGCAGCATGCCGGAACAGCAGGTTACGCTCCGGCTGTTAAAATCGCGGAATGAACTCTGCGCCCCACCTTGTCCTGATCGGCCCGATGGGTGCCGGCAAGTCGTCACTCGGACGCCGCCTTGCCCAGGCCCGGGGCTTGGTCTTCATCGATCTGGACCGCGAGATCGAAGCCCGCGCCGGCACCGATATCCCGACCATTTTCGCCTGCGAAGGCGAAGCCGGATTCCGGCGCCGCGAATGCGAAGCGTTGGCGGACGTGCTTGCACGCGAGGGCTGCGTGATCGCCAGTGGTGGCGGTGCGGTGCTCGACCCCGACAACCGTGCGCTGATGGGCCAGCGGGGTTTCGTGGTGTCGCTGCAGATCGATGTCGACGAACAGCTGGCACGGCTGGCCAACGACCGCAGCCGGCCGCTGCTGGCAGGTGCGGATCGGGCCGAGGTGCTGGCGCGGCTCGCCGCCGAACGCGCGCCGCTGTATGCCGAAATCGCCGACCTGGAATTCTCGCCTGCCGGCATGACACCTGCCGATGCGGCCGAACGTCTGGCCGATCTACTCGATATCCACTGGCAACGCCCTGCCACTCCGGAATCGCCATGACCGCCTCCGCACTCCGCCTCGTCCACATCGGTGGCGCCCACCCGTACACCATTTCGATCGGCGACGGCCTGCTCGACGACGGTATCGCGCTGGCCTCTCGAATCCGCGGCCGCCATGTCCTGATCGTCACCGATGAACACGTCGCCCCGCTCTATGCGCGCCGGATCGAGGCCGCCCTGCACAACGTCCGCCCCGAGCTGCGGCTGAACCGGTTCGTGATGCCGGCCGGCGAGCAGGCCAAGACCCTGGCTCATTTCGGGCAGGTCATCGACGCCCTGGCGACGCTGGGTGCGACCCGGGACGCCTGCGTGCTGGCGCTGGGCGGCGGCGTGGTCGGCGACCTCGCCGGATTCGCCGCCGCCTGCTGGATGCGCGGCGTCGACTGCCTGCAACTACCGACCACGCTGCTGGCGATGGTGGACTCCTCGGTCGGCGGCAAGACCGCCGTGGATCTGCCGCAGGGCAAGAATCTGGTCGGCGCCTTCCATCCGCCCCGCGGCGTGTTCGCCGACACCGCCACGCTCGACACGCTGCCCGACCGGGAATTGCGCGCCGGGCTGGCCGAAGTCATCAAATACGGCGCGATCGTCGATGCGCCGTTTCTCGACTGGCTGGAAGCGCACACCGTGCCCTTGTTGGCGCGTGAACGCGAACCGCTGATCGAGGCGATCGCACGCAGCTGCCAGCACAAGGCCACGATCGTCGAGCACGATCCCTTCGAACACGGCGAACGCGCGCTGCTGAATTTCGGCCACACCTTCGGCCATGCCATCGAAGCCGAACAGGGTTACGCCAGCCACGGCCTCGACAACCAGGCGCTCAACCACGGCGAAGCGGTCGCGGTCGGCATGGTGATGGCGGCGCGGCTGTCCGCGCAATTGGGCATGGCCCCGGCTGCGGATGCCGAGCGCCTGCGCATGCTGCTGGCTGGATTCGGCCTGCCGACCGCACTGCCGCAGGGGCTGGAACCGGATCGGCTGCTGCAGCGGATGCGCCTGGACAAGAAAGCGAGCGCCAGCGGCCTGCGCTTCGTGCTGTGGGAGGCGCCGGGGACAGCGCGGATCGTCTCCGATGTGCCCGAGGATGCCGTGCTGCAGACGCTGCTGGAAAGCTGAATCTTCGTCGCAGGCACGGATGATGTCGTCACCGCTTACAATCCGTCCATGCGCCTCTTCCTGCAACAACGCCCCGATGGACGCGAAGCCCCGCGCTTCGTGCAGTTGCAGCTGGAAGCGGATCTGATCGGCGGCTGGACGCTCACCCGCGAATCGGGCCAGGTCGGCGGCCGCAGCACGCTCAAACGCGAGCAGTACCTCGATCAGACTTCCGCCCTGACCGCATTCGAGCGCGCCCGCGATCAGACGCTGAAGAAAGGCTTTCACCTGATGTTCGCGCAGGGCGTCGACGCACCGAACTGAACCACTCCATTCCGTCTTTCCCCAGGATTTCCGCTTGATCACCGACACCGCTCCGAGCAACGACCGTTTCCTGCGCACGCTCCGCCGCGAACCCGTCGACCGCACGCCGGTCTGGCTGATGCGTCAGGCCGGCCGCTATCTGCCGGAATATCGCGCCACTCGCAAGCGCGCCGGCAGCTTCCTGGCGATGGCGAAGAATCCCGATCTGGCCTGCGAAGTCACCCTGCAGCCGCTGGCGCGTTTTCCTCTGGATGCAGCGATACTGTTCTCGGACATTCTGACCGTACCCGACGCAATGGGCCTCGGCCTGTACTTCGCAGACGGCGAAGGCCCGAAGTTCGAGCGCCCTGTCCGCACAGCGGAAGATGTCGCCAGGCTCGCGGTGCCGGATATGGAAACCGAGTTGCGCTATGTGATGGACGCGGTGCGCGTGATCCGCCGCGAACTGGACAACCGGGTGCCTCTGATCGGGTTCTCCGGTAGTCCTTGGACCCTCGCCTGTTACATGGTTGAAGGCGGCGGCAGCGATAATTTCTCGAAGATCAAGGCGATGGCCTTGAACGCCCCGGGCCTGCTGCATCGGATCCTCGCGGTGAACACCGACGCGGTCATCGCGTACCTGTCCGCGCAGCATGCGGCCGGGGCGCAGGCGCTGCAGGTGTTCGACACCTGGGGCGGCGCACTGAGCCCGGCGATGTATCGCGAATTTTCACTGCCGTACCTGACAAGGATCGCACACGAACTCGAACGCGGCGCAGGCGCGACACGCACACCGCTCATCCTGTTCGGCAAAGGCAACGCACCGTATCTGGAAGCATTGGCCGCATCGGGCACGGAAGGTGTCGGCATCGATTGGACCGTGGAGCTGTCCGATGCGGCGCGTCGCACCCAAGGCAAGGTCGCATTGCAGGGCAACCTCGACCCTGCGGTTCTTTACGGCAGCCCCGAAGCGATTCGCGAACAGGTGCGCCAGGCACTCGACAGCTACGCCGAAGGCAACGGCGGCTCACGCGACGGCCACATCTTCAATCTCGGCCACGGCATGTCGCCCGACATGGACCCCGAGCACGTCGCCGCACTGGTACAGGCGGTGCACGAGATCAGCGCACGCTGATCAGTCCATTCCGCTGCGCCGCGCGAGCCGCTCGCGCAGCGTAGCGCCCAACGCATCGCCCGACAACGGCTTGCGCAGGAACGCATCGAAACCCGCATCTCTCGCATCCTTTTCCGCATCATTGTCCGCCCGGGCGGTGATCGCGATCAACGGTATCGCACAGCCATGCCCGCGCAGATTGCGCGCGAGCGCAAGACCGTCCATCCCCGGAAGATCGAGATCGAACAAACCGATATCGAAACTGTCCGTCGCGATTTCGGTCATCGCAGCCAATGCATGCCCCGCATGCGTCACCCGATGGCCCTGCGCCTGCAGCATGCCGATCAGCACATCAGCGACGATGGCGTCATCCTCGACCAGAAGCACATCGCAGGGCCGCTGCATATCCTCTCCCGAATGCAGGAGAGGCGGATGCGCGACCATGTTCGTTGCGCGCTGCAGCGGCAGAGTGACCGTGAATCGCGCCCCCTCTCCCGGCGCGCTGCGCAATTCGATATTTCCACCCATCGCCAAGGCCAATTCCTGGCAGATCGCAAGGCCCAAGCCGCTGCCGCCGTATCGGCTCGCGGTACGCGCTCCTTCCGCCTGTTCAAACCGGCGGAACAGGCGCCGCTGCTGCTCGGCGTCCAAACCTGGACCCGTATCGCTCACGATCGCGCGCAGTCCATGCGTCATCGCCGTATCGATCGATAGCGCGACCTCACCACGCTCGGTGAACTTCACCGCATTGCCGATAAGATTGAGCAGGATCTGACGGATTCGCGTCGGATCGCCGCGCCACTCACCGCGCGCCTCCTGCGAGACGACGACGCGCAGCACCAGACTCTTGCGATCGGCCAAGGGTCGCATCAATGCAGCCACCTCCTCCACCAGGATATCGAGATCGAAATCGACGTCCTCAAGATCGAGACGCCCAGCTTCGATTCGTGCGAGATCCAGCGCGTCGTTCACGAGCCTCAAAAGATGTTCGCCCGCACGGCGAATCGACCGCACCTGCCCCTGCTGGTCCACATTGAGCGACGTGGAAAGCAATAATTCGCTCATGCCGAGCACACCGGTCATCGGTGTGCGCACTTCATGGCCAAGATTCGCGAGAAAACGGCTTTTCGCCTGCGATGCCTGCTCGGCGACCTCGCGCTTCTGCGCGATCATCTGGTATTCATGACGCCGTTTGAGTCGCTGACGATAAAGATATGCGATCCACCAGAACAGCATCGCGAGCGCGACAAAATAACAAACCATCGCCCACCACCGCTGCCACCAGGGCGCCTGGACCAATATCTCGATCCGCCGTATCGAGGACCAGACGCCATCGGCGTTCGCTCCCTCGACTTCAAGAACGTAATGTCCGGGAGACAATGCGGAAAACACACGCTCTCCGCGATCACCCTGATCCACCCAATCAGGATCGTAACCATTCAACTTGAACCTGTATCGATAAGCCGCCGGATCGGCGAAAGACATCACCCTCGCAACGATTCTCAGATCACGATCATACGGCTGCATAACCGCGCGCAGCTCGGC
This sequence comes from uncultured Xanthomonas sp., assembly GCA_964523435.1. Classification (GTDB taxonomy): domain Bacteria; phylum Pseudomonadota; class Gammaproteobacteria; order Xanthomonadales; family Xanthomonadaceae; genus Lysobacter_I. Next base: position 9,401 of record CAZGBA010000095.1, read on the forward strand.
ATTTCCATAGCGCGAGAAAGCGATCGTGTCTTCCCCGCGCCGCAACTCGATCGCCTCAATCGCCAACGTGGACGCGCGCGGCTCCGGCAACGGCTGATCCGGATCGAACATGACGATGCCTTCCTTGGAAATGGCAATCGCCGGACCATCGGCCCTTCTTTTCAAGACATCGACGGTGAAATCAAGGCCCGGCAACCCGTCTCTCAACCCGAACAAACGGGCGCGATGTTGATTGGAGTCGTAATGAACCAGACCTCTGACAGTATTCAGCCATATATTCCCTGTTGAAGTCGCGAGCACACTTCTCGTTTCCACGGGCGGCAACCCTTCCTGTCCCGTCACCCGCTCGCGCAAGCGCAGCACGGCACCATCCCATTCGTAACGCTCCAGGCTTCCGAAACGCGCCACCCAAAGCTGACTCGAAGACGCGAAATCAAGACTGTAGACATACTCTCCCGGGGGCAATGGAACACGGATAAATCGAGCACCATTCCAGCGCCTCAAATTCTTGCCGTCGCTGTACCACGGTGACCCATCCGGAGAAAATCGCAAATCAATGAATGCCTCCGCTTCTTCACCCAAGGTCTCTTCCGGCGAAAATTCTTTTATAAGCTTACCGCCCTGCGAATATACCAAGATTCCACCCCCGAAAAACGAAATCCATAACTCATCTTTGCCGCTGCACTCCAGCGCCTCCATTCTATGCAGAACATTTTTTATGTTATATTTTATTTCCTTTTCAACAACCCCTGTTTTTACGTTAACAATATAAAATCCATCCTCACTTGATATGAAATAGCTCTTCCCGTTACACGCTTTGATAGACGTCTGATTTTCAGCCGGAAATTTTAATTTAAATGCAGTTTCGTATGCATTTTTAGCAGAAAATTTAGACTGGTAAAGACCGCCCGTGGTTAGCGCCAGGACAATACCTTCTTGATCAATTTCGCCACTAACAATATTGTGTCCATTTAGAACTCCGAAATTCTTGAAAGAGAAAAAACGACCGCTTTCCGGCGGAATATACATCAAACCCTCTGAGTTGCTCCCGAGCCAAATACCAGCCTCATCATCCTCAACAATGCTGTTGATTCCACCGCTTATACCAAATTCAATATCGGTTATTTCCTCTGAAACGAAAATATCTTTCCTTTTGTATAGTCCGTAGTAATCACCTATCCAGTAGCTATTGTCTTTGGCATGCATGACAATGGCGCGTCGTGATAATTTTGGCAGCCGCCATGGAATAGATTCAATTTCCATATTTTCACCAATCAAAAACAAACCGCTTTCTGCACCGACCCAAATTGCACCATTTTTTGCAGAAGACAACGCGAATACTGGGCCACTTTTCGTTTTATTTTTATGCATAGAAACTGGATGTGAATTAGCCTCATTCGGCTCAACCCACCACAACCCCGTATTGGCACCTATCAATAAACCGCCTGAAGAGAGCGACTTCATCGCCACAGGAACGGAACCATACAGATAAGAACGACGCCCCTGCGCCCCACTCAGCCTTAAGACAGCGCCGTCAGCTGCGATTTGACATATATCTCCCGCATAGGTCCCAAGCCAAATAACACCTCCTGGCGCAGATGTCATTGCTGTAATATCGATACCACATCGTGCAGCGTCACCCCGGAACTGAATGGTTCTGGGCACTCGATGATCAGGATCAAGCACAGTCAGCGCGAACCATGTCGCCGCCCACACCCGGTCCGCAGAATCCACGTGAACCAGCGTCACTTCATTGTCCGGCAATGAAACAGGATCACCAACGACGCGGCGCCAGTAACGAAACTTCGTCCCGTCGTAACGCGCCAAGCCGTCGCCGGTTGCTACCCAGATGTACCCCTGATGGTCGATGGCCAAATCATTGATCGTCGACGACAGACCTTGTTCGACGCCGAACCGAATGAAGTGCGGCTCTCTTCGATGCCAATCGCGAGCCGGGAGCGCAGCCATGGCCTGGCTTGCCAGCGCCAAAAGCATCCACAAGCAAGTCGTCGATGCAGCAACCGCTATCCTGCGCCATCTCCACTTCAGCATCCTTCCCCCTGAATCCTGTATTTGCGTATCGACATGCAATGATTCATTGCATTCCCGGGCAGGCATATCGTGCGTCATATGCCTAGAATCCAGCAATCCCACCCCACAGGCTGCTTCCATGTCGATCGCCCTTCGCTGCAATTTTGCGGTTGTCGCGAGTCTCTTCCTGTTCAACGGCAATGCCATCGCCGCCGAGCCGACCCAGTACAACCTCGACCCGGTGCATACACGGGTGATGTTCGCGATCGATCATGCCGGATTCTCCAAAGCGATCGGCACGGTCTCGGGCAGCACCGGCAGTCTGAGTTTCGACCCGGAACAGTGGCACGAGACAAGACTGCAGGCCACGGTGCCGCTGACGCGTATCGACCTTGGAGATGTCGGCTGGAACAAAGCGGTAATGGCCGGTGGCCTGCTTGATGTCGATCACTATCCGTCAGCCGAGTTCATAACCACCAGGGTTGAGCCGGTCGCCCCGGATCGCGCCTCGGTCCACGGTAGACTTACGCTGCACGGGGTCACCCGGGATATCGTGCTGGACGTGAAACTGAATGCCGCAAAGCGCCATCCATTGCCTCCGTTCCGTCGCACGATCGGCTTCTCGGCGACAGCCATGCTCAGTCGCAAGGATTTCGGGGTCGACGCATGGCCCAGCGTGATCGGCGACGCGGTAGAGCTTCGGATCGAGGCCGAAGCCACCCGAAGCCACGCCGCCGGAGATACCCACGCACCCGAACCCCCTGACGACGCCTCTTCTCCCACGGACAGCGCCGATCCGGAACCGAAAACCACCACCACGGAACTCTCACCATGACATTCAGAAATACGGCCGACCGCTGGGGCGGCGTCAGTCAACTCCTCCACTGGAGCATCGCCATTCTTATTCTGGTCATCGCCTTCATCGGCTTGACCATGGGCGACCTGCCCAATGGACCCGACAAGATCAAGACCTACGCGCTGCACAAATCGATCGGCATCACCATTCTCGCGATGGTGGCATTGCGCGTGCTGTGGCGGTTCTACGCGGGCACGCCCCATCCCGTTCCGGGATCGCCCCACTGGCAGGAACGCATCGCCGCATTGACTCACCTCGCCATCTATCTGCTGCTGTTCGCCATTCCGATCAGCGGCTGGGTACTGAATTCGGCTGCAGGTTTTCCGCTGCAGTGGTTCGGGCTTTTCAATCTGCCTTACATCGTCGACAAGAGCCACGATCTGCACGAACTGGCCGAAGAAGCGCATGAACTCATGTTCTGGCTTTTGACGTTTCTGGTCGTAGCGCATGCGGGCGCCGCGTTTTATCACCATCTGTTCCAGCGCGACGCCACACTCGCGCGCATGCTGCCGAAAGGCTGGCTGCGCATCGGCGATACGACCACACCAACCAATGCACAGGGCTCCGACCATGCCGCGTAATTTCACACGAAAATTTTTCCATTCGCTGCTTCTCGCGGGTCCGCTGCTGGCGGGTTCCGCATTCGCCGCCGACTATACCCAGGCAGCCGGCTCAACCCTGGGGTTCTCCGGAAAATACCAGGGCGAAGCCTTCAACGGCCAGTTTCCCGGATTCGTCACCACGCTTTCATTCGATCCCGCGAAGCTGACGGGCGCAAAACTCGACGTCACCATTCCGCTGGCGACCGCAACCACGCGGAACGCCGACTACGACAGCGAGCTACGCGGCGAGTCGTTTTTCAACAGCAGGAAATTCGCGCAGGCGCGTTACACCGCGACCAGGTTCCGCGCACTCGGCGGCGGCAAGTACGCCGCCGACGGTTTGCTCACCTTGCGGGGGATCAGCAAGCCGATCGTTCTGAACTTCACCTGGACGCCCGGCACCAAACCCGTGCTCGCCGGCACTGCGGTGGTGAAGCGCCTGGACTTCGGCGTAGGCGGTGGCGACTGGGCCGATGTCGGCGTGATCCCCAACGAGATCAAGGTGACGACGAAGGTGTTCCTGCAGTCGAAATGAACGCTTTCTACTTTCTCACTGGCGCTTTCGCTTCAGGTTTTGCTGGCGCTTCATCCGGCATCTGCGGCATCGGCCAAAGCGAATAAACGAACGCGCCGAGCATGTCGCCGGCGCGCTTGTTCTTGTGGCATCCCAGGCATTCATCGCCTGCCCGGATCGCACCGACCACCCGCAGTCCCTTGCCTTGCTTCTCCACGATCAATCGTTGACCGGCATCAAGCTCGCGCAGCGCCTGTTTCTCCCACGGCGTAATCGCGCGACCTGTCGTGCGCGGCGGCGGTGTCTCCTTGTTCTGCTGATGGAAAATCGACATCTCGTTCGAGAACACCCGCGGCGGATTGTGCTTCGCAATACCGATCAACTCGAGATGCGCGACATGCCACCGGGCTCCGTCGACCGGCCTGTGGAGCACACCAGCCATCGCGGGCAGTCGACGCTGTCCGAACCCTTCGCTGTCGATGAAGGCCAGCACGAAATCATCGTGCATCCGCAACAACCCGCGCGGCGGATCCTCACGCTCGATCGCAGACGCCCAACCGGCGACAGCCGCCGCGACCACCAGCGCCACCAGTCCCAAATGCAGCCCCTTCGTTCGCATGGTTCACCGGCTCCTATCGTTGTCTTTGCCGCAACACCAGCGCACGGCCATTGTGGACCATACCACTGCGCACACTCGCTCAGTCGGGTATCGGCGATGCGTCGGCTCGCAGCCTGACCACCGCCGAAACCTCGAATGGCCAGTCCAGCTCCGTACCGCTGGCATCTTCCCGCAGCACCGGCACCCGAGCCCCGAATCTGGCCTTAAGTATCGGGTCTTCATCGATGAAAATGCTCTCGAAGGTCGAAAGTCGCGCCTCGGCCAACACAGCCAGCGCCAGATCGCAAAGATGGCAATCATCTCGCTGGTACAGAACGAAACGGGGAACGGCGGGGACCATACGCTGGCGTCGCTACGGCAGGGAGAATGCAGCATAGAATACGGCCACCACACATCTGAAGGGGGCCACCCATGGCGTACGTGCTCGTGAGCTATACCGTCCGTGATTACGCGCGCTGGCGCGCCGTATTCGACGCCGACACCGTGGTCCAGCGTAGCGCGGGGGTCTTCATCCGCCACGCGCTGCACGACGACAAGGACGAAACCCGGATCACCCTCATCGCACAGGTCAGGGACCGCCGGAAGGCCATCGAGCTGTCGTGTCGCGAGGAACTGCCCAAGCTCATCAAAGAAGCCGGGCTGTTGCGCGATACCGTCGAATACAAGTGGCTTTGCGAGCAATAAAGTGGCTGTCAGCACCTTCGACCTGTTCAAGATCGGCATCGGCCCCAGCTCGTCGCATACGGTCGGCCCGATGCGCGC
>CAZGBA010000096.1:0-14352 GCA_964523435.1 uncultured Xanthomonas sp.
GGCCGATGGCGTCGTCGAGTTCGGTCGGGAACGGGCCGCCGCCGACGCGCGTGGCATAGGCCTTGGCGATGCCCAGCACGTAGTCGATCGCATCCGCGCCCACGCCGGTGCCGGCGAGTGCGCCGCCAACAGTGGTGTTGCTGGACGTGACGTACGGATAGGTGCCGTGGTCGATATCGAGCAGCGAGCCCTGTGCGCCTTCGAACAGCACGCGTTTGCCCTGTTTGCGCAGGTCGTGGAGGATGCCGGCGACGTCGGACTTCATCGGTTCGATGTATTCGCCGAACGCGAGCGCTTCATCGAGCGTCTGCTGGAAGTCGATGGCGTCGACCTTCAGATATTGGGTGAGCACGAAGTTGTGGTAATCGAGCGTGCTGCGCAGTTTTTCCGCGAGCTCCTTAGGGTAGCTGAGGTCGGCGACGCGGATGCCGCGGCGCGCGACCTTGTCCTCGTAGGCCGGGCCGATGCCGCGACCGGTGGTGCCGATGGCGCTCTTGCCTGCGGCTTTTTCGCGGGCCTGATCGAGAGCGATGTGGTACGGCATGATGATCGGCGTGGCCGGGCTGATCTTGAGGCGGCTGCGCACTTCGACGCCGTTGGCTTCGAGTTCGCCGATTTCCTTCTGCAGAGCGCCGGGATGCAGCACGACGCCGTTGCCGATCAGGCAGAGCGCGTCGTCGCGCAGGATGCCGGAAGGAATCAGGTGGAGCACGGTCTTCTTGCCGCCGATCACAAGGGTATGGCCGGCGTTGTGGCCGCCCTGGAAGCGCACGACGGCGCCGATGTCCTGCGTGAGCAGGTCGACGATCTTGCCCTTGCCTTCGTCGCCCCATTGCGCGCCCAACACTACGACTGACTGGCCCATGACCTGACTCCGGAAATTCACGATGTGGGAGCGACGGAAGTCGCGACCTGAGCGTCGGAGGTTATCGGGCGTGGCGTCGCGGCTCCCGCCGCTCCCACAAAAACGATCCACCGACACGGAAAAAGCCGGAGGGGCAGATGCCCCGTCCGGCTTTTGTGCATTATCCGGGTTTTGGGGCTGGGAACCACCCTTCGGGGGCGTTATTCCGGTCGGATTTGCGGTCGGGGCTGAAGGCCCCTCCCGCAGACATCATTCATCCCCCGCTACGCACGAGATACAGGGCAACCAGACCTGCCGCGAGAATCAGACCGCCGATCCCGCGCAGTCGACTCGCGGGCATCGCCAGCAACTGCTCGGCTGTCCGCTTCCAGACATTGGGAAAAGCGAACAGCAGCAGACCCTCGAACACCGCGACCAGTGCAAGTGCTGCCCAAAGATCGTTCATACACGGGATGCAGCGATCAACGATCGCTGCGCATGTACTGCAGGAACGGATCGTCCTTGTCGAGCACGATCACCGCATCGCCGTCCGAGAACGAGCCGCGATAGGCTTCGAGACTGCGCTGGAACGCATAGAAGCCCGGATCGGCGTTGGCGGCGTTGCCGTAGATGCGCGCGGCTTCGCCATCGCCCTCGCCGCGCATCTTCTGCGCGTCGCGTTCGGCTTCGGCCAGGATGACGTTGCTGTCGCGATCGGCCTGGGCGCGGATCTGGTTGGCCTGTTCCTCGCCTTCCGCGCGGAGCTTGCTGGCGACCTGCTGACGCTGCGCGCTCATCCGGCGATACACGTCGCGGATCACCTGACTGTCGGTGGGCAGATCGATCTGCTTGATGCGCAGATCGACGATGCGCACGCCGAGCGTGGCGGCGGCCTTGTTGATGGCCGCGAGTTGTGCGCCCGCGATCTTGCTGCGTTCGCCGGACACCACCTGCGAAAGCGTGCGGGCGTTGATCTCGTTGCGCAGCGAGTCCTTGATGATCGGCGCGAGGCGGTCGATGGCGGCGCCTTCATCGCCGGCCGTGGCACGGTAGAACGCGCGGGTGTCGCGGATCTGGCCGACAGCGAAGAAGTCGACGCTCACGTCCTTGCGCTCGGAGGTGAGATAGCGCTCGGGCTCGGCCGGCAGCACCTGGAAGCGGCCGTCGAAGATCCGGGCGCTCTCGACCAGCGGCACCTTGAAGTGCAGGCCGGGGCCGAGGTCGCTGCGTACGACCTTGCCGAGGTTGAGCACGATGGCGGTATGCCCTTCGCGCACGACGAACATCGAGCCCATCAACGCGAACAGGGCGATCGCGGCGAGCGGGATCCAGAGGGAAATTCTCATCGGCTGCCTCCATTGCGGCCCGCGCTGCGGGCTTTGCGGGCGGTCGTGGGTTCTTCGGGGGTGGCGGTCACGGTGGGCGCGATCAGCTCTGGCGGCGGCGCTTCGCTGGTGACCGGCGCGGCCCCGCGGCCCGGGGCGACGGGCAGATACAGCAGCTGGCGGCTGTCGCCGCCGACGATCTTGCGGTTATCGGCAAGCACTTTCTGCACGGTTTCCAGCCACAGACGTTTGCGGGTGACCTCCGGGGCAGTGCGGTATTGCTGCAACAGCAGCGTAAAGCGGGTCGCGTCGCCGGTGGCGCGGGCGATGGATGCGGTCTTGTAGCCTTCGGAGACGGTGCGCGTGCGCGAGGCCTCGCCTCGTGCCTCGGGGACGACCTTCGCGGCGTAGGCGCGGGCTTCGCTGATCAGGCGATCCTTGTCCTGCTGCGCGCTGTTGACGTCGTCGAAAGCGGGTTTCACTTCCTCGGGCGGGCGCGCGTTGGGCAGGTTGAGTTCGGTGACGGCCAGGCCGGTGTTGTAGTTCTGCAGCGATTTCTGCAGGCGCACGCGCGCGGCCACGGCCAGCGCGTCGCGCGCGCCGAGCACGGTGTCGAGCGTGGAACGGCCGACCTGCTCGCGCACGGAACTCAACGCGGCCTGCTTGAGCATTTCCTCGGCGTCGCGGGTGCCGAACAGCGCGAGCCGCGGGTCGCTGATGCGGTACTGCACGTTGATCTCGACCTGGACGATGTTCTCGTCGCTGGTCAGCACCGGCACGCTGTCGCTGTAGTTCTTGATCTCGGTCGCGTTGACCTTGTAGACGCTTTCGATCGGCCACGGCAGCTTGAAGCTGGGGCCCGGGTCCATGGTCCGCGCGAACGCGCCGAAGCGCAGCACCACGCCGCGCTCCTGTTCGGTGACCAGCACGAAGGAGCTGAAGAGCAGCCACAGACCGACGGCCGCCAGCCCCCAACGCAGCGGGTGATTGCCGCCGCCACCGTCGAAGATCCCGCGCAGGCGGGCGAGGATGTCGTCGAATCCGCCGCCGCCACGACCACTCTGGCGGGGTTTCCATGGCGAGCGCTGATTGCCGCCACCGGAAGAGGAATCGTCGTTCTTGTTACCGGGAGTATTCCAGGCCATGCCTGCTCCAAAGCGAATGCGCTCCGCAGGAATGCGGGCGTGGGGTGGATATTACAAGTGGACGTTTCACGAGGATGTTACCCGGGAAGCTCGTCGTCGTCGGGCGGCAGCAGCGGCTCCAGCGCATCGCCGCCGGGGCCGGCGGCCAGTTTCTCCGCGTCGCTGAGGGCCAGATCGACCTGGATGACCCAACCACCGCCGTCGTCGTCGTGGGTTTCGCTGCGTACCGCTTCCAGCTCGTAGAGCCGCGCGCGAAGCCGGCCCGAACGTGCCGGCAAACGCACGGTGCCCGCCACACGGCGCAGACCCAGCCGCGCCACCAGCGCCGCGCGCAGCAGATCGAAACCGCTTCCGTCGCGCGCCGACAGCCATACCCGTTCGCGGGCGACCTCTTCCAGCCCGTGACCATCGGCGGCAGCGCCTTCAGTGTCGCCCTCACCCGCCGGCTGCAGGGCGAGGTCGTGACGCGGCACGGCGCCTTCGATCCGGTCGATCTTGTTGTAGACCAGCAACTGCGGAATTTCACCCGCGCCCACTTCCTCCAGCACCGCTTCGACCTGGGCGATGCGTTCGTCGCGCAGCGGGTCGGCGGCGTCGATGACGTGCAGCAGCAGATCGGCTTCGCGCGCTTCGGACAGCGTGGAACGGAACGCCGCGACGAGATCGTGCGGCAGATCGCGGACGAAGCCCACGGTGTCGGCCAGCATCGCCGCGCCGCCGGGCAGCGCGATCCGGCGCACGGTCGGATCGAGGGTCGCGAACAGACGATCGTCGGCGTACGCATCCGCACCGGTCAGTGCGTTGAACAGCGTCGATTTGCCGGCATTGGTGTAGCCGATCAGCGCGACCCGGGGCAATTCGCTGCGTACGCGGGCGCGACGCATCTGGGTGTGCTGCACTTCGACCTTGTCGAGGCGCTTCTGCAATTGCTCGACGCGCTTCTGCAGCAGACGACGGTCGGTTTCGAGCTGGGTTTCACCGGGCCCGCGCAGACCGATCGCACCGCCGCGCTGGCGTTCGAGATGGCTCCAACCGCGCACCAGACGCGTGGCCATGTGCCGCAGTTGCGCGAGTTCGACCTGCAGCTTGCCTTCATGACTGCGCGCGCGCTGGGCGAAGATATCGAGGATCAGGCCGGTGCGATCGACCACGCGTCGACCGAGCGCCTTTTCAAGATTGCGCTCCTGCACCGGGCTCAGGGTGTGATTGACGAGGACCAGGTCAGCGCCGGTGGCATCGGCGGCCGCCTTGGCTTCTTCCAGCTTGCCGCTGCCGATCAGGATGGCGGCGTTGGGACGGTCGATGCGGGCATGCAGCAGCGCCGCGACCGTGGCGCCGGCGGAACGGGCGAGATCGGCGAACTCTTCCAGCACATCCGGCTCCGGCGGGCCACCGGCATGCGGCTGGATCAGCAGCGCGATTTCGCCCTTGCGGGATCGTTCGAACAAACCGGGGATGTCCATGGGTAAAGCGGACGCGCAGTATGCCCCGCGCCGGGCTGCGACGCGCGTTTACGCGCTGAATGACCGGAGCGACCCCGCTCGGACGGACTGACAGGCTGTCGAAAAGCCGCCTGCTGTCGCCCGAGCGGGAGCGTCTCCGGGTCGGATCAGTCGACCATCCCGCCGACCGGACCGCTATCGTCGTCGTGTTCGGACGAATGCACATAACCGCCGCCCGGCCCCACGCGCACATTGCGCGCCGGTACGACGGTGGAAATCGCGTGTTTGTAAACCATCTGGCTGACCGTGTTGCGCAGCAGGACGACGAACTGGTCGAAGGACTCGATCGTGCCCTGCAATTTGATGCCGTTGACGAGATAGATCGACACCGGCACTCGCTCGCGGCGGAGCGCGTTCAAAAAAGGATCCTGCAAAGACTGCCCCTTGGACATGGTGCTCCCCATTCGGGTTCTTGTTATTGGATGCCGCACGATGGCGACGACTGCGTGCCAGCGGTTCCGGTCGCAATGCGACACGGCTACTCCCCTGCCGGACGCTTCGATGTTTACACAACTGCGCGCGGACCGGAAGCCGCCCGAAAGTCCCAGGGCCCGCAAGCCCCGGCCGCAGGCCGATCAGCCCCCGAAGAAGCCGCGCAACGCGCTGCGCAGCCGTGCGCCGTCGGCATCCGGATCGAACCACTGCAGGCTGGGATCGCTGCGCAGCCAGGTGAGCTGGCGCTTGGCCAGCTGTCGGGTGGCGAAGATCGCGCGATCGCGGAATTCGCCGGAAGACAACGCACCGTCGAGATGCTCCCAGGCTTGCCGATAACCGACCGCGCGCCATGCCGGCAAGTCCAGCGGCGCCGGATGCGTTCGCAGTTCCGGCAATGCGCGCAAGGTGCGGACCTCATCGAGAAAGCCGGCATCCAGCATCGCGTCGAAGCGGCGCTCGATCCGCGCATGCAGCACGCTGCGATCGTGTGGCGCCACCGCGATTTTCAGCACACGGCACGGGAATCGCTGCGCGGCAGCGATTGTTTCGCGCTGCCAGTCGCTGATCGATCGACCGCTGAGCCGGTACACCTCCAGCGCACGCTGGATCCGCTGCGGATCGTTGACATGGATGCGCGCGGCGGCGGCGGGATCGACGACCGCAAGCTCGGCATGCATCGCCGCCCAGCCGCGCTCGTCGGCCTCGGCAGCCAGCTGCGTGCGCAATGCCGGATCGGCCTCGGGCATCGGCGACAAGCCCTGCAGCAGTGCACGGAAATACAGACCGGTGCCGCCTGCGAGAATCGGCAGCTGCCCGCGCGCGACGATGTCATCGACCGCAGCGCGCGCATCGCTGGCGAAATCGGCCGCCGAATACGGCTGCCACGGCGCGCGCACATCGATCAGATGATGCGGCACCGACGCGCGTTCTTCATCGGAGGGTTTCGCCGCGCCGATATCCAGCCCGCGATACACCAGCGCCGAATCGACGCTGACGATCTCGCCGCCGAAGCGCTGCGCCCAATCCAGCGCAAGCGCGGTCTTGCCCGATGCGGTCGGGCCCATCAGCGCGATGGCGAGGGGGCGGGTGTCGGCGGTCATGCGACGCTGGCATTTATTGTGGGAGGGGCTTCAGCCCCGACTGTCGGGGCTGAAGCCCTTCCCACAATCAGATCAGTAGCCATGCACCTTCAGCGTCTCCATCACGCCCTTGTGCCGGAATTGCACTTCATCCGAAGGCGCTTTGCCGAGACGACTGACCACGAAGATCGCGATGCAGGCGGCGATCACGCCCGGCACCATTTCGTACAACTCGCTGCCGTACTGTTTCACCGCGATCTCCTTCCAGAGGATCACGGTCGCCGCACCGATCAACATGCCCGCCAGCGCGCCGTTGCGGGTCATGCGTTGCCAGAACAGCGAACACAGCACCACCGGGCCGAACGCGGCGCCGAAACCTGCCCAAGCATACGAGACCAGCCCGAGCACGCGGCTGTCCGGATCGCGCGCGATCCAGATCGCCAGCAGCGCCACCATCAACACCATGGCGCGACCGAACCACACCAGCTCGCGTTGGCTCGCGTTCGGACGCACGAAACCCTTGAAGAAATCCTCGGTGAGCGCGCTGGAACACACCAGCAGCTGGCACGACAGCGTGCTCATGATCGCGGCCAGAATCGCCGACAGCAGCACGCCCGCGACCCATGGATTGAACAGCACGGTCGCAAGCTGGATGAAGACGCGCTCGGAATTCTCGGCGACCGGGCCGACCTGATCCGGATGCTGCGCGAAGTAGGCATTGCCGAAGAACCCCACCGCCATCGCACCGAACAGGCACAGCACCATCCAGCCCATGCCGATGCGACGCGCCTTGGGAATGGTGGCGAGCGAATCGGCGGCCATGAACCGGGCGAGGATATGCGGCTGCCCGAAATACCCGAGACCCCACGCCAGCAGCGAGACGATGCCGACGAAGCCCAGCGTGCCGCCCTTGAACCAGTCGAGCTTGGCCGGATCGGTCTGCTCGATCAGCGCAAGGCTGGCATCAACGCCGCCGCTGCCCAGCACCACCATGATCGGCGTGAGCACCAGCGCGAAGATCATCAGCGACGCCTGCACGGTATCGGTCCAGCTCACGGCGAGAAAACCGCCGATCAGCGTGTACAGGATCGTCGCCGCCGCGCCCCACCACAGCGCTTCAGCGTAGGGCACACCGAACACGCTCTCGAACAGACGCGCGCCGGCGACGATGCCGCTGGCGCAGTACACCGCGAAAAACACCAGGATCACGATCGCCGAAAACACGCGCAGCACTTTGCTGCGGTCCTCGAAACGGTGGGTGAAGTAGTCGGGCAAGGTCAGCGCGTTACTGGTGCGCTCGGTGTAGACGCGCAGCGGCCCGGCGACGAATTTCCAGTTGCACCACGCCCCGACGATCAAGCCCAGCGCGATCCACGCCTCCGACACGCCGCCGAGATACAACGCGCCCGGCAGGCCCATCAACAGCCAGCCGCTCATGTCCGAGGCGCCGGCCGACAGCGCAGTGACCACGCTGCCCAAGGAACGCCCACCGAGGATGTAGTCGTCGAAGCTGCGGGTGGAACGCCATGCCCAGAGACCGATGAGGATCATCGCGATCAGATAGACGCCAAAGGTGATGAGCAGCGGCTGGCCAGCGGTCATGCGCGGTTCCCGGATCGAGAAGGATGTCGCGCAGGATACCCCGGCGGGCGCCAACGACGAACGTCGCACTGCCGTGTTTCCCGGACTTGAACCGTCCGGTGTTTGCGTCCACGCTTGGTCGATGCCTCTGTGGAAACGCTTCGGCTTCCTGTTCGTGTTCGTGGTGCCCGCACTGATGCCGGCCGCCGCGTGGCTCGGCGCGCGCAGTGGGCATCCGGACCCGATGGCGTGGTTTCCGCTGTTCTTCCTGTTCGTGCTGCTGCCGGTGGCCGACTACGGTCTCGGCCACGATCCCCGCAACCCCTCGATCGACGAGGCGAAAGCGCTCGAAACCGACCACTGGTTCCGGTGGATGACGCTGGCCGCGCTGCCGGCGCAGTTGGGCGTGTTGATCTGGTCGGGCTGGCATTTCGCGCATGCCGATTTCGGCGCGGTCGGCATCGCCGGCTGGCTGCTCTCGCAGGGCATCGTCGGCGGCGTGCTGGCGATCAACGTCGCCCATGAGCTGATCCACAAGGACACCGCACTCGAGCGCGGTGCTGGAGGTCTGCTGCTGACCAGCGTCGGCTATCACGGTTTCAAGATCGAACACGTGCGCGGCCATCATGTCCACGTGTCCACGCCCGAGGACGCGTCGAGCGCGCGCTTCAGACAATCGCTGTGGCATTTCCTGCCGCGTGCGCTCGTCCGCAACACCGCCAACGCCTGGAGGCTCGAAGCGCAGCGCCTCGCCAAACAGAACAAGCGCTGGTGGAGCATCGACAATGAACTGATCCGCTGGAGCGTGCTGTGGCTGATGTCGATCATCGCCTTCAGCTCATGGCTCGGTCCGATCGGGCTTGCGTTCTTTCTCGCGCAGGGTTTCTTCGCTGCCTGCGCGCTGGAGATCATCAACTACATCGAACACTACGGTCTGGAACGGCAGCGGCTCGCCGACGGACACTACGAACGCACGACGCATCTGCATTCCTGGAACTCGGATTACCTGATCAGCAATCTGCTGCTGTTCCATCTGCAGCGGCATTCGGATCACCACGAAACGCCGCGCCGCCGCTATCAAACGCTGCTGCATCACGCCGACAGCCCGCAGTTGCCCGGCGGCTATGCGGCGATGTTCCTGCTCGCGCTGTGTCCGCCGCTGTGGTTCCGGATCGTGGATCCGCGGGTGCGGGCGTTCCACGCCAGGCGATAGCCTGAAAGTCCGGCACATATGAGCGATGCAGGAGGAATGTAGGAGCGACTTCAGTCGCGAAGCCGGCAAACCTTCAGGCGACATGTTCCCGATCACATGAATTCGCATTTCCATGCTTGTGCGGCGATGTAGTCTTCGCGACTGAAGTCGCTCCTACGAAAAGCGGGATCGCTCCGGGATCGCCGGTTATCCCGTTGCAGCAATTCGCCACAATGTAGGAGCGACTTCAGTCGCGAAGCCGGCAAACCTTCAGGCGACATGTTCCCGATCACATGAATTCGCATTTCCATGCTTGTGCGGCGATGTAGTCTTCGCGACTGAAGTCGCTCCTACGAAAAGCGGGATCGCTCCGGGATCGCCGGTTATCCCGTTGCAGCAATTCGCCACGATGTCCTCAGGACGAACGCCCGGGTCCTGTTCTGGGCACTGCATCACGCTTGCACTGTGTCTCAAGCGACAGCCCACGATCGATGAGGCTGCTAGCCTCACCGGCGAGCGGGTGCATTCGCGCACTGCCCATCCCCCGGGGCTTACAACATGATCGTTAACACCAGAACCGTCGCACGGCGCAGCATGCTTTTGTGCGCGACCGCAAGTCTTTCGATGCTGCTCGGCGGCTGCGGCGCCGAGATGAGCACCGACATGAGCGCCAACACGACAAGCGGAACAAGCAAGGTCGCAGACACCACGATTTCCCGATTGCCGGCAATGCGTCCGGTATCGCGGGCAACGGCGACAGCAGCGATCCAGAACCCGATCCTGTTCGTGACCCAGGTGCCGACGCCCGGCGATGTCTTCGCCAGCCGTGGCTCCACCTTCGCCAACCATCTCGGCACGATCGTTTCCGCACCGCGCGGCGGCGATCTGATGATCCGGTATGCCGACGGCACGCTGCGCAATCTCACGAAGGAAGCCGGCTACGGCATGGAAGGCCAGCAGGGCGCCAACGCGATCGCCGTGCGCGAGCCGACTGTGCACTGGAGCGGGACCAAGGCCATTTTCAGCATGGTCATCGGCGCGCCGCCCAGCCAGTACACGCAGATCGACAAGCAGTGGCAGATGTACGAAGTGACCGGACTGGGCAAGGGACAGCCCGTGGTCATCACCAAGGTGCCCGGGCAACCGGCTGCCTACAACAATGTCTCGCCCTTCTATGCCAGCGACGATCGGATCCTGTTCACTTCCGATCGACCGCGCGGTGGCGAAGCGCATCTGTATCCGCAGTTGGACGAATACGAAAGCACCGCGACGATCACCGGCATCTTCAGTCTGAATCCGGAAACCGGGCAGGTATCGATCCTCAATCACACGCCGAGCGGCGCGTTCTCGCCGTTCGTCGACAGCTACGGACGCATCCTCTTCACGCGCTGGGATCATCTGCAGCGCGACCAGCAGGCGGACGCCGGCACCTACGGCGCGTTCAATTCCGCGAGCGAAGCGGCGAACGCCGCGAAGCTCACGCAGACCGAGGCATTTCCGGAATCGCGCATCGGCATGGGCAGCCCGTACGGCAACGTCAGAGGCTTCACCTACAACCTGTTCACGCCCTGGGAAATGAATCAGGACGGCAGCGGCGAACTGTCGTTGAACCACATCGGCCGGCACGAGATGTCGTTCGGATACCTGAGCAAATCCTTCGACACCGATCCGGCGCTGCAGGAGTTCACCAACGAAACGATCATCGCCAACCGCAAGCACATCGGCGACGACGCCGGCATTTTCCATATCCACGAAAGCCCACAGACGCCCGGAATCTACTACGGCATCTATACGCACGAGTTCGGCACGCTGACCTCCAACCAGATCGTGCGCTTCACCGGCGCGCCGGGCATGAATCCCGAGCAGATGACGATCGTCGACGCCTCCGCGCCGGAAACGAACGGCAGCCTGGTCGGCGGCCGGTACCGCAATCCGCTGCCGCTGACGTCTGGACAGATGGTGGCGTCCTACACCGCAAGCGCGACCGTGCAGGAAGGCGTCCAATTCCGCCTGCACCAACTGGCCACCAATGGCAGCGGCCTGTTCACCGCCGGCACGCCGTTGACCACCGGCATCAACAAGACCGTGTCGTGGTGGAGCCCCGACGTGAAGCTGACCTACAGCGGTCCGCTGTGGGAACTGGAAGCGACGGAGGTCGTGGCACGGGCGCGTCCTGCCGCTGGCGCATCGCACATCGAAGCGATCGAGAAGACGGTGCTCGACGAAGAACAGGTCGACGAACGCATGCTTCGCGAATGGATGAAGGCGAACCAGCTCGCGCTCATCGTGACCCGCAACCAGACCAGCCGCGACCGCGCCGATCGCCAGCAACCGTTCAACCTGCGCATTCCGTCGGGACTGAAGACCACCGGCGATGGCGGGCGCATCTACGACATCGCGCACTACCAGATCTTCGAGGCGGCGCAGGTTCGCGGCTACAACAATTTCCGCTCGGGAAGACGCCCGCTGGCGCAAGCAATGGCGGTGTCGAAGAACCCCGCCAATCCCTCCGGCCCACCCAGCAGCGTGAAGATCGCCGCCGATGGCTCGACCGCTGCATTCGTTCCGGCGAACCGCGCCTTGACCTGGCAAACCACGGACGCCAGCGGTGCGGCGATCGTGCGCGAACGCGTCTGGGTGACGATGCAGCCGGGAGAAATCCGCACCTGCGCAGGCTGTCATGGTGAGAACACGAAGAATCAGGCCGGGCAGTCGGCACCCGTCAACAAGCCCGAAGCGCTGCGTGAACTGATGCGCTACTGGAAGCAAAATCTCGCCCCGGGCGAACGCAACGGCTCGCGCGCACGCGTTCGGCCGCGGACAACCCAGGCATCGATGGATGCGCCGCCGACCGCGTCAAACGCTGCGGTCGAGTCCGCGCGTCTTCGCGAAAGCGCGTACCGGGAAGGTGCGTATCGGAATGGCACACGGAGATAATCGGCCAGCCGCTTCAACCGCCGGCTAATCCTCGTCCGGCCAGCGGATGCCCGAAGCCGAAGAAGACTTCTTCGGCTTCGGCGCCCCGGCAACCGCATTCCAGACTTTCAGCGCATCGACGGTCGCGGCGACATCGTGTACGCGCAGGAGTTTCGCGCCGCGCTGCGCGGCGATGACGTGCGCGGCGACCGAACCATGCACGCGATCGTGCGGGTCGTCGCGGCCGGTGAGTTCGCCGATCGTGCGCTTGCGCGACAAGCCGGCGAGCACCGGCACACCCAGATCGATGAAGCGCTCCAACTGCGCGAGCAGCGTCAGATTGTGCGCGGTGGTCTTGCCGAAGCCGAAACCGGGATCGACCACGATCCTTTTTTTCGGAATACCGGACATTTCCGCAGCGAAGATGCGCTCGGCAAGAAAACGATGCACGTCGGCGACGACATCGTCGTACTCGGGCGCGTCCTGCATCGAACGCGGTTCGCCGAGCATGTGCATCAGCACTACCGGCACGCCGAGTTCCGCCGCCGCATCGAGCGCACCGTCGCGACGCAGCGCATAGACATCGTTGATCATGCCGGCGCCGGCCGCGACCGCCGCGCGCATCACCTCGGGTTTGGAGGTGTCGATGCTGATCGGCAACGACGTCGCCTTCGACAGACGCTCGATCACCGTAATCACCCGGCGCAGCTCTTCCTCCACCGACACATCGTCCGCACCGGGGCGGGTGGATTCGCCGCCGATGTCCAGAAGATCCGCGCCCTCCTCCGCAAGCCGCAGCGCGTGTGCGATGGCGGCGTCGGTCGTCGCATGTTCGCCGCCGTCGGAGAACGAATCCGGGGTGACATTGACGATGCCCATCACGCGCGGGCGATCAAGCACGAGGATCCGGCCAGCGCAGTCGAGTTGGGGTGAGAGATCGAACATCGGGATTCCCGTCAGTAAAAAAGGCCAGAGAAACTCTGGCCTTTCAGGTTGCGTGATGCCATCGGCATCCTAGGTCTGCGCAGCAGGCCCGCCGATCATCGGTGCGGGCGGACGCGCGTCGTCCTTCGGCGGAGGATTGCGATCCCAGCCCATCGGCGGCGGCGGCTCGCGGTCTTCCATGATCGCGTCGATCTGCGGCGCGTCGATGGTTTCGTACTGCAGCAGCAGCTTCGCCATGGTGTGCAGCTTGTCGAGATTGTCGGTCAGCAGCTTCTTGGTCCGCGCGTGCGCGTTGTCGAGGATGCTGCGCACGACTTCATCGATCTTGCGCGCGGTGTCGTCGGACACGTTCTTGTGCTGGGTCACCGAGCGGCCGAGGAACACTTCATCCTCTTCTTCGCCGTAGGCGATCGGGCCGAGTTCTTCGGACAGGCCCCACTTGGTGACCATGTTGCGGGCCATCTTGGTCGCGCGCTCGATATCGTTCGACGCGCCGGTGGTGACCTTGTCGGCGCCGAAGATCAGTTCCTCGGCGACGCGGCCGCCGTACAGCGAACACAACCGGCTGTGCAGACCTTCGCGGGTGATGCTGTAGCGGTCGCCTTCGGGCAGATACATGGTCACGCCCAGGGCGCGCCCGCGCGGGATGATCGTCACCTTGTAGACCGGATCGTGATCCGGCACGAGCCGACCGACGATGGCGTGACCGGCTTCGTGATACGCGGTGTTGCGCTTCTCGTCCTCACTCATGGCCATCGAGCGGTTTTCGGTGCCCATCATGATCTTGTCGCGGGCCTTGTCGAAATGCTCCATGCGCACTTCCTTGCCATTCTCGCGCGCGGCGAACAGCGCGGCTTCGTTGACGAGGTTGGCGAGATCGGCGCCCGAGAAGCCGGGCGTGCCGCGCGCGATCACCATCGGCACCACGTCATCGGCCAGCGGCACCTTGCGCATGTGCACACGCAGGATCTGCTCGCGGCCGCGCACGTCGGGCAGGCCGACCACGACCTGGCGATCAAAGCGACCCGGGCGCAACAGCGCCGGATCGAGCACGTCGGGGCGGTTGGTGGCAGCGACCACGATCACGCCTTCGCCGCCCTCGAAACCGTCCATCTCGACCAGCAACTGGTTGAGGGTCTGTTCGCGCTCGTCGTGACCACCGCCCAGACCGGCGCCGCGATGACGGCCGACCGCGTCGATTTCGTCGATGAAGATGATGCAGGGCGCGTGCTTCTTGGCCTGATCGAACATGTCGCGGACGCGGCTGGCGCCGACGCCGACGAACATTTCGACGAAGTCCGAGCCGGAGATGCTGAAGAACGGCACCCGCGCCTCGCCGGCGATGGCCTTGGCGAGCAGGGTCTTGCCGGTGCCCGGCGGGCCGACCA
>CAZGBA010000097.1:0-14318 GCA_964523435.1 uncultured Xanthomonas sp.
ACGTGGTCGGCGACCTGTTCGGCGCAGGCAAGATGTTCCTGCCGCAGGTGGTGAAATCGGCGCGGGTGATGAAGAAGGCCGTCGCCTATCTGCTGCCCTACATCGAAGCCGAGAAGCGGCGCACCGGCGACGCCGGCAAGAACAACGGCAAGATCATCATGGCCACGGTGAAGGGCGATGTGCACGACATCGGCAAAAATATCGTTGGCGTGGTTCTGGCCTGCAACAATTTCGAGGTGATCGATCTGGGCGTGATGGTGCCGGCGCAGATCATTCTGGATCGCGCCCGCGAAGAGAATGCGGACCTGATCGGCCTGTCCGGGCTGATCACGCCATCGCTGGAGGAAATGAGCCACGTCGCCCGCGAAATGCAGCGCCAAGGCCTGACCATGCCGCTGATGATCGGCGGCGCGACCACCTCGCGCGCGCATACCGCGCTGAAGATCGATCCGCACTACAAGTCCCCGACGGTATGGGTAAAGGACGCCTCACGCGCCGTGGGCGTGGCGCAGTCGCTGATCTCCAAGGACCTGCGCGAGGCCTTCGTCGCCGCCAACGACAGCGACTACGCCGAGATCCGCGAGCGCCACCGCAATCGCGGCGACGCCAAGCGTCTGGTCCCGCTGGCGAAGGCCCGCGCGCAGCGTTTCGACGGCGGTTGGGCCGACTACACCCCGCCCGCGCCGAAGCAGCCGGGCCTGACCGTGTTCGACGACTACCCGCTTGAAGAGCTGGTCGAATGCATCGACTGGAGCCCGTTCTTCAACACCTGGGAGCTGGCCGGCAAGTATCCGGCGATCCTCGACGATGCCATCGTCGGCACGCAGGCGCGCGAACTGTTCCGCGATGCGCAGGCGATGCTGAAACGCATCGTCGACGAACGATGGTTGACCGCGAAGGGCGTGTTCGGGCTGTGGCCGGCGCATAGCGTCGGGGATGATGTCGTCGTCGATCCCGGCGATGGCGGCACACAGACGCTGCATTTCCTCCGCCAGCAGGTCGACAAACCCGTCGACCGGCCCGACTTCTGCCTCGCCGATTTCATCGCCCCGCAGGACAGCGGCAAGCAGGACTGGATCGGCGCGTTCGCGGTCACCTCAGGCATCGGCATCGACGCCCACGTGGCCCGCTTCGAGGCGGATCACGACGACTACAACGCGATCCTGCTCAAGTCGCTGGCCGATCGTCTCGCCGAGGCCTTCGCCGAACGCCTGCATCAGCGCGTGCGCAAGGAATTCTGGGGATTCGCCAGCGACGAAACGCTCGACAATGCGGCGCTGATCGCCGAAGGCTATCGCGGCATCCGCCCTGCCCCGGGCTATCCGGCCTGCCCCGAGCACAGCGAGAAAGGCACGCTGTTCCAACTGCTCGATGCGCCGGGCCACGCCGACATGTCGTTGACCGAAAGCTTCGCGATGCTGCCGACCGCAGCGGTGTCCGGCTACTACTTCAGCCATCCCGACAGCCAGTATTTCGTGGTCGGGCGGGTGTCGAAGGAACAGGTCGAGGACTACGCGAAGCGCAAGGGCGTGCCCTTCACCCAGGCCGAGCGCTGGCTGGCGTCGAATCTGGATTACGATCCGGAGTGAACGGACAGCGGATGCGCTGTCCGACGCCAGACTCTCCCTCGTGACCGACAGACTCGTCTTCTCCCACGCCAACGGTTTTCCGCTGCCGGTGTATCGCCGGCTGCTGGAAGCCTTGCGCCCGGAGTTCGACGGCATCGGCATGCTGCGCTTCGGTCACGATCCCAGCCGCCCGGTCACCACCGGCTGGCCGTATCTGGTCGATGAACTGGTCGAATTCGTGCATGCGCAGCCCCGTCACGATGGCCGGACGTGGCTGGTCGGGCATTCACTGGGCGGCTATCTCAGCGTACTCGCCGCGCAGCGTCTGCAGACTCGCGTCGCGGGCATTGTCCTGCTCGATTCGCCACTAATCTCCGGCGTTACCGCAGGCGCGCTGCGTCTGGGACGGATGATGGGGCTCGACCGGCTGGTCATGCCGCTGCAGCAGACCCTGCAGCGCCGCCAGCACTGGCCCGACGCCGACGCGGCACACGCGCATTACGCCGCCAAAGCGGTGTTCGCGCGCTGGGACCCGCGCGTGCTGCGCGACTATGCCGACCATTGCACCGTACCGGATGGTCGCGGCGAGCGCACGCTGCTGTTCGATCGCGGCGTGGAATACCGCATCTACCGCTCGCTGCCGACCGCGCGCGTCGCCGCCGCAGCGTCGCGGCTTGACGTGCCGGCCGCGTTCATCGGCGGACGCCAGTCGCGCGAGCTGCGCCACATCGGCCTGGGCGCGACCCGGGCGCTGGTCGGTACGCGCTTCGCCTGGACCGAAGGCAGTCATCTGTTCCCGATGGAAGCACCGGACGAAGCCGCAGGCCTGATCCGCGCAGCCATCGATACGATGCGCACCATCCCCATGAGAGGAGAGCCCGGATGAGCGACGGCAGCGACGACGCCAGTGCCGATGGAAGCGGCCGCAGCACCGGCAACGCCGACTTCCTGCTGCGTCACGCCGCGCCAGGCCGGATCGGTCTGGTCGCGGGCGGCGACGTGATCAGCCACCTGATCCGCAAGGCGCAGTCGCCATTGACCGACGACGGCCATCGCAGCTTCTGGTCGCATGCCTTCCTCTTCAGCGAGCGCCGCAGCGACGGCCAGTGGTGGGTGATCGAATCGGATCTGGACCTGCGCTACAAACAGATGCGGCTCGGCGTGCAGGAGAACCGCATCGAACGTTATTTCGACGCCGAAGCGTTCCCGAACATCGCGGTGCTGGATTTCGGGCTCGACGATGCGCAGACCCGGCAGGTCGTCACCGCCGGGCTGGATCTGCTCTCCGGCCTCACCTGTTATTCGTTGAGCGAACTCATCGGCACCATGTTCGCGATGCACAGCCGCCGCCTGCGCAAACGCGACAACCTGCTGGCCAAGGAAGGCGCGCTATACTGCTCGGCCATGGTCCAGCACTGCTACGCCGCCGCCGGCATCCATCTGCTGCCGGGCGTCTCCGGCAAGAATCTGGCCCCGCACGATATCGCCGACTCGCCGCTGCCGCACCGCGCGCACCGGCTGGTCCGCGACCTCGGCGTCTCGCGCCTGCGCGAATTGGCGCACAGCGCGGAGGCTCTGCTGGCGACGCCGGTGGATGAATTGTTTGATTGAGCGCTTTGCAAGCTACTCGCGCGGGCGACAGGCAGAACAGGGCTCGGGATTTGGTTTGCAACAGCAGGATGGCTTGTCAGCCCCCCTGCACCATCACCAGACCAGATCGTCGGGCACCTGATACTGCGGATCGGCGTAGGGGTCGTCGCCGGCCGGCGCATTCGGATCGACTTTCAACGCCACCGCCTGCGCAAACAGTGCTTCGGCCTGCGCCAGCACATCCGCCGTGACCAGCAGATAGCGGCCGTCCAGTTGCACCACGCCCAGTTCGCCCGCGTTGAGCGCTTTCAATTGCTCGGCGTTGACGTAGATGCGCTTGATCTTGGTGCCGTATTCGAAGTGGCGGGCGATATCCGCCGCCGGGTCGTTCAAGCCTTTGTCCTTGAGGAATTCGGCCAGCTTCGCCTTGGCTTCGCGGCGCAGCCGCGCTTCTTCCTGTTTCACGCGCTCGGCTTCGATCCGCTCTTCCTTCTCGCGCTGGGCGCGGATGGCGTAGGCCTTGGCCAGATCCATTTCCTCCTGCGTGCGCGGCGGTTTGCGGCCCTGCGGCTGTGCGCCGGACTTCTGCGGACGCGGTGCCTGTGCATGCGCGCCCTGCGGCTGCACGCCCGGTGCGGGACGCGGGCGGTCGCGGCGCGGATGGCCGTCAGCTGGCCTGAAACCAGGTTTCGCACCGGGTTTCGCGGCGTGATGCGCACGCGGATTCGCGCCCGCAGCCGCATCGCGACGGGGATGCTCCTGGGCCGGACGCGCCGGCGGCTTCTCGGGTTTCGGCGCAGGCTTGAAGCCCAGGCCCAGCAGTTGGTCGCGAAGGGAATCACTCATAACAGCGTGCTCATCACAGCGTGCTCATGTCGGCGTGCCCGGAGTCGTCGGATCAATAGTGCGGCGGTGGCGGTTCTTCGGCCGGGTCGGCCATCAGATCGCCGCGATGGAGTTTGACTTCTTCGAGTACGCGACGCAGCAGATCGGCGCTGCGCGCCGCCTCCGTGCGCAGCTCGGCGAGCGCGTCGCTGAGCTCGGCCAGCGCGTGTTCCTGGAACGCCAGACGCGTTTCCAGTTCGACGACGCGGCCCTGCAGCGCATCCGTGTCCTGCGCGGCGGTCATCCCGTCACGTCCGGATCGAGCGACCGCGCCCGATGCCGTAATAGGCCACGCCGCTGGCCTCGATCTCGGCGGGGTCGTACAGATTGCGCCCGTCGAACACCACCGCATCCTTCAGCGTGCTCTGCAGCTTGGCGAAGTCCGGGCTGCGGAACTGTTTCCACTCGGTCACCACCACCAGCGCATCGGCGCCCTGCAGGGCATCGGGTGCGTGTTCGCAAAGGGTCAGGTCGTCGCGCTCTCCGAAGATGCGCTGCGCTTCGTGGGTGGCTTCGGGGTCGAAGGCGCGCACCTGGGCGCCCGCATCCCACAGCAGCTGCAGCAGGCGACGGCTGGAGGCTTCGCGCATATCGTCGGTGTTCGGCTTGAACGCCAGGCCCCACACCGCGAAGGTCTTGCCGCGCAGCGCCGCTTCGCCGCCGTAGTGGCGGACGATCAGCTCGAACAGATGCGCCTTCTGCCGGTGATTGACCGATTCCACCGCATCCAGCAGTTCGGCGCGATAGCCGTTCTGCTGCGCGGTGCGCGCCAGCGCCTGCACATCTTTGGGAAAGCACGAGCCGCCGTAGCCGGCGCCCGGATAGATGAAATGCCAGCCGATGCGCGGATCGGAACCGATGCCCTGCCGCACCATCTCGATATCGGCGCCGACTTTCTCGGCGATATTGGCGATTTCGTTCATGAAACTGATCTTGGTCGCCAGCATCGCGTTGGCGGCGTACTTGGTCAATTCGGCCGAGCGCACGTCCATCACCACGATGCGTTCGTGGTTGCGGTTGAACGGCGCGTACAGCCGCTTCAGTTTTTCGATCGCGACCGCGCTGTCGGCGCCGATCACGATGCGGTCCGGGCGCATGCAGTCTTCGACCGCCGCGCCTTCCTTGAGGAATTCGGGATTGGACACCACGTCGTAGGCGACATCCGCGCCGCGCGCGCTCATGGCCGCCGCGATGGTCGCGCGCACCTTGTCGGCGGTGCCCACCGGCACGGTGGATTTGTCCACCACCACAGCCGGACGCTGCAGATGCGTACCGAT
Organism: uncultured Xanthomonas sp.; assembly: GCA_964523435.1. Taxonomy (GTDB): domain Bacteria; phylum Pseudomonadota; class Gammaproteobacteria; order Xanthomonadales; family Xanthomonadaceae; genus Lysobacter_I. The sequence continues at coordinate 5,321 of CAZGBA010000097.1, forward strand.
CGTCTTCGCCACCGCGAGCACGTACTGCAGATCGGCGCTGCCGTCCTCGTCGGGCGGTGTACCGACGGCGATGAAGATCACATCGCCATGCGCGATCGCCATGGCGGCGTCGGTAGTGAATTTGAGGCGGCCTTCGGCATGATTCGCCTTGACCATCGGCTCAAGGCCGGGTTCGTAGATCGGGATGATGCCGTTGCCCAGGCCTTCGATCTTGGCCGCGTCGATGTCGACGCAGACCACTTCATGTCCGACCTCGGCGAGACAAGTTCCGGTGACCAGGCCGACATAGCCGGTGCCGAAGATGGTGACGCGCATGCGGACCTCACAAGAATCATTTCGACGATGCGCCGCCCATGCAGGCGGCGCATCGCATGGTCATGCCGACAAGTCGATTACTGCTTGACGATCTCAAGCAGTTCGACTTCAAACACCAGCGTGCTGTTCGGAGGAATCGGGCCGCCCGGCGTGCCTTCGGCACCGTAACCGAGTTTGGCCGGAATCCACAGCTTGTACTTGGCGCCAACCGGCATCAGCTGCAGCGCTTCTGTCCAACCCGGCACCACCGAATTGAGCACGAACTGCGCCGGCTCCTTGCGATCGTAGGAGCTGTCGAACTTGGTGCCGTCGAGCAGCGTGCCGGTGTAGTGGACCTTGACCGAATCGGAAGCCTTCGGCTTCGCGTCGCCCTTGCCCGCCGTCATGATCTGGTACTGCAGACCCGAAGCCGTGGTGGTCACGCCCGGCTTCTTGCCGTTCTCGGCCAGGAAGGTCGCCTCGGCAGCGATGTTCTTCTTGCCCAGCGCTTCCATCTCGGCCTGCTTCTTGGCCATTTCTTCCTGCTGCTTGGCCTGCATCTTCTGGGCGAAGGCCTGCATAACCTTCGCTGCCTGCTCGTCGTTCAACAGCGGCTTCTTGTCGCCGAACACGTCGCCGATCGCGCGCTGCAGAGTGGCCATATCGATCTCATCCTTCATCGGCTTGAGCGACTTGCCGATATCCATGCCGATCATGTAGCTGGCCTGGTGCTTTTCGGTCGGCAGGCCTTCGATCTTTTCCGCGCCGTCGGTCTTCTTCCCGGCGTCTTCGGCCTTCGCGTCGCCCGCGGCGGCATCCTTGTCGATCGGTTTGCAGGCGGCCAGCGCCAGGGCGCACGAGGCCGTGGCCACGGCGAGGGTCAGGTTACGCGAGAGTTTCATCTAACAGGGCTCCTGGTGGGTACGCGCCGCCGGTGCGGCACGGGAAATGAAGCGGGGGATGGTATGGGGGATGGATGGTTATATGGGTCAAAGCATGCTGATCAGAGCACGTTGAGCAGTTCGACGTCGAATACGAGGGTGGCGTTGGGACCGATGCTGGGAGGGCTGCCGCGTTCGCCGTAGGCGATCGGAGCCGGAATCCAGAAACGGTACTTGGCGCCGACCGGCATCAGCGCGACGCCTTCGGTCCAGCCGGCGATCACCTGGTTCAGCGCGAACTCGGCGGGTTGGCCGCGCTCGTAGGAACTGTCGAACACGGTGCCGTCGAGCAGCGTGCCCTGATAGTTCACCCGCACCTGATCGCTCGGACGCGGACGCTGGCCCGTCCCCTGACGCAGCACCATGTATTGCAGTCCGGAGGCGGTGGCGATCACGCCTTTGACCGTCTTGTTCTTCGCGAGGAAGGCGGCGCCATCTTCCAGATTCTTGCGCGCCAGATCGGCCAGGCGGGTTTCCTCGCGGGCCTGCATGCGCTTGGAGAAGGCTTCGCGCACCTGATCCATTTCGGCATCGGTCATCAGCGACTTGCCCGAGGTCATCAGCGTGCGCATCGCCTGCAGGAACACCGGCAGATCGATCTCGTCCTTGATCGGTGCGAGCGACCGGCCCACATCGGTGCCGACCATGAAACCGACCTTGTCCTTCGCCACGGCCGGCGGCTTGGTACCGGGCGCGACGCCCGGCGACGGCTTGCCGGTGCGCTCGCCGATCCGCTGCATCAGGGCGCTGCCGACGGTACGCGATTCTTCGTCCGACAGCAGCGGCTTGCCGCCAGCGAACGCGTTCTTGACCGCACGCTCGAATGCGGCGAGATCGAGATCCGGACCGACCGCCGAAATCGAACGGCCAACATCGGCGCCGATCATGTAACTGACTTTTTCGCGATCGGTCGCCGGTACTGACGCCGTCTGCGCAGCGGTGTTCTGCGCTTGCGCCGATGTCGCGACCGACAGCATCGCTGCCGCCATCCATGCGGCCAGGCCGCGAAAACGAACACTCATCTGTGTCTCCAGAAAAAGGGGGGCGAAACAGCGAACGCCAGCGGGAAGCGTTTCGCCGGGCCGGTATTGTCGCGGCCGACGCGGGCGCGGGCAATCACCTTGATCACGGCTCGGCACTTTTCGGCGCAGGCAGGCGCAGGGCCGCCTCGATCGCCGCAATCATTTCGGGCGCATCCGGTTTGGTCCGGCTGCCGAAACTGGCCACGACTTTGCCGTCGCGGCCGATCACGTATTTGTGGAAATTCCATTTCGGGGCGTCTCCACTCGCATTGGCCAGCGCTTTGTAGAGCGGCGTGGCTTCGTCGCCTTTGACATGGACCTTCTGGAACATCGGGAATTTCACGCCATAAGTCAGCGTGCAGAACTCCTGGATCTTCTTTTCGTCGGTGAATTCCTGCGCCATGAAGTCACCGGACGGGAAACCCAGCACCGCGAAACCACGGGCTTTGTAACGTGCATGCAAGCCCTCGAGCGCCTCGAATTGCGGAGTGAAGCCGCATTTGCTGGCGGTATTCACCACCACCAGCACCTGACCGCGATAAGTAGTCTCGAGATTGACCGGGTTTTTGCCGGCCAGCGGTCGATAGCTGTGGTCCAGCAGACGGCCGCCCGCGGCCAGCGCCAGGGCGGACAACCCCGCAAGGGCTGCAAACACGAGCAATTTGGCCAGCAATCTGGGCATGGGGCGGTTCCGGCAGTCAAACGAGGCGGGAGTATGACTTCAGTTGGGTCGAAATGGTTTCCCAAGGGCTTGACCCGGTGTGTTTTGGTGTTATAGTTGAATACAACACCACTCAACAAGAACAGGAGCTGGCCATGCATCGCAAGCTGATCCATTCGGTACGCGCCCTCGGCATTGCGCTGAGTCTGCTCACCGCCGGCCTGATTCTGGCCGTTCCGGTCCCCGCCCCAGGACGCCTCTCCACGAATCCCGAAACGGTTCCGGCCGCGACCGCAGCCCAGGCGGACGCCGCCACCGCGTATCGTCGCCATCGCCGGGCACAGGCCCGGAACGCGATGGTGCTTCCCTTCTTTTCGTTCGCGCAGGGTCTGCGCCGCGGCAACAGGAGCTGACCATGACCGCCATCCAGTGGAGCGACGGCGCTCCCATCTATCGTCAACTGAAAGACCGGGTCATCGCGATGATGCTGGACGGCTTGCTGAAGCCGGGCGATGCCCTGCCCTCGGTACGCCAGGTGGCCGCCGAGTACCAGTTGAACCCCATCACCGTCTCGCGCGCCTACCAGGAACTGGCGGACGAGGCTCTTGTCGAGAAACGCAGAGGACTGGGCATGTACGTCACCGAAGAAGCCGCGAAGAAACTGCTGGGCAGCGAACGCGACCGTTTCCTGCGCGAAGAATGGCCGCTGGTAATGGAACGCATCCAACGCCTCGGCCTGAGCATGCAGGAACTGCTGGGACCGGTCCGCAACGGGGGTGACGCATGAACGCCATCGCTTCGAGTCCTCCGGTGATTTCGGCGCGCGGTCTGCGCAAGGCCTACAAGAACAAGCTCGCGCTCGACGGCACCAGTTTCGAGATCGGCGCAGGCAAGATCATCGGGCTGATCGGCCCGAACGGCGCCGGCAAGACCACCGCACTGAAGGCCGTCCTCGGGCTGATTCCGTTCGACGGCGAACTGGATGTCCTCGGCCGCGACCCGCGCACCCAGCGCGACGATCTGATGAACGATGTCTGCTTCATCGCCGATGTCGCCGTACTGCCACGCTGGATCCGGGTCAGCGAAGCCATCGAGTTCGTCGCCGGCGTCCACCCGCGCTTCGACCGCGCCAAGTGCGAGCGCTTCCTCGCCAACACCCAGCTCAACCCGAAAATGCGGGTGCGCGAAATGTCCAAGGGCATGATCGTGCAGCTGCATCTGGCGCTGGTCATGGCGATCGACGCGAAACTGCTGGTGCTGGACGAACCGACCCTCGGCCTGGACATCCTGTACCGCAAGCAGTTCTACCAGCGTCTGCTCGAAGACTATTTCGACGAACAGAAGACGATCATCATCACCACCCACCAGGTCGAAGAGATCGAACACATCCTCACCGACGTGATGTTCATCCAGAACGGCAAGATCGTGCTCGACGCGATGATGGAAAATCTCGGCGACCGTTTCGTCGAAGTGCTGCTCAACGCCGATCGCATCGAAGAAGCGCGCGCGCTGAAGCCGATCGACGAGCGCGCGCTCCCGTTCGGAAAGACCGTGATGCTGTTCGATGGCGTATCGCAGCAGCAGCTCGCCTCGTTCGGCGAAATCCGCATCCCCGGCCTCGCCGATCTGTTCGTCGCCACCATGAAGGGGACCTACGCATGAACGCCTCCATTCAAGAACCCACCGCCATCCAACCGCATGCCGCGACCAACGCCTTCGGTTTCGGCAGCAAATTCAAGCTGCTGCTCAGGCGCGAATTCTGGGAGAACAAGGGCGGCTTTTTCTGGGCGCCGATCGTCACCGGCATCATCGCTTCGGTCTTCGCCACCATCGGCATGATCGTCGCGACGATCTATATCCAGAAAGCCAAAAGCAACGGCGATTTCACCGACCATTTCAAGCTCGACGATGTCGATGGATTCAAGGCGCTGGGCGCGTTCGGCGACGGGGTCCTGGCCAACGGCATCTTCCTTTCGTCGCTGGTGATGATCTTCGTGGTGTTCTTCTACGCCCTCGGCTCGCTCTACGACGAGCGCCGCGACCGCAGCGTGCTGTTCTGGAAATCGCTGCCGATCTCGGATGTGGAAGTGGTCCTCTCCAAGGCCGCCTGGGCGCTGGTGCTTGCGCCGGTGATGGGACTGGTGCTGGGCGTGTTCATCGGTCTGGCGATGTGGCTGATCGCCGCTGCCGGCATGGCCTTGAACGGGATCCCGGGCATGAGCTCGTTCTTCACCGAATCGCATGCCTTCCGCATCGTCGGCCAGATCTTCAGCGTGCTGCCGGTGTACATCATGTGGTCGGTCCCGACGATCGGCTGGCTGATGCTCTGCTCGGCCTGGTCGCGTCGCTTCCCGTTCCTCTGGGCAGTGCTGGTCCCGCTGCTGGGCTGCGCGATGCTGAGCATGACCGGCCTGATCTTCAACGTGATCACCGGCGCGGACTTCCCGCACGGCGACATCTGGTACGTCGTCGCCCTGCGCGGCCTGGGCAGTCTGATCCCCGGCCTGTGGTATGTCAGCGCCGTCGATGCCGAGAGCGTGCTGAAGGGAACTGAAGGCGTCTCGCCGCAGCTCGACCTGAGCTCGACATGGGCAGCCTTCGGCACCATGGACATGTGGATCGGTGTTGCGGCCGGCGCGGCGATGATCTTCCTCGCGATCCGCCTCCGCCGCTGGAGAGATGAAGGCTGAGGCAGGCCGTCTGCCGAAGGTCGGGCTAAGGAAGGCCTAGTCCGGCTCTCCGGGCATACCGCAGCAACGAGAACAAAGCTCCCTCCCCCGCTCTTCCTGAAACCATCGAGAGAGAACACCATGCGCATCGTTTCGATCCTGTCGACCGCCGCCCTGCTGGTCGCCGCACCTTTCGCATCCCACGCCGAACAGCGTTGCGAACACTCCGCACCACGCGATTCGACGATGGACCTGCGCGGTATCAAGGTCGTGGTGTTCGACATCGGCCCGCACATGCTGTCAGTCGCCGGCGGGAAAGCCGGCGCGGGTTCGATCCGCGGAAAAGCCTGCGCTTCGGATGCGAAACGGCTCGCCGAGCTCGTGGTCGTCCAGCAGCGCGACGGCGACAAGCTGATCGTCCGCGCGGAACAGCAGGGCTCGAAGCTCAACGTCTCCTGGTCGGGCGAGACATATCGCTATCTGACGTTGTCCGCCGCGATTCCCGACAATCTCGCCGTGCGGATCAAGGTCGGTTCCGGGGATGCGGTCGTCGATGGCGTCGCGTCGCTGAGCGCCGATGTTGGCTCCGGCGACCTCGAAGTGCGCAACGTCCGCGACACCTTGCATGCGGATGTCGGCTCGGGAGATATCCAGGCGAGCGATATCGGTGCCCTGCATGTCGTATCCATCGGTTCTGGCGACATGAGCGTGCGGAATGTGCGCGGCGATGCGTGGGTCGGTGAGATCAATTCCGGCGACCTCGCCATCGCCCATGCGAAGGGCAAGGTCGGGATCGGTTCGATCGGCTCCGGCGACGCCGTGCTCTCTGCGATCGCCGGAAACGTGAACGTGGAACGCATCGGCTCCGGCGATCTCGAAGCCAACGGCGTGGGCGGCGATCTCGTCGTCGAACATATCGGCAGCGGTTCTGTGGATCACCGCGATGTGCGCGGAAAGGTGCGTATCCCCGAAGATGATTGACCCATATTCACGCGATGGCATGGCCATCGCCCCGACCGCACGGATGCGGACCGTGAACTCGTCGTGATATTCCCGCTGATACCGGAGTGGAGATTCCCATGAACACCATGCGCCTGACTGCTTTCGCGTTGCTGAGTTGCCTGCCACTGCTCGGCTGCGGCAACCGCGATGCCGCACCTGCAGCCGATCCCGCCAACGATCCCACCACCTTCATCGGCAAAGCCGTGAAGGAAGCGACCGATGGTGCGGTAGAAGAATTGGCGAAAGAGAATATCGACCTCACCGCGACCGGTCAGCCCAATGCTGAAATCACGCCCGCCGGAGATCTGCTGATCGATGGCAAAGCGGTCGAGCTCAATGCCGAACAGAGGGCGTTGATGCTGGAATACCGTGGGCATCTGGCCAAGGTCGCGAATGCAGGCATCGGCGTCGGCATCGAAGGCGCGGATCTGGCCGGCAAGGCCATGAGCGAAGCGATCAAGGGCGTCCTCACCGGCGAGACCGATCAGATCGACAAGAAGATCGAAGCGGAAGCCGAAGGCATCAAGCAATCCGCGAAGAAATTGTGCGACCTGCTGCCGGCGATGAAGGTCACTCAGGACAAGCTCGCCGCTGCGCTGCCCGCGTTCAAGCCGTACGCGACCATGGATGACGGCGATGTCAAGGATTGCATGACCGACAGCAACAGCCATTACGACGCAGGCAAGGAGGTCGGCAGTCAGATCGGTCGGGCGATCAAGGGCGACAGCGACAGCATGAATGCCGCGGAAGAAGCCGAGGCTGCAAGCGCAAAGCAATAATCGACAGGCAGCGGGCGACGGCCTCAGCCGCCGCCTGCACCAGTCTGCAGGCCGCCCTTCACCAGCGCGGCCGGATCCAGCAGCTGTCTCAGCGTCTTCGCATCGAGACCGCTGTCCTCCAGCGCCACATCGAACACCGGACGCCGCTCGTGATACGCCTTCTTGGCGATCGCGGCGGCTTTTTCGTAACCGATGGCGGGATTGAGCGCCGTCACCAGAATCGGATTGCGCTCCAGCGCTTCGGCGATGCGGTCGGCGCGGAAGGTCATGCCGGCGATCGCGCTGTCGGCCAGCGCGGTCATCGCATTCGTGAGCAGGCCGATGCTCTCCAGTAGATTCGCCGCGATCAGCGGCAGCATCACGTTGAGCTGGAAATTGCCGCTCTGCCCCGCGATCGTGACGGCGGTGTGATGGCCCATCACCTGTGCGCACACCATCGCCACCGCCTCCGGAATCACCGGATTGACTTTGCCCGGCATGATCGACGAGCCCGGCTGCAGCGTCGGCAATTCGATCTCGCCCAGCCCTGCCAGCGGCCCCGAATTCATCCAGCGCAGATCGTTCGCGATCTTCATCAGCGCGACCGCCAGCGCGGACAGTTGACCCGAGAGTTCGACCGCATCGTCCTGCGACGCTAGCCCTTCAAATCGATCCTCGACGACGACGAAGCGCACGCCCGACAGCACCGATACGGTCTGCGCCACGCGCGCACCGAAACGCGGATCGGTATTGATCCCGGTTCCGACCGCAGTGCCACCGATCGGCAGCCGCCGCAGGCGCTTGAGGCAGTCCACGATCCGCATCCGCGCGGAGTCGAGCTGCGAAGACCACGCTCCGAGCTCCTGCCCGAAGGTCAGCGGCATGGCGTCCATCAGATGCGTGCGACCGGTCTTCACCAGCTTGCGCGACTCGCGCGCGCGACGGTCGAGTGTCCGGCGCAGATGCTGCAGCGCGGGCAGCAGATCCTCGACCACCGCGAGCTGCGCGCCGACGCGGATCGCGGTCGGCACCACATCGTTCGAGCTCTGGCCGAGATTCACGTCGTCGTTGGGATGCACCTTGCCCCGGCCGGCGCGCATCACCAGCGCGGCGATGACCTCATTGGCGTTCATGTTGCTGGAGGTACCGGAGCCGGTCTGATAGATGTCGACCGGAAACTGGTCGTCGTGCTCGCCCTCGGCCACCGCCATCGCCGCGCGGCGGATCGCGGCCGCGCGGGTCTTCGGCAACAGGCCCAGATTGGCGTTGGCCTGGGCAGCGGCCGCCTTGATCAGCCCGAGGGCACGGATGAAGCCGCGCGGCATCGGCCGGCCGGAGATGCGGAAGTTCTGCACAGCGCGCTGGGTTTGCGCACCCCAGAGCGCCGCAACGGGCACCTGCAATTCACCCATGCTGTCGCGCTCGGTGCGCGAGGGGTCCGGAATCGTGCCGGTGTGACGGGTGTGGACGCTGCGTCGGGCCATGGTCCGCGCCTGTGCCGAGGAAGAGCAGCCGAGCATACCCCTGCGAGCGTTTAGAATTGCCGCACCCCCGCATCGCAGCCCGCCATGTCCGACGCCCAGCTTCTCGCCCTGTCCCCGCTCGATGGCCGCTACGCCGGCAAGGTCGATGCCCTGCGCCCGATCTTCTC
>CAZGBA010000098.1:0-14290 GCA_964523435.1 uncultured Xanthomonas sp.
ATGCCGGATCAGTGGGAGGAGTCCATTCCATTGCATAAGCGAAGCGTCATGCACCATTCCCCGGGATTCGGCGGTTGCGATGCACGCTCCCCGGCTCGGCAAAGCCTGCAGGATGCAGTGTTGTATCGTGCATCCGAAATGTCGGCAGCGATCATTTCAGCGTGCGATGAGCGACGGAATCCAACGACCGATGTCAGGCAACGTTCGCGACGCCATGCCGGAAGATCAAGCGACGGCTTTTTCGAGTCAGATGCCCAGGGCCGGAAAGCCTCAAGTGCGCCGCAGAGATGAGACCGGCCAGCCTTGGCGATCACTGCACCCGGGTCTTCGATGGAAAGTTGCGCGGGGCGACGATTGCCTGAACCGCTCCATGTTTCTTCAGGGTTGAGACTCATACTTGGCACGCAACTTGATGGTCATCTGATTGAGCGCACCGCTCCATTCCAGAGATCCCCCATGAAAATCATTTCCGCAAAAATCATCGCCGTTACGATCGGCCTCGGTGGCTTGCTCGCGATGTCTGCCTGCAATCGCCAGGAAACACCTTCGGAGACCCGCGAAGACGTGGCCGAAGCGCAGCGCGAAGGCAATCAGGAAGTCGCCGAGCAGACTGCGGATGCGACGAACGAAGCAGCGGAGAACCGAGCAGATATCGCCAAAGCCGACGATTCCGCCGAAGTCCGCGAGGCCCGTAGCGACGCGATGAAAGAAAACGCGGACGCCAATCAGGACGTGGCCGATGCCAAGGCGAAAGCCGATTACGAGGTCGCCAAGGAAAAGTGCGAAAGCCTTCCCGCCGCTCAGCAGGACGGCTGCAAGAATGCTGCAGAAGCGGCATACGATGCGGCCAAAGCGCGTGCCGAGCAGAGCAAAGACGCCACTAAGGACGCTGCTGGCCGCTGAGCTGCGGTAGTTGCGGTTTGCGGATTGCACGGAAGTCGTGCGATATGAGGCGCGACCTCCGCAATGACGCGTTTCTTTCGCATGCGACCGTGTGATGACGGCTTGCGAATAGCGCTTCAATGATACGTTTCCGGGCCGTACGCCCAAGAAAAAGCCCGGGGCATTCGCTCCGGGCTTTTCTTTTCGATTGAGTGGGGGCTATCGAATGGGAAAATTGGGCTCGGGTTGAATTAACACCGCACCAAACACCATGCCAAAGCAAACGGTGCGCCAAGGCAGCACCCTATGGCGTGGACAATGCGGTGAACGTCCGATCGCGTCCAATACGCGCGCCAGCGCCTCGTGTCGGGCCTTCTCTGACGTTGGCGCCCGCATCACCGTTGTGCTGACGCGCGAGCGGTGATGCCAAGTGCGCCGCTACGAGCCCCGAACCCTCCACCGCGACTGGCGGCAATCGGCAATTGGCGATGCGCGGGCGAGGGGCGCATCCTTGGCCGTACAACAGCACGGGCGACTGACTCGACCGAGAGACCACCAGATCGCCGCAGCCGTCATGGTTGAGGTCGCCTGCCGCAAAGTAGTTGAGCCGACCCTGGAACTGATAGGCCTCAATGACGTTCTCGGGTGTGAAGCCAGTTTCCGTCTGAAGGTAGTAGCCGATATAGCCCCACCCGCTGTGCGCGATCGCCAAGTCGCTGCGGCCATCACGGTTGAGGTCGGTGGCGATGAGTGAGCTGCTACTGGCACCTCTTTGCCTCGCGATGTCGAGGCTCGGCGCGAGGTTGCCAAGCGAATCCTGCAAGTACAGGCGCAGGTTTGCGCCATCCCTCGCTTCATCCAACGCCAGGTCGCCGCGACCGTCGCCGTTGAAATCGCCGACTGCGAGTGATGCCGCATGGTTGGAACCCAGTGGCAGGGAGAGCACCACCGGCGCGGCATAGCCCCCTGATGCCAGTGCCGGGTAGATCTGGAATTCCTCGAACGGCCTGTTGAAGATCGTGGCGAGAATGAGGTCATCCAGGCCGTCGCCAGTGACGTCGCCCGTCGTGCGAACCGCGGATGAGGGCAGCGGCAGCGTCGATATACGCTCGATGAGACCACGATTGTTGCCATGGATGACCGTGGCCGATGTATCGCTCGAGTCGACGAGAACGTCGAGGTAACCGTCGCGATCGACGTCAGTCGCGATCAATTCGAGGGGAAAGCCGGCCACGGTCGTGCTCGACGTGAACGTGCCATCCGCGTTCGAGCGAAGCAGCATGACGCCATTGCCGGTGGAGGTAACGATGTCGCCTACACCATTGCGGTCCAGGTCAGCGATCAAGAGCTGGTATGCGAGATTGTTGCCCGAGTCCCCGATCTTGACCGCCGCATCGAGGTGGCCATCGCCGCGCTGGTAGGCGACGTAGATCTCCGTGCGGGTATCGATCGGGTTGGGTGTGAAGCGCCGGGACAGGAATACGAGGTCGTCCCATCCATCGCCGGAGACGTCGCCCACGGCGATGGAATACGCCTGACTGGCCGCCGGATCCGAGAGGAATTCCGGCGCAGCCATCGAGTACGTCGGCTGCTCAAGGGACACCGTCAGCATCGACGGAGGTGCGACGCCTGCCCGACCGCGTGGGCGTGCGCTGAACGTCGCGCCTGCATGTGGGCGTGCGTCAGGCTCCGCGCTTGCCGGAGCGCTGGCCCGTGAGTTGGAGGGCCGGCGGACGCGGTCGGCCAAACCCTGCGATGCCCAGAGCAGGCCAGCGCATAGACCGCCGGCCACGAACACCAATACCGCAGCCGATCGCCTGTTCACGTCCACCTCCATTTTGTCATCCGAGCGGAGTATATCGGCTGGTGTTCGGGGCGCCTGTACCTACCAGCGAAAGCGCTATTCGCATCGTAGACGGTGTGGGGAAATGAGGTCAGGTTGTTTACTCCAGCACCCGAAAGCGAACGATGCGCCAAGCGTGGACAATACGGTGAACGTCCGATCAAGGGTCGCGTTGTCGACACAGGTCGATCGCAACATTTCTGCGCATCGCGAAGAGCGCACCTCATCCGGCGCTTCGCGCCACCCCGGATCGAGTCCGGAGCAGGCTCTTCTCCCCGCGCGGCCGGGAGAAGGGAGGCATCGTGAAAAAAACCGATTGGGGAAACCGATTGCGGTCAGCGTGGTCCTGATTGGCGGTGTTGGAAATATCGACTCCGGCCCGAAAGCGCTCAAGAAAATCCCCTCGACACTGCGTGGCCCGGGCACGCCTCATTCCGGTAACACATCGATCCCGTTCATGCGGATCGGCACCTTCGACAGATTCCAGTTGTTGTCGGCGATCTGTTCCTTCCAGGCTTTGGTCCGGTAATTGCTCTTGCGCACGATCGGGCGGTGGTGATTCGATAGCCAGGCGTGCCGCACGCGGACGTACGCTTCGATCCATTTTTTTTCGTTTCCGCCCAACAGCGGCGGATTTTCGGCGAAGCGCTGGCGCAGGAGCCAGAGGATGCCGCCGCTGTGGATGAAGGAATCGTAGATCACCAGGGCCGAGAGCGGCAGGACGAAGCCGTGATCGTCGGCCCATCGCATCGCCGGCGTGAAATACACCTGTTCGAAGAAGCGATCCTGGATCTCGCGCATGATCGGGTCTTGCCGGCCCGCATCACGAAGCAACGATTTGAAGCGGCTGTCCTCGATCAGCGGGACGCTTCCCACCTTGTCCGCATAGGCAGCCAGTGCCGCACTGAACAGACCGCCTGCGGCAACGTACATTTTCACCAGCGTGCGCAGATTGCCGTACTCGGTGGTCTGGGCGCGACCGTAGGTGATCTGCCGGATATCGTGCGGCCCATCCGCATAGATCACGAGCGCGCCGTAGTCGCCGCCCGGCTTGCCGGTTTCGATGGTGTTGATCACTCGTTCGATCAGACTTCTCTGCTGCTGCGTCAGATGCATGACGTCTCTCCTTGAGTCGGGCTGCACGAATTGCTTTTGGCCGAGCGGCCATGCTTATCGACAACGGAAACGCAGCGCAGAACAGGCCATTCTCAGCAGAGGCCGTGACTGTCTAGCGTTCCTTCCGCCAATTCACCGAGCCGCGATTCTCCACCGTGCTCGATTCGATTTCGATATCGAATCCCTTGCGCAACAGATACTTCAGCGTGATCACCTGACCGGTGCCGAGCAGCGACACGCCGTAGCTCACGTACAGGCGCGGCGAAATGTACTTGCCGATGCCGACCACGGTGCCGCCGAGCGCGCGCGATTCGCTGACGCCGGCGTCGTCCAGGCCGATCTTCGCGCCGAGCTGCGAGGCCAGCAGGTTGCCGGCCGACAGCGCGGCGGTCGCGGCGCTGAGCTGGCGGTTTTCGTCGGCGCTCGCGCTGGACAGCGGACGGCCGAGGGTGAGATACGCCAGCGCTTCGGATTCGCTGGTCGCCGGGTCGCTCCACACTTCGGCGATCGGCGCCGACGCGCGTCCGCGCACATCGATGCCGGCGGTGATGCTGCCGACTTCACGTTCGGCGCGGATATCGATCACCGGATCGCCGAATGCGGTGTTCGACCACAGCAGACGACCGCGGGTGATCTGCAGGTTCTGGCCGTAGGCGCGATAGCGACCGTCGACATCCAGCGAACCGGTGGCCACGGTTTCGCGGCCCGGGCGCGCGCGCATGCGCACGCTGCCGCCGAGCGTGCCGTCCAATCCGAAACCGTGCAGACGCACGTCGTCGCCCATCGTGAGCGCGAGATCCAGATCCAGCGGCGTGCTGCCGGTGCGTTCGGGATTCGCCGGATCCAGCACCACCACGTCTTCCGACGCAGACACGCCCGAATCCAGTCCTTCCAGATCGATCTTCGCGCTGGCGACACGCACGCTGCCGGCGACCGCGATCGGTTGGCCTGCGGCGTAGCGCACCACCACGTTCGGATCGATCACCGCGCGCAGTTCGCGGGTGTCGGAGATCAACACCTTCTCGCCGACCAGCGCGAGCCGCAGCGGCGTGTCGTCGCTTTGCCAACCCAATGTGCCGTCGAGCCGCAGCGTACCTTCACCGCTGTTCACGCTGCCGGAGATGCGCGCGGTGCCGTCGGCCTGCGCGTCCAGACGCGCTTCGCCGTCGCGCAGACTCAAGGCCAGCGCCGGCATTTCGGCGCGGAACGCGGTGAGCTGCGCCTGCCCACCCAGGGTCGGCAACGCGCGAGTGCCGCCGAGCGCGATGCGCCCGTTCAAACGACCCTGCGGATTGACGATGTCCGGCGAGAACAGTTCGAGCCAGGTCAGTTCGGTCGTGTCGATGTCGATCTCGCCGCGCAGCGGCGCGTAGTCGTCCCAGCCGGTGGCGATCGTGCCGGCGACGCGGCCGTTCGGCTTCAGCGCGCTGTCGATATCGGCCTCGATCCGCTGCGGGTCGAAGCGCGCATCGATCTGCAGATTCGCGTAGCCGAGAATCTCGCGACGGCTGCGCGCATCCAGTGCGAGCCCGCCGTCGGCGGAGCGCACGCGTGCGGTGCCCTGCCAGCTGTCGCCGCGCGGACGCACCTGTGCGTCGACATCCACCGCGCCGCGCAGCAGCCACGCACGGCGGTCGTCGCGGTCCGGCAGATAAGGCGCGAGCAGCGCCAGCGGCAGCGATTGCCCGCGCACGTCGGCGCGCGTCGGCCAATCGATATCGGCGCACAGCGAACCGGCGCGATCGGCGGTGGCGAAGCAGCTGGATGCGATCTGCACGCGCGACGACGACGGCGTGACCGTGAACCGCGCGGGCGACTGCAGCGCCCACGCCGGGCCGGTGGTCGGCGCGAAGCGCAGTGCATTCAATGCGCCCGCCCACTGTGTACCGCGTTTCGCGATGTCGCCGGCCAACACGAGCGCGCCGAATCCGGTGTCGGCATCGCCGTCGATGCGCAGCGCTTCCACCGCACCACGCGCGTTCACATGCAGGCGCGCGAACGCGAGCCCTGCGTCGACATTTTCACCGTCGATGCTCAATGCACCCTCGACACCGCTGCGCCACGGCAAACGCCCGCGTGCACGCAGCGAGCCCGCGTGCCAATCGTCCCAACGCAGCGACTGTCCGGCGAGATCGACATCGATATTCGGCTGCGTGCGCGCGCCGGTGAGTTTGAGCGTCCCGCGCAGCACGCCTTCGCCGGTCGGCAGCAGATCGTTCAACTGCAGCGGCGAGAATTCGGCGTCGACATCCAGCGTATCGGCGACGCGACCCTTGGCGTCGATGCGACTGCCGCCGAGTCCCAATACGATCTCGCCTTCAGCACCAATGGAATCGCCTTCGTGCGCGGGCAGATGCGTAAGCACATTTGCGCGTCCGTTCAGGGCGCGTCCACGCAGGCGACCGCCGAGTTCGTTCGCTTCCACGCGCACATCGAGTCCGCCGTCGTTTCGCGTGTCGCCGCTCGAACGCAGACGGCCGTTCACCGCACCGCGCCAGTCGGGCAGGAGATAGCCGGGATCGAATCCCGCAAGCCGCGCATCGGCCTGCCAGCGCAGCGTCGGTTGCCACCACAGCTGGCCGCTGCCGTCGAGACGACCGGTCGGCATCGTCGCGCGCAGCGTGTCGACATGTGCGGTCTTGTCATCGCCGCGCGCTTTCAAAGCGACTACCGCACGCTCCTTGCCGCGCAGCAACGTCGCGTCGCCCTGCGCGGTCCAGTCGCGCAGGCGGCCGGCTAGCTTGAAATCGCCGTCGCCGATCACTGCGACCGCATCCTTCGTATCGCCCTGCCAGCGCAGTTTGCGCGCCTGCACGGTGCCGTCGAAACGCGCATCGGCGGGATTGTTGAAATCGGCGCGACCGTTCGCCGCGACCGTACCGCCGAGCAATTCCAGCGACAGCGGCGACAGCAGCAAGACCTGGCCGTCGACCGAAATTTTCGATGGCAGTACGGTCGCTGCGAATCCTCCCTGCGAAGCGTCGCCCTGCGCGATGCGACCCTGCACGTTCGCATGCCCAGCGACTCCATCAGCGCGCAGATCGAACGCGTACGGCGCGGCATCGTCGTCGTTGCCCAGCAGCGCGGTGAGCGTCACTGCGGTGCTGTTCGCATCGAAACGCCAGCGCGGCTGCGCTTCGCCTTCCAGCCGCAGTCGCGCCTTTACCGGCGCGGGCGCGTTGCCGGCGAGCGCGATATCGAGCTTGCGCAGATCGCCGCGCGCGGCCAGACCCAACTGCGCCGGTGTGCGTCCCGCCGCCGCCGGCAGCACCGCGCTCGCGGTGAGATGCATGCGATAGCGGTCGCGCGGTACGTAGTCGCCGTGCGCGCTGAAACGACCGCGATCGCTGTCGGCGACGATGCGTTCGAGATGCAGGCTACCGTCTTCGGCGACCAGTCCGCCGCGCAGCCTGCGCAAATGGAGGATCGATGTCGGCTGCGGTGCGGTCGCGCGCAGCACGCGCAGATCGTCGATCTTGATCGCGTCGGCCTCCAGCGCCAGCGGCGGCGAGATCGCGGGCAGCGATTCCGGCCAGCGCGGCAACTCGAACGGCTCATCGCTCTCGGGCAGAAGTAGCGTCGCACCGGAGACCTGCATGGCTTCGAGACGCAGACGACGGCCGAGCAGCGGCTGCAGCATCGGATCGAGCACGACGCGCTTCGCGGTGAAGACGGTCAGCAGCGCGGTCTTGCAGCCGGGCCACGCGACGGGCTCGCCGTCGCGGTCCGGGCAAGCGCGGTGCACGTAGCGCAGATCGTGCAGGGTCATCGGCCCCGAGGCCGGACCTTCGGCGCGCGACCAAGTCAGCTCGTCGCCTTCCGGCAGACGTTCGACGATCTGGTTCAACAGCACGTCGCGCCCGCGCAGGGTGTTGAACAGGAAGTACAGCAGCAGCGCCGCGAGCACGCTCATGACGAGGATCGACAGCAGACTGCGCGTCGCCAGCCAGCGCGCGCGCGCGCGCCGACGCGTACGCAACTCGGCGATGCGCGCCTCGGGTTCTTCCTGCGTGGATGCGGTTTCGCTCATGCGCGGACACATCCACGAATGCACGCGGAGAAGTGTGCCGTCATCCCCGCGAACGCGGGGACCCAGCGACTTTCTCGCACATCAGCAAAGACGCTGGGTTCCCGCATTCGCGGGAAAGACGTGCTTTTTTTCTCAAGTGAATGCACTCTCATGGCTTCACAGATCCGCGCCGAGATTGACGTGAAGCGTGAACGACGAATCCGGATCGTCGAGTCCACGTCCGATATCCACGCGCAGCGGCCCGACCGGCGATTTCCAGCGCAGGCCCAGACCAACACCCTTGCGCCAGCGGTCGAGCTGGCCATCGAAGGCGTTGCCGCCGTCGACGAACGCGGCGAAGCCCCAGGTGTCGTTGAGGTATTGCTCGTACTCGACGCCAGCGGTGACCACATTCTTCGCGCCGAGCGCGAAATCGTCGCGACCCGGCACTGCGCTGATGCGCGGGCCGATCTCGCGGTACTCGTAGCCGCGCACGCTGCGGTCGCCGCCGGCATAGAAGCGCAGCGTCGGCGGAATCTCCACCAGTTCATCGGTGAACGTCGCGCCGACTTCGCCGCGCACGATCAGGCGGCTGCGCGCGCCCAGGCCCTTGAACCAGCTGCCGCGTACATGCAGCTGCGCGAAATTGGCGTCCGAACCCACGCCATCCAGCCCGCCGCGCAGCGTCGCGGTTGCGCCGTAGCCATCGCGCGGCTGGATCCGGTCGTCGGCGTTGATGTATTCGGCGACGATCGAGGGATAGAAATACGTGGCTTGTCGATACAGCGTGACCGGACGCAGGCGGTCGTCGATGGCGTAAGCCCAGCGCTCCTGCAGCGCGTGCACCGAAGCGACCAGATTGAGATTGCGGTTGTACTGCCCGTTGCGGCTGAACACCGCTTCGTAGCGGCGGGTGTCGATGTACTCGGTCTGTTCGTCGTAGGCCTGCAGACTGGTGGTGTACCAGCCATCGCGCCATGCGAACGCGGGGATGCGGTGCTGCAGCGTCAGAGTCTTGCGCTTTTCGGCGTAGTCGAGCTGCGCCAGCGCCTTGTGTCCGCGCGAATTCAGATAGCGCCGCTCCAATCCCAGCGACACGCCTGCGCCGCTGTCGGTGCCGTAGCTCAGGCCGGCGCTGTAGATGCTGCGTTTGGCCGGGATCAGATGCACTTTCACCGGCACGCGGCCGTCGATGGCGTTCTCCGGCTGCGGTTCGATATCGATGCGGCTGAAATAATCCAAACCACCCAGCGATTTGCGCAGACGGTCGAGACGGCCCTGGTGGTAGTAATCGCCGTCCTTCCAGTACACGAATTCGTGCAGCAGAGATTCGCGGATGATCGGCTGCGGCGTCTGATCGAACGTGATCTTGCCCATCGCGTAGCGGTCGCCGCTGTTCCAGCGCAGATCGATGTCGGCCGCTTTCTCCGCACGCGTCACCTCGACCCTGCGCGCGGCGAAATCGGCGTCGAAATAACCGCGTTCGGCGAGTCGGCGGGTGATGAAGGCCTTGCTCTGTTCGTAGCGGACGTGCTCGAAGACATCGCCGACCTTCGGCGAGAACGCGTCGATTTCTTCTTTCAGGTAACGGTCGTCGTCGCCACCGCCTTCGATCGCGACCTTCGCGCTGCGCACCCGCACCGGTTCGCCGGCGCGCACGGTAATCGTGACGCTGACCGGCGCATCGTCCGCGAGCGCGGCGCCGGCGCCGCTTTCGCTGATCGCGATCTCCGGCGAGTAGTAACCGAACGGTTCCAGCGCCTCGCGGGTTTCGTCCTCGGCCACGCGCAGCAGGTAGTCGAGCCGCGCGTCCGACACCTGTTTCCCCTTGGCATCTTCCAGCGACAGCGCGGCGCGCACGTTGGCGGTCATGGCGTCATCGAGACCATCGATACGGACATCGGCGATCTTCGCCGCATGCGCGACGCCGCAGAAGGTCAACAACACTGCGGCGATGGCGGGGCGGAGGGCGTGGGGCATCGCGACAGGATACCCGGGCGGACGGAATCTTCGATTAATCGCGCGATCTGCACGGGCAACGACCGCGTCGTCTTTCGCGATATGGGAGGGGCTTCAGCCCCGACCGCTGGGCGATTCACGGATCCGAAGATCGGCATCGCCGGTAGCAGTCATGCCGTGCGTGGGCGGGCTTCGGGGCTGAAGCCCCTCCCACAAACGCGATCGGACCGGCACATGCTGGATGGCATTGAGCGCGGACCGTCACCGTCGCTCGCTGCGCTCGTTATTTCCTCTCCCTCACGCGGGAGAGGGTGTCCGACAGGGCGGGTGAGGCTGCTTTTAAACCGACAGATGCTCGATCGCAGCGACGCTGCCCAAACGATCCGCAAGCCGCTGCAGCAGGGCGAGGCGGTTGCCGCGTACGGCCGCGTCGTCGGCGTTGACCATCACCTTGTCGAAGAAGGTGTCGACCGCAGGACGCAGGCGCGCGAGGCGGCCGAGGACGGCGACGTAGTCGCGGGTCTTCAGCGCGTCGTCGGTGTCGGCGATAGCCTGCTCCACCGCCGCGTGCAGATCGCGCTCGGCGTCTTCGGCGAACAGCGCGGTGTCGACCGTGGTTGGAATCGCGCCTTCGGCCTTGCGCAGGATGTTGCGGATGCGTTTGTTCGCTGCAGCCAAGGCCTCGGCTTCCGGCAGTTTGGCGAATTCGCCGATGGCTTTGAGGCGGCGGTCGAAGTCGAGAAGGGAGTCATTTACAACTGGGTGACCATCGTTTGAATCCGCCGACTCATGGTCGTACAAGTCAGCTGCAATGGATTCAAATTGCTGTGGGGTACTACCTTGATCTGAATAGTAGGCACGCAATCTGTCGACAACGAAATCAAATATTTCGCTGCTATCGTCTCGAAACGGCAAACCATCAATGCTCAAAGGCAGAGCATTTTCATAATTGAAGGCATCAGTATTGCCTCCTGCCGCTCGAATTTTATCAACGGCTTCTTTGAGCGCGCCTTCGGCTATTTTTCCGGACAGGACTTCCTGTGTAAACCAGATTTCTACGCGAGATTGAAATATTTGCTGAAAAAGCATGATTTCAAGTTTGCTTTCAATGATGGTCCTCGCCAACCCCAACGCATTCCTGCGCAGCGAGAACGGATCCTTATTCCCCGTAGGCTTCAACCCAGCCGCAAAACCACCCGCCAACGTATCCAACCGCTCCGCAATCGCCAGCACCTGCCCCAGCTTGCTCGGCGCGATCGCGTCGCCCGCAAACCGCGGCATATACGCTTCATCGATCGCTGCAGCGACTTCCGCAGACTCACCCGCAGCTGCGGCGTAATAACGCCCGGCAATGCCCTGCAGTTCCGGAAACTCGTTGACCATCCGCGACTGCAGATCGGCCTTCGCCAGTTCCGCTGCGCGACGCGCCAGCTGCGGGTCGACGCCGACTTCCGCCGCAATGCTTTCCGCCAACGCCGCCACGCGCTGCACCTTGTCGTGCACGCTGCCCAGCTTGGCCTGATACGTCACCGTCTTCAGGCCCTCGTTCATCGACGCGAGACCCTGCTTCAGATCTTCGTCGAAGAAGAACTTCGCATCGGCGAAGCGCGGACGGATCACGCGTTCGTAGCCTTTGCGGACTTCGCTTTCGTCCTTCGATTCGATATTGGCGATGCCGATGAAGTGCTCGGTGAGCTTGCCTTCGGCATCCAGCACCGGGAAGAATTTCTGGTTCGCTTCCATGGTCGCGATCAGCGCTTCCTGCGGCACCGCCAGGAACTCGCGTTCGAACGCGCACAGCACGGCTTTCGGCCATTCGACCAGGCACTGCACCTGTTCGAGGTTGTCGTCGGTGATGCGCGGGGTGCCGCCGACTTTCAGCGCGGCGCTTTCGACTTCGGCGACGACGCGGGCGCGGCGTTCTTCGGGATCGACCAGCACTTTCGCGGCGCGCAGGGCGTCGACGTAATCGTTCGGGGTGCCGATCCACACGGTTTTTTCGTGATGGAAACGATGGCCGCGACTCATGCGGTCCGCTTTGATACCGAACACTTCGGCATCGACCACCGCATCGCCCAGCAGCAGCACGAGCCAGTGCGCGGGACGCGCGAAGCCGTAGTCGTGGTCGCCCCAGCGCATCGGCTTGGGAATGGGCATGGCGGCCAGCGCTTCTTTCAGGATCTCCGGCAGCAGCGCGGCGGTGCGCGCGCCGGGCGTGACCGCGCGATGCACGAAGCGCTCGCCTTTCTGGTCGGTGGTTTTCTGCAGCGTGGTCCAGTCGATGCCGGCCTTCGCGGCGAAACCTTCCAGCGCGCGGGTCGGTTTGCCTTCGGCGTCGAGCGCGATATTGAGATATGGACCCAGCACTTCGCTGCGCTGTTCGGGCTGCTCCACGGCGACGCCGGGCAACAGCACCGCGAGCCGGCGCGGCGTGTACAGCGGCTTGGCGCCTTCGCGGTCGAAGGCGATGCCGCGTTTCTGCAGCGCATCGATGACGCCGTCGAAGAAGGCTTGCGCCAGACCCGGCAAGGCCTTGACCGGCAGTTCTTCGGTGCCGAGTTCGATCAGGAGGGGTTTCATATCACTCATGGTGCGGCTCTTTTTGTGCTGTTCCTTCTCCCACCGGGAGAAGGTGCCCGAAGGGCGGATGAGGGTGCGGGGGTGCGGGTGCGGCGTCACTTGCGCCGGACCCTCACCCCAATCCCTCTCCCGGTGGGAGAGGGACTTCAATTTCGGGGCCGTAGAACAGCACCCAGGTGACGAAGTCGTCGCTGAAATCGAGAAAACGGTGTTCGACGCCAGCCGGCACGAACAGCAGTTCGCCAGTCGCGAAATCACGGGTCTCGCCATCGCAGAAGAACTTGCCGTGACCGGCAACGACGACGTAGACCTCGTCGCGCGTGTGCGGCGTCTGCGGATCGATGCCGCGCGGCGCGTAGATTTCCACTTCCAGACTGCCGTGCGCGAACACCTGCGCGAACCGCGGCCGCTCGTCGAAATGATGCAGGCCGAGGTGTTGCGCGAGTGCGGGCGTCAGGCGCGCAGGCAGCGGATTCATGCGCTCGCCGCTCCGGTCGCATTCGGCTGGAAGAACGGCGCGTAATAGCGGCGGAACACCGGCAGCGCTTCGTAGCGCGCGACGCGCGCGCGCAGCGCCGGCCAGGCGTCGAGCGGTTCGGGCACGGCTTCGTGCGCGTAGGTGACGAAGCAAGCGAGGGTGATGTCGGCCTGGGTCATGCGCGTGCTCACAAGCCATTCGCGATCCGCAGCGGCGGCGCAGACCCTGTCGAGTTCGCCGAGCGCGCCGCGCATTTGGGTGCGGCAACGTTCGAGGTAGGGCGCATGCCATTTTTCTTCCGGACGGAACACGCGCTCGCCGACGATCTGCAGCGCTTTCTCCACCGCGCCAGTTGCGAAGGCGAGGATGCGCAGCGCGTCGCGACGATCAGCGCCCGGCGGCGGCATCAATGCGCGTTCGGGGCCGACCAGATCGTCGAGGTATTCGAGGATCATCGCCGACTCGGTCAATGCTTCGCCGCCAGCGGGCACCAGCACCGGCACGCGGCCGAGCGGGCTGTATTCGCGGATGCGCTCGAAGTCCTTGCCGACCGACCAGTCGCGGTGCTCGAACGGCTGATCGAGCAGGCTCATGCTGATCGCGACGCGACGCACGAACGGGGAATCGAACATGCCGATGAGCAGGGTCATAGGATGTCCTTGCGTGTAGCCAACAGGTCACTGCGCCCGGTGTCGTTCAAAGTGGACGGCACGGAATGCCGTTTGGTGTTCTTCCAAAGCAGTACCACGCCCGCGACAGGCGTCAATACCAGACCGAACAAAAACCACGCCCATGGATTGCGCTGTGTCTGTTGCGCCCAATAAGCGCTGAAGAACGCGAATACAGCTGGCGCGGTATAGCCGAGAAAAAACACCAATGCGGTGTTGAGCGTAAGGAATTCCGACTTGTCCATTACGCTGCGGCCTTGTCCTGCTTACAGCCGGGAAACCCGAGTTTTTCGCGCTGCGCGAAATAGCTTTCGGCCACCGCCTGCGCCAGCTTGCGCACGCGCAGGATGTAGCGCTGGCGTTCGGTCACCGAGATCGCGCGGCGCGCATCGAGCAGGTTGAACGAATGCGAGGCCTTGCAGACCTGATCGTAGGCCGGCAGCGGCAGGCCGACTTCGACGAGCTTCAGCGCTTCGGCTTCGCAGGCGTCGAAACGATGGAAGAGTTCTTCGACGTTCGCATGCTCGAAGTTGTAGGCGCTCTGCTCGCGTTCGTTCTGCAGGAACACGTCGCCGTAGGTCACCGGGCCCTGCGGGCCGACGGTCCAGATCAGGTCGTAGACGTTGTCGCAGTTCTGCAGATACATGCACAGGCGTTCGAGACCGTAGGTGATCTCGCCCAGCACCGGTTTGCATTCGATGCCGCCGGCCTGCTGGAAATAGGTGAACTGGGTGACTTCCATGCCGTTCAACCAC
>CAZGBA010000099.1:0-14201 GCA_964523435.1 uncultured Xanthomonas sp.
CGATCCACTGCGCCACCTGCTTCCAGCCGGCGGCCTGCCAGGTCTCGAACGGACCGAGCGCCCAGCCGTAGCCCCAGCGGATGGCCAGATCGACGTCGCGAGCGGTATCGGCGATATCGGCGAGGTGATAGGCGCTGTAGTGGAACAGATCGCGGAACATCGCCCACAGGAACTGCGCCTGCGGATGCTGGCTTTCGCGCAGCTTGGCGAATTTCTCGGCCGGATTCTTGATCTTCAGGATTTCGACCACTTCAGGCGCTGCGCCACGGTCAGACGGGCGGTAGTCCTGCTTTTCCAGATCGAGGACGACGATGTCCTTGCCGACTTTGCGGAAGATGCCGGCGCCGGTCTTCTGCCCCAGCGCGCCCTTCGAGATCAGCGCACCCAGCCAGGCCGGAGCGTTGAAGTACTTGTGCCAAGGGTCGCCGGGCAGGGTGTCGGCCATCGTCTTGATGACATGCGCCATGGTGTCGAGTCCGACCACATCGGAGGTGCGGTAGGTCGCCGACTTCGGGCGACCGGCCAGCGGGCCGGTCAGGCCGTCGACTTCGTCGAAGCCGAGCTTGAAGGCATGAGTGTGATGGATGGTCGCCAAGATCGAGAACACGCCGATGCGGTTGCCGATGAAATTGGGCGTGTCCTTGGCATAGACCACGCCTTTGCCGAGGGTGGTGGTGAGGAAGGTTTCGAGGCCTTCCAGCACCGCAGGCTCGGTGGTCGTGGCCGGAATGAGTTCCGCCAAGTGCATATAACGCGGCGGGTTGAAGAAGTGCACGCCGCAGAAACGATGGCGAAGTTCTTCTGGAAGAACTTCGGACAACTTGTTGATTCCCAAGCCGGAAGTGTTGCTGGCGAGTATTGCGCTGGGTGAGACGTAGGGGGCGATCTTCTTGTACAGGTCCTGCTTCCAGTCCATCCGTTCTGCGATCGCCTCGATGATCAGGTCACAGCCGCGCAGTTGCTCCAGTCCGGTGTCGTAGTTGCCCGGGGTGATCGCTTCGGCCAGCGACTTGCTGGCCAGCGGCGCAGGCGAAAGCTTGCCGAGGTTGGCGAGCGCCTTGAGCACCACGCCGTTGGGGTCGCCTTCTTTCGCGGCGAGATCGAACAACACCGTGTCGACGCCGGCATTGGTCAGGTGGGCGGCGATCTGCGCCCCCATGACGCCGGCACCGAGGACCGCGGCGCGCCGTACAAGCGGTTTCTTAGACATGTTTTGCATCCTGTTGATTATCTGTAAGTTTCAGTGCGAAAGACAAATGAGTATTGCGCCCGTCAATTGAGCTTGCCGGCCTTGAAACCGGCTGAGGCGAAGCGGATCAGTTCCTGTGCGGCACGCTGGCGGTGCGCCGCTTCAGCGACGCCGCTCGGGCGTTTGATCATGCCGAAATCGGCCATGGCGTAGGTCAGGGACCCGGCCAGGAAGTCGAGCCGCCAGTACAGCTCTTCCTTACTGAGGCCGGGCATGCATCCGGAAATGGCTTTGGCGAACTCGCGCAACACGTGGCCATACTGTTCCGACAGGAATCGGCGCAAGCCGTCGTTCTTCTCGGCATAGGCCCGGGCGATCACGCGGATGAAGGCGCCGCCGCCGTGGCGGTCCTGGGCCATCGCCAGCGCAGGCTCGACGAATGCGGCGAGGATCGCGTCAAGATCCGCCGGGTCGGCCGAGACGGCCGATTGCAACTGCGACAGGCGCTGCGCGCTCATTTCGTCCATGCGCCGGCGGAAGACCTCGTTCACGAGGTTCTCCTTGCTGCCGAAGTGGTAATTGACCGCCGCGATGTTCACGTCGGCCTGGCTGGTGACCTGACGGAGCGATGTGCCGCCGAATCCGTATTGGGCGAAGAGGGTCTCCGCAGCGTCGAGGATCCTTTCCTTGGTCGAGAACTGGGCTTTACTCATGATCGATCCGGGTCCGGGAAAGGGCGTTGGCAGGCGGTTCGCGCCGACCAGCTGAATCAAACGCTTGTTTGAGACTACACCGAACCGGCCCGGGCTGCAAAACGTGACCGCCGGCAAGGATGCAAGGAGACCCCGCACCGGGTTAGAATCGTCTACAGCCAAATCGGCTAAACCCGCGTCCACACGCGGGTTTTTCCTTCCCCTTCATGTTATCTTTCGGCCGCTCGACTGCAGCCGACTACTCCCCGGAGACTCATCTCATGGCGCTGGAGCGCACCATCTCGATCATCAAACCCGACGCCGTCGCCAAGAACGTCATCGGTCAAATCTATTCGCGTTTCGAACAGGCCGGTCTCACGGTCGTCGCCGCGAAGATGAAGCATCTCTCGCGCAAGGAAGCCGAAGGCTTCTACGCCGTGCATCGCGAACGCCCCTTTTTCAACGCGCTGGTCGAATTCATGACCTCCGGCCCGGTGATGATCCAGGTGCTGGAAGGCGAGAACGCCGTGCTGAAGAATCGCGAGCTGATGGGCGCCACCAATCCGAAGGAAGCCGCTGCGGGCACGATCCGCGCCGATTTCGCTTCGTCGATCGACGCGAACGCCGTACATGGTTCGGATTCGCTCGAAAACGCTGCGATCGAAACCGCGTATTTTTTCGCGGCGACGGAACTCTGTCCGCGCTGATGCGATGAACGAGGTCGTGCAAACCATTCCGATCAAGCAGAATCTGCTCGACCTCGATCGCGAGGGTCTGGAGTGCTTCTTCGCCGACACGCTCGGCGAGAAGCGCTACCGCGCCCATCAGGTGATGAAGTGGATCCATCACCGGCATGTCACCGATTTCGTCGAGATGACCGATCTGGGCAAGGCGCTCCGCGCCAAGCTCGAAGAGCACGCCGAAGTGCGGGTTCCGCAGGTACAGCTCGACAAGCCTTCCGAAGACGGCACCCACAAGTGGTTGCTTGGCATGGATGGCAGGAATGCGATCGAAACCGTCTATATTCCCGATAAAGGCCGCGGCACGCTGTGCGTGTCCTCGCAGGTCGGTTGCGGCCTGAACTGCCAGTTCTGTTCCACCGCGACGCAGGGATTCAACCGTAATCTTTCGACCGCCGAAATCATCGGTCAGGTCTGGGTGGCCGCGCGCCATCTGGGTAACGTTCCGCACAAGCAGCGCAAGCTCACCAATGTCGTGATGATGGGCATGGGCGAGCCGATGCTCAATTTCGACAATGTCGTCCGCGCCATGAGCGTGATGCGCGACGATCTGGGCTATGGCCTAGCCAACAAGCGCGTGACCTTGTCGACCGCAGGCGTGGTGCCGATGATCGATCGCCTTGCAGTGGAAAGCGACGTGTCGCTCGCGGTGTCGCTGCATGCGCCGAATGACGAGTTGCGCAGCCAACTGGTGCCGCTCAACAGGAAATATCCGATCGAAGCGCTGATGGACGCCTGCGTACGGTATGCGTTGCGCAAGAAAGGCACTTCGATCACGTTCGAATACACGCTGATGAAAGGCGTGAACGATCAGCCGCAGCAGGCGCGCGAACTGGTGCGGCTGCTGCGCGCGTTCGACAATGCGGTGCAGATGAAGGACGCGGCGAAGGTCAATCTGATCCCGTTCAATCCGTTTCCCGGCACGCGTTTCGAGCGCCCGGACGAGGCTGCGATCCGCGCCTTCCAGAAACAGCTCAACGACGCCGGCATGATCGCGCCGGTCCGCCGTACCCGCGGCGACGACATCGACGCGGCGTGTGGCCAGCTGAAAGGGCAGGTTGCCGATCGCACCCGGCGCCAGGCCGATTTCAACAAGACGCTCGAATCGCGCGGGGGGCGCGGTGTGGGCGGCGACGAACCGGGGACGATACATGCTGCGGCGTGACGGTCAGTCCCTCATCCACAGATCCGACGCCTCGGCGGGCGTCGTCTTCGCATCAGCAGGACGCTTTGCTTTGGGGAGCAATACGCAATGACATCCTCCGAGACCGGCATGCCCGAGAGCGCTCGCGGCATCGGTGAACGCCTGCGTCAGGCACGCATCCGCACGGGTCTGACGCCATCCGAGGTCGGGTCGCAGTTGAAGATGCCGACCTACGCCATCGAAGCGCTCGAACGCGAGGACTGGGCCCGAATCGGCGCGCCCGTCTTCATCCGCGGCCAGTTGCGCAGTTATGCGCGCCTGCTGGGTCTTCCGGCGGACGCCATTGTCGAAAGCCTGTCGATGCCGGCAGCCGCTCCCGTCGAGCTGGTGCCGCAGACCTTTACGCCCAGGATGCAACTGGTCGCCGAGCAGACCAAGATGCGCCTTGTGTACGTGGTGCTGACTGCGGCGATTGCGGTACCGGTGTGGCTGGCGACCCGTTCGCATCTCGATGGCGTTGTCGACACCGTCTCCCTCGATACCGAAGCGCCGATTGCTCTGCCGCAGCAGGGGATGTCCTCGACTCCTGTGACGCCGGATACCGGTACCGCAACTGCTGCTCAGGCGGCGCCTCTGGTCGCATCGATCACGCCGCCGATGCCGCAACGCGCCGCGTCGAATGCGGATCTCTCGGTGATTTTCAGCGGCGAAAGCTGGGTGCGCGTGAGCGCGCCGGATGGCACCGTGATCGAGCAGGCGCTGGTGCCGTCCGGGCAGCAGCGCGTGTTCAAGCCGGGCCAGATCGGCAAGGCGGTTCTCGGCAATGCCCAGGCTGTCTCCATGCAGTATCGCGGCCAAACCCTGGATCTGACGCCCTATATCCGCGCGAATGTCGTGCGCTTTACGGTATCCTCTGACGGCTCACTCCAGCCGGTCGATCGCTGAGGAGCCCGGCGCAGACCGGGTTTCCGCACCGGGACATCCGTGCCGGAGCGATCCGGATTCGCATCACGCCCACCAATCCCGCCGCAGTGCCGATGCGTCATCAGGTACTGAGGACAGTCTGTTCGATGATGGCCGGTTCCGACGGTCGGGATTCAGGCGCCGCTTGCTACAACGTCGCGGCGATAGCGCGGCGCGATGCGTTTCCGCCAAACCCTCCACCGACACCGCCGCACTCAACCGACACGATACCGACCCATGGCGATCGACGATCTCCTCGACGAACACGAACAAAGCGAACGCGTACGCACCTGGCTGCGCCAGAATGCCTCCGGCCTCATCGGTGGTGTCGCCCTTGGACTGGCCGCGATCTACGGCTGGTTCTGGTGGCAGGACCAGAACACTGCCAAACGCACCAAGGCGAGCGACGACTATCAGGTCGTGCTCGAACAGATCAAGGCCGGCAATCTAAAAGAAGCCCAGGCCAAGACCGGCGCCCTCAAGGAAACCCCGTTTGTCGCGCTTGCGGCGCTCGATCTGGCCAAGGCCCAGGTCGATGGCGGTCAGCGCGATGCCGCTATCGCGACGTTGCGCTCGATCAAGACCGACGACACAGTGATCGCACCGGTGGTTTCGCAGCGACTTGCCCGGCTGTTGATGGATGCAGGCAAGAATGAAGAAGCCCTGAAACTGTTGACCGGTCTGGACAATGCCGTCGCCCAGGAAGTCCGCGGGGATGCGCTGTTCGCGCTCGGCCGCAAGGACCAGGCACGGGATGCCTACAGCAAGGCATTGACCTTGCTAGATGTCGCGGCGCCGCAGCGCCGGCTCGTCGAATTGAAACTGACGCAGGCCGGCGGTACGCCGCCCAAACCCGAATCCGCCTCCTGAGCACGTCACATTGAGCAAGCCGAACACGATGAACCCCCATTCGATTCCGCGCGGACGTATCTTCCTTCGCGTCGCTTTTCTGGCCGCCGTGGTCGCGTTGTCCGGTTGCAGCACGGTCAAGGGCTGGTTTGAAATCGGCGACAAATCCAAGAAAGCCGCCAGCAAACCCGCCGAATTGACCGAATTCACGCCATCCACCACCGTCTCGCGGATGTGGACAGCGAAGGCAGGCAAAGGCGAGCCGCGCATGGGCGTCATCCAGGCGCCGACCGTCGCCGATGGACGTGTCTACGCGGCGGCCATCGAAGGCGGCGTTCGCGCCTTCGACCTGCAGACCGGCGCCAGCGTGTGGCACTTCAAAAGCAAATTGCCGGTTTCCGGTGGCCCCGGAGCAGGTGAGGGTCTGGTCGTTGTCGGTACGCTCGATGGCGATGTGATCGCGCTGGATGCCACGACCGGCACCGAGAAATGGACCGCGAAGGTCAACAGCGAAATCATCGCCGCACCGACGATCGGTCAGAACACGGTGCTGGTGCGCTCGAACGATGGGCGCATCACCGCGTTCGACGCCGCCAATGGCCAGCGCCGCTGGTTCTGGAACCACGATCTTCCCTCGCTCACCGTGCGCGGCAACGATGCGCCCGTCCTCGGTCCGGGCTTCGTGTTCGTCGGCAACGACGACGGCACGTTGACTGCACTGTCGATCGTCGATGGCCGCCCGCTGTGGGATCAGGCGATCGGTCTGCCCGATGGCCGTACCGAGCTCGACCGTATGGCCGACGTCGACGGCTCGCCAGCGCTCGATAGCGCCACGCTCTTTGCCAGCAGCTACAAGAAGCAGACGCTCGCGATCGATGCGCCCAGCGGCCGTCCGCTCTGGTCGCAGGATCACGGTGGCGCGGGACGCGTCGGCGTCGCCAGCGACCGCGTGATCGTTGCCGATCCGGCCGGCGTGGTCTGGGCGCTCGATAAGAACGGCGGCTCGGCGATGTGGCAACAGGCCGGTCTTGTCCGCCGCATGCTGTCCGGCGCTGCGGTGCAGGGCGATTTCGCGGTCGTCGGTGATTACGAAGGCTATCTGCACTGGCTGCGGCTGGACAACGGCGACCTCGGTGCGCGCATCCGTGTCGGTCGCGATCCCGTGCGCGCCGCTCCGGTGGTGATCGACGGCATCCTTGTCGTACAGACCGCAGGCGGCGATCTCGGTGCCTATCGGTTGCCGTAACCGGCCCGGATGACATTCTCCAGCGGCCCCGGGTAGTCTCGCTGCCCGGGGCCGCCTGTTTCACGCTTCCCTGTTCAAACCTCCTCGACTTCGATCCGATCCCATGCTGCCGCTGGTTGCCCTCGTAGGCCGTCCCAATGTCGGTAAATCGACGCTCTTCAATGCGTTGACCCGCACCCGCGACGCGCTCGTCCACGACGAGCCGGGCGTGACCCGTGACCGCAATTACGGCGTCTGCCGTCTCGTCGAGGGGCGCCCGTTCGCGATCGTCGACACTGGCGGCATCGCCGGCGAAAGCGTGCATCTGGAGAACGGTGGTCTAGCCGGCGCGACCGCGCGGCAGTCGCGCGCGGCGGCGGAAGAAGCGGATCTGGTGCTGTTCATCGTCGATGGCCGCGAAGGTCCGTCTTCGCTGGACGACGAAATCCTGCGCTGGCTGCGCAAGGCCGCGCGTCCGGTGGTGTTGGTGGTCAACAAAACCGACGGTATCGACGCCCGCGCTGCGCTCGCCGAATTCGCGCGCTACGGCATTGCCGATGTGCTTGCGATCTCGTCCGCGCATCGCCACGGCATCGATCATCTGCTCGACGATGTGATGGCGCGTCTGCCGGCCGAGGGCGACTCGGCGGTCCTGGACAACGATCCCGAGCGCGTGCGGATCGCCTTCGTCGGTCGCCCCAATGTCGGCAAGTCAACGCTGGTGAATCGCATGCTCGGCGAAGAGCGGATGATCGCGTCCGAAGTGCCGGGCACCACCCGCGACTCCATCGCTGTGGATCTGGAGCGCGACGGACGCAAATACCGGTTGATCGATACCGCCGGGATCCGGCGCAAGGCGAGGGTGGAGGAAGCGGTCGAGAAATTCTCGATCGTCAAAACCCTGCAGGCCATCGAACACTGCCAGGTCGCGGTGATCATGCTCGACGCCACCGAGGGCGTGACCGATCAGGACGCCAGCGTGCTCGGCGCGGTGCTCGATGCCGGTCGCGCGCTGGTCGTCGCGGTCAACAAGTGGGATGGCCTGAGCACCTACCAGCGCGAACAGACCGAAGGCCTGCTGTCGCGCAAGCTCTCGTTCGTCAACTGGGCCGAGGCGGTGCACATCAGCGCCAAGCATGGCTCCGGACTGCGCGAATTGTTCGCGGCGATCCATCGCGCGCATCATTCGGCCACGCGCCAGTTCAGCACCTCGGAAGTCACGATGGCGATGGAAGTCGCCTACGAAACCAATCCGCCTCCGACGGTTCGCGGCCACGTGTCGAAAATGCGTTTCGCGCATCCGGGCGGCGACATGCCGCCGACCTTCGTCGTTCACGGCTCGCGCCTGCGCAGCCTGCCGGAAAGCTACCGGCGCTATCTTGAAAACTTCTTCCGCAAGCGCTTCAAACTGGTTGGCACACCGGTGCGATTCATCTTCAAGGAAGGTGAGAATCCGTACAAGGACAAAAAGAACGTCCTGACCGAAGGCCAGCAAGCCAAACGCCGTCGCATGATGCGACATGTGAAGAAGAACAAATAGGGCGGTCTTGAGCCCGCTGCGCGAAAGTGAAGGCTCCCATCTCCTCCAGCGCCATCACGCTCGGCCTGATCGCAGGCGGCAAGGCCTCGCGTCTCGGTGGTATCGACAAGGCATGGCTCGAACGCAGTGGGGTGCCGCAGGTGTTGCGCTGGCAGCGACGGTTTTCACATGAAGTCCGCGCCACGCTCGTATCCGCCAATCGTGACCTCGATCGCTACGCTGCCCACGATCTGATCACCATCCCCGACCGTCAACCCGATACCGGCCCGCTCGGCGGGCTTGATGCGCTCGCCGCGGTCTGCATGACGCCATGGCTGTTCACGTTGCCGGTGGATCTGGTCGGTACCAATGATTGTCTGCTGCGCACGCTGGCGAATCTTCGCGACGAAGACGGCGCATTCGCCGTCGACGACGACGGCACGCAGCCACTGGTCGCGCTGTGGCGCCGCGATGCGCTGCGCGCCGGCTGTGCAGCGGTGCTCACGACCGGCGAACATGGCGTCCAGTCGCTGCAATCGCGCCTGCGGATGCGCCGAGTGGTTTTCTCCGGTTTCCGTTTCGGTAATCTCAATACCCCGGACGACCTTCACAACGCCGGCATTGCCATGGATACGCCATCGACATGAGCTTCCCCACCCGCATCGGTTTCGACGAAGCGCGCCGCATCATCGGCGAAGTCGCTGCGCGAAGCCTTCTGCCGTCGGAGCGCGTCCCGCTCGCGAAAGCGCACGGGCGCGCGCTCTCGCAATCGCTGGCGGCGGTGCTGCCGCAACCGGGTTTCGACAATTCGGCGATGGATGGTTTCGCGCTGCGTCATGTCGATCTGGCTGCAGGAGGCGAGACGGCGCTGACGTTGGTCGGCGAGCAGTTCGCGGGCCGGTCGCAGGATCGGATGATCGGCCCCGGCGAATGCCTGCGCATCACGACCGGCGCGCCGTTGCCCGCAGGTGCCGACACCGTCGTCATGAAAGAGAACACCCAGCTCGATGGCGGCAGCGTGTGCGTGCTGCAGAATCCGCGACCGGGCCAGCATGTCCGCCACGTCGGCGAGGATGTGCAGATCGGCGACGCTTTGCTTGCAGCGGGACAGATGCTCACGCCGAGTCGGATCGCGTTGGCTGCGGGGCAGGGCATGGATCGCCTCGAAGTCGCCCGCCGGCCGACGATCGCTGTGTTCACCACCGGCGATGAACTGGTCGAACCAGGGTTGCCGCTGCGGTCCGGCGAGCTGTACAACAGCAATCGCGAACTGCTGATGGGCCTGTTGCGCGCCGACGGCTACGAGCCTGTCGCGTGGCCGAATCTGATCGACGATCCCGCCGCGATCGATGCGGGTCTGCGCCATGCGGGGCATGCCTTCGATGTGGTGATCACCTGCGGCGGCGTGTCCGCAGGCGAGAAGGATCACCTCCCGGAGTTGCTGCAGGCTGAGGGCCGCGTGCATTTCTGGAAGGTGCGGATGAAACCCGGCATGCCGGTGCTTTTCGCCGATGGCGGCCGTCTCGGCGATGCCCTGTTCCTGTGTCTGCCGGGCAATCCGGTGTCGGTGCTGGCGACGTATCTCACCCTCGGTCGTGCGCTGCTCGATGGCCTGCAGGGGCGTGCCGAACCACGACCGCGCCTGCGCGCATGGCTCGACACCGCATGGCACAAGACCCACGACCGGCTCGAATTCCTCCGTGGCCGTCTGTCGTACGACGATGAAGGCCGACTGCACGTCCAGCCCAATCCCGCCGACGGCTCGCATCGCATGCGTGCCGCCGCCGACAGCGACGCGTTGATCGTGCTGGGCGAAGGCGAGCAGAGGCTGGAGGCGGGGAGTGCGGTTGATGTGCTGCAGTATTGAAAGCCGTTGTTGTTACCTGGATTGTTGCCATCCCGAGCGCAGCGAGGGACCTGCTTTATTGCCGCTGGCAGCGAAGAGAAGCAGGTCCCTCGCTGCGCTCGGGATGACAGCATTACACTTCACAAACCCATGATGATCCCGGAAATCAGCCCCTCCGAAGCGCTCGACCGCCAACGCCGCAGCGCAGTGCTGATCGATGTGCGCGAAGCGCACGAACGTGCGCTGGGCATGGCCGAAGGCGCGCTGGGCATCGCGATGGGCGAACTGATCGCCGCCGCAGCGGAACATCTGCCGGATACTGCCGTCGAAGTGCTGCTGATCTGCCAGAGCGGGATGCGCTCGCTGCGCACCGCCGAAACGTTGATGGAACAAGGCTATGCCAACGTCGCGTCGGTCGCTGGCGGTACTGCGCGCTGGGCTGCGGAATCGCTGCCGATGGTGAAACCTGTCGGCGACATCGATGCGGATTTCGCGGAGCGCTATTCGCGCCACCTGCGCCTGCCGCAGGTCGGGCTCGAAGGTCAGCGCAAACTCGAATCGGCGCGCGTGCTGCTGGTCGGTGTCGGCGGGCTCGGTTCGCCAGCGGCGTATTACCTCTGCGCCGCGGGTGTCGGCACGCTGCGCATCGCCGACGACGATGTCGTGGATCGCAGCAATCTGCAGCGACAGATCCTGCATACCGACGCGCGCATCGGTATCGCGAAAGTCGACTCCGCAGCGATCGCGCTGTCTGCGCTGAACCCGCGCACGCGCATCGAGACGATCGCCGAGCGCGTGAGCAGCGCGAACGTCGAACGCCTGCTCGATGGCGTCGATATCGTGATCGACGGCGCCGACAATTTTCCGGCGCGCTATCTGCTCAACGATGCCTGCGTGAAACTCGGCAAGCCGCTGGTCTACGGCGCGGTGCATCGTTTCGAAGGCCAGACCAGCGTGTTCGATGCCGGTCGCCATCGCGGCGAGGCGCCGTGCTACCGCTGTCTGTTTCCCGAGCCGCCACCGCCCGAGGCCGCGCCGAACTGCGCCGAAGCCGGCGTGCTCGGCGTGCTGCCGGGCGTGATCGGGCTGATTCAGGCGACGGAGGCGATCAAGCTGATCCTGGACATCGGTGTGCCGCTGAGCGGCCGTCTGCTGCATTTCGATGCCCTGTCGATGCGCTTCCGCGAAACGCGCCTGCAACCCGATCCGGACTGTGCGATCTGCGCACCCGGCAAGCCGTTCCCGGGTTACGTCGATTACGCTGCTTTCTGTGCCGGCGACTAGCCGTGTCGCAGCGTGCAGCAGCCGATATGCGCAGCAGAAAAAAAGATCGGAGCGAACGATGAATCGACTTGCGATGTTCCAGGCCGTAGTGCTGGCGGCGTCGGCGCTGGCGTGCTTCCGCGTCGAAGCGGCGAAAGTCTGCGAATTCTCCGCACAGCAGGAGAAGGCATCGCCTGCTGCCTTGCGTATCGCCCAGATCGCCTGCGATGAACACGCGCTCTGGCGCAAGCCGTACATCAATGCTCAGGGACGCATCGTCAGGCTCGCGGCCATGGAGGGCGAAAAGGAAGCGCTCGGCGACGGGCAGACGCCGGCCTGGCGTCGGGTCGCGCACTATTGGAAGGCGTCGGGTCTGCTCGACAACAATGTCCGCTGGGAAAAGACCCAGATCGAACAGGGCGGGCAAGCGAGAAGAAACGGCGCTTCAGATTGCGCCGGCGATGCGCAGGACTGGGCCGCGAAAGCCGCCTGCCGCGCTTTCCTGATCGATGTGCCGTGGTCGGCAGTGTTCGTCTCGCATGTGATGAAAACCGCGGAGATCTCCGACTTTCTCGTTTCGTCGTCGCATTTCTATTACATCCGTGATGCCGCGCGGCGCCCGGTCGAAGGGCCGTATCGGCTGGTCGATCCTGCCGCTGAAAAACCTGCGGTGGGCGATCTGGTCTGTTACCTGCGCGAGAAGCAGCGGGTGTACGGCTACCGGGGATTGCTCGCATATCTCGATGGCTCGGCCAAACCGCTCGATTCGCATTGCGACATCGTGGTCGGCGTGGATATCGATGGCGACAGCAAGCTCTATGCGATCGGCGGCAATGTCATTCATGGCGTGACGATGCGGAAACTGAATCTCAACGCGCGCGGACGACTGTCGCTGCCGATGGAAAAAGACGGCGACGATGCGAAGGTGTTCGAGATCGGCGACGAAAGGGACTACAACTTCAATCGTCAGGATTGGGCGGCGCTGCTGAAGTTGAATCGATAAGGAGCGGCGGCCCGTTTTCCATACACTTATCGGGATATGAATCCAGACAGCGCTTCGCCGAATGCCGGGTGAAGGGAAATGTCGTTGTGGTCGGCTTCGTCGATGCGCACGACGTTCGGCGGTATCCGCAATGCAGCGATCAGACGTTTCGTGCAGATTTCCGGCACGACATCGTCGCGACCGCCGTGCACGATCAGTACCGGGTTGTCGAATGCGCGCAGTGCTTTCGCTGATTCGTAGCGTTCGTCGAGCAGCCAGTTCACCGGAAAGATCGGATAGTGCGCTTCCGCAGCGCCGATCATGCTGTCGAAGGGCGTGATCAGCGCCAGTCGTGCCACAGGCCG
Source organism: uncultured Xanthomonas sp. (assembly GCA_964523435.1). Lineage (GTDB taxonomy): Bacteria > Pseudomonadota > Gammaproteobacteria > Xanthomonadales > Xanthomonadaceae > Lysobacter_I. The sequence continues at coordinate 12,778 of CAZGBA010000099.1, forward strand.
CTGTGCCGCGACCTGACTGGCGATGCCGCTGCCGAGGCTGCGGCCGATCACCGCGATGCGCTGGCCGGGATGCCGTCGCTGCACTTCATCGAAGACGGCGAGGGCATCGGGCACCAGTGCGGCTTCGCCGGGCTCACCGGTGCTGGCGCCGTAGCCGCGATACGCCACCAGATACACGCTGCGGCCGGGGAACATCCGCGCGAAGTCTTCGCGATTGGCTTCGATGCGCTCGGCATTACCGCCGAAATAGAGAATCGGATCGGGCTGGCCGTGGTTCACCACCCAGCCCCGCAGCGTTGCGTCGGGACGTTCGAGTTTGAAATCGGTGGTGGCTGCATCGACGGTCGTGGTCCAACCGTAGTAGATCATCTGCCGCTGCTTCGCATGCAGGAACCAGCATGCGCCGGCATAGACCAGCATCACGAGCAGCGTGCCGATCACGAACACACTACGCATGCGTGTTCCTCGCAGCCTCGAATGCGGCCAGTTGCTCCGGCGTCGCGTCCTTCTGGTATTTCCCCTTCCACTCGCCGAACGGCATGCCGTATACCGCCTCTCGCGCATCGTCCTTGCCCAGCGCGATGCCGCGCTCGGTGGCGGCGTCGCGATACCAGTCCGCGAGACAGTTGCGACAGAAGCCGGCGAGAATCATCAGGTCGATGTTCTGCACATCGCTGCGTTCGCGCATCAGATGGTCGCGCAGACGCCGGAAGGCGGCGGCTTCGAGTTCGGTGACGGTCTGCGGGTCCATGGCGGGCTTATCGGTGGGGACATCGGGGATAATAGCCGGTGCGCAAAGCCTGTCCCGGCAAAAGCCGGGGGCGCACCCTATGCCCCCAACGTACCTCGGCGTGAACAGATGACTGCAAAGATCCTCGACGGCAAACGTATCGCCGATCTGCTGCTCGACGACCTCAAGGCGCTGGTCGATGTGCGGGTGGCGGCCGGGAAGCGACGCCCCGGGCTGGCAGTGGTGCTGGTCGGCGGCGACCCGGCGTCGCAGTCCTATGTGCGCAACAAACGACGCGCGGCGCAGAAGGTCGGCATCCAGGCCTTCGATTACGACCTCCCGGCCGGGACGTCCGAGGCCGAGCTGCTGGCGCTGATCGACCGGCTCAACGCCGACCCGGCGGTGCACGGCATCCTGGTGCAACTGCCGCTGCCGGGCATTCCCGATGCGACCCGGCTGATCCACCGGATCGACCCGCGCAAGGACGTTGACGGCTTCCATCCCGAAAACGTCGGCCATCTCGCCCTGCGCCAGTTCGGCCTGCGGCCCTGCACCCCGCGCGGCATCACCACGCTGCTGGCCTACACCGACCGCGCGGTGCGCGGGCAGAGCGCCACCATCGTCGGTGTGAGCAACCATGTCGGCCGGCCGATGGCGCTGGAGCTGCTGATCGCCGGCTGCACGGTGACCAGCT
>CAZGBA010000100.1:0-14022 GCA_964523435.1 uncultured Xanthomonas sp.
CCTGCTCGGGCCCAACGGCGCCGGCAAGACCACCTGCTTCTACATGATCGTCGGCTTGGTACCCGCCGATGCCGGCCGCATCACGCTGGACGGCAAGGACATCACCGGCGAGCCGATGTATGCCCGCGCCAAGCGCGGCGTCGGCTATCTGCCGCAGGAGCCCTCGGTGTTCCGCAAGCTCAGCGTGGCCGACAACCTGCGCCTGGTGCTGGAGCTGCGCCCCGACCTGGACCGCAACGGGCGCGAACGCGAACTCGCTTCGCTGATGGACGAATTGCAGATTGCCCACGTCTCCGAGCAGAGCGGCGCCAGCCTGTCCGGCGGCGAACGCAGGCGCGTCGAGATCGCCCGCGCCCTGGCCGCAAAGCCGCGGCTGATCCTGCTGGACGAACCCTTCGCCGGCGTCGATCCGATTTCTGTCGGCGAGATCCAGCGGATCGTCCGGCACTTGAAGAACCGCGGCATCGGCGTGCTGATCACCGATCACAACGTCCGCGAGACGCTCGGCATCTGCGACCGCGCCTACATCCTGAACGAAGGCAAGGTTCTGGCGCAGGGCGCGCCGGATGCACTGCTGGCGAACCAGGATGTCCGCCGCGTCTATCTCGGCGAGTCGTTCCGTCTATAGGATCCAACCCGCATTTTCCGACCCCGGGACGCACGGGTCGGGCCGATCATTCCGCTGTAGCCCCGGCAAGACGCCACGATCTACCATAGGGACATGAAGCCACGCCTGCAGACATCGCTGGGTCAACAGCTCGTTCTGACACCACAGTTGCGTCAGGCGCTGCACCTGCTGCAGTTGTCTTCGCTTGAACTCGAAAGCGAGATCACGCTCGCGGTCGAAAGCAATCCGCTGCTGGACTGGGCCGAGACCGACAGCGACCCGACCGAAAGCACCCCCGAGGGCATGCCTGAACAAGCCCCCGCGCCCGACGCCACCAGCGCGGACGAATCGGCGGATCGCGAACATGGCAACGACGAAGACAGTTGGGAGCCTCCGGACAGCTGGAACACCAGCAGCTCCGGCAGCGGAAGCGGCGGCAGCGACGAAGACGGCGCGGACCCGATGGACCGCCTAGTCCGCACCGAATCGCTGCACGATCATCTGTCCTGGCAGTTGCACCTGACCCGACTCTCTCCGCAGGACCAGCGCATCGGCGCCGCGCTGATCGACGCCATCGACGACGACGGCTATCTGCGCGAGCCGCTCGAAGCCATCGCCGAAATGCTGCGGCCGGAACTCATCGTCGGTGCAGCCGAAGTGGCGGCGGTCCTGTGCCAGGTCCAACGGTTCGATCCGCTGGGCATCGGCGCCCGCGACCTGCGCGAGTGCCTCACGCTTCAGCTCGAAGCGCTCTCCGACGACACCCCGGGCAAGGCCATGGCGCTGCGGATCGTTGCCGGGCCGCTGGAGCGTCTGCCGAAGATCGGCGCGGATGGCCTGGCCGCCGAAATGGATGCGCCAGCGGACGAGGTCGCGACCGGCCTGCACCTGGTCCGTTCGCTGGACCCCCGGCCCGGCGCGCAGCACGGCGGGATGGGGGCGGACACCTACATCACGCCGGATTGCGTGATCTGGCGGCATCAGGGGCTTTGGCGGGTGGCGCTCGCCGGCAGCCATACCCGATTGACCATCCATCGTGGTTACGAGGGCATGATCCAGCACGCCAGCAGCAGCGACGCCAGCTACCTGCGCGGGCGGCTGCAGGAAGCGCGCTGGTTGCTCAAACATCTCGAAGCGCGCGGCGATACGCTGCTGAAAGTGGTGCGCTGCCTGATCCGCCAGCAGTCGGGTTTTCTCGAATTCGGCGAACAGGCGCTGCGCCCGCTCACGCTGCGCGAGGTGGCGGCGGAAGTGGGCCTGCATGAGTCCACGGTGTCGCGCGCGATCGCACGCAAATACGCGGTCACGCCGCGCGGCACCTTGCCGCTGCGCAGCTTCTTCGCCTCGGGCATCGGCACCGAAGGCGGCGGCGAAGCCTCCAGCACCGCGATCCAGTCGATGATCAAACGACTGATCGAAGCCGAGAACCCGCGCAAACCGCTGTCCGACGCGAAACTGGCCGACACGCTGAAAGCCTCGGGCGTTCCAGTGGCGCGCCGCACCGTGGCGAAATATCGCGAAGCGATGAACATTCCGGCATCGCACGAACGCGTGCGGATGGCCTGAACAGCTGGCGGATCGTGGATTGCGCACGGTGTACAAGCGCGATTCACGCGGCTGAATCGCGATGCGGCGCGCCTTGTCGAAACTGTCGACGTTCGCACTTGCGTCCGTGCCGGGCTGGGGTACCCTGTCGATGAGGGGTGGTCCATGTGATCCCGACCTTGCATGAAGGAAACGAGGACCCAACATCCCTTGTGTACGGGACCTCCGATACGTGTGGAGGAACCGGCATCGCGGCATCGACCGGCTGGGCCCGATGTCGTGGTGTGTCACCGGGCCCGGCAACCAGAGGACACCGTCGATGCGTATCGAAACCCACGGCCACCAGATCGAAGTCACCCCCGCCCTGCGCGACTACGTCGAAACCAAACTCTCGCGCCTCGGTCGGCATTTCGAGCATCCGATGGATGTCGTCCGCACCCAGCTCAGCATCGACAGACCCGATCACCGCGCCGAGGCCACCGTCCACATCTCCGGCCGCACGCTGCACGCCGACGCCAACGGCCAGGACATGTACGCCGCCATCGATCTGCTGACCGACAAACTCGACCGGCTGCTGATCAAGCACAAGGAAAAGATGGTCGATCATCATCGCGGCGAAGGTCTCGCCCACAGCGTCGATCTGGGCTGACCCGCTTCGATCTCGCGACCGACGACGCGGCCACGCCGCGCGTCGGCGCAACCCTTCCCTCTTCCGCTTCGTAGCCATGAACGCCAGCATCCACGCACGCGACCTGTTCGATCAGCAACAAGAACGCCTCGGTCTGTGCTGGATCGCCGGCGTCCGCGGCGAACACCGCATGCTCGAAGCGGTGGACACCGTCGCCCGCCGGCCATCGCTCGCCGGTTATCTCAACATCATCTATCCGAACAAGGTGCAGATCCTCGGCACCGAGGAACTGGCGTGGCTCGACGCACTCGATGCGCGCCAACGCGCGGAGACCATCGAGAAGATCATCCAGTTCCGTCCGCTGGCGATGGTGATCAGCAAAGGCCAGCCATGCCCGGATGACCTGCGCGCCGCCGCTGAAGCCTCAGACACGCCGCTGTGGGGTTCACCACGCCGCGGACACGAGCTGTTCAACCATCTGCAATACCATCTCGCGCGCAAACTCGCGCCCCGGCTCACGGTGCACGGCGTGTTCATGGAGATCTACTCCATCGGCGTGCTGATCACCGGCGACTCCGGCGCCGGCAAAAGCGAACTCGCGCTGGAGCTCGTCACCCGCGGCCATCGCCTGGTCGCCGACGATGCGCCGGAATTCACCCAGATCGCGCCCGATGTGCTGGACGGCGCCTGCCCCGATCTGTTGCAGGATCTATTGGAAGTCCGCGGCCTCGGCATTCTCAACGTGCGCAGCATGTTCGGCGACACAGCGGTCAAGCGGAACAAGTATCTGCGCCTGATCGTGCACCTCGCGCGCCCGCAGCCGCAGCAGGCGCCGCAGACCGACGGCTACGAACGCCTGGTCGGCGATCTCGGCGCGCGGCGCCTGCTCGACCTCGATGTGCCGATGATCACCCTGCCGGTGATGGCCGGCCGCAACCTCGCGGTGCTCACGGAGGCAGCCGCACGCGCGCATATCCTTCGGATCAAGGGCGTCGATCCGGCAGCGGCATTCATGGCCCGGCATTCACATTTCCTGGAACGCGCCGAGTCATGAACACGCCGACCGCTCCTGCGAAGTCGCAGGACTCCAGTCTGATCATCGTCAGCGGCATGTCCGGCAGCGGCAAATCCATCGCCCTGCATACGTTCGAGGATCTCGACTACTACTGCGTCGACAATCTTCCTGCCGAACTGCTGCTGGAATTCGTGCGCGGCGCCACCGGCAAAGGCAGCGGCTCCGGCGCGGACATGCCGCCGAAACTCGCGGTGGGCATCGACGTGCGCAACCGCAACACCGATCTGTCGAAACTGCCGTCCTGGCTGTCGCAGGCCGGCGCGATCGGGCTCGACCCGAAGCTGGTGTTCTTCGACGCCAGCGACGAAGTCCTGCTCAAGCGCTATGCGGAAACGCGACGGCGCCATCCGCTGAGCCATCTCGGCCTCGCGCTCGCGGACGCGATCGCGCTTGAGCGCCGCATCCTGAAGCCGCTGCGCGCACAGGCCGATGTCATCATCGATACCAGCACGCTCAACGTGCACCAGATGCGGCGCAGGGTGATCGCCGAGCTGAACCTCAACGCCGATCGACCGGTGTCGCTGTTGTTCGAATCCTTCGCCTATCGTCGCGGCGTTCCCGCCGACGCCGACTTCGTGTTCGACGCGCGCTGCCTGCCCAACCCGCACTGGGATCCGAGCCTGCGCCCCCTGTCCGGACGCGACCGCGAAGTGCGCGAATATCTCGACGCCCAAAGCGAAGTGAACGAATACGTCGCGCAGATCACCGCATTCCTCGACACCTGGATGCCGCGCATCCAGGCGGATACGCGCAGCTACATCACCGTCGCCTTCGGCTGCACTGGCGGCAAGCACCGCTCGGTCTATCTTGCCGAAACCCTCGCCGCGCATGCCCGCAGGCACGGCTGGCGCGACGTGGCGACGTTTCATCGCGAATTGGAATAGCCCTTCCGGCCGACAATCTCGATATCGTCACTTCACTCCGCGCGGGCGCCGGTTTGCCTGCGCCCGTCAGACGGGATCGGATCGAAGCTTCGCAGCGAGCGATCCGGAACGATCGACAGGATTTCGGAATGCGCCAACCGCACCGCATCGGTGAATTCGAACTGCATGCGCCTGATCTCTTCGAGATCGCCGCTTTTATGCTGGATCAACGCCTGCACCGCATGAAACAACCGACTGCCCCTGGCTCTCACGACGGGGCCGTTGACCAGGGCGAAATCGGAATACTGCTGTAGCTCCCATTCGAGGGCCGAAAGCATCGACGTGACCTCGTTCACTCCTGAAATGATCCTGTTGGCGCCATCGATATCATCGTCTTCGTTGACGCATCGGGCGAGCAGCGCCATCGATGTGACGATTCTGGTCGCACAGCCGTTGAAATCGTTCGCGACGCGCAGGAAAGCGCTCGCCCAGTACGACTCCCACTCTCTTTCCTTCGACATCCGTGCTTTTGAATATTCCAGCTTGCGATTGATCACCAGACCCAGCACCAGGACTGCAAGCGGTGTCAGCAGGCTCGCGGAGAGTTTGACCCACTCGAATGTATCGACCATCGCGCACCTCGCCCGGTATCAGCCGAAGAACACGCACGGGTCCAAGCCGAAGCGTGCGGTCTTCGCAGACACCAACGGCAAACGGCCCGGATCTAGGTCAGATGGACCCGCAACCGCAGAGCGTCGACTTCCTGCTTCCACTCGTCCAGCAGTTCGGAATCGTCCCAGAGTTCGAGAATTTCCGAATCCTCGCCGAGGATGCGATCGATCGCGGCATGCGCCTTCCGCGCCAACGCCGGCGGCGGCTGCAGCTTGGCCTTCTCGACCCATGCATCGACGTTCGCGGTGTAGCTGTTGCGCACGCCCCAATGCCCCTGCAACCGTGCGATGGTTTCGATCGCGGCGAGCGCCTCTTCCGCATCCGAAGCATCGAGGTACTCGCCGGCCGCCGCAAGCACGGTATCGAGCGTGCGCTCGATCATCGCCAGATCACTCTGTTCTTCCAGCCCATACGCCCAATCGCAGGCCGTATCGTTGTCGAAAACACCCGTACCCCATGCGCCCATCATCGTTCTCCGCGATCGAATACCGGATCGGAAAATAACCCGATCCTGCGGCCGCGAAAAGCCTCCGGTTCAAATAACCGGGTGTCGCCGCATCGCTCTCAGGATCATGACCACTCCCAGCGCCACGAACGGCAGGCTCAGATATTGGCCAACGCTGAACAGTTGGCCGGTTTCGTATGCCGCCTGCGGCGTCTTGAAGAACTCGACGACAATACGTGCCGCGAACACCAGCACCATCAACACGCCGAACAACAGACCTTCCGGGGTTCGCTTGCCGGTGCGGCGATACACGATCAACAGCACAAGGAAGATCAAGGCATAGGCGACGGCCTCGTACAACTGCACAGGATGTCGCGGCAATGCATCGACGGACTCGAACACCACGCCCCAACGACCCGAAGTGGGAATGCCGACGATTTCGGAGTTGAAGAAATTCGCCGTACGCACGAACACCGCGCCGAGCGCCGCCGGCAACGACGCCCGATCGATCAACCACAGAAACGGCAACTTCGGGCGCGCCGTGCGCGCGGAGAACCAGAGCGCCAGCAGCATGCCGAGCGTCCCGCCGTGACTCGCCAGCCCGCCTTCCCAGATACGCAGGATCGCCAGCGGATGCGACATGTAATAACCTGGCTCGTAAAACAGACAATGCACCAGGCGCGCACCGATGATGGCGCCCAGCAGTGCATGGATCATCAAGCGTTCCGAACTTTCCCGGCGCACACCCTCGGCAGCGAAGATGCGGCCCAGCATCCATTGCCCGACCAGGAATGCACCGACGAACAGCAGGCCATACCAGCGCACCATCAATGGTCCAACGGAAAACAGGACGGGGTCGAATGTCCAGTGGATCAGCATGGACTGTGCACTGCATGACAGCATCGATCGAAACGAACGACCACGATGGCAGAGTCGCGACGCTGGACGAATAATCGCATGATGCGTTTGTCTACCGCTCCGGTCATGAGTGCGCCGCCACCGATTCGTGCCATGGCCCAGTCTGTGGCCGAATCAGCACATCGTCAATCGAACAGGACTTCTGGCCCATGCGGCATGCGATGTGCCGTTGGAGGATCAGCCTTCAAACCCTTGAATGCCGCATCTCCTTGAATTGCCGCGACTCATCGCATGCAGTCGAAGCGGATCATGCTGTCATGAACCGCCAACAAGATCGCGGGAAGGCCCGAACGATGACCGGCGATCATCAACGCTGCGGTTCCCCGGTCACATTTTTCCGCAGCGTCCGTCCTGGTGGCATGCGATCTGGAAAATGCACTCCCGATTGCAGACATCCTTTCTCTTTTCAGGAACCGCCAGCCCATGAAACACGTTGCAGGATCGATCCTTGCGGTCTCGCTCTCGTTCACCTCACTCTGCGCGCACGCCGACGAACTGCGTGCGAAGGAAACCTTCGCGATGGTCTGGGAACGCCTGCAGAACAGTGGTTTCGACAGCAAACAAGATCTGGATTGGCCAGCGCTGAAGGCTGCACACCAAACCGATATCGAAGGCGCGAAGGATATCGATGCCCTGCGCCGTGAAATCACCGAACTGCTGGAGTCGCTGAAAGCCTCCCACCTCGAATTGATTCCATCCAGCGCGTTTCCCAAGGATGGCGAAGCCCCGAAATCGGGTAACGCCGAACTCGGCCTGCGTCTCGCGATCATCGACAACAGCCTCATGGTCGAGCGCGTCGTCCCCGGCTATCCGGCCGCATCCGCAGGGATCGGAACCGGCTGGCGCGTAGAGAAGATCGGCGGCTTCGATCTGCGCAGCGTCTTCATATCGAAGAACACCGGCGAAAGGCTCAAGCCGCGCGGTCTGACGGTCCTTCAGCTGACCGCCAACGCCATGCTCAACGCGATCGCGCCGGGCACCACGCTCGATCTGCAATTGCGCGACAACGAAGACAAGCTCCACACGATTGCCCTCACCGCTCGCGAGAACACGCACGCGCAAACCATACTGCTGCCGAATCTGCCGCCGCTACCGCTGCGCTTCGAATCGCGCAGGCTGCCGGTTGCTGGCGGCTGCGTGTTGCAGGTGGAATACAGCCAATGGGCAATGCCCGCCTACGACCGCTTGATGCAGGCGCTGCGCGAACATGGCGACTGCCGTGGCGTAATCATCGATCTGCGCGGCAACAGCGGCGGACTGATCGCATCGCTGAACGCCATCGGCGGCTTGTTCGTCGACAAGCCCGCGCTGCTGGGCACCATGATCACCACCGGCGGCGATCTCAAACTCACCGCGTTGCCGCGCGTGGTCGACAACGACGGCAAGGACATCCGCCGGTTCTCCGGTCCGCTTGCCATCCTCATCGATCGAGGTTCGGCCAGTTGCTCTGACATGTTCGCCGGCGGTCTGCAGGCGCTCGGTCGAGCCCGCATCTTCGGCGACACCAGCGCCGGCATGGCGCTTGTATCGGCCAGTATTCCACTGCCCTCGGGCGACCATCTGCTCTATCCGACCGCCGATTTCGTCGATCCCAACGGGCGCCGTATCGAAGGCGTCGGCGTGATTCCCGACACACCCAGTCCACCGACCGCCCCCGCACTTCAGGACGGCCACGACCCCGCAATGGAGGCCGCTCTCGCCTGGATCGGCGACTCGGCCTGATCTCTATCGAGATGGTTCCTATCGGCATGCCCCCTATCGACATGATCCGCAAGCATCATCATTCTTTCCGCATCACTGACACGACATCGGAGTCGCACATGACACTGTTCAACCGCACCACCATCGCCATCGGCCTCGCGCTCGTCCTCTCGCCGCTCGCCCAGGCGACTGAAATGCAGGCTGCCGAACTGCCGGCAGCGCGCAAACTGATCGATGCGCATATCGCCGCGTCCGGCGGCGCCGAAGCGTATGCCAAGAGTGGCGACGGCACCACGAAAGTACAGATGGAGATCGTCGAGAACGGCATGAAGCTGGACATGACGATGTACGGCCGCGGCAGCGATCGGGCATCGTTGATGCCGATTCCCGGTGCCGGCGACTTCCGCAGCGGTTACAGCGGCGGTGTCGCCTGGTCGATGGATCCGATGAACGGCCCACGCCTGCTCGAAGGCAGGGAGCGCGAACAAATCGTCGAACAGGGCGATCCCAAGATCACCATGCGTGATTCGAGCGTGATCGCATCAGCCACCACGGTCGCGCTATCGGATTCCGAAGGCCGCCCCTGCTATCGCGTCGAAATCAAATGGACCGCCGGTCGCGAAACCGCCGACTGCTACAGCACCGAAGACGGTCTGCTGTTGTCCACCGAATCGTCCATCGCATCGCCGATGGGCGATATGAAACAGATGATCCATATGTCCGAGTACAAAAGCTTCGGCGCGGTCAAGCTGCCGACCAAGATGAAGGGCAAAGCCGCAGGCATGACCCAGCTCATCACGGTCCAGTCCTACGATCCTGCAGTACCGGCTGCTGAAGTATTCGCCCTGCCGACAGCCATCGAGGCGCTGGTCAAGAAATCGACCCCACCGGCATCGACGCAATCGACGAACTGAAACAAATCACCACCTGCACCGACGAAACGAAGAGGCCCACGCAAGCGGGCCTCTCTTCAGGAGCGACTGCGTCGACACCCGATTCAGAGCATCGCCGGCGCATTGATCTGCGCCTGTTTACGCACGATCAGCATCGCGATTTCCAGCGCCTGTTCGTAGTTCAGCCGCGGGTCCACCGTGGTGCGATAGGCGCGTTCGAGATCGATTTCGGTGAGGTCCCGCGCACCACCCGTACATTCGGTCACGTCCTCGCCGGTCAGTTCCAGATGCACGCCACCGAGACGCGTGCCGACCGCCGCATGCAGCTCGAATGCCTGCTCCAGTTCGCTGCGGATATTCGCGAAACGACGGGTCTTGAAACCGTTGCTGGTGGACTCGGTGTTGCCATGCATCGGGTCGCATATCCACAGCACGCGGCGTCCGTCGCGCTTCATCGCCTCCAACAGCGGCGGCAGCTTCTCGGCGATCGAACCGGCGCTCATTCGATGGATCAGACTCAGACGGCCCGGCTCATCGTTGGGGTTGAGCACATCGATCAACCGCAGCAGCTGGTCCGGCGACACCGACGGCCCGATTTTGATCGCGATCGGGTTACGGATGCCACGGAAGTATTCGGTGTGCGCGCCGTCGATCGCTGCGGTGCGCATCCCGATCCACGGAAAATGGGTGCCCAGATTGAACCAGCCCGTCTGCCGCGGCACCTGACGGGTCACGCCCTGTTCGTAGGGCAGCAACAGCGCTTCGTGCGAAGTGTAGAACTCGACGCTGCGGAGATTGTGGAGCGATGAACCCGACAGCGTTTCCATGAAACGTACAGCATCGCCGATGCCGGCAACCATTTTCTGGTATTCGTCGGCGAGCGGCGAATGGCCGACCCAACCGAGATTCCAGTATTCGGGGTGATGCAGATCCGCGAAACCATCGTCGATCAGCGCGCGGATGAAGTTCATCGTCATCGCGGAGCGCGCGTGCGCCTTGATCATGCGCCGGGGATCGGCGACACGCGCTTCCGCCGCAAATTCGGGCCCGTTGACGATATCGCCGCGATAGCTCGGCAAGGTCACACCGTCCCTGGTTTCCATATCGGCCGAGCGCGGCTTGGCGTACTGCCCCGCGAAACGACCGACCCGGACGACCGGCAGACGCAAGCCGTGGACGAGCACCAGGCTCATCTGCAGCAACACCTTGAGGCGGTTGGAGATCACTTCCGGCGTGCAGTCTTCGAAAATCTCGGCGCAGTCGCCACCCTGCAGCAGGAAGCGTTTGCCTTCCTGCGCTTCCGCAAGCTGCTGGCGGAGATTCATCACCTCGCGCGAAGTGACCAGCGGCGGCAGCGCGTGGAGTTCGTCGAGTACGCCTTCGAGCTGCTGCGCATCGCCGTAAGCCGGCTGCTGGAGCGCCTGACGCTCCCGCCAGCTGGCGGGGGTCCAGCCTTCTGGCGGCAGGGCGACGGATGGGAGTGTTTCAGAACGCATACGGGGCATCTTTCTTCAACCTTACGAATTCAGTTCGACGAATGCATCAGTCCCAAACTGCGACGCTCACGCAGCTCGACATGAGCGCAACCACGGACAACGGCCGCAATCGCACGTCGTCGTATCGACAATACGTGAAAAAACAGGCAACTGATCAACGACCAAAGTAGCAAAGGGCTCGTCGGCAGAATATCTTTTTCGCCGCCACCGAGGCGAGTCGGGCCCGAGACGAGGCCGAGGAACCGCACCGTCAACATGAACGGCACCAGCAACATCAGGCCCGTGCATTGGTGTTCATTACCCGGGTTCGGGGGCATTCCGTCGCCTGAACGCCGCAAGCAGCGCCCAAACCGTGAGCGCCACGAAGCACAACAGGCTCCATGTCGGCATCGACAAACCGAGAAACACCCAATCGACCTTGGCGCATTCGCCGGAGCCGGTCAGCACTTTCCTGATCACGTCGGTGAGCGGATTGGTTTCCATCATGAACTGCAGCGGCGGGCCACACTCCGGCACCTGATCCTCGGGCAGCGTGGTCAGCCAGACATGACGTCCGGCGATACCGAGGCCAATTCCGGCGGGAATCAGCGCAAGCAGACCGTAGATCCTGCGACCCCATACGCCCTTGGGCGCATGCAGACCACCAATCAGGAACACGACGCCGAGACCTGCGAACGCGATGCGTTGGAAGATGCACAGCGGACAGGGATTGAGCCCCCACCAGTCCTGCGACAGGACCGCGAAACCGATCAGGGCCACGCAGACCAGAAAGCCCAGCAGGTACTGGGAGCGGAACGACCAGCGGAAAAGATTCGGTTGCATGCGTGTTGGCGCGTCAGCGCAGGGATATGGATGGTGTTACAAGGACCCGATCAGTCCGGCAGAGTTCCAGTCACCGGATGCGAAAGCGTTACCGGGACCAAGATAGCAAAAACCCCGACAGGTGCCGGGGTCTTTGTCTGATGATCATACCGGTGCCCCAAACCCTGCACAGCAGCCGGCCATGAAACCCGTCGACCGGGTGTGCGATCAGGCGGCAGCTTCGGGACGATCGACCAGCTCTACATACGCCATCGGCGCATTGTCGCCATCACGGAAGCCACACTTCAGGATGCGCAGATAGCCGCCCGGACGCTCGCGGTACCGCGGGCCAAGCGTGGTGAACAGCGTACCCACCGCTTCCTTGTCGCGCAGACGCGAAAAGGCGAGGCGGCGATTGGCGACACCATCGATCTTCGACAGCGTGATCAGCGGCTCGGCGACGCGGCGGAGTTCCTTCGCTTTCGGCAGCGTGGTGCGGATCAGGCCGTGCTTGATCAGTGAAGAAGCCATATTGCGGAACATCGCTTCGCGATGGGCGCTGGTACGGCTGAATTTGCGTCCGGATTTCTGGTGGCGCATGGTCGTGGTTCCTGGTTATCCCCGGCACATATGGTGCCGGGATCATGATTCATGTTCTAGCGAGGGCTCAGCCCAGCATACCGTGAGCAGCGATGCCGGCGGGCGGCCAGTTCTCGAGCTTCATGCCGAGCGACAAACCGCGCTGGGCAAGCACTTCCTTGATCTCAGTCAACGACTTCTTGCCGAGGTTCGGAGTCTTGAGCAGCTCGACTTCGGTCTTCTGGATCAGGTCGCCGACGTAGTAGATGCTCTCGGCCTTGAGGCAGTTGGCCGAACGCACCGTCAGTTCCAGATCGTCGATCGGGCGCAGCAGGATCGGGTCGACGCCGGTGGCAGCCGGCTTTGCAGCGCCGCGATCACGATGCGTGAAGTCGCCGAACACCGACAACTGGTCAGTCAAGATGTCGGCGGCGGTGCGCACGGCTTCCTCGGCGTCGATCGTACCGTTGGTTTCGATGTCGAGAACGAGCTTGTCGAGGTCGGTGCGCTGTTCGACACGGGCCGCTTCAACTTCATAGGCAACGCGGCGGACCGGCGAGAACGAGGCATCCAGCATCAGACGGCCGATCGCACGGGTTTCTTCATCCGGACGACGACGGGCAGCAGCCGGCTGGTAGCCGAAACCGCGTTCGATCTTCAGGCGCATGTTGAGCGCGGCATCCTTGGTCAGATGCGCGATGACGTGGTCGTTATTCAGGATCTCGACGTTGTGGTCGGTCTTGATGTCGCCAGCGGTAACCGTGCCCGGCCCCTGCTTGTTCAGGCTCAGGGTGGCGGCGTCGCCGGTGCCCATGCGGATAGCGACGTCCTTGAGGTTCAACAGCACTTCCAGCACATCTTCCTGCAAACCTTCGACCGTGGTGTATTCGTGCAGCACGCCGTCAATCTCGACCTCGGTGATCGCGTAGCCGGGAATTGAGGACAACAGTACGCGACGCAGCGCGTTACCGAGGGTATGGCCGTAGCCACGTTCCAGTGGTTCAATCACAACCTTGGCGCGGTTGCCGGCAAGGCGCTCGATCTGCGGAGCGCGCGGACGCAGGACCTGGTTGGCGGATACCGTCATCTTGTGGTGTCTCCTGGAGCCGGGGCCTCGCGGCCGCAGCGGTGTTTCGGGGGCCTCCCCGGGCGAGGGAGGCGGTCGTTGCGCGACGCGCCACGACCGTGGGGGTGGGAGTCTCGCTACCGGTCGGACCGGCAACGCCTCGCCGTCGCTTACTTCGAGTACAACTCGACGATCAGCGCTTCATTGATATCGGCCGGCAGATCGCCACGATCCGGTACAGCCTTGAACACACCAGCGAATTTCTTGCTGTCGACTTCGATCCAACCCGGAGTCAGATCCATGGTCGAAGCGACATTCAGCGCTTCCTGCACGCACATCTGCTTCTGGGCACGCTCGGACAGGGTGATCGCATCGCCGGCCTTGACCTGGTACGACGGCAGGTTGACCGATTTGCCGTTGACCAGCACGCCGCGGTGCGAGACCAGCTGGCGAGCGGCCGGACGGGTCACCGCGAAGCCCATGCGGTAGATGACGTTGTCGAGACGGGTCTCAAGCAATTGCAGCAGGTTCTCGCCGGTATTGCCTTTCTTGGTCGAAGCCTTCTTGTAGTAATTGCGGAACTGGCGTTCCAGCAGACCGTAGATACGCTTGACCTTCTGTTTTTCACGCAGTTGGGTGGCGTAGTCGGACAGCTTGCCCTTGCGCGAAGCGCCGTGTTGGCCGGGCTTCTGCTCGAGCTTGCACTTCGAGTCGAGCGCACGGGCAGGCGACT
>CAZGBA010000101.1:0-13861 GCA_964523435.1 uncultured Xanthomonas sp.
TCGCCGGCGATGGCCTTGGCGAGCAGGGTCTTGCCGGTGCCCGGCGGGCCGACCATCAGCACGCCGCGCGGAATCTTGCCGCCCAGCTTCTGGAATTTGCCGGGATCGCGCAGGAACTCGACCAGTTCGGCCACTTCCTCTTTCGCTTCGTCGCAGCCGGCGACATCGGCGAACGTGGCCTTGGTCTGGTCTTCGTTGAGCAGCTTGGCGCGCGAGCGGCCGAAGGACATCGCGCCCTTGCTGCCGCCCTGCTGCATCTGCCGCAGGAAATAGAAGAAGAAACCGACGATCAGCGCGATCGGCAGCAGATTGAACAGCAGGCCGAGGAACAGGTTGCGACCCGAGGACGGCGGCGTCTGCACGATCTCGACCCGGTGGTTGATCAGGTCGCCGACCAGCTCAGGGTCGCCCGGACTGAAGGTCTGGAATTCGCTGTCGTCCTTGTTGACGCCGCGAATGGTCTTGCCGTCTTCTTCGATGACGACTTTCTTCACCTTGCCGTCCTGGACCTGTTGCACGAACTGGTCGTAGGTCAACGGCTTGTTGGCCGTGCCCAGCCCCGGCGGGGTGAAGCTCTGGAACACCGCCATCAACACGATGGCGACGATCACCCACAGCAGCAGATTCTTGGCCAAGTTGTTCACCTTTGTTGCGCGATCGGCCCCGTACGGGACCGGATATTCGGAATTCCGGAGTTTGCCACTACGTCAACCGACCGCAGTGTGATGCTTGCCCTGTGCCAGAGCGTAAACCTCCGGCGACCGCTTGCGCGATGCCGCCGGCTTGCGGATGACGACACGGGTATAGCGCTTGCGCAAGGCCCGGACGTAATCGTCGAAACCCACTCCCTGAAACAGCTTGATCAGGAAGGCGCCGCCGGGCCGCAGGTGACGGTCGGCGAAGTCCATCGCCAGTTCCGCCAGATGCATGGCCCGGGGCAGGTCCACCGCATCCACACCGCTCATATTGGGGGCCATGTCGGAGAGCACAAGGTCCACGGCCAGCCCGTTCAGCATGGCCTCGAGCCGGGCCAACACCTCGTCCTCGCGGAAGTCGCCGTGGATGAATTCCACCCCGGCCAGCGATGGCATCTCGAGGATATCCAGGGCCACCACCCGGCCGTTGTCGCCCATGGCCTGACGGACCCACTGCGACCAGCCACCCGGGGCGGCGCCGAGGTCCACCACCACCATGCCCGGCTTGAGCAGACGATCGCGTTCGACCAGCTCCTCAAGCTTGTAGGCGGCACGCGAACGCAACCCCTCCGCCTGCGCCTTTTTCACGTAGGGATCGGCGAAATGCTCTTTCAGCCAGCGTTGGCTGCTTTTGCTGCGTGTGGCCATGAAGGAAAGAGACGGAAGCGGGCGCGAAAAGGAGGCAAGGACCGAAGAATCGGGCGGGTTGCCGGCCATGATACCCTGCGCGCCAGCTCGTGCTCGTCTTACCCCCGCCCGCCTTCCAAGTCCCTTTCCCGCATGTCGATCGCACTCACCAACGCCCAGAACCGGTTCCTCCGCGGCCATGCCCATGGCCTGAAGGCGATGCTGCAGATCGGCGCCAAAGGTCTCACCGACGCCGTGATCGCCGAAGTGGGCGCAGCGCTGGAGCATCACGAGCTGATCAAAGTGAAAGTCGCCGCTGCGGATCGCGAGGCCCGCGATGCGATGATCGCGGATCTGGCCGTTCGCTGCGAAGCGGCACTCGTACAGCGGATCGGCAACGTCGCCGTGCTCTACCGCCCCAGCACGGATCATCGACAGATCGTCCTGCCGCGGAGCTGAGGCCCACGCGTGCAATTGCATCTTGAACGCCCCAACCATGAATTCTTTCTGCGCGGCGCGGACGGCGCCAGCGCACTGGTCAACGAGCGTCGTCTGACCGCCAGCTTCGTCCTGGCACCGGACACCCTGATCGAAGACTGGCCGGTGCGCGATGTCAAAGCGATGGTACCCACCGATCTCGACGCCCTGTTCGCACTGCAGCCCGAGCTGATCCTGCTCGGGTGCGGCGCCACCCAGACATTTCCGCCCGCCGCAACCCTCGCCGCCTGCCTGTCGCGCGGCATCGGTCTGGAAACAATGACCAATGCCGCCGCCGCGCGCACCTTCAACGTGCTCGCGAGCGAAGACCGGCGCGTGGTCGCGGGTTTCGTACTGACTGGCGCCGTCCTGTGAACCTCGCCCCGCACATGCGCAACATCGCGATCGCCCTGGCGTTGACGCTGGCATTCGCGCTGACCTCCTGCTCGATCATCCGGCCTTCGCCGGAAGCGCGTTACAAAAAGTGGCACGCCAACCACGCATCCGACGTCCGGGAATATCGCGCGTTCCTGCAGAACAACGACAGCGCCGACACCGTGCCGATGCACGCGCTGTTGCGCACCGCACGCCGCTGGCGCCTGTGCGGAAATCTCGAATTCGCGACACCGCCGCCGGAACTCTGGCCGAACATGCCGCCGACGCTGCGGGTGGTGGCGCAGTTGCGCGATGCCGGCATCCTCGACACCACGCTGGCGCGTTCGGTGTATCGCGACGAGGCCATGAATACCTGTGCCGGCGGCAGTTCCGGCAGCAAGCATCGCGAAAACCGGGCGATCGACTTCGATCTGCCGCCGGATTCCAACAACGTCGCACGCCTCTGCGAGTTCTGGCGCACGCAGGGGCCCGCGCTGAATCTGGGCCTCGGTTTCTACACGCCGACGGCGATCCATCTGGACACCGCCGGATTCCGCACCTGGGGCAGCGATCATCATCGCGGCACTTCTCTGTGCATCACCGAAGCGGACGCACCGCCCCCACCCCAGCCATAGTCGCTGGCGCAGGGACGATGCGCTGCGATCAGAACTTCACGTTCACTGCGGCGTAGATCGAACGGCCCGGTCCGGGCACCGCCGTTCCCCACTGCGGGTAATTCGGCAGCGGCGGATTGGCCATCGTCGTTCCCTGGCCGACATACGCGCCGCCGGTCGGCAAGGCATGGAAACGATCCAGCAGGTTTTCCACGCCGACATCCACCCGCACCCGCTCCCATTGACGCGCGAACCGCAGATTCAGCAACCCATAGCCAGCGGTCTCGATTTCGTTGCGCACGCGGGAGACGCTGTCCTTGTTGTCCACCATCACCAGCTCCAGCGCGTTGTCCCACGCATCGGTGCGCTGAGTCAACGCGATCCGGGTGTTCAACGGCATCAACTGGTACAGACCATCGCCTGTGCGGGTGTTTTCGCCATCGACGTAACCGAGCTTGCCTTCCAGACCGAAGACACCGAAGCCGGTCTCGGCCAGCCGCATCTTGCCGGACACGTCCAGACCGAAGATCCGGGCGCTGTGGTTGGCATATTTCAGGACGGTGAACGCACCCACCACCGGCACCGCGCGCGGCGCATTGGTGGCGGCATCCCACTGCACGGCGTCGATGTAATCGGCCACCCGCGTGTAGTACGGCGTCATCTGCAGTTCCCAGCGCCGGTCGGTTGCATGCCAGTCGAACGTCACCGACGTGGTGACCGCGCGCTCCGGCCGCAGCGCAAGATTGCCGACATAACCGTTGCCGTCGCCGACGAAGTTGTTCATCAGCGCAGCCATCTGCCACGTCGACCACGGAAACACCTCGTACAGCCCCGGAGAACGCAACTTGCGCGCGATGCCGAAGGCGATATCGGTGTGCTCGTCCTTGGCGAAGCGGAAGATCGCGCTGGCGTCCAGATTGCCGTCACTGAGCGAACGGTCCGCCGCATTGAACAGGCCCGCATCGCGCATCTGGTACGAGCCCATCATATTGCTGGTCGGGTTGTAGCCCTGCGCGTTGCCGGCATCCATGCGCACATGTTCGTAGCGCAGACCGAGTTCGGCCACCCAGTGCGCATCGAAATGGTGCTCCCATTCGGCATAGGCCGCGCTGCGGTCGCGCTCGCCATCGCGGATGTTCCAGAACGCGCCCGGCCACATCATGGCGCCCGACGGCGGCCACCAGTCGTCCAGACGATACAGACGGTGCTCCACGCCGACGCGCAGCAAATCGTCGCCAGCCAATTTGAACTCGGCATCGACCGTGAGCGCGGTGGTGTCGCTCTCGGTGTCCATCGGCATGCCGGCAGCGCAGGTCGGACCGATCGGCGCGCACGGCGTGGCGGCGCCGCCCGGCGGATTGTTGCCGCCCGAAGCAGCACCGTACCAGTAGCGCTTGTCGGCGCCGAAATCCATGTGGTGTTCGAGGTTTTCGCGATAGGCGCGCGCATCCAGCCGGCCCCAGTCGAAATCGCCGCGATAGCGCAGATTCAGACGACGCTGCTGGTTGTCGAGCAGATCCATACGCTGGTTGGGGAAGCCCTGCTCGGGCATGTCCTGCCAGCCGACCGTCGCCTCCAGCAGATGGTCGCCCCAGGCGTAGGCGAGATCGAGCGTCTGGTTGCGCGTGGTGTAGGCGCTGGAACCCACTTCATCGCGACCGAGCGTATGGCCGGCACGACCGGTGAAGTCGTAGGTCTTGAAATCGTCACCGGCAACGTAGTTGTCCGCCTGCGCGACCGAGCCGGCGTAGCGCATGCTGAAACGTTCGGTGGCGAAGGTCGCCGCCACATTCGCGCCGTGCGCATCGCCGTTGCTGCGATAGAACGCACCGACTTCGCCGGAGAGCACGTGGCCACTGCCGGGTGCAGCGAACACCGGCGGTTTGCTGTCGACGACGATGCTGCCGCCGATGGAATCGCCGCCCACGGACACCGGCGTGATACCCGGATAGACCGTGATCCGGCCGATATCGCCCGGGGCCACGTACGACAGCGCAGGATTCATGTGATTCGGGCACGAGGCGGTGATGTCCGCGCCGTCGACCTGGATGCGCAGACGGTCGTCGGCCAGACCATGGATGGCGGGCAGACCCGACACCCCGCCTGCGGCGTTGATCGACACGCCGGGCAGGCCGTCGAGCAGACGGGCGGCGTCGCTGGTCGCCGCCTGACGGGCGCGGGTCGCGTCGCCTTCCGCCTGCCGCGCTGGCGCGATCGAGGCGCGGTCGCCTTCGACGATCACTTTCGGCAACACGGTGGCGGCATCGCTGCCGTCGGGAGACAGGGGCGCATCGGCAGGCTCGGCGGCGAACGCGCACAGCGGCAGTGCGGCAAGGATCGCCGCGAACAGAGGATTGAATCGGAACGACATGGATGACTCCGGAAACTCGGGCGTGTATGCGAACGCATTGCGAACACATCGGACGCATTGGGGGTTCCGCCGCAAACGGTTACGGGCACGCTTGATGGGCCCGGTGCGGCGATGAAGACGGTTCAGTGGGGTGCGATCAGATCGCGATATGCGTCTGCGGCGGCCCGCGTGGTCCCAATCCCAGGAGATACCGGTCGAGGCTGTGCGAACCTCGATGCTGCGGGAAGCTCGCGTCGTGAAGACGCGGCAACAGCCATGCCAGCAGGATGCCGGCGAGCAATACGACTGCCGTCAGCAGCGGGCAATACGGGCAATCGTCGCCGGTCTGGTCACCACGACTGCGATCACCGCTTTCTCCCGCTGCGGCATCTGTTCCGGCGAAGAGACCCCGCAGCGGCGCAGGTAAAACCGTCAGCCCGCGCATCGTGCACATCGCGTTCCACGCCGATGCCATCGGATCGGGAGTCGACGCCTGATGCAGGCGTCCGATGGTGGGCAGCAACGACAGCAGCAGGCTCGCGGCGAACGCGAGCGACAGCAGCAATGGGCGTTGGCGGCGCAGTGGCGACATGATGGCGCGGATTAAAGCCGGATCGACAGGATCGGACCTTGCGCGAGGTCAATTCCGATGGGGTGTAATGGGCTTCCGAGCCTGTGCAGCATGGGTGTGTCGATCCTTCGATTGCTCAACGCTTCGGCAAGGCCGCCAGCGGATCCTGCGGCTTGCCGTTGTAGCGAATCTCGAAATGCAGCATGTCGCGCGAGGCGCCGCTGCGGCCCATCTCGGCGATCTGCTCGCCGGCTTTCACGCGCTGGCCTTCGTTGACCAGCCGAGAGCGGTTGTGACCATAGGCCGACAGCCACTGTTCGCTGTGTTTGACGATGATCAGTTCGCCGTAACCAACAAGGCCGGCGCCGGAATACACCACCACGCCATCGGCCGCAGCGCGCACGGGCGAACCGCTCTTGCCGGCGATATCCACGCCCTGCCGGGTCGGATCGCCGGCAGCGAAACGACCGACGATGCTGCCGTCGGCGGGCCAGCGCCAGTCGAATGCGGCTTCCGGTGGTGGTGCGGGTGGCTGGGTCGGCGGTTTTGGCGGTGGCGTCGTTGGCGTTGGCCCGACCGGCGGGCGCGTCGCGGGCGGTTTCGGCGACGTGCCGGCCACGCGCGGCGGCGCGTTCGGCGCAGGCGCGGTCAGGCGCAGACGCTGGCCGGGATAGATCGTGTATGGCGGCGGGATGCGGTTCCACATCGCCAGATCGAGCGGGCTCACGCCGTGCGTGGTCGCGATGCGGTACAGCGTCTCGCCTTTGCGCACCAGCGCGGAGGAGCCCGGCTTCGGTGGCGACACCGGACGCGAGACCGCAGGCTTGGCGCGCGGCGGCGTGCGCACGACCGTGGTGCGCGCGCAGGCCGCGAGCAGCGCCAGCATCGCGAATACGGCGACAACGGTACGCAGACGCTTCATCCGCCCTTCGCCTTGAACACGAGATAGCTGATCGCGACCAGCAGGACCGCCATCGCCGCCCAACCGATCGGTTCGATATACCGATGCAGCGCGCGCTCGGCGCGCTCGCCGCCGAGGCGGATCGCGATCGCGACCAGGAACACGCGCTTGCCGCGACCGATCGCCATCGCCGCGAGATACGGTACCCACGGCACGCCGACCACGCCGGAGGCCCAGGTAAAGACTTTCATCGGAATCGGCGCGAAGCCACCGGCGACCAGCAGCCAGAACACCGCCCACGGCGATTCGGCCATCTTGGTCCGGATCGTGTCGATGCCGGATTCGATGCCGCGCAGCATGCCCAGCCATTCGAACAGCGGCCGCATCAGCTCGAAAGCGTAGTGACCGAGCAGATAGCCGATCACCGCACCGGCGATCGAACCGATCAGGCTCAGCGTGGCGAACCACAGCGCGCGCTTGGGCTGCGCCAGCGACATCGGCGCCAGCATCACTTCCGGCGGCACCGGAAAAATGATGGCCTCGACGAAGCTCAGGCCAGTGAGGAAGGCGGGCGCGCGCGGGTGACGGGACCAGGCGATCGCACGCGCATACATCGGTGCGAAGATCTTCATGCAGTGCGTGCACTCATCCGTCGATCATCCCCGACAGCAGCGGCACGAACACCACCGGCGCCAGATCGCTGCGTTCGATATGGCCATCCGCGTCCTTGCGCAGTTTCACCAGCGACTGTCCGCCGCTGCCGCCGACCGGCGCGATCAGCGTCCCGCCCACCGCGAGTTGTCCGGTCAGCGCATCGACCAGGGCCGGCGCGGCGGCGGTGACGATGATCGCGTCGAACGGGCCGTTCTCCGCCCAGCCGATGCGGCCATCGTCGTGTTTGCTGCGGATATTCAGACCCAGCGTGCGGAAGCGTTTGCGCGCGGTGCGCAGCAGGTCGCCGATGCGTTCGACCGTATGCACTTCCAGCCCGAGCGCGGCGAGCACCGCGGCCTGATAGCCGGAACCGGTGCCGATCTCCAGCACTTTCTTCGGCGCGGCGCCGTCCTCGAACAGCGCCTCGGTCATCCGCGCGACCACCCACGGCTGCGAGATGGTCTGGCCATGGCCGATCGGCAATGCATTGTCTTCGTATGCGCGCGCGGCGAGCGCTTCATCGACGAACAGATGACGCGGCACGGTGCGGATCGCGTTGAGCACGTTTTCGTCGACGATGCCTTTCTCTCGAAGACGTTCGATGAGACGGTCGCGCACGCGCTGCGAGGTCATGCCCATGCCGATGGCTTCCGGCTGCAGGCGCATCCGCGCGGTCATGCCGCGTCTCCGCCGCGCAGTCCCGCGGCGAGCCCACCGACCCAGCTGGCGACATGTTCGAGCGCCTGATAACGGGTCAGATCGACGTGGATCGGGGTGATCGAAATGCAGCCGCGACGCACCGCGTCGAAATCGGTGCCGGGACCGGCGTCCTGCTCGGGACCGGCGGCGCCGATCCACCACCACTGGCGGCCGCGCGGGTCCTCCTGCGGCGTGCAGGGTTCGGCGCGATGCCGGTTGCCCAGACGCGTGACCTCGAAACCGGCGATCTCGTTCCACGGCAGGTCAGGCACGTTGACGTTGAGGATGGTGTCGGCCGGCAGCGGATCGGCGCGCAGGCGCGCGACGATTTCGACGGCGGCGCGCGCGGCGGTTTCGTAATGCCTGCCCTTGTGATCGGCGGTGACCAGCGACATCGCGACCGCCGGCAGGCCGAGGAAACGGCCTTCCATCGCGGCGGCGACGGTGCCGGAATAGATCACATCGTCGCCGAGGTTCGCGGTGTTGTTGATGCCGGAGACGACGATGTCGGGTTCCTGCTCCAGCATGCCGGTGATGGCGACGTGGACGCAGTCGGTGGGCGTGCCGTGGACGCGCCAGGTGTGTTCGTCGTGGCGGACCACGCGGATCGGCATGTCCAGGGTCAGCGAATTGCTGGCGCCGGAGCGGTCGCGATCGGGCGCGACCATCAGCACCTCGTGCCCGGCCTCGCGCAGACCGGCGGCGAGGATGCGGATGCCGGGGGCGTCGACGCCATCGTCGTTGCTGACCAGAATGCGCATGGGTTCGGAAAGTCGCCTTGTCGCGGAGGAAGAAGTCCGCGCCATGATACCGGAAGCACCCGTCCGATCCTCAGCGGCCCTTCGCAGCGGACGCGGTCCTGCTGTTCTGCGGTCCTGTTGACCCGCGTCCCTGCTAACCTTCGATGCGATGAGCGCACGCGACCGCAAGCCCGATCAACGCGATGTCGACGAGCCGCCTGCCGACGTCGACGATGCCGAGCTATTCCGTTCGGCGATCGGCCCGGTACGCGAATTGCCGGCAGCGCCGGCCGGACCGCAGAAACCCAGGCCGAAGCCCAACGCGCGCATGCGCGATCGCGACGAAGCCGACGCGCGCAGCGAGTTCCAGCGCGCGCTGGACGCCTCGCCGCTGTTGGCCGGAGATGTGTCGAGCTATCGCCGCGACAACGTGCCCAAGGGCGTGCTGCAGCGACTCGCGCGCGGCGAATACGCGGCCCAGGACGAACTGGACCTGCATCACGTCAACGCCACCACCGCCGAGGCGATGCTGCGCCAGTTCATGAAGGAAGCCTTCGTGGCGGGCATGGGCTGCGTCCGGGTGATCCACGGCAAGGGCCTGAATTCCCCAGATGGCGTTCCGACGATCAAGAATCTGGTCGACCGCGTGCTGCGTCACCGCAGCGACGTGCTGGCGTTCCACTCGGCGCCGCCCGCGCAGGGCGGCACCGGCGCGGTGCTGGTGCTGCTGGGCCGACGCTGAACAACGTCGGCCTCAGCGCAGCACGTCACTCCTGATCGACGTGACGCTTGACCGGCTTGTTGACCCAACGCACGGTCAGGCCGCGACGGCGGGCCATGCTTTCGACCTGGGCGATATAGGCTGCGTTTTCCTCGATCCTCGGTGCATACACCGTACCGGGAATCGCCGGCTTGGCAGCAGGCGTCATCGCAGTGGATTCTTCCATGGTCCTGCAGCCGGACAGCGACAGTGCAGCGGCGAGGACGACGAGCGAGCACATCTTGGCGTTCATCAGAGTTCTCCGAGACGACATCACCATTAAGCCGCCCGGCGACACGGCCGGGGGCTCTTCGGCTTATACGCCCGTACCCGTGCGGCAGCATGGCTAGGTCTGGTTTTCCGACCAGCGGTCGGACGCGACTGGTCCGTTCAGTCGCGCGAGGTGTCGGCGATGACCGCGCCCAACTCGGCCAGCACCGTGGTGGCATAGCACCCGGCCGGTAGTCCGAAATGCAGCCGCAGCGTCTGCGGTTCCGGCCAATCGAAGCTGAGCGACTGCGGCCGCAGCCGCAGCGCGCGGCGCTCCTGATCCATGCCGGCGCGCTCCAAGCCTTCGCGCAATGCGGCGAGCGATGCGCCTTCTAGCGTCGCCAACTCCAATGCACGCGCCTCGCCCTGGCTGCGCAATTCACCACGACCCCAGAGCGGTCCGCTGGGGTGGATGTCGAACCGCGCCAGACGCTCCGCAAGCACCTCGCTCCAGGGCTCCGGGCCGAACACGCTGCGGCTGCCGTCGAGCATCCACACTTCACCATCGAGACCGCAGTCCCAACAGGCCACCTGGACTCTCGCGCCAAGCACGCGATTGAACAGTTCGGAGCGCGCCGCCGACAGCAGATGGCCGCGCTCCTCGCGCGCCACGCGACGGCCGGCGAACATCGACAGCGCCTTGGACACATTGTCGCCGCCGCGTCCGAAGCGCTGCTCGCCGAAATAATTGGGCACGCCGCGTTCGGCGATGGCACACAGCCGGGTTTCGATCGCAGCGGAATCGCCTTGGACCTCACGCAGCGTCAGCACGAAACGATTGCCGGCCAACGCGCCGCGCGGCAGTTTGCGTGCATGCCATTGTGCGTCGAGCACGCGGAGATCATCGGACTGCAAGGCATCGATGTCCGGGGCGATCCTCTTCGGTATCCACACGCTGAAGCGCTGCCGGGTCAAGGCATGACGATCCTTCAGACCCGCATACCCGATCGCGGACTCGGCGACGCCCGCCCACGCAGCGATGCGCTTGGCCGCGAACGCGGTGTTCATTCCACGCTTCTCGACGGTCAGCAACAGGTGTTCGCCCGCGCCGCTGGCGTCGAAGGCGTCGATTTCCTCGACCGCGAAATCTTCCGGCAGGCTGCGGATGCGCGCGGTCAACACCGCTTCGCCGTGCGCCTGAGGCGTTGTCGCCCCGCCAGCGTCGGGGCGCATGTCCGGACTCACGTTCTGATCAACAGACACACCGCCTGCGCCGCGATGCCTTCGCTGCGCCCGGTGAATCCCAGGGTTTCGGTAGTGGTGGCCTTGACACTGACCGCATCGAGTTCGATACCAAGATCCAGCGCGATCGTCCGCCGCATCGCTTCGGCGTGCGGCCCGACCTTCGGCCGTTCGCAGATCACGGTGATGTCGACATTGCCGACCATCCAACCCTGATGGCGGATCAGATGGTCGCAGTGGCGCACGAACGTGCGGCTGTCAGCGCCCTTCCAGCGTGGATCGGACGGCGGAAAATGCTTGCCGATATCGCCCAGCGCCAGCGCGCCGAGCAGCGCATCGCACAGCGCATGCAGCACCACATCGCCGTCGCTGTGCGCAACGATGCCCTGCGCATGCGGCACGCGCACGCCGCCGAGCATCACATGATCGCCCTCGCCGAACGCGTGGACGTCGAAGCCCTGGCCGATGCGGATGCCGGCGGTCACGGTGCGATCAGCGCCAACAGCAAGCGCTGCATGTCCAGATGCTTCATCAAGCCCGCGCCGCTGGCGACCACCTGCGGGTTCTGCAGCATGTCGGTCGCGGCGGAGGTGCCCAGCGCCTGGAAACTCTTGCCGATGGCATCGGTGCCCGACTGCTTCATCGCCGTGCGCAATGGCCCGGCGCATTGATCGGCCAGCAATTGCTCGAAGACCTTCGCCGCATCGCGATCGATCGCACTGCGCTGCGCAGGATCGATCTGGGTCATCGATGAAATATCCGGATGCTGGGCGATCACCGCGAACACCCATTTCACCAGCACGCGCTTTTCGTCCGCCGATGTCGATTTCAACAGGCATTGGGTCAAGGCTTCCTGCGGCGCGAGCGGTCGCACCGACTTCGGCACCGCCTGCGGCGTCTGCACGGGCGCAGGCGTCTGCGACTGCGCGGCCAGCGAAGGTGCGGACGCAGCGAAAACAAAAGCCGTTGCCGCCAATACGTTCAAAATGAAAATTCTCATGACACTCCTTTCATCGTCGCGGAATCAACGATGCCGATGCGAAAGTACGTACTCGAACCGCGCCAGATCCGCCGGCGTGGTGACCTTGAAATTGTCTTCGCTGCCTTCGATCAACAGCGGGCGCAGACCCTGCCGCTCCATCGCCATCGATTCGTCGGTGATCGCCACGCCCGATACGCGTGCGGCGTCGAGCGCGCGGCTCAGCTGCATGCGCCGGAACAGCTGCGGCGTGAACGCGCGCCACAGCCGCTCGCGCGGTTCGGTGCGATCGATGCCGCCATCGTCGCCCGCGAACTTCAGGGTATCGCGCACCGGCGCGGCGAGGATCGCGCCGACCGGGTCGCCCATGCCCACGTCGAGCAGACGGTCGAGATCGGCATGCGAGAGATTCGGGCGCGCGGCGTCGTGCACCAGCACGAAGGCGTCGGCGCGCACCGAGTCGGGCAGCGCGTTGAGACCGGCCAGCACCGAATCCGCGCGCTCCGCGCCGCCGATGCAGGTCATCACCGGCTTGTTGGCGACGACATCCGCATCGCGCCAATGCCGGTCGTCTTCGGCCAGCACGACCATCGCACCGCTTACGGACGGATGCGAGAGCAAAACATCGAGGGTGTGCGCGATCAACGATCGACCCGCCACTTCGAGATACTGCTTCGGCAGTTCGCCGCCGAAGCGGGTGCCTCGTCCGGCGGCCGGCACCACCGCCCAGAGCCTGCCGGAGACTTGATCCAGGGTCATGGCGAAGGCTCTTCGGCATCGATGGCAACATCGACCGGCGTCGGCGATTCAACAACGCGATAGAACGTCTCGCCGGGCTTGATCATGCCCAGTTCGCTGCGTGCGCGCTCCTCGGCGGCGGATTCGCCGGATTTGAGGTTCTCGACTTCCGCCGCCAGCTGTTCGTTGCGCTGCTGCAGGCCGCGATTCTCGACGCCCTGACGCTCGACCTTGCCCTGCAGCGAAGCGGTGGCGGACGCGCCGCCCTCGCCGAACCACAGCCGATACTGCAGCCACGCCAACAGCGCGACCAGGATCAGCGCCAGCATCCGCAGCGTGCGCATCCCGTCGGTCATGCGCGCGACATCAACCCTGCTTCAGCGAGACGAACGCCGCGCGGCCCGCGTACTTCGCGGCCGGACCGAGCTGCTGTTCGATCCGCAGCAGCTGGTTGTACTTGGCGACACGATCGCTGCGGCACAGCGAACCGGTCTTGATCTGCGTGGCGGTGGTCGCGACCGCGATATCGGCGATGGTGGTGTCCTCGGTTTCGCCGGAGCGGTGCGAGACGATCGACGCATAGCCTGCGGCATGCGCCATCGCAATCGCTTCCAGCGTTTCGGTCAGCGTGCCGATCTGGTTGACCTTGATCAGGATCGCGTTGGCGATGGTCTTGTCGATGCCTTCCTGGAAAATCTTCGGATTGGTGACGAACAGATCGTCGCCGACCAGTTGGATCCTGCTGGTCAGGCGATCGGTGAGCAGTTTCCAGCCAGCCCAGTCGTGTTCAGCCATGCCATCTTCGATGGTGATGATCGGATACTGGCGGCACCAGTCGGCGAGGAAATCGGTGAACTGCTCGCTGGTGAGGCGCTTGCCTTCGCCGGTGAGGTTGTATTTGCCGTTCTCGAAGAATTCGCTGGACGCGACATCGAGACCGAGCTGCACATCCTCGCCGGCCTTGTAGCCAGCCTTGCCGATGGCTTCGAGAATGGTGTCCAGCGCTTCGGAGTTGCTGCGCAGGTCCGGCGCGAAGCCGCCCTCGTCGCCGACCGACGTGCTCAGGCCCCGGCTTTTCAGCACCGATTTCAGCGCGTGGAAGATTTCGGTGCCGCAGCGCAGCGCTTCTGAGAACGAATCGAAGCCGACCGGCAGCACCATGAATTCCTGCAGATCGACGTTGTTGTCGGCGTGCGCGCCGCCGTTGATGATGTTCATCATCGGCACCG
>CAZGBA010000102.1:0-13854 GCA_964523435.1 uncultured Xanthomonas sp.
TTCGCGCTGTGCCGCGACAGCCGCCTGCCGCTGCGCATCTTCGACATGAGCCAGCCCGGCGTGCTGCTGCGCATCCTGCGCGGCGAAAAGATCGGCACGCTGGTGACGCCGGGGCGCTGAAACGGGCGCTTCCGCGCGACAGCTGTCTTCCATGCGCACAAAAAAACCGACGCTGCGAGGCGTCGGTTTTTTGTCGCACGCGACCCGGCCGCTTACTTTTTCTTCGGCGCCGGCACGATCGGCGCGCGGCCGCCGATATGCCGCTCAAAGAACTGGAACAGTTTGGCGTAGTAGGCGATCTGGTGCTCTTCTTTCACGAAACCGTGGCCTTCCGTCGAAAAATACATCGATTCAACCGGCTTGCCCGCAGCCTTCAGCGCTTTCTCCATCGCCTCGGAATGCGACTGCGGCGCACGCACGTCTGCACCACCGGCGGCAAGAAAGACCGGCACCTTGATCCGCGACACGAGCTTGTTCGGGGATGACGCGTTGAGATCCTGTTTGCCGAGATTGTCGGCGAGGAAATCCTTGCCGTAGGACGACTGGCTGATATCGCCGCGACCCCAGAGCATGTTCAGATCGTAGACGCCGACATAACCGACCGCGCATTTGTACAGGTCCGGTTCCTTGGCGACGCCCATCAGCGAAGCGTATCCGCCGTAGCTGGCGCCGTAGATGCAGATGCGGTTGCGGTCGGCGATGCCCTCGCGGATCGCCCACTGCGTGGCGTCGGTGAGGTCGTCCTGCATGGTCAGGCCCCACTGCTTCTGACCCAGCTCCTGGAACTGCTTGCCGTAGCCGCCGGAGCCGCGGAAATTCACCTGCAGCACCGCATAGCCGTGCGCGACCATCATCTGCACGTCGCGGCTGTAGCCCCAAGTATCCTGGATGCCGAACGGACCACCGTGCGGATGGACGATCAGCGGCATGTTCTTGCCGTCGCTGCCCGCAGGCGTGGTCAGCAGCACGTCGACGTCGACGCCGTCGCGGCTCTTGAAATAGGCCGACTGGCTCTTGCCGAGGCGTTTGCGATCGAGCCAATCGGCGCGATTCATGAACGGGTCGATCTTTTTGGCCTGCGTATCGAAAATGTACAGCTCGCCGGGATTGCGTTCGCTGGCGACTTCCAGCAGGACGTAATGACCGTCGACGGTGGACGAGATCGGATACACCACATCACCATCGAACTTCGACTGCAGCGTGCGATGCAGTTTGGCGTCGGCCGAATTCGGGTCGAAATATTCGAAACGCGGACGGCGAGCGCCCCAGAACATGACACCGATCGGATAGCGCTTGCCGACGCTGCGCACCAGCGCCGCGGGTTCGACGATCTCGTCGCGGGCGACCTGTTTCATCGTTTCGGTCGCGACGTCGAAAGCGCGCAGCGAGTCGGGACCTTCCTTTTCTTCCGCCTGCAGGTATGCGGTCGCGTTATCGGCGCTGAAGCCGAGGGCCGAGATGGCATTGCCGCTGATCGACTCGTCGTTGATCATCTTCCATTCCGACTTGTCGTCCTTGCGGTAGTACAGCACCGACTTGTAATCGCGGTTGATGCCAGACGCGAACCTGGCCTGACCGCCGAGATCGGTGAGGAACGACGCGCCGCGCACGGGCGCGCGCGCCACCGGCTTGCGCGTGCCGGTGAACACATTCATGCGTTCGAGCGTGGTGAACGGAATTTCTCCGGAAGCGAACGGCGTGACGGTCACCAGCACATTGTCGTCGTCATCGATCAGCGTATCGACCATCTCGATCGACACGGATTCTGCGCGCGCTTTGCCGCCCGAGCGGGACGCGGAGGTGCTGGCCCTGGCCCCGGCGACGATCCCCTGCTTGGAACCGTCCGCATTCGTGCCCCAGATTTCGCCGTAGCTCACCGGCTGTTCGAGGCCACCAGCGCGCTCACCGATGGTGAACAGCAGACGGTTGTCGCTGACCCACCAGAACTGCGCGACATGGGTGTTCGGCTCCTTCAGCGTGACGTGGCCGTACGGCTCTTTCTGGCCGGGTTTCAGAATCACCATCACCGTCTTGTCGTCGTCGGTCAACGGCACGGTGGCGGCGACGTAAGTCCCCTTCGGCGAAATCTTCACGTCGACGAAACGGTCGTCGCGGATGAAATCCACGATGTTATGGGGCGCTACGTTGTGGGGCGCTGCCTGCGTCGTCGGAGACGCAGGGGCCTGCGCCTGCGCGACTGTGGACAGCAGCAGTGAAGCGGCAAGCAGTACGGAACGTGGGTACATGGCGGGATCCCGGTCTAATCTGGCGCGGACTCTACCGGATACCCATGGCCCGGCACCCGTGCTGCCAGTCATGGCCGGCGCCAGAAGGCGCCGGATGTCTTTTCAGGGCGACCTGCGACTCACTTGGCGGGGGCGACCACCACCGGTGCGCGTCCGCCGATGTTCTTCTGCAGAAACATCAGCAACTTGGCGTAGAACTCGCGCCGATGCTCGAGCTTGTAGATGCCATGGCCTTCGGTCTTGAAATAAAGGGTTTCGACCGGTACGCCGGCTTTCTTGAGCGCCGTTTCCATCATCTCGCTATGCTCAATCGGCACTCTCGCATCTTCATGGCCAGAAGTCAGAAAAACGGGCACCTTGATCCTGTCGGCGATGTGGTTGGGCGAAAGCGGGCTGAGCTCGCCATCGTTCATCACCTCCTCGTGGTATCGCCGCAGATTGTCGCTTCTGAGCGAATCTTCCGATTTGAACCGTCCAAGATCGTAAACGCCGACCTGGCCAACGGCGCACTTGTACAGCGCAGGCTCTTTCGCCACTCCCATCAACGAGGCATAACCGCCGTAGCTGGCGCCGAAGATGCAGATGCGATCCTTGTCGGCGACACCCTGCGCGATCGCCCAGCGCGTGGCATCGGTCAGGTCGTCCTGCATCTTCAGCCCCCACTGTTTATAGCCGGCGAACTCGTGTTCCCGACCGTACCCTGTGGAACCGCGGAAGTTGACTTGCAGCACCGCATAACCGTGCGCGGCGAGCACCTGCACATCGACGTTGTAGCTCCACTCGTCTCCAGCGTATGGGCCGCCGTGAGGGTGGACCACGAGCGGCAGATTCTTGCCGTTGCTCCCCGGCGGCAACGTCAGCAGGACTGGAATCTTGCGACCATCGCGGGCCTCGAACACCATGTCGCGCATGGTGCCCAGTCGCTGGGGGTCGAGCCAGTCTGCGGTGTACATCACCGGAGATACTTTGCGGGTTTCGAGATTCATCGCGTAATAACCGCCCGGCTCGCGATCGCCGTATGCGTAGATCAGCACTTCTTTCTTCGCGGTGGCTTCCGATCTGGCGACGATCACCTGACCTGGAAACGCCTTCTGCAGCGCGCGATGAGCCTTCGCATCCGCCGAATCCGGCGCGAAATATTCGTAACGCGGGGTCGAACCGGCGTAGTAGACGCCGATGATGTGACGCTTTCCGACGGCGTTGATCCGACCAGTCGGATCCGCCAACGCATCACGGGCCACGACTTTGGATGTGCCTGTCGCGACGTCGTATTCGAGGACGACATCCGGACCGGTCTTTTCCTGACTGACGAGATAGGCGACGCTGTTGTCAGCGGAAAAACCGATCGGCGAAACCACCTTGCCGCTGACGCCTTCGTCATTGATCAGCTCCCACTTGTCGTCTTCCGATTTGCGGTGGTAGAGCTTCGAGAACTGATCCTTCCTGGCGCCTACCACGAAGCGGGCAAAGCCGGTGTTGTCGGTGATGAAATTGGCGTTCGTGACTGGCGCCTGGGAAAGTCGCGAGCGCGTGCCGCTATAGACGTTGACCCGCTCGACCGTCGTGTAGTCCGATCCGTTGCGGTACACCGAGGCGATGACATTTTCGTCGTCGTCCGGAAGCGTGTTGATGATGGACATGAACACGGTTTCCTTGGCCGCCTGACCACCGGCACGGCCGACGATCATCGCATCGTCCCGGATATAGCCCGCCAGTTGTTTGGACTTCGAGCCATCCGCATTGATCGCGAACAATTCGCCGGTATAGCTGGGCCTCTCGTCCAACTGGTCTTTCAATGCCACCGAATAAATCAGACGATCATCGCTCACCCAGATGACATCCACGATATGGGTTTTCTTGCCGGCGACGTTGATCCGCGTCGGCGGGTTGGAATCGCCCGGCTTGAGCAACAGCAGCACGGTCTTGTCTTCGGCCGGCACGGTCACCGCAATGTATGTGCCCTTCGGCGACACCGCGATGTCTCTGAATTTATCCTCGCGTATGAAATCCTCGATATCGTGCGGCTTGACGGTTTGCGCGACCACCGCAACCGGCAGCAGGAGCATTACAGCAGAAAGAGCACCAGCGATGAGTTTCATGAAATTCCCTATATGGCTCGGAGTACAGTGGTTCTGCTAGTGGGTCAAGGCACGAGTT
Organism: uncultured Xanthomonas sp.; assembly: GCA_964523435.1. Classification (GTDB taxonomy): domain Bacteria; phylum Pseudomonadota; class Gammaproteobacteria; order Xanthomonadales; family Xanthomonadaceae; genus Lysobacter_I. The sequence goes on from CAZGBA010000102.1 coordinate 4,404, forward strand.
CAGCGAGCGTCTTCGTCAAGGCTACTCGCCAGTCGGGAAGATCGAGCGCGAAATCGGATGAAAGACGCGTCGTATCGAGGCGCGAATAGGCCGGTCGTCGAGCCGGCGTCGGGTAGTCACTCGTCGCAATCGGCACGACGCGAGTCGCGGCGGCAAGCAACCCGCGAGCATGCGCGGATTCGACGATGGCTTCGGCGAACCCATGCCAGCTGGTTTCGCCGGACGCGGTGAGATGCCAGAGACCGCTGTGGCCGTACGGGCCTGCCAGCACGGCCGACGTCACATCCGCGATCAACGCTGCGGGCGTCGGTGTGCCGATCTGATCGGCGACCACGCGCAGCTCATCGCGCTCCGCAGCCAGACGCAGCATCGTACGCATGAAATTCTTGCCATGCGATGCGTATACCCAGGCAGTGCGGAAAATCATGTGCCGGGCGCCGCTCGCCTGAATCGCCAGTTCGCCGGTCCGTTTGCTTTCGCCGTAGACGCCGAGCGGCGATGTCGGATCGTCTTCGCGATACGGACGCTTGCCGGTGCCATCGAACACATAATCCGTCGAGTAATGCACAAGCAGCGCATCGCGCGCGGCGCAGGCTTCGGCGATACGCTGCGGGGCTTCGGCGTTCGCGCGGAACGCGGCATCGCGATCCGATTCCGCACGGTCGACTGCGGTATAGGCTGCCGCGTTGACCACCACATCCGGAGCGATACGCTCGATCAGTGCCGGCAACGCGTCAGGCGCGTCGAAATCGGCGGTTTCGCAGCGGGCCCCATCATCGAGCTTGCCGCTGCGCGTGGTGGCGACGATCTCGCCCAGCGGCGCCAGGCTGCGACGCAGTTCGTGCCCCACCTGTCCATTGGCGCCGAACAACAGGATCTTCATACGAGCGCCCTCAGCCGACGTAACGCGGCAAGCGTTCTTCGGCGATATCGGCGAGGAATGGCGCTTTCGCGTCCTTGTCGGACAGGAGCGGCTCAGTGATCGGCCAGTCGATGGCGAACGCGGCATCGTTCCAGCGCACGCCCGCATCGGCATCGCGGTCGTATGTTTCGGTGCACAGATAGGTGAAGACGGCGCGCTCGCTCAGGGTCGCGAAACCATGCGCGAAGCCGGGTGGAATCCAGAAATGGCGACGGTTTTCGGCGCTCAGCAGCACTGCAGTCCAGCGGCCGAAGCTCGGCGAACCGCGACGGATATCCACCGCCACGTCCCAGACTTCGCCTTCGATGACCGACACGTATTTCCCCTGCGGCTTCGGCCACTGGTAGTGCAGGCCGCGCAGTACGCCGCGCGCGGACGACGAGACATTGCCCTGCACGAATTCCGGAATGTCCAGACCATGCGCGACGAACTTGTCGCGGTTGAAGGATTCGAAGAAAAACCCACGGCTGTCGCCGAACACCTGCGGTTCGATCACGACGCAGCCGGGCAGATCGGTTTCGATGATTTTCATGCGCCGACGACACTCATGGAACGAAGCCGCGCTCGGCAAGGCCGAGCAGATATTGACCGTAGCCGTTCTTGGCCAGTGGCTTGGCCAGGGCTTCCAACTGCGCGGCATCGATCCAGCCGTTGTTCCAGGCGATTTCTTCCGGGCAGCAGACACGAAGCCCCTGCCGCGCCTCGATGGTCTCGATGTAATTCGAAGCTTCGAGCAGCGACTGGTGGGTGCCGGTGTCCAGCCATGCATAGCCGCGGCCGAGCTGCTGCAGATGCAGCGAACCTTCGTCGAGATAGCGCCGATTGAGGTCGGTGATCTCGAGCTCGCCACGCGGCGACGGCTTGAGATCGGCCGCGAAATCGCTGGCGCGTCCGTCGTAGAAATACAGACCGGTGACCGCGTAATGCGACTTCGGTTTGGCCGGTTTTTCCTCAAGACCGACCACTCTGCCGCTGGCGTCGAATTCGGCCACGCCATAGCGCTCCGGATCATTGACCCAGTAACCGAAGACGGTCGCGCCATGTCGCAGCGCGTCGGCTTCCTTGAGCATATGGGTGAGACCCGGACCATGGAAGATGTTGTCGCCCAACACCAGGCAGCTGGGCTGACCGTTCACGAATTCGCGTCCGATCAGATACGCCTGCGCCAGTCCGTCCGGACTCGGTTGCGCTGCGTATTCGATGCGCATGCCCCACTGCGAACCGTCGCCGAGCAGGGTCTTGAAGAGTGCCTGTTCGTGCGGCGTATTGATCACCAGCACTTCGCGGATGCCTGCCAGCATCAGCACGCTCAGCGGATAGTAGATCATCGGTTTGTCGTAGACCGGCAGCAGTTGTTTGCTGACCGCCTGGGTGATCGGATACAGGCGCGTGCCGGAACCACCCGCGAGAATGATGCCTTTGCGTGCGCTCATGCGGCTGCTCCGATACGTTCGAGACGATAGCTGCCATCAAGCACGCGATTGACCCAGGCCTGCTGATCGAGATACCAGTCGACGGTGCGTGCGATGCCCTGCTCGAAGGTCATCGACGGCATCCAACCGAGTTCGTTCTGCAGCTTCGAAGCGTCGATCGCGTAACGGCGATCATGACCGGGACGATCCTTGACGTAGGTGATCAGCGATTCGCGGGCCCGGCCATCGGCAAGCGGACGGCGTTGATCCAGCAATGCGCAGATCGTCTTCACGACAACGATATTCTCGCGCTCGGCATCGCCACCGACGTTGTAGACCTCGCCGACGCGCCCGCGTTCGAGCACCGCGCGGATCGCGCTGCAGTGATCGCCCACGTACAGCCAATCGCGCACATTGCGGCCGTCGCCGTAGACCGGCAGCGAATCGCCGGCCAGCGCTTTGGCGATGATCAGCGGGATGAGCTTTTCCGGAAAGTGATACGGGCCGTAGTTGTTCGAGCAGTTGGTGGTGAGCACCGGCAACCCGTAGGTGTGATGGAACGCGCGGACCAGGTGATCCGACGCCGCCTTGGATGCGGAGTACGGCGAATTCGGGGCGTAGGGCGTGGTCTCGGTGAACTTGCCGGTGTCGCCGAGCGAACCGTAGACCTCATCCGTGGACACGTGCAGGAAACGGAACGCATCGCGATCCGGGGCTTCGAGGTTTTTCCAGTAATCGCGCGCGCATTCGAGCAGACCCAGCGTACCGACGACATTGGTCTGCACGAAGGCGGCCGGACCATCGATCGAACGGTCGACGTGACTCTCGGCCGCGAAATTGATCACCGCGTCCGGCCGGTGCTCGGCGAAGAGTTTCGGCAGCAGATCGCGGTCGCCGATATCGCCCTTCACGAATACGTGCGCCGGATTGCCGGTCAACGCGGCGAGCGTATCGAGGTTTCCTGCGTACGTCAGCGCATCCAGATTGACGATCCGAACGCCGCTTGCGACAGCATCCAATACGAAATTCCCACCGATAAAGCCGGCACCGCCGGTCACAAGCCATGTCGACACTCGAATACTCCTGGAGTCAGCGTATCAAGCCGTCATTGTACCGTCATGCCGATTGAGCGTCGGCGCCGGGCACGTCTCGCGATCGAGAAATCCGAACCTGAACGCCCGCATCGGGAGCGTCTATCAGACCGCGTCCCATACACAGCGCCCGGCTTTCTTGCGGATCGCTTCCAGACGCAGCGCATGCGCGGCCAATTCGTCGTCGCCCACGCGGACGCGCGGACGCGACCCGGTCGCGAGGGCGTCGGTATCGAACGCTACCGCCATCCTCGAACCGCCGTTTTCGTTGCCGGCAGGCGCGCCGAAACCGATTTCACTCTGCCCGGACGTCAAGGCCAGGTAGACGTCGACCAGCAATTGCGCATCGAGCAATGCGCCGTGCAGATGGCGATGGGCGTTGTCCACGCCGAGACGTTTGCACAGTGCATCCAGTGAGTTGCGCTGACCCGGATAGCGCTTGCGCGCCATGTCCAGCGAGTCTTCGATACCGCTGACCCGGTCGCTCAGACGGCCGTAGTGCGCCCCGAGCAGCGACAATTCGTTGTCGAGAAACCCGACATCGAAGGCCGCGTTGTGGATGATCAGTTCGGCGCCATCGACGAATTCCAGGAATGCATCGGCGATTTCGGCGAACCGAGGTTTGTCGGCGAGGAATTCGAGGGTCAGCCCGGTGACTTCCTGCGCGCCGGGCTCGAATTCCCGGTCCGGGTGGATGTACTGCTGGTAGGTGCGGCCGGTGGGCCGGCGCTCGATCAACTCGACGCAGCCGATTTCGACGACGCGATTGCCTTTTTTCCACTCCAGGCCTGTGGTTTCGGTATCGAGGACAACCTGTCTCATGCGCGTGCGCTGCCCTGCTGTTGATCGGCCTGTCTGTATGCGAGTGCCTGGTCGCGGGCCAGCGTATCGACACGCTCGTTGTCGGGGTCGCCGGAATGACCTTTCACCCAGCGCCAGTCGATGCTGTGCCGCAAGGTCGCAGCATGCAGCCGCTCCCAGAGATCGCGGTTCTTGACCGGATCGCCGCCGGCGGTTTTCCAGTGTCGGCGCACCCAGTTCGGCATCCATTCGGTGATGCCCTGGCGGACGTATTGCGAATCGGTGACCAGCATGACCGCGCAGGGTTCGCTCAGTGTCTCCAGCCCGACGATCGCCGCCATCAATTCCATCCGGTTGTTGGTGGTCAGCGACTCGCCGCCGGCAAGCTCGCGTTCGCGCTCGTTGTAACGCAGCAGCGCGGCCCAGCCGCCAGGGCCGGGGTTGCCGAGGCAGGCGCCATCGGTATGGATCTCGACGTGTTTCATGACGGCAGGTTTCATGACTGCAGGTGCTTCATGGCGGCGGGCTTCAAGCGGCAGGCACTCCGTCGGATAGCGCCATCGGCTTGCGCAAGCGTATCGGCGTCATGGGAAAAGCGCGCTTCTCGGCACGCTGCAGATAGGACGCGCGCAGCCCGGGCCCCGACTGCAGGCTGGGCGATGCCATCGGCGACCATTGCGGCCCGACGCCCTGGGCGACGGGCTCCGGTGTCAGGCCCGCGTCGGACAGCAGGCGCCGCCAGGTCGAGGGATCGCTGGCGGATTGGCCGCTGCCGTACCAGCGCAGCCGATACGGCGACAGCGGATTGAGCGCCAACAATCCCAGCCGTCCGCCCGGCACCAGCACCCGCGCGCATTCTTCGATCAGCGCAACGGATTCGGCGCGCTCACCGTCGAGCACATGCTGCAAGACCACCGCTCCCAGGGATTCGCTGGCCAACGGCAGCGGCAAGCGGCACAGCATCGGGCCCCGCCAACCGTCGGCCGAAGCGATCAGACGCAGCCCACGGCCTTCGGGGACTTCCGCGGTCAGGGTTGGCGCCAGCCACAGCCACGGCAGGCCCACCACCGGATGGGCCGCCAGCGCATCGGCGACGACGGTGTGTTCGCTGTCGAGGACCGCCTGCCCGGCCGGCAACAGAAACCACTGTTTCGCGGCGGCGTGCTGGGCTTGATGGGACAATGCAGGCATCCGGACATTGTAAGCCGCCATCCCACCGTCATGCCCCATCCGACCGCCTGAAGGTTCACCATGCGCCTCCTCGCTCTGCCCGCTTTCGACGACAACTACATCTGGAGTCTGGTCGACGACGACGGCCGTGCACTGTTCGTCGACCCGGGCGACGCAGGCCCGGTGCTGAATTCCGTCGCCGAGGGCCTGCAGCCGATCGGCATCCTGGTCACCCATCACCACGCCGACCACATCGGCGGGCTTGCGCAACTCCATCAACGCTGGCCGGATCTCGCGATCCATGCCCCGCGCGATCCGCGCATCGGAATCGCCACCCATCGCGTGGGCGAGGGCGATGTCGTCGCGATCGGCGATTGGCGCTTCGATGTGCTCGAAATCCCGGGCCACACCCGCAGCCATATCGCTTTCTGCAGCGATCGCGTCGGCGGCGACCCCGACAAAGGCCTGCTCTTCTGCGGCGATACCCTTTTCAGCCTCGGCTGTGGGCGGTTGTTCGAGGGCACGCCGGCGCAGATGCTCGACTCGCTCGACCGGCTTGCGGCACTGCCCGGCGGCACCCTGGTGTGCTGCACCCACGAATACACCCTGGCCAACGCCGCGTTCGCGCTGACGGTCGATCCCGATAATCCAGTACTGCAGGAGCGCGCCGATGCGGTCCGCTCGTTGCGCGCCGCATCGAAGCCGACCCTGCCGAGCACGATCGCTCGCGAAAACGCGACCAATCCGTTCCTGCGCTGCGATTCGCCCGCCTTGCACGCGGCCGTCGCCGCCCGCCTCGGACGCAGCCCCGTGGACCGGATCGAAACCTTCGCCGAGCTGCGGCGCTGGAAGGATGTCTTTCGCAGCTGAGGCGATCGACATCCATACGGCAGCCCACGGGCGGTCGTGCGTGGCACACTTGCGGTTCCGAACAAAACACGAGACGACCATGGGGTTTCTGCAAGGCAAACGCGCCCTGATCACCGGCATCGCCAGCGAGCGCTCCATCGCGACCGGCATCGCCGAGGCCATGCACCGCGAAGGCGCGGAACTGGCCTTCACCTACCAGAACGAAAAACTCAAATCCCGCGTCGAGAGCGCTGCAGCCGAATACGGATCAAACATCGTGTTGCCGCTGGACGTGAGCGACGACACCCAGATCGCCGCCTGCTTCGCCGAACTCGGCAAGCACTGGGACGGCTTCGACATCCTGATCCATGCCATCGCCTTCGCACCGCGCGAAGCGATCACCGGCCAGTTCCTCGATGGCCTGACCCGCGAAAACTTCGCGATGGCGCATGACATTTCGGCCTATTCGCTGGCGGCGATGTCCAAGGCCGCGCAGCCGATGATGGCCGGGCGCAAAGGTTCGATCCTCACCCTCACCTATCTCGGCGCCGAACGCGCACTTGCCGGCTACAACGTCATGGGCGTGGCCAAGGCCAGTCTCGAGTCGACGGTGCGCTACCTTGCCTACAACCTCGGCCCGGAAGGCATCCGCGTGAATGCGATTTCCGCTGGCCCGATCAAGACCCTCGCGGCGGCTGGCATCGCCGGTTTCCGCAAGATCCTGGGACATGTCGAACAGAACGCACCGCTGCGCCGTACGGTCACCATCGAGGACGTCGGCAATGTCGCCGCATTCCTGTGCTCGGACCTGGCGGCCGGCGTGACCGGCGAGATCACCTACGTCGACGCCGGTTACAACATTCTGGGAATGACCGGGATCGAGTAAGCCATCGCACGACCTCCTAATCCAGCAACGAAGAAGCCCGGCGATGCCGGGCTTCTTCGTGATATGGGCCGCTGACGAAAGCCGCGCGATTACAGCCGGTCTTCCGCGAACTCCACCTTCATCCGCTTGCGCTCGGCCTTGCCGACCGACAACGCATCCTGTTCGCCGATCCTCGGCGCCAGCTCGCGCAGGAAGTTCGCACGGATTTCCGGAGTGATCTCGGTATTGTCGCCCTGCGAAACCTTGGTCACCTCGAACACGATCATCTGACCATCCTGCGAAAGGATCTTGCCGGGCGAACGCTTGCCTGCCGCAGGCGGCGGCGCTTGGAAATAGGCTTCGTTGGCGTCCGTTGTCGGCATCGGCGCACCGCGCGGAATGCCCGGCATGTTCGTGACGATCCACTTCTTCTCGTTGGCGATAGTCGCCAGGGATTCGCCCTTCTTCAAGCGCGCGAACGCGGCTTCGCCTTCGGCCTCGATCGCCTTGCGGGCACGATCGGCGCGTACAGCTGCGACCACTTGCGGGCCGACCTTGTCCAGCGGCTGCACCCGTTCCGGCGTATGTTCGACGACTCGGATCAACACGCTGTGATTCGGCGCGATATCGACCAGATCGCTGACCTGGCGGCTTTGCTTCAGGTTTTCCGAGAAAGCGGCTCGCTGCACCGCAGGATTGGCAGCGATGCCCGTCCCCTGCCCGCGTGCGAACGGCCCGAGCTTCTGCACCTGCAGCTTCGCTACCCGCGCCGCAGGCGCCAGCGTGGTCGGACTCTTCATCACTTCGTCGACCAACAGACCGGTCAGGTCGTTGTAAGCGCGCTCGCGGGCGGTTTCGGCCAGCATGCGCTCCAATTCCGGGCGCGCCTCTTCGAACGGCTTTTCGTGCCCAGGCTTCATTTCGCGAACCTGGATGATGTGCCAGCCGAAGTCGGTCTTGGTCGGGCCGGAAATCGTGCCTGCCGCCGTAGCGAACACCGCATCCTCGAACGCTTTGACCATCTGGCCGTTCTTGGCGATCCAGCCGAGATCGCCACCGCCGTCCTTGGACCCTTCATCTTCCGAATACTGGCGCGCCAGCGCCGCGAAATCGGCGCCTGCCGTCTTCGCTTTCTTGAGGATATCCTGCGCCTTGGCCTCGGCAGCCTTGCGCGCGGCGGCATCGGCAGCGGCATCCACTTTCACCAGAATGTGTGAAGTGAGGCGTTGCTCGGGCTCGACAAAACGCGCCTTGTCCTGCTCGTACTGGGACTTGAGACTGTTTTCGTCGATGGCTGCAGGCACAGGCAACGCCGCACCATCGATTTCGACATATTCGATCGATACCATTTCGGGCGAACGGAAGTCCTCGGGATGCGCCTTGTACCAACCGGCGATCTCGGCCGCCGCCACCGGCGCGGTATCCGCAGGCGGCGCGGGCAGTACGGCGTAGGAAACGTCGCGTTTCTCGCTGAGCAATGCGATCAGACGCTGGCCCTCTGCGTTGGTCACGAACGCGGAATCCTGCAGCTGTTGCGTCAGCATCTGCTGTTTCAGATCTTCACGGATCTGCTGGTCGAACTGGGTCGCCGTCATCGGCGGTGCGCGCGACGCCAACATCAATCGATAGCGCTGCAGATCGAATTTTCCGTCGACCTGGAAGTCGGGAATCGACTCGATGGTCCTGCGGACCTGCGCATCGCCGATCGCGAAACCTTCGCGATCGGTCGACATCCGCATGACGCGCTGATCGACGAGCTGTTCGAGGATCCTGCGCTTGTTGTCGATGCTCTCGAATTCGCTGACGTCGAAGTTCTCGCCCGCGGATGCACGCTGATTCTGGCGCACGCGCTCGAACGCGCTACGGAAGTCGTCGACGCTGATTTCTTCTTTTTGCCAGAACGCTTTGCGCACCACCCACCAGTCGGGCGCGGCGCGCCACCATGTCGGCGGAGCTTCGATCTTGGCGGCAAAGGTCTCGCTGCGCTGGAACAGATACTGCTCCATGCCGAAGAAGGCGAAGGGAATCACCAACAGCCCGAGAATGACGGTGGCGATCCAGCCGGAAGATTTTTCACGAAGGGCTTGCAGCATTGGCGATCGGTGCCGAATGAGGAGCCGCTAAGTGTAGCCCGACCGGGGATGCTGCGGCATGCCCCGATCGCAGCGAAATATCGCGATCCGGGCCTATGCCCTGTCGAGGGGCGGGCCCGGAAACGAAGAAGGCACCGTTTCCGGTGCCTTTCTGCCCCGCCTGACGGCGATGGCCTTCGTATTCGAGGGGAATTGGCGGAGTGGACGGGACTCGAACCCGCGACCTCCGGCGTGACAGGCCAGCATTC
>CAZGBA010000103.1:0-13659 GCA_964523435.1 uncultured Xanthomonas sp.
GGCTGCGATGGCAGCGGGCGAGACACACACTATTCATCGGACGGCTGGAAAGCAGGTGGAAAAGCGGCTGGAAAATGGACTTTTTATTTTCCAGCCGTTAACACATTGAATGAAAACGGAATTTTGAGCCGACGACTCCGTTGACGCCCGCCTTGCCCCGCCATCCTGCGGACGCTAGGATCGGGGCATCTCAGGACGTCCGGATGGAGCTGCCGATGCCGATTGGCAATGGACCGACCTTCCCGAAGGCGTCGAAAAACTAGCGACCGCGCACCGCGCGCAGATAGGGATCATCCAGTGCCGAAAAGCTCATTGAGTTCGTTGCAACCCATCTTCGAGGAATGTCGGGAGTGGCTGGCCTATCCACAGCACCAAAGCCTATTGGAAGACGAGAAGACGCAATTGCAGGCATACCTGGCAGCACCAGGGCAGATCAACCCAAAAGCGCTTTTGAGCCTGAAGTGGCTCGCACATCATTCAAGCATGGCGGCCTGTGAGGCGTATGGCCGGCAAGACCTGCCTATGCTGGCTTCGCACCTGAGTAACTCCGTCGGCTATCGCGCCTTAGTACTTCGGCTTGAAGCTGCGTTTAGCGCCATGACACCAGAGACGACGGGGGGCGGCCGGCCGGCCCCGTTCAAGGATAGTGTGAATGCTGCAGCGCCTGCCATGCTCGGGCGTTGGGATGTAGCACAGATTTGTGCGAAAGGATTTATCGGAATCGCTGAGAAAGATCAGCGCCTGCGCAACCCGGGATCGCGTCGGTTGCGTCATGGCACTCTTGATGCTTTTCTAATCGGATTGTTCTCCCAAGCATTCTTGATTGAGACCGCTTTTCAATCAATCAAACCAATCCATCCTATCTATGCAGCACTGCTGCAAAATTGGGGGTCTCCTGATGCCACTGACTTCGTTCCTGCGATGCGGGAGGCTACGGAATTCCATGTCAGCAGAAGTCGTGATTCCACCGACTCAGTAGAGTACGAATTCGACAGCTCCTTCGCGCGAGTGTTTCCAGTCGAGCTGCTGATGGTTCAGTCCCTTCGTCGTCGCGATAACTTGCCGGCGATTGAGGTCGGTCACCCGCTCGTCGATGATGCTTGGTCAACAATCACGCAGTTGCCCAGCGTACGTGCCAACCCGGCGCTGGTGGAGATGGAAGCACGCTTGAAGAACGACTACCCATTGTTTCGCTAAATCGCCACAGGGACTTTGGCCATGAATGACCCGGTAAGAACATCACGTAGCGCTGAATTGGCAGCACTCGCCAAGGCGACGGATGCCAATGGCAACGTCGATCTCACCGCGTTCGAGGCGCAACGTCTCATCTATCGCCACGAATCGATTGACGGCCTGGACGCGAATGCTTTGGTGCGAGACCTGACCGGATCTGCCGCATATGCGAGCCAGGAAGGAAAGGGGCAGATGCAACCGCTCCTGGACGCGATTGCGGGTCGATTGCCTCCAGATCAAGCGTTGCGTTTCGCTGAAGCGCTAGATAAGTCGAATGTGACCGATACGCTGCTTGAACGACGACTCGAGGTCTTCTCCGAGAATATGGAGAAGCAATGGAATTCATTCAAAGAAAGTGTCGGGCAAGTCGACGCCTCCATCAGCGATGCATTGGCTGACGGCAAACGTTGGGCTGAGCGGATGCGCGACAATCCAGATAACAGCTACCTGGAGCGTGCCGCAGGCAGCCTCACGACAGGTGGTGCGGAGAAAGCTCAGGAGTTGTATGGGCAGGCCAAGGGCGCATCCACCCACGGTGTCGCGATGCTGGGCGAAGTGGTCGATCTGGCTGCATTCGGTGCGCGCTTCACGACAGACCGTGATTTTCGCAACCTCATCATCGGCGCTGGACTGGTCTACGCCTCGGAGACCTACCGTGATCCCAGCAAGCCTGTCGATGACGTTCGCAACGTCGCGGTCGGCGCTTGGAACGAATGGCAGAAAGGGCTGAAGGAAGCGCAAGCGCAAGGGAAGGAACAGGAATACCTGGGTGAGGCCCAAGGCGCAGTCGGAATCGAGCTGCTCGCGGCGATCGTTCCAGCGACCAAGTTGGCGAAGCTCGGCAAGATTGCGAATGCCGTGGATGACGCCACCCCCGATGCGGCGGGTCAAACGGGTCGCCGCGCCGCGGGAGAGGCGACGGAGCTACTCGACGAGCTGGTCGACTCGGCGCGCAAGGCGCAAAAAGGCGAGAAATGGGAGTCCGACAGCGCGGATTTGATGTTCAGCGGACTTGCCGGTGTCAAGCGTAGCCAAGGCGAGTTGCGCGAGCTTGTCGACGATATGCGTACCAAGGGTCAATTGGACGGGTTGCTCGGCAGTGGGGCATTGAATCTCCGTGAATTGAACTATTTGGCGAGACAAGACGTTTCCGTCTTCGACGGCAGCGTGCCGTTCGACAAGTCGCTCGAAAAATGGGTCGGCGACAGGAAGTTGTCGGAACTCACCGACCCGATGGTAGGCGACATGGGTGAGGCGATCGTCGCCCACAAGTTGGCCCGACAGGGGTATCGCGATCTTGTGCCGATCCAGAACAATTCAGGGCACGGCAACGATCTGGCGGGGATCAATCCCGAGACTGGACGTTGGGAAGTTCTTGAGGTGAAGGCTTCGGTCCAGGGCATCGCGAGGAAACAGGGAGGTAATCCAGATGACATCATTGTGGATCGCCTCGACAAAGCGGTTCAAGCGGACGGATTGTGGGCACCCAAGAACATGTGGGAAGAGCAAGCGGCCATGACTGCACGGCGCCTATTGAATGAGACGCAAGATCAGATCACCGGCAAACTGGATATCGATGCCAAGTGGGCGAGGGTCAATATCGAGCGTGGTGCCGATGGCCGCATTCATGCAGAACCTGACATCGAGAAGTGGAAGACACCCGAGGAACGCAAGCTCGAGCGACAACAGAAGACCGAGACGCCGGACGAAGCTGCGCCGCGCAAGACGGAAACGCCCATTGAGGAGCGAAAGCCAGACCAACCACAGAAGAATGAAACTCCGGGCGACGCCACACTGCGCAAGGCGGAAGCACCCGTAGAAGACGTGAGCAATGCGAAGGCTGCGATGATTGGCGCTGGGGTTGTCATTGTGGCAACGCCAAAAGAGGAAGGCCCACGTACATCTTCGATCGTCGATACCCCGCCACTTGCTGCAAGTCTCGCACCTGAAGCTGTCCCTGTGATGATGGCAGGTACGGTTCGGCAAGAGGGCGCGTTACACGCACCCCAAACAAAGGATGAAGACCCCCGGCCGCCGCGTGATGTCCCCGATCGCGCTAATACGGTTGCACCGCCGCCCTCCGTCGCGTTGCCTGTTCGCCTTTCCGATCCGCGTGACCCGGATCATCCCGATCATCGACTTTACAAACAGATCGAAACTGGCGTGGCCCGCATCGATGCCGACAAGGGGCGCAGCTACGATGCGACCAGCGAGCGCATGACGATGGCCGCCTTCTTCGACGCCAAGGCCGCTGGTATCACCTCGGCCGATCACATCGCGATCAACGAGACCGGCAAGCGACAGCAGGATGGCACACAGATCGCAGCCGGAACGCTATTGTTCGTCGTGCAAGGGCAGGACCGCTCCGATCCGGCAGCACGGCGTTCCGTGACTGATGTGGCGCAGGCCGTCGAGCGTCCGGTCGAGCAGTCACTGCAGAAGGTGGATACGTTGGCTCAACAGCAGGCGCAGGTATCGGTACAGGCTCAGAACAATCAGACGCAGGATGATCCTGGACCGAAGGGGCCGCGGATCGCCTGACTTCTACAGGCCACACCGACCGCGACATATCGCGGTCGGTGTTTGCCCAGAGTTCAAGGCGTTTTCGTGGCGATAGTTTTCACGCCTTCATCGCGAAGGACGGATCAACCATCCAGCTTTATACTTGTAACTCAAACCGCATTTTTCGGGTCTGCCTCGGCAATCGCCGTTGCGATCGAACGAAGTTTGTTCACCATATCCCTGCGAGGTTTACAGTCGAGGTAACCTTCTTCTAGGAAAGCCACTGCTTGCTGCAGTGCCATGACCTGACTCTGAGCGTCCTTGATCGGTGAATAGCGAGAGCCGTAATAGGCGTTATGGAATTGCTCTTGCGTCATCTCTTCGCCCGGGTACTCCATTTGAAGCCAATCATCGAGCATCGATCGAATCCGACCAATCGCAGAAGTCCGTGCATGCGACAATCCTGAGACGCAGAGCGAAGAGAGCAGCGGACCTAGTTTCAAATGCAGTTGCAACGACATCCTGCGCTCGGGCCGCCAAAGCGATCTTTCACCGCCCTTGCGTGCGCCATACGGGATAGCGCCTTTGTGCGGGCCGTAGGACGGCATGGGGCGTCCACGGCGGGTCTGGCCGCTCTCTTGGCGCGTCGGACTGATGAACGCAGACGAGTAAGGCTCTGAAGCGCCGTCCCAAATCGGCTCGATACGATCCGCGTGCAGTTGCTGCAATTGACGATGCAGTCGGTCAGCCAAGGCGCGATCGACGCAGAACAAGAACGGAATCGCTTTCCCCGGATAGTAGATGCCTTCCCACGTCGGCCGGATCATTTGCAGCGTCTGCCCGGATGCCCAATCCGCGCGTTCTGCAAGCTCGGACCTCCCGTAAGGCTCGTCCATGTACACCCACGCTCCGGTTTCGGTATCCAACCATTCCGACGGATGATCTTTGCCGGGAAGCGCCTCGAAGCGCCTCATCGGTTGAAGTTGTTTCAAGGTCGTGGTCGGCCGCAATCCGGTTGCGGCCATGAAGCGCAGGGTTCGCGCTGCGGCAAAGAGGGCGTTCTGAGCGCTCTCCTGGTCGTCGAGGTCGACCCTCCGTTCCAGATGGTCCTCGGCCTCCACGTGAAACCATCCCAGGTTCCTGGCGCGAGGGATCTCGTGCCGGCTGGCGATTTCGTGAAGTGGTTTCGGGAGCCATATTCTGAGTGTCTCCCGACCGCGGCCACCACGGGTGGACCAGTAGGCGCTGAGATACAGGGTGTGCCGCTGGGCCGATTCGATCACTAGATGCTGCGCATGACGCAGATTCTGGTAACCGGCACGTTGTGCCGCCAGATCGAGCGCTTCGTGATGGGTGAGTGCGTAATCGCGCTTGAGAGATTTGGCGAGACGTTTGATGCCGCCCAAGGTGGACGGTCCCACAATGCTGTTGGACATGACGTTTCTCCGGCCTGCGCAGCGTCACCCGTCTACCACTACGTTCCAGGCCAAAGAGAAGGCCATGGAAATGAATTCACAGACAGTGCCGTTTCCAGCTTCGCTAAAGACGGGTTGCAGGCGCCTATCTACGCCTCTTCCCTAACGTAGCGCAAGGTGGTTCGTCTGTCCAGCGGGCGGAGTGCCAGCGGCTTTCAACGCCGCAGTTGAAAATCACAACTCTGATGACCTAACTTGCTCGTATATGCCGACTTAAGCAGAGTGAAGATGGCGGGGAAAACGGAGTTCCAAATCGACTATCGAGCAGCGCGTGGGTCCAACACAGGGGATGAGTATCATGAACTGTGGGCTGCCCGACAAGCGCTAAAGCTCCTCGATGGGAGCAACACCCTATCAGCTATTACAGTGGAGGGTCTCACCACCCAAGAAGGGGCAGAAACCGTATGGGATGGTGTCGACTGCGGCTTGTTGTTCGGAGCGGTTGATATTGCTGATGCTGATCGCGTCGAGATTCAGCAGTTGAAGTATTCCGCTTCAAGTCCAAGCAGCGCATGGACTGTTGCACGGCTCTGTAGCGGAAAGAATGGCAAGCCGGCGTCGTCCCCAATTCGACGTCTCGCCGAAGCATATAAGGGACTAACCGCTGCGCGGCCAGGCAAGCCTGTTGATACCCTGCGTATCTGCCTAGTTTCCAATCAGCCTATTGATCCAAGTCTGATGATTCTGGTGGAAGGAGCTAAGGGTGCCGTGCCCTCCAGTTACAAGCGCGCTTGGAAGCCCGGTATGCCGGAGTTGCATCGCCTCGTCCATGCAAGCGGTCTCGCACCGGCTGATTTTCGCAATTTCGCATCAGTATTTGATTTGCAGGGCAAATCTGGATCGAGATTCGCGATCGAAGAGCATACATTAAAGACCATTTCAGAATGGTCTGACGTTGAACTGTGCGAATCCGCAAGTCGGCTGCGCGAATACATTCGCAAGCGCATGCTCCCCGAAGCAGCGGGCGAAATCATCACGCGTGAAAAGATATTAATCCAGCTATTAGGCGTGTCCGACGACTATGCGCTTTTTCCATGTTCATCAAAGATTAGGCCGATCACATCGTCCGTGCCGCGCGCGATAGCAAGCGAAATCGTCGATCGCATGACAGCGGGCACAAAGCACGTATGCATGCATGGTGCGGGGGGAGTTGGAAAGACAACGACCCTGAAGCAGATCGAAGAGGCACTTCCGACCGACTCGGTGATGATTGTTTACGACTGCTATGGTGCGGGCTCCTACCTGGATTCAAGCGAACTACGTCATCGTCCGCAAGATGCATTCGTCCAGCTCGCGAACGAAATTACACAGCGACTGCGCCTGCCATTTTTTCTCGTGCCTTCAGGGACTCGCGACTACCCACGAGCGTTTAGAAAGCGCCTCGAGTCGTCAGCAGCAGCCATGGCAGCAACCTCGCCGGGTGCGCTCCTGCTGGTTGCCGTTGACGCCGCCGACAACTCTGTTCTGGCTGCGCAATCTCGGTCGCCTGCTGAAGTCAGTTTCGTTCACGACATCGTGACAATGGAGCAACTGCCTTCTAACGTGCGAATCCTCGTGAGCGCGCGCACGGGGCGTTTGGACGAACTTCGCCTTCCAAACTTTTTCGAGAAGATTGCGCTCCCAGCCTTCAGTCATGCGGAAACCGCAGGCAACGTCGCTCGCTTTTGGCAGGCCTCGCCGGCATGGGTCGATGATTTTCATCATCTTTCTGGAGGTGTTCCCAGGGTCCAAGCATATGCGTTCGAGAATGCAGCAACCTCGTCAGAAATGGCACTTGAGGCTCTGCGCCCGAATGGGAAGAGCCTCGACCAAGTGTTTCGTGAGCAGTTCAACTTCGCGCTCCGCAAGAGCGCACGGGTAAGCGACATTGAAGAAGTCTGTGCAGGACTGATTACGCTGCCCAGGCCGATCCCGCTAACAGATCTTGCAGCCGTACTTGAACTTCCTGAGTCAACGATCATTGATATCTGTGGTGATCTCGCGCCAGGCGTTCGCACGACTCACGGTTCACTGAGCTTTGCGGACGAAGACTTTGAGAGCTTTATTCGTGAAGCTGCTGGGGTAGCTACCAGTCGCGTTCGGATGCGCACCGCAGAACACTTCATGCTGCGTGCTCAGGTGGACGCTTATGCAGCGCTGAACGTCGCTCCTGCACTGCTTGATGCGGGACGCGGTAAGGACCTGCTGGAACTGGTCGAGCGGGAACCTGAGCCTGCAGCTGAGGTAGTGCCGGATCCGATCCGAAGACGTGAAGTGCAGCTCCAGCGCTTGCAGAGTGCGATCCGGGTCTGTCGGGAAGCCGAAGATCCCGCGCATGCATTACGCTTCGTCCTGATTGGTGCAGAGGCTATCAAGACTGAAGAGTCCACCATTAAACTCCTAGTTGGCAACCCTGCACTAACGGCTCGGTATGCTAGAGACACGGCCAGTCGAATTATCTTGGGCAACCCCAAGCGGGTGTCGGACCATGGCCCACTTCTATTTCATATGCTGGCTGAAGACGCTGCGCGCAGCGACGCCATCTCTGTCAGAGAGGGCTGGCGTCGCTTGCACGCATGGGAAATTGAGCGTCGAGAGCAATACGAAGACAATTTTCAGCAATATGGACATGCTTCACCGTGGCGAATATCGCCAAGCGAGATAGCCGCGGCGATGTACGCCAGATTGATGCTTGAAGGACCAGCTTCGGCGGTGGCGCTGTTTCGAAGACTTCAGTCTCGCGTATGGGCCTATCTTGGCGGAAGATCGCTGGTAAGCCGTCTTCTTGCGGAGGGACGAGTCGACCTTGTTGATCAAGTCGCCGCCTTGCTGCCAGCTCAGTACGCTCTCTTCGTACTGGTTCCGCTTGCGATGACAGGCCGAGCCGTCGATCAGAAGCGATTGGCCGTGGGCTTGCAGCGGCTCAAGAGGCGGACAGGACTACGTGCAGATATGCTGGCTCGCGCTGATATCGGGGACAGCCTTGGCCTCTGGATTATCGATACCGCGATCGCCGCTGCGGAGATATTGTTGTCCGCGCGCGGGGATGCTTCTGTCGCCCTAACGGTGCTCGATCCATTTCTTGATCTGGAGCTTCGGCGCGTCGATAAGTTGAACGAATCGAGGGTTGCATTGCTCGACGCTATTTTTCGCGCGGTAACGATCGTCGACGCCATGGCTGGGGCTACGACTGCACCTGAGAAAGTTTTTACGCCCAGGCCTGCGCCACTGACTGATGAAACGAATAAGAAAAAACACGACAACAACGCGATCAACCATGATCGTCAACTTGGCGAGCTGTCCTATGCGTTCGTTGGAATTTATGCCGCACGTGCTCGGCTCCTGCTCGCTCAGCAGCAAGGGCTTGGGCGAAACTCTGAGTCTCTTGTCGAAGCACGGCAGCGCTTAGAACAAGACAGTTGGCGCTTCGAGAGTAGGTACTTCATCTCATCAATGCGCAGCAAGGCATCAGAGAGCTTGGCAATACTCCTCGCGACCGATATCCCACCAACGCAAGTTATGGAGTCCGCGCTGGCCATCCGACAGGGCTGGTCGTCGCGCGAAGCGGGTACGCTTTTCGACCGACTGGCCTCTGTTTCTGAATTGCACGACGCGCTTGTGACGGGTATTGCGGAAGCCGCAAAAGCCGTACACACGCAGCGAATTGGGTCCGAAGAGCGATCAAACACGCTGGTGACATACGCGCGGCTTCTGGCTGCTGTCAGTCCATCTGATGCCGAGGTGATCTTCAACCTCGCCGTGACGGTGGCAGGCGAACTCGACATTGAGGTCATGGACCAACTTCACTTAATCGCACAGATGGTCAAACAAAGTCATGACCATTTCGGGGTAGCGGCACGGACCACCGCCGCAGAGCTATGCGACGTCTTGTATGACGCGGCGATCAGACTCGATGGGTATGACCATTTCCCTTGGCATGACGCAGTCAACGCAGTGGCGCTGCTGGATTTTTCAACCGCACTCGCCGCTATGGCGCGCTGGGATGATTCCGACATCGTCGGACTAAGCCGAGTGTTAGGCGTGGTTGTAACCGCTGGACTGCAGACAAAGACGTTGCCGGCTACTAAAGCGGCGGCCATGATCGGGCTAGTTCCATATGTTGCCGATGACGTGCTTTGTCGCGTGTTTGATGAGGCTGAAAGTGAAGGGGGCGAGACAGCCGATAGGATCGCCGAGGAGTTTTCGCGAGATATTCTGCTTGAGCGGCTCTCTGTTGGTGATTCACTACAACCGTTCTTATTACGACATTGTGCCGGCTACTGGACACGTCGCTTACTCCATCAGTCCCGCTTCACGCAATCGCTGCTTGGCGAATCTACCGAATCTGCGGAGAGCGCCGATTCGGCACCAAACGGGAACGCCGCCCCCCCAAGCAGACATAGTGACTGGGACGAATTCGTCTTGACGAATGCCGAGAAGTTACGTGAAGAGGTGCTTCGCCGTCTTGATCAGTCCAGAGGGTCAGAGCGTTTCTTGTCAGCGATAACCGTCATTTCTGACGCTGGAGACCAGGTTTCAGCGCGCAATAGAATTGCTCATCTCGATGCATTGATGAAAATGGATAAGATGTGGGACGACGATGATGTTTTTGAGGTCATCGTGAGCCGACTGAATGGCTGGTCGAGCAGCCCAGCCGTGATGCAGTGGCAAAATAGACATCTGCCGAGTTTGTTTGCGTCCAGGCTCCCGGCGCTCTGTCGTTATCTCCCTCACCATGATCGTCAGCTAAGAACCGTAATTGCGATGGTCAAGTCGACACCTGAGTCAACGCAGGATGTCATGCTACATGGAGTTGAGCGGAATATTGATCAATTCAGCGCGTCCTCGGCGTTTGGGCTGGTCGGAGTGATCGCGGAGCAATTGCAGGGCGACGAGGTAGCAGAGCTTTGCGGCTGGTACATTCGTCGGTTGCTCGCAAGAATTGATGTTTCAGCTCGGGAAGGTGTTTCTGAGCTGGTCCTGCCCGTTTCATCGAATGAGGCGCTTGCCCGATTCTTCTATGCCTTTCTTGGCGATGTGGACGTTCGCATGCGTTGGCGATGCGCACATGCGTTGCGTCGTCTAGCACGACTGCAAGATCGAACTGTGATTAGTGCGATCGCGTCTGAGTATGCGCGCAGTGAAGAGCCTGCGTTTCGAAAAAGCGGCGCGCCATCCTACTGGGTCGCAGCTCGACTTTGGTTCGTCGTCGCGATGGACAGAATTGCTCTCGAATCTCCCGACATTGCTTCGGATCATGGCATGTGGTTGCAGACAGTCGCGCTGGATGAGAGCTTCCCCCATATGCTCGTTCGAGAATTTGCTCGAGATGCTTACTTAAAATTGATTGCAACTAAGCGATTCTCTATTAACGGCCAAACGGCGAAAGCCCTGGCCATGGTCAATCAAAGCCCTCTACCTCGCGCCGCAAAAGCCCGAGATTACGGCGATTCGCTGCGGAGTATTAACAAGTACGAAGAAGGCCTGCGATTTCGGTTCGATAGCATGGATACACTGCCATATTGGTACGACCCGATGCTGAGTGCATTCTCAGACTTGCCCCAGAGAGAGTTTTTGTTAACGGTCGAGAGATGGATCGTGGACCAATGGGGCGTGGGTGATGAGACGTCCGCGCGCCTCACCGAACCTCGGAAGCACCGCTTCGAGCGACGGGACTGGAGTCTACGTAGCAATAGCCACGGAAGTCACCCTACCCTCGAGGACTTTCGAACTTACCTTGAATGGCACGCGATGTGGTGTGCTACCGGGCAACTGCTACAAACATATCAATTGGCAGCGCCTCGATATGGGGAGGATCAACTGGAATCTAGGCTCAAATATAACAAACTCACAGCGGCACCATTTTGGCTGTCTGACTTAGTGGCGCCGCGACCGCTTCAGGAGGCCCGTTGGCGTCGACCTGATACTGTGCCCACAGTATGGCTAGAAACTGTCTCGCATCGCGAGTTCATGGTCGAACTGTTCGCAAGCGATCTGCCAGACTACATTATCGTCAATGCCCACATCGACGATCAATTCCAAGATTGCCATCAGCAAACCCGTGTGTCGACGGGCCTAGTGTCACCGAATACTGCTCATGCGCTCGTTCGCGCTCTGCAGACGGTGTTGAATAGCTCAGATTTTTACATCTGCCCCGAAGATCACGACCTTGAAATAGATGAGTCCGGCTTTAAGCTGACAGGATGGCTAAGCTCTCTGGAAGGTGACACATCGCTGGATGAGAAAGACCTCTTTCGAAATGGCGTCAGGCGCATCGAGTACGGCCCCGGAAAGTTTGTTACGAAGCTTCTAGAACTCGAACAGCGCTTTGAGCATGGCATATACTGGGTTCGTAAGGGTCAGGAAATTCCTAGCTTCATTTACGAAGCGTGGGGTGTTCAAGAGAGTGATAGTAGACGAGGCCACTATGAGGACAACATTGTGGGCTCTTCTGGACATCGGCTCCTGATTAGGCGGAATGATCTTGCCGAGCTTCTAAAGAAGAAAAAACGCGATCTGATCGTTGAAGTGGAGATTACGCGCCGTGAACGAAGAAGCCACAGCTATTCCGATGATCCGGAAGACTCGAAGGAAAATGAATTCGAACGGATCCTTCTCTTCCGGCGAGATGGATCAATCCAAGCTGCCGAACGAGATCTTGGCACTTGGCGATCGCCTGGTCCATGAACTTGGCTTAAGCAATAGCGTCGACACTGCGGGTCGGTGGATGGCGCATCATCTTGCCGACCTCATGATTCAGGCAAGAGACCCAGACGCATCGAATCATGAGCGGGCGAGAGATGAGGCCGCTGGTCTTATTTTGAAGTTGTGGTCTAGGCGCGAGGTGCTGCCGGGAAATGCTTATCCGCTGAAGGAGTTAGGGAAAGCACTTTCTGTTCTCCGTCTGTTGGAATTTGAGTCGTCGCCTTTCAGCCGCAGTGCGCAGAGCCAGTTTGATCGGCTGATTGCCGAAGCATTTGATGGGCTGCGCAAGATAATTGCGCACGGCATCCTCCTGACCTACGTCAATCCGATAGAGCCCGTCGGCGATGAGGTAACATCGCCGTTCTTGACCGAAGAGGAAAGGCGAGTCGTCGGCGCATTGAATGATTGGACCGCACATTTTTCGAATGCGCGCCGAAGTCATGTCCCAAGAATCATCTTTTCTGATGGTTCTGCCGAATCTAATAGTGAAGAAGAAGAGAAGAAGTCCATGCCGGATGAAGGGCGTTCGAAGCGCGCATTTATCTCGGACATAGACGCATTAATTGCGGCGCTTGGGAAACTTAGCGATCATGTAAAGAGCCGCCCATGAAGAATTGTCCAGACAAACAGGGCACTGATCGCAATGGTACGGTCAATGCCTGTTTCATCTGCAACATCGCTAGCCGACAGATGAGCATAGGAGCGAAGCGGGGCAGGCAGGGCTATTTATGGACACCAGCCTGTTACACCGAGTGCCTATGGCCGTTTCGAGGAAGCCAATACCTCCCGCGTCGATCCGATGAGACCAGACCCCGGTAAGCTCGATTGGCGTCCGGGTACTTGTTTCGCGCGAATGCATCGACAGGCTTCTCCAGTTTAAGACCTGCCCTCCTCAGCAGAGTCTCACGGTCAATGGAGGCACCCTCCATCTCCCACAGAACCCTAAGGATCGCTGCTTGGCTCTGGGTCAATGACACTGGAACGGTTTCGTCGGGCAATAGCACCTCACCATAGTCGTGAGAGAACGGCCCGTGGCGGCGCTGGGCCGCGCTCAGGCCGGCCGGCGCCCGGACGCTCGCCCAGACAGCCTCGTCAGCGACCAATCCGCCAGCACGCAGCCGAAACGCGGCGACCAACGGGATGACGGCGGCGGGCACACCGGGCAGGAAGACCCGGTTCGTGGGCGAGGTCGTCACAATGACGGCCCGAGTTTCGCCGACGTGGGTAGGCCAGGTGGCCAGCAGCACCTTCTGGACCATGATGTCTCCCAACTGCTGTCCGAAGAGGACCCTGCAGCGCTGGGCGGCGGTGCCGATATCGCCGATCCTCCAGACCCGGCCGGGCACCATCATCCATGCCGGCTCGCCGGCCAAGTCCAACGCCTGAGCGATGCGTCGCCGCAACCAGTCGCCGTCGGGTGAGAGCCGCTGCATATCCTTCAAGGCCAACGCGACCTGCCCGCACTCAATGCAGAATGCCGACCCTGCGGTGATCACGCGAACGCTGCGGGCTTCGCACCGCGGGCAGATGATCGCCTGCGCCCGGGCCGGCACGAGCGCGCCCAATGCCTGCAACTGTTCCAGTCGCTTGCGTTCTGAGGCATCGGCAAGCGCCAGCGCAATAGCGGTACGCCCCTGCTCGATGCAGGCGCCCAGCAACTCCAGAAGTTCCATTGCGCATCAGACCGTCGTCTGCATTGATGACGCCGCCTGGACATCGCGGCTTGGCGACAATCGCCAGTAACTCAACCAGGACTCGGCCTGCT
>CAZGBA010000104.1:0-10436 GCA_964523435.1 uncultured Xanthomonas sp.
TGCCCAGGCAGCCGGTGACGATGACCTTGCCGTTCTCGGCCATCGCCTCGCCGATGGCGTCCAGCGACTCGGTCACCGCCGAGTCGATGAAACCGCAGGTGTTCACCACCACCACGTCGGCATCGTCGTAGGTCTGGACGATGTCGTAGCCCTCGACTTTCAGCTGGGTGAGAATGCGTTCGGAATCGACCAGCGCCTTCGGGCAACCGAGGCTGACGAAACCGACCTTGCGACCGCTGGAAGACACTTCGGGTGAAGACATGGGCACGGTCCGGGAGCCGCGAGCGGGCTCCGCAAGTTGAAAAACGGGTGCGAAGTATAGCGTCCCGCCCCTCGCAGTCCCGTTGCCCACGTGCCGCGACGGCGGCGTTAGGATGGAAGCCCCGACAGTGCGAGACCGACCATGGGCGAGTGGATTCCATTGACGACGCCGGCCGGCCCGGTCCGCAGCTGGCTGGCCCGGCCCGAACAACCGCCGCTCGGCGCGGTCGTGGTCGTTCAGGAAATCTTCGGCGTGAATCCGCACATCCGTCGGGTCACCGACCAGTTCGCGAAGGCCGGCTTCACCGCGATGGCGCCTGCGCTTTTCGATCCCGTGCAGCCCGATGTCGAACTGGGCTACGACGATACTGGCGTCTCGCAAGGCCGCGACCATGCCGCCAGCCTCGGTTTCGAGCGCGCGCTGCAGATCGTCTCGGCCTCCGCGCGCTGGCTGCGCGAGTCCGGGCACCGCGTCGGCGTGGTCGGCTTCTGCTGGGGCGGCACCGTGGCGATGCTCGCCAATACCCGTCAGGGCCTGGCCTCGGTGATCTACTACGGCGGACGCAGCGTGCCGTTTCTGGGCGAGCCGGCGCGCGCGCCGATGCTGTTCCATTTCGGTGAGAAAGATCCGTTGATCCCGGCCGAAGACGTGCAGAAGCATCGCGACCACCATCCCGACGCCACCATGCACATCTACCCGGCCGGCCACGGTTTCAACTGCGACGAACGCCGCGATTACGCCCCCGAATCCGCCGCGCTGGCCTGGGAGCGCACCACCGCTTTTCTGAAGGAGCACCTGCGATGAGCCGCCATTCGCATCAAGAAGCCCACGGCTGGCATCTGCATCCGCAGCTCGCCGACGACACCCACCCGCTGGCCCAGTTCGCGCTGTGCGAACTGCGGCTGATGGACGACGCCAATCATCCGTGGCTGATCCTCGTGCCGCGGATCGAGAACGCGATCGAACTGGTCGATCTGGATAGCGCGCAGCAGACGCAGCTGATGCAGGAAATCGACCGCGCGAGCCGCGCGCTGCAGACTGCGGTGAAACCGCACAAACTCAACGTGGCTGCGCTCGGCAACATGGTGCCGCAGTTGCATGTGCATGTGATCGCGCGCTTCCAGGACGATATCGCCTGGCCGCGCCCGGTCTGGGGCACCGCCAGCGCCCAACCGTACTCGCCGGAACTGCTGATCGCGCGCGTCGAAGTGCTGCGCGATGCGCTGGAAGCGCACTGACCGCGCTCGGATTCCATACCGTTCGCCGCCATCCCGAGGACACCACTGCATGGCCACACCCCCGCCCTTGCCGCCAGAACCGCCGCCGCTGATCAAGCTGGGCATGTGGGGATTGACCTCGCGCGGCATGGCGCAGGCATTCCTGTGGGGCTGTGTCGCTCTGGGACTGGTATCGATCGTGGCGGCCGTAGTGTTTCCTCTAGCATTGCTGGGAACGCTGAATTTCATCGGCGCCTGGTGGTACTGGGAAGTGATCCGCTGGGTCGATCGGAACGGCGGACACTGGCCGGATCGCGGCTGAGCGTTCGACGGTGCACGCAGACTGATGACCCTACGTTTCGAAGCGCTTGCCGACGATGCCTGGCTGATCCATCTCGACACGACAGCGGACGCCGCCACCAGCGCGCACGTCCACGCCATCGCCGCGCGTATCCGGGCAGCGGCGCCCGCGTGGCTGCGCGATCTCGTCCCTGCCTACACCAGCCTCGGGGTATTTTTCGACAGCAGCATCGATGCCGACAGCGCACGGGCTTGGCTGAGTGCGCAGTGCCGCGCCGATATCGACACGACGGCGTCGCTATCGCGGATCGTCGAGATCCCGGTCTGTTACGGCGGCGTGCATGGCGAAGACCTGGATGCTGCGGCCACCGAACTGGGCATCGCACCGTCCGAACTGATCGCACGTCATGCCGAAGCGATCTATACGGTCGCGATGATCGGATTCGCGCCCGGCTTCCCGTATCTGAGCGGACTCGACCCGACGCTGGCCCTGCCCCGGCTCGCCACACCGCGCACGCACGTGCCTGCGGGCAGCGTCGCGATCGGCGGCGCGCAGACCGGCATCTATCCGCGCGAAAGTCCCGGCGGCTGGCGATTGCTCGGACGCACGCCGCTGCGTCTGTTCGATGCGCAGCGCGACCCGCCGTCGCTGCTCGCGCCGGGCGACCGCGTGCGGTTCGTCGCCATCGATGCCGACGCCTTCGCGCGATCGGAGCGCGAAGCATGACGCTGCATGTGCGGCACGGCGGCGCGCTGACCACCGTGCAGGATGCCGGCCGCCGCGGTTGGCGTCATCTCGGCGTCGCGCTTGCGGGCGCGCTGGATCCTGCGCAGGCGTCGTTCGCGAATCGTCTGGTCGGCAATTCCGCGGATGCCGCCGTGCTCGAACTCACGCTGCGCGGTCCGGTGCTCGAATTCGCGCAGCCCACGCGCATCGCACTCTGCGGAGCACAGATCGACGCGCATTTCGAGGATGCCTGCGCAGAGCGCCATGTCGTCCCCCTCGGCCGGCCGGTGACGTTGCCTGCGGGAACGCTGCGACTCGGGATGATCCACAACGGCCTGCGCGCGTGGCTTGCGGTCGCGGGCGGCATCGATGTGCCGCGTGTGCTCGGCAGCCACAGCACCGATCTGCGCGGCGGCTTCGGCGGTCTCGAAGGCCGCGCCTTGCGTGCCGGCGATGCACTGCCGCTCGGTGCGCACCCCGCCATCAAGGTGGATGCGCCGACATCGCCGGAATGGTGGGTCGCGCTCGACGCGACCGCATCCACACGGGATGCGATCCGCTACGTGCCCGGCGCGTCGACCGAGTCGTCGATGCTGGCCAAACGCGTCTGGACCATCGATGCGCGCAGCAATCGCCAAGGCCTGCGCTGCGTCGGCGATGCCATCTCGGCGACGACCGGCGAACAGATCTCGGCGCCGGTCGCACCCGGCACGATCCAACTGCCGCCCGATGGTCGACCCATCGTGCTGCTCGCCGATGCGCAGACGGTCGGCGGCTATCCGCGACTCGGACATGTGATCGCCGCCGATCTGCCGCGTCTCGCGCAGTGGCGCGCCGGCGATGCGCTGCGCTTCGTCGCGGTCGATGCCATCGCCGCACGCGCTGCGGCGCAGCGCCGACAGAGCGAGACCGCGCGGCTACACTGGGCGATCGATCGTGCAATAGATCTTCGACAGGACTCCTGATACCGCCATGCCTCGCATCGATTTCAACTGCGATCTCGGCGAAGGCTGCGGTGACGACGCGGCGATCATGCCGTGGATCAGCTCGGCCAATATCGCCTGCGGCGCGCATGCCGGCGACGATGCGACGATCCGCGAAACCCTCCGCCTCTGTCGCGTGCATGGGGTCGTCGTGGGCGCGCATCCCGGCTATGCCGACCGCGAACACTTCGGCCGCCGCGAACTGTCGCTGCCGCACGCCGAGCTGGTCGCACTGGTGCGCGATCAGATCGCATTGATGGATCGGCTCGCAGGCGAACAGGGGATAACACTTCACCACGTCAAACCGCACGGCGCGCTCTACAACCAGTCCGCGCGCGAACCCGACATCGCCGCTGCGATCGCCGAGGCCGTGCATGGCTACGATCCATCGCTGCTGCTGATCGGGATGTCGGGCACCGTCTCGATCGACGCCGCGCAAGCCGCGGGCCTGCGCACGGCGCACGAGGTGTTCGCCGAACGCGGTTACGGCGCCGACGGACGCCTACTGCCGCGCGGCACGCCGGACGCGGTGCTGGCATCCGACGCGGCCACCGCGCAGGCGCTGGGTTTCGCGCTGCACAACGCCACGGCACTACAAGACGGCCGCATGCTGCGTTTGCGGGCCGACACACTGTGCCTGCACGGCGACCGCGCCGATGCCGCCGACTTCGCCCGCACCCTGCACACTGCGCTGACTGCGGCCGGCGTGCGCATCCAACCCCTCGAGCCTCTGCGATGACCGACGCTGCGATCAACTACTGGCCCCTGCTCGGCGTGCTCGCCGTGGTGCTCGGCTTTCTGCTGCGGCTCAACACCGCGCTGGTGGTAGTGATCGCCGGTTTCGTGGCCGGGTTGGCGGCGAAGCTGTCGCCGCTCGAGGTGATCGACATCCTCGGCAAGGCATTCACCGAAAAGCGCTTCCTGCTGCTGTTCCTGATCACGCTGCCGGTGATCGGCCTGCTCGAACGCCACGGCCTGAAGGAACACGCGCAGGCGTGGATCGCGCGTCTGCGCGGCGCGACGATGGCGCGATTGCTGATCGTCTATCTGCTGATGCGTCAGGCGAGTTCCGCAGTCGGCCTGACCAGCCTCGGCGGTCACCCGCAGGCGGTGCGACCGCTGCTGGCGCCGATGGCCGAAGGCGCTGCGGAAACCACGCACGGCGCGCTGCCCGAGGCGGAGCGCGAACGCATCCGCGCGATGTCCGCCGCGACCGACAATGTCGGCCTGTTCTTCGGCGAAGACATCTTCATCGCCTTCGGTGCGGTGCTGCTGATGCAATCGTTCTTCAAGGACAACGGCATCGAACTGGCGCCATTGCAGATCGCACTCTGGGGCATTCCCACCGCGATCTGCGCCTTCATCATCCACGCTTGGCGCATCCGTCGCTTCGAGCGCGCACTGGCTGCGCGACAGGCATCGGCCGCAACCGCCGTGCAGGCAGCGCCGGAGACCGGCGCATGATCTCGATGACCGCCGTCTACTGGCTGCTCGGCGCCTACTTCGCTGCGCTGGCATGGCGGGGACTCCGCGATACCGGCAACCCGCGCCGTCATACCACCGCGCTGTTCTGGGCGCTGATCGCACTGCTGCTGTTCGCAGCCGAACGCATGCCGGTGCGCGCGGTAGGCATCTGCGTGATCGCGCTGGTCCTGCTCGCCGGTTTCGGCGGCCTGCGCATGGGGCGCTATCAGGAAACCAGCGCCGACGACAAACGCGGCGAGGCGAAACGTCTCAACAACCGTCTGTTCTGGCCGGCGCTGCTGATTCCCGCGATCACCCTGATCGGTACGCTCGGTCTGAAACGCATCGAATGGCAAGGCCAACCGCTGTTCGACAGCGCAAACACCATCACCCTGTCGTCGCTCGCCATCGCCTGTCTGATCGCGCTCGCCGCCGCGTGCAGACTGACCCGGCAATCGCCGTGGAGCGCCATCGAGCAATCGCGCAGACTCGTCGACGCCATCGGCTGGGCGGCGCTGCTGCCGCTGTTGCTCGCGACGCTGGGCAGTGTGTTCGACGCCGCCGGTGTCGGCCAGGCGGTCGCCGGACTCGTACGCTCGACAATCCCCGTGGACAACGCATTCCTGGTTGTCGTCGCCTATGCCCTGGGCATGGCCGCCTTCACGATCATCATGGGCAACGCCTTCGCCGCGTTTCCGGTGATGACCGCCGGCATCGCCCTGCCCCTGCTCGTGAAGCTGCACGGCGCCGATGCGGCATCGTTGGCCGCGATCGGCATGCTCTCCGGCTACTGCGGCACGCTGATGACGCCGATGGCCGCCAACTTCAATCTGGTGCCGGCCGCACTGCTGGAACTGAAGGACCCGCATGGCGTGATCCGCGCCCAGTGGCGCACCGGCGCGCTGTTGCTGATCTGCAACATCGTGCTGATGTATGCGATTGTGTTTCGATGAGCGCATTCCGATGAGCGCATCGCGATGAGCGGACAATTGCTGCCGACCGTGCTGCTGACCGGTTTCGATCCGTTCGGCGGCGAGTCCGTCAACCCGAGCTGGCTGGCTGTGGAGCGCCTGCACGACGAAATCATCGCCGGACATCGCATCGTCTGCGCGCAGTTGCCGACCTCGTTCGCGCGCGCACCGCGCATCCTGCGTGCAGCGATCCGCAAACATGCGCCGGCATTGATCCTATGCATCGGCCAGGCGGGAGGCCGCGCGCAGATTTCTCTGGAGCGGATCGCGATCAATATCGACGACGCCCGCATCCCCGATAACGACGGCGCGCAGCCCATCGACACACCGATCGTCCGCAGCGGCCCCGCCGCGCATTTCACGACGTTGCCGATCAAATCCATGCTCGCGGCGCTGCAGACCGCGAACATTCCGATCGAAATTTCGCAGACCGCCGGGACGTTCGTGTGCAACCACGTCTTCTACGCGCTGATGCGCACGCTCGCTGCCAAGCCCGCGCACTCGCGACCACGCGGCGGTTTCGTCCATATCCCGTATCTGACCGAGCAGACAAAAGACCGCGCAGGCACACCCGGCATATCGCTGGACACGGTGATCGACGCGCTGCGGATCATGATCGAAACCGCTTTGATCACGCTCGAAGATCGACGCATCGCTGCGGGCGCGACGCATTGAAACCATGGCATGGTATGAAGCCGGAACCAGACGCGCATCATGGAGCCGTTGCCCTCGACACTGCGCGTGGCTCTCCATAGCGCACGCAACGATTCGACGCCTTCCGAGACAATGCGTTCACTCTTTCCGGGGTGGCTGCTCACCCGGCTTCGGCGTTGGGCACGAGGGACACATCCCCTCGAAACCGAGATCGTTTCGTTGTCGGCGCATGACGCCCAGATGAACCTGTTTTCCGCCGCTGGAACCGGCGGCGGAATATTCAGCCAAGCGTTAGCCGGCCAGCCATAGCGTGCCCTTCGCGCCATCCCGGCGTCCGGAGTCCACCATGAACCGCTTCGCCGTTTCGATCCTCACCGTCGCTCTGGTCGCTTCTATCGGCACCGCCTCCGCACAAAACTCCTCCGCTCAAGCTCAGCCATATCCCGCGCCGGCAAACGACCGCTACGTGCAGACGACGGGGCCCTACTACGACGAAGCACGCGTGATCCGCGTCGACCCCGTGCTGCAATCCGGCTACGGCAATACCCAGACATCCTCCGGCCGTTGCTACAGCGATGACGATGTCTACGCCGACAGCGGCAACGGCGGCCGTTACGACGACCGCTACAGCGACCGTCGTTACGACGATCGTTACGACAGCAGCCGCTATGAAGACCGCCGGTACGACGACCGCTATCCCAACGCCCAGGGCACCGAAACCGGTCGCAACGTCGCGACGGTGCTCGGGGGCATCGTCGGCGCCGCGCTCGGCAGCAAGATCGGCGGCGGTTCCGCACGTTATGCGACCGCAGCGGTCGGTTCGATGGTCGGCGGCATGGCCGGCCGCGAAATCTACGAAACCAGCCAGCGCAATCGTCAGCCGAAGCCGCGCATCACCGTATGCGATCCCGTGCGCGAAGGCAGCTACTCGAACACCGGCAGCAACGTCACCGCATACGATGTGACCTACGAGTACGCCGGACGCCAATACGTCACCCGCACCGATTACCACCCCGGCGACCATATCCGCGTTCGCGTGGATGTGCGTCCGGAATGATCCGAGCGGACACGGAAAACCGATGTTGTTACGAGAAAAGGGACCGCAAGGTCCCTTTTCTTTTGCAGCCGTGTCCGCAGCAGGTCAAACGCTAGCGCTGGGGTATCGACTGGGATACGGCGACAGCAGCGCAAGTTCCTGCCGCGCCAGTTCCGCGCGCAGGCGGTGCGCGGCTTCCAGCACCGTTTCGGTTTCCAAGCCGTCTGGCAATGTTTCGATCACGGTCGGAAACGCGCCGTCGTAGATCAGCAGATTGATGTTCTCGATCGGATCGATCGCGAGGTTGTACAGCTCCCACTGGTCCGGCACAGGCCGTTCACTCCACGGATCGCAGTAGCGCACCAGTTTCCATTCCTGCGAACGCAGCGCGCGCACGTGCGCGGGCTGCACGACCGGCCCGGGCGCGAGATCAGGCAGATATGCATGCGTGTCGGCGCCGGCGACCGGCGGCGTGCGCAGCAGTTCGACGGTGGCGTTGAACACCGCGTACTGCTGCCAGGACTGCACGTTGTGCGGGTCGTCGTCGCGCGGCAGCGGTTCGGTGATCATGTCGTCGGTGGCGAAGAGCACGCCAGCACGCTCGTGACCATCCGGTCCAATCACCGGCCCACCGCCCGCGCGGATCACCGGCACCAGATTCGCGCCGGGCAATGGCGCTGCGGCGTGGGTTTTCGACAGATTGCGCCGCGCGCGGGCGATGTGATCGTCGGTCGCACGCGCAAGCTTCAACAACGTCGGCAGCACATCGATATGGCTGGTCTGCGCGAGCACCGCATGCGGCGTGTCGCGCGCTTCGTTGAAGCGCTTGCTGCTGACCAGGAACGGCACGTGCACCACTTCCTGATACGCGCCGTGCCACTTCTCGATCTGCATGCCGTGCGCGGCGCCGTATTCGCCGTGGTCCGATGCGAAGACCACGATGGTGTCGTCGCGCAGACCGCTCGCTTCCAGCGCTTCCAGCACGCGCAGGATGTGGCGGTCGACCATCGAGATCATGTAGGCGTAGTACTGCAGGAAGCCGGTGGCGGCGCCATCGGGGTCGTTCTGCAACTGGAACGGAATCGCGATGCCCAGCGTCGCCTTGACCGCATTCTGCAGCACCGTCTGCGGATCGCCGCCGGTCGCCTGGCCGATGCTAAGACCGGTCTTCGACGCCAGGCCCAGCGCGACCTTGTACGCAGTGTCGTACTGCGCACGCGGCTTGTTGTTGGTCAGCAGGTCTTCGCTCTGCGTTGGCGACGCCGTGGCGCAGTCCTGCGGCAAGCCGGTCGGATTCAGCGGTACCTGGAACGTGCCCTCGGTCGGCGCCACGCTGACCGTGCCCTGCGGCGGAATCGGTACCGAACCGCCCGGCCCCACCGGCGACGGCGGCGCCATCTCGCTGGGCGGCGGGAAGCTCGGCTTCAACCCGCGCGGCAAGGTCGGATACGTCGCGATATCGTGCGGATTGGTGAACGAACACACCGCGAAGAACGGCGGCGTCTGCGGCTTGCGCGAGTCGAGCGGCGTATCCACGCCCTGCTGCGACAGCGCGCGGTTGTAGGGCACGCCCAAGCCACGATTGCGCAGGAAGTTGCAGGCCAGATCGGCGAACTGGTAATCGCGGAAGGTGCCGAGATTGTTGATCGACGAGCCGTGCGGCTCCGGCCATGACAGCTCCCAATCGCTGAAGCCATAGCCCTGCAGCGTGTGCTCCGGCGGCTCGCTCACATGCCATTTGCCGAAGTAGTGCGTGCTGTAGCCCAGCTCGCGGAAGTAGTCGCCCGCCGTGGGCGCGCCGTCGGGCCGCAGCCATGGGAAATTCTGCGCATCGCCGCTCTTGAACAGGCCGTCGGTCTGGGTCACGCCGGTGCGCGGCCCGTATTGCCCGGTCATGATCGCAGCTCGGCTGGGGATGCATGCCGACTCGGCGATGGAGTGGTCGGTGAACACCGTCGCGTACTCGCGCAGCTTGCAGAAGCCCGGGAAATGCTTGGCGTATGCGTTGCCTTCGAGGCTGCCGACGAAGGAAAGAATCTTCTTGAGGTCGTTCGCGAAACCTGCGTCGCCGTAGCCTGGATTCGGGTAGTACAGCTGATCGACCAGGATCATCAGGATGTTGGGGCGGGTGTCGCGCGCTGCGGCGATGTTTTGGAGGGTTTCGAGTGGGGTGGTGTCGTCCGTGTCGCCTTGTGCATTGCCTTGCATGTCGTTCTCCTTGTGTTTGGAACTCTCGAATGGTCTGCCTTGAATTCATGCGGCTGGTCAGGCCCGCCTACAGGCCCAGCTGCGCGATCTGTTGCTGTAACCACGCCAAATCCTGCCGAAAGCCCGGATGGTCCGGCGCGCGTTGCACCAGCCTCTGCAAGATCGTCTGCGCCTGTTGCCAATGCGTCTGCGCGGCTTGCGCGTCGCCACGCTGCTTGCTCACCGTGCCCAAATTGATCCAGCTTCGTGCGAGATCGCGCTGCCAGCCCGCGTTATCGGGATCGCGCGTCGCCAGCGCCTCTGCGATGCGCAGGTCCGCCTCGTAACGCTGCTGCGCCCCGGCCAGATCACCCTGCGCCTGCAGCAGATCGCCCAGTCTTTCGAAACTCACGCTCAGGTCGCGCTGCCAGCCAGCGTTCTCGGGATCGCGCCTCGCCAGCGCGTCGCGGATCAGCAGACTCGCCTCGTAACGCTGCTGCGCCCCGGCCAGATCGCCCTGCGCCTGCAGCAGATCGCCCAGTCTGTCGAAAATCACACTCAGATCGCGCTGCCAGCCCGTGTTCTCGGGATCGCGCCTCGCCAGCGCGTCGCGGATCAGCAGACTCGCCTCGTAA
>CAZGBA010000104.1:10536-13590 GCA_964523435.1 uncultured Xanthomonas sp.
CGCTGCTGCGCCCCGGCCAGATCGCCCTGCGCCTGTAGCAGATCGCCGAGCTTGTTTTGACTCACGCTCAGGTCGCGCTGCCAGCCCGCGTTCTCGGGATCGCGCTTCGCCAGCGCCTCTGCGATGCGCAGGTCCACCTCGTAACACTGCTGCGCCCCAGCCAGATCGCCCTGCGCCTGCAGTAGATCGCCGAGCTTGTTTTGACTCACGCTCAGGTCGCGCTGCCAGTCCGCGTTCTCGGGATCGCGCCTCGCCAGCGCATCGATGATCCGCAGACTCGCCTCGTAACGGCGCTGCGCACCCGCCAGATCGCCCTGCTCCCACAGCACTTCGCCAAGCTTGTTTTCACTCACACTCAGGTCGCGCTGCCAGCCCGCGTCATCGGGATCGCGCGTCGCCAGCGCGTCGCTGATCCGCAGGCCCGCCTCGTAACGCTGCTTCGCACCGGCCAGATTGCCCTGTGCCTGCAGCACATCGCCCAGCCTGTTTTGAATGACACCGCCCTCGCGCTGCCATTCGGCGCCGTCTTGTTCCGCTGCGGGCATCCGCAGCAGCCAAGCCTCAATCAGGCGCAGCAGGGTAGAGCATTCGCCCAGCCGGCCCAGCGCTTCCAGCCTGTCGTAATGGATGTACAACAGGTTTTGCGCCAAAGGCTGCCATCCCTGCGGAGGCAGCTCGGCCTGCAGCAGTGCCTCGGCATGGACGAGGGCCTGCATGGGCAGGTTGGCGGCGAGTTCGGCCTGCAGCTGCCGGTCGGCCCAGTCCATCAGCCGTTGCAGCAATTCGCCGCGCTGGTCTTCCTCCAGATCAACGGCCAGCGACTGGGCGAAATGGTGGCCCAGCGCGTGATCGAAGCGCCAATGGTCGGGCAAGACATCCAGGTCCAGCAGCCGACTCTGCACGCACTGGCGGAGCGCGGCCGCTTGGGCGTCCGGCGCCAGGCCGGTGGCGGCACACATCGCGGACAGCGGGAACGGCGCGTGCGCGAGCAGGCCGGCAGCGGTCAGCGTACCGCTGGCGCTGGAGTCCAACAGGCGCATGCTGCGCAGGAACAGCCATTGCAGTGTGTGGCGCGTGTTCTCGGGGTCGTGCAACGCGCGCGCCGGCTGCTGGCGCAACTCCTCGACCAGCCGCTGCGGCGTGACGCCTCCCTGCTGGAGCAGGCCGCCGGCCCAGGTCAGGGCCAGCGGATGGCGCGCCAGCAGCGTCGCCAAGGCTGCACGCGTCTCGGCATCCGGCGGCCTCGGCGCGTCGGTGGTGAGGTATTCCAGCAGATGGTCCGCTTCGTCTTCCTCCAGCGGCTGACCCAACACGATGTGTGCGGGGGGCGAGGTGGGTGTAGGCCGGGTCAGCCACAGCAGGCTGCCCTCCCACTGCAGCGGATCCAGCAGGCTGCGCCAGTTCGGACGTTGCGCGCCGTCGGCGCGCGGCCCACCGTCGGCCTCTTCGCCGCCTTCCACGATCAGCAGCAGGTGACGGCCGCGGCAGGCCTCGCGGGCGCGGATGTCGTCGGTCTTGTCCAGCAGAAAATCGTTGCCGCCCACAGATTCGGCGATCTGCCGCCAGGCCATCCCGGGCTGGTCTTTCTGCGCGTAGAGATCGACGTAGACGATGCCGTGCGGAAACGGGGTGTCCGCGAGCCGCCCCCAGGGCCGCTCGCCCAGCGTCCGGCGAAGGGCTTCGGCGGCCAGCGCGGTCTTGCCCAGACCGGCGGCACCGGCCACCACGGTCATGCGCTCGCGGCCGAGGCGCGTCACCAGCGTCTGCACTTCCTGTTCGCGGCCGAAAAAGCGCGAGGCTGCGCGGGGAAGTTGGCAGGGAGTGATGGGGCCGTTCGCAGGCTGTGATGGAGATGACGGAATGTGGACGTGGACTTCGACCGGGGGTATTCGGGCCGCCGTCACTTGCGGCTCAGTGCTCACCCGATGCGCGAGAACGCCGTTCTTCGTCGCCGCATCCGCGACCACCTTGGACAGAATGCGGCGCAGATCTTTGCAGACACGCTCATCGGGCTTGCGCGGTTTGGCGATCGACAGATGATCCTCGTCCTGCGGCACGGCGGTGCCGCCGAGGCCCAGCTGTGCGCTGGCTTCATCCACCACGCGCACGCCGAAGGTGTCTCGGATTTCGTAATAGACCACGTGCTCGGCATGCGCCATGTTACCGACATACCACTGCCCCAGATTGCGCAGGTGCGGGTCGTTGGCCTGCAGACCGTAAAGGCTAGGACTGACTCTCAAGCCCTTGCCGATGCGATTGATCACGGTCGCCAAATGCGAACCTGCATGCGGCGTACTGAGAAACATGACGGCTGCGGTGTTATCGCGAACCGCCTTCCAATCCGCACGACTGTCATCGCCGGCCGTACGCAGCACCTGCTTGGCAAGCAGGCCACCCAGACTGTGGCAAACGAAGATCAGCGGCCGGCTGCCCAGGCCATCAAGCGCGAGGCCATTGAGCACCTCCACACCGCGATCCGGCAGATGCATGCTGTGCCCGGTATCACGGTCGGCATGCTCATAAAAGCCATTCAAACCAGGCATCCACCGCAGCGGGAGCTTTTTCAGCAGGCGGAACCATGCGCTCGGACTTGCGGCATAAGACAGAGTCCACACTCCGACGTCGGGAAACTCCTCCGCCACCCATGCCGGCCAGAAATCTTCGTTGCGGTCACCATGCTGCCAGGTCAGGACGTGATCGCCACCGAGGCCGTGCACGAACACGACATCGGCCTTGCGCTGATCCTTGCGCGCAGGGTCCGTGCAGATAGCTGAAATCGGATGAAGCTCGGACATTCCTTTCCCCCTGTGCTGTCCTGCACTGCCGCGATGGATCATGCCACAGGGCTGCGGACGGTCGCGCTTGTTGGAACAGCAGGTCCCTCGCCCGGCTGCGCCGGACTCGGGATGACAACAATTGGTTCGGTTGCGATCTGCCTGAATTCGGGCCTGAAGGCCCTCCCACAAGTGCGCCACTCACCCTGATGCCAGCCAGCCAAGCCTGATGGGCATGACTCACGACGAGCGATTTTTCTCCCTCCCTTCAACCGCAGGT
>CAZGBA010000105.1:0-13576 GCA_964523435.1 uncultured Xanthomonas sp.
GGCGGCACCCGCACCGCGGCGATCACCGGCGCCTACGTGGCCCTGGTCGACGCCATGCGCTGGCTGCAGGCCCGGCGCGAGATCAGCCGCGATCCGGTGTTCGGCGCGGTGGCAGCGGTCTCGGTCGGCGTCTACCGCGGGGTGCCGGTGCTGGACCTGGACTACGCCGAGGACAGCGCCTGCGACACCGACATGAACGTGGTGATGAACGACGGCGGCGGTTTCATCGAACTGCAGGGCACCGCCGAAGGCCACGCCTTCCGCCGCGACGAGCTGGATGCATTGCTGGGCTTGGCCGAGCGTGGCATTGCCGAACTGTTCGCCGCGCAGCGCGCTGCGCTGGCGGGTTGATCGCGCGGTGAGTCGGGCTTCGCATCGATGAAGCGCCACATCGCCTGTTTCGCGCTGGTCGTCGACGACTACGACCGCGCGATCGCTTATTACACCGACGCACTCGGTTTCGAGCTGCATGAGGACTCGCCACGAGAAGCCGCACCCGGTCAGCCGCCGAAGCGCTGGGTGGTTGTGGCGCCGGCCGGCGCCGAAACCGGAATCCTGCTGGCGCAGGCGTCGAACGACGCGCAGCGCGCCCGGATCGGCGACCAGACCGGTGGGCGCGTTGGTTTCTTTCTGCACACCGACGACTTCCATCGCGATCACGCAGCGATGCTGGCCAAAGGCGTGCACTTCGTCGAATCGCCGCGCGAAGAGGATTACGGCATCGTCGCGGTGTTCGAGGATCTGTACGGCAACCGCTGGGATCTGCTGGAGCTCAAGGCATGAAACTGATCCTGGCCAGCGGCAACGCAGGCAAGCTCGCGGAGCTGCGCGATCTACTCGGCGATGCAGGCATCGATCTGCATGCGCAGTCGGAATTCGGCGTGGAGGATGCGGAGGAAACCGGCCTAACCTTCG
The DNA here is from genome assembly GCA_964523435.1 of uncultured Xanthomonas sp. Classification (GTDB taxonomy): domain Bacteria; phylum Pseudomonadota; class Gammaproteobacteria; order Xanthomonadales; family Xanthomonadaceae; genus Lysobacter_I. The sequence goes on from CAZGBA010000105.1 coordinate 916, forward strand.
TCGAAAACGCGATCCTCAAGGCGCGCCACGCTGCGCGCGCGACCGGACTGCCGTCGCTCGGCGACGACTCCGGCCTCTGTGTCGACGTGCTCGACGGTGCGCCCGGACTCTACAGCGCACGTTATGCCGGTACGCACGGCGATGCCGGCGCGAACATCGTCAAACTTCTCGATGCGCTGCGCGATGTGCCAGAGCAGCAGCGCAGTGCGCGCTTCGTCTGCGTGCTCGCGCTGCTGCGTCACGCCGAGGACCCGCAGCCGTTGATCGCCGAAGGCGTGTGGGAAGGGCGCATTCTGTTTGCGCCGCGCGGCGAGGGCGGTTTCGGTTACGACCCGGTGTTCTTCGACCCCGAACGCAACATGGGTGCGGCCGAGCTGGATGCCGCGCTGAAGAATCGCATCAGTCACCGCGGCCGCGCGTTGGCGCTGCTACGCGACAAACTCCTCGCTGCGGTACATCGCGCGTGATGTTGAGCCTGCCCCCACTCGCGCTGTACGTCCATCTGCCCTGGTGCGTGCGCAAATGCCCGTACTGCGATTTCAATTCGCACGAGGCGCGCGGCGCGCCGCCGTTCGATGCCTACGTCGATGCGCTGATCGCCGATCTCGATCACGACCTGCCGCCGGTCTGGGGGCGCACGGTGCAGACGGTGTTCTTCGGCGGTGGTACGCCGAGTCTGTTTCCGGCGGCAGCGATCGATCGTTTCCTGCAGGCGGCCAGCGCGCGGCTGCGGTTCGCGCCCGGCGCCGAGATCACCCTGGAGACCAATCCCGGCACCGCCGAGCACGGCCGTTTCGAGGATTACCGCAAGGCCGGCGTGAATCGGCTGTCGTTCGGCATCCAGAGCTTCGACGATGGCTGCCTGCGGCGGCTCGGCCGGATCCACGACAGCGCCCAGGCCGGGGCGGCGGTGAAACTCGCGCAGGACGCGGGCTTCGACAACCTCAATCTGGATCTGATGTACGCGCTGCCGGAGCAGACCCTGGCGATGGCCGAGCGCGATCTCGAGCGCGCGTTCGCCCTGCAGCCCGCGCACATCAGCCATTACCAGCTGACCCTGGAGCCGAACACGGTCTTCGCGGCGCGGCCGCCGGGCGGCATTCCCGACGATGATGCGGCCTGGGACATGCAGGAACGCTGCCAGTCGCTGCTCGCCGACGCCGGCTATGCGCAGTACGAGATCAGCGCCTACGCCCGCCCCGGCCGCCAGTGCGCGCACAACCTCAACTACTGGCGGTTCGGCGATTACCTCGGGATCGGCGCGGGCGCGCACGGCAAGATCAGCCTGCCGGCCAGCGACGCGGGCAGGGCTGCGGAGGAAGGCATCCCGGATGAGCGCATCCCGGATGAAGGTCGGGACCGGGTACTGCGGCGCTGGAAGCACAAGCATCCCGCGACCTATCTGGTCCACGCCGGCACCCCGTCCGCGATCGGCGCCGATACGCTCATCGAGCCGGAACAGCGGCCGTTCGAGTTCATGCTGAACGCCCTGAGGCTGCGCGAGGGCTTCGCGCTGGATCATTTCGAGGCCCGCACCGGGCTGTCGCGGACGGCCATCGACGAGCCGCTTGGCCGCGCAATCGCGCGCGGATGGCTGTCGCGGGACGGCGCGCGGATCGTGCCCACCGAATCCGGTCTGCGCTTCGCCAACGACGTGATTTCCCTGTTCCTGCCTGCTGATGGCGCCGGCGAATGACCCCGTTCCGGCGTCAGCAATCGCGTTTGTTGCAGCGCAACAATTGGCTCGCGACGGCCGAACATGTTAAGAAATGCGGCTACCGTCGCACTTCGACAGGCTGAGATGGCTGCTCCGACCGACCCCCAGGATCACACCGCGCCACGGACCTTGGCCTCTGCCGGATTGCCGCGTCGCGTGCGTCGAACGCTCGAGCGTGCGCTGGCGCTGTTCAGCGAAGAGCTGGAGCGCAATCTCGTCACCACGGTGACCGAGTTCGAGGAGGAGCTGTTCCGTCTGGCCGACCGCTCCGGCACCACCGGCGGCGGTACCACCGACTACATGCACACACTGCGCATCGTGCGTCTGAATCGTCACGACCTGGTGCCGCGCTTCATGCAGGTGGTGGAAACCGGGCTGGCGGGCATCCGCAAACCGATGTCGTTTGCTGCGGCCTCGCGACCGGCGTTGACGCCTGCGCCGATGGTGAACTTCCGCAATCTCAGCCTCGTCGATGAATCGGTGATGGACGAAGGTGGAGTGCTGCATGCGATCGCTTCGCGCCAGGAATCGCGCGCGAATCTGGTGTTGCACCTGCTGGGCCAACGTTTCGGTGTGCTCGCGGCGGCGCCTGCTTTCGACAGCGAACGCATTCCGCTCGGTCCGCAGGCGCTGTGCCGTGCGATCCGCCATGCCACCGAGAGCGTGCAGCTCGATCACGGTGCGCGGCTGTTGTTCTACCGGATCTTCGATCGCCGGGTGATGGTCCAGTGTCTGGGTCTGGCCGAGAAGCTGGACGCGCTGCTGGTCGAGGAAGGCGTGCTGCCCGGCCTGACCTATGTGCCGATGCGGACCCGGGCAATGGGCGCAGGCGGTGGCGACAGCGACGCCGATAGCGATGTCGATGACGAAAACGAAGACCCCGTCGAAGAGCCCGGCGCAGGCAAGCCGGCACAGGGCGCGCGTTCTGGCGCCCAGAGCGGTGGTCCGCGTGCCGGCGGCGCACCGCAGGCGCAGGGCGGTGGTCCGCAGGCCAGGGGCCAGCCGGGCGCGCAGAGCTGGATGTCCGGCTCGGGAGCGTCCGGAGGCCAACGTGGACCGTCGCGCGACGCCGGGACCGGTGGCCCGCTTTCCGATGGCGGCGACGAAGGCGCCGACGGCTATTCGGGTGAGGTCAACAACGATCCCAATCGGCCGTACACCACGTGGATGGGCCAGCCGATGCCGAGCGCGGCGGTCGCCAACGAACAGGCGGCGTACCACGATCTGCAGCAGTTGCTGTCGCGTCGTCGCGCCGAGGCCGAACGCAACAATCCGATTCCGCCCAGCCAGCGGCCGGAGCGCACCATCGTTACCCGCGATCTGCTGCAGACGCTCGGCCGGATGGATTCCGAGCCGATGTCCAGCGGCAACGCACTGAACATCGAGGACATCAAACAATCGCTGCTGGCGCAGGCGCGTCAGCAATACGGCAAACCGGTCGCGCTGGCGCCCAGCGACAGCGACACCTTCGATCTCGTCGGCCTGCTCTACAGCCATCTGCAGCGCGAAATCCGCGACGACGCGCCGGCTGCGGCGCTGGTCAAGCGCATGCAGCTCACCCTGCTGCGCGTCGCCCTGCAGGACCGTGCGTTCTTCGTCCGCCCGAACCATCCGGCGCGGCAGTTGCTGAGCACGGTCTCGGAAACCGCCGCGAAATGGCTGGCCGAAGACGACTTCGATCCGCAGCTGCTGGCGCCGCTGCAGCAGGCGGTCACCCACGCGGTCAAGAACTACGACGGCAATCTCGAAGTCTTCGAGCAGAGCAACAAACAGCTGCAGGCGCACATCGACACCCAGGTGCGCCGCGCCGAAACCCTCGAAAAGCGCCATGTCGAAGCCGCGCGCGGCAAGGAAAAACTCGAAGCGGCGAAACTTCGCGCCGAGCAGATACTCACCGAGATCGTCGGCGAAGCGCCGCTGCCGCGATTCACCCGTGCGCTGTTGAACCAGGCCTGGGCCGATGTGCTGACCTTGACCTTCCTGCGCCACGGCGAAGGTTCGGAAGAGTGGAACCGGCAGATCGACGCGACCCGCCAGATCGTCGCCGCCTGCACCGATCGCGATCCCAACGCCGAACACCCGGCGCTGAAGGCGCACGTGGAAACGGCCTTGAAACAGGTCGGCTACCACGAGGACGAAGCCGACGTCATCGCCAGGCGTCTGTCCAGCAACGTGCGCGACGAGGAAGACGGCGAGTCCCGCACCGAGCTGACGATGAAGCTCAAGGCGCGCGTGCGTCTGGGCGAAGATTCCCAGAAAGCGCGCAAGCCCGATCTGCCGTCGCGCTCGGCGCACGAGCAGGAGTGCTACGAACAGCTGCGTCTGCTGCCGTTCGGCACCTGGATGGAATTCGTCACCAATCAACAGGGCGATGTGGTGCGTCGGCGCATGTCGTGGTTCAGCCCGGTCACCGACAACGCGCTGTTCGTCAACCAGCGCGGCCAGCGCATCGGTGAACACTCGCTCGACAGCCTTGCGCGGATGATGGCCAAGGATCAGGTGCGGATCGTCACCGTGCAGCGCGCGGGTCTGGTCGACCGTGCCTGGAGCGCCGCGATGAATGCGCTGCGCGCCCTGACCGGACATCGCGAGGAGCATGCGGAGGACGAACCCGGTGTTGACGCCGTCGGCTCCGATATCGCCGTGCGTTCCGGCCCTGCCGCTCCGGTCGACGAGACGGTGACGGCGCCGGAAGCGACCTTCATCCGTTCCGTGCCCAGCACGGAACCGCGCAATCCGCCGGTGGTGCCGTATCCCGGCCTGATCGGCGACGAATCCGCCGAGCTGCCGCCCAAAGGAAACACGTGATGAGCAGCAAAGACCACCGCCGCTCGCCGCGGCGCAAAGTCGCTGAAACCGTGCTGGTCAGCGACGTGATGACCGAAGAAATCGCCGGCCGCATCGGCAACCTGTCCGAAGGCGGCATGTTGCTGATGGCCAGCACGCCGTTGACCGAGGACGCGCTGTACCAGTTCCGCTTCCGGCTGCCCGGCGCCGATGGCGCGGACATCGAAGTCGGCGCGCATCTGCTGTGGGTCGACCGCGCCAGCTCGCCGGGGCAATCCTGGGCCGGTTTCCGTTTCATATCGCTCACCGACGCGCATCGCGCACGCCTCAATGGCTGGGTTGAAGCGCCGGGCTCGCAATACGATTGAAGACGCGATGGTGCCCCCCGGCCATCGCGTCGCTGAACCGATCCCGCGACGCGCGCCGTCGCGTCTGCGGTTTCGTGCAGGATGCGCCCAGGCATTGCACCGTGTCCCGCTGAATTCCTCTTCCGTGTTCCGCCGAATTTCCCCCGAATCCATTCCGAGCGAACCGATATGTCCGCAGATATTTCCCGTCTTTACGCCGATCATCTCGCCATCCAACGCACGCGCGCCGATGCGGCGCTGGCGCGCGGCGGCTTCGAGCATCTGGTCGTGCCCAGCGGCACGCAGCATTACCAGGTCTTCGACGACCGCGATTATCCGTACGCGGTCAATCCGCATTTCAAAGCCTGGCTGCCGCTGACCGACACGCCCGGCAGTTGGCTGGTGTACACGCCGGGTGAGCGCCCGAAAGTCGTGTATCTGCAGCCGCACGACTACTGGCATGTCGTGCCGCAGGCGCCGAACGGCGATTGGGTCGAACACTTCGATATCCACATCATCCGCAATCCCGATGACGCCAAGCAGCATCTGCCGAAGAACGCCAACCGCTGCGCCATTCTCGGCGAAGCGCAGAGCGCGCTCGGCCAGTACGGCGCGTTCGCACCGAACAATCCGCCGCCCGTGCTGGATTATCTGCACTATCACCGCGCTTACAAAACGCCCTACGAAATCGTGATGATGCGCGAAGCCACCCGCGTCGGCGTGCGCGGCCATCGCGCCGCCGAGCGCGCGTTCCACAGCGGCGCCAGCGAATTCGGCATCCATCTGGCGTACTGCCAGGCCGCGCGCCAGGACGCCAACGATCTGCCCTACAACAACATCATCGCCCTCAACGAACACGGCGCGGTGCTGCATTACACCGACCGCGACCGCCAGGCGCCGCGTCCTGTGCGCAGCTTCCTCATCGATGCCGGCGGCAGCCATCGCGGCTACGCCAGCGACATCACCCGCACCTACGCCGCCGACCCCGGCAGCGAGTTCAAGGCGATGATCGACGCGGTCAACGCCGCACAGCTGGCGATGTGCGCGCAGGTGCGCGCCGATTCCGATTACAGGAACATCCACCTCGACGCGCACCTCGCGCTCGCGAAGATCCTGCGCGATTTCGATCTGATCAATGTCGCGCCCGAAATCGCGGTGGAAACCGGCGTCAGCAGCGCCTTCTTCCCGCATGGCATCGGCCACGGCATCGGCCTGCAGGTGCACGAAGTCGCAGGCTTCGCCGCCTCCGACGCGGGCGGCGCCATCGCCAAGCCCGACGGCCACCCGTATCTGCGCCTCACCCGCATACTGGAGCCGGGCATGGTGGTCACCATCGAACCGGGCATCTATTTTATCGACATGCTGCTGGATGCGCTGAAGGACAAAGGCCTCGGCCCGAGCGTGAACTGGGATCGCGTCGCTGCGTTTCGGCCGTTCGGCGGCATCCGCATCGAGGACGACGTGGTCTGCACCGAGGGTGCGCCGATCAATCTCACGCGCGAAGGTTTCGCGAACGCGTGATGGTTTTCTGTGGGAGCGGCGGACGCCGCGATCGGATCTCGCGATGATTTGAACAGCGCGTCTTTGGCGCGCTGTTTTTTTATCCCGGTGTATCGATGTCCGGATACTGCGTCGTTAGCCGTTGATACGCAGGATGGCGGATTTCCGCTGTCGCCCGCCGGTGCTCGCGTTGCCGGGATCCGGGTCATACCGCGTCGGTTTCGAGGGAGTGATGTCGATGGGTCTGTTCAAGCGCCTGTTCGCGCTGCTGTTGGCTGCTTTTCTGGCGATCCTCTACGGATGGATTCCCGCGCTGATCGCGCTGGTGCGCGAACTGATCCGCAACTGTCGTCTGTCGATGGCGCGCCGCAGTCTGCCGGACCGTCAGGGCAAAGCGGCGGTGACGCCATGCGTGCCGATCAGCGATCCGGCGCTGAAACGCCCGGACCCGATGATCTATTCGCAGTTCTACCTCATGAGTCAGGGGTTTGCGGTCACCTGGGACAATCCGGATATCGTGCTGGAGCGCAACGGCGCGCCGGTGTCTTCGGCCGATCTTCTTCCCGATACCGAGTACGAGATCGTCGCGCGCATCTGGAACACTTCCACCGAAGCGCCAGTGGTCGGCTTGCCCGTGGAATTCTCGTTCCTGAGTTTCGGCGCCGGTACGGTGTCCAACTTCATCGGCAAGACCCATGTGAATCTCGGGGTGAAGGGCGGCGTCAACCATCCGGCGTTTGCGCGCATGAAGTGGCGAACGCCTGCGCAAGTCGGACATTACTGTCTGCGGGCCGCATTCGAATGGCTGGACGATCTCAACCCGTACAACAACCTCGGCCAGGAAAACACCACGGTCGCCGAAGCCCACTCGCCGGCCGAATTCACCTTCACGTTGCGCAACGACGATCGCGAGCGGCATCTGTTCCGCTTCGAGGTGGATGCCTACACGATCCAGCCGCGCCCCGACTGCGAACGCAAACCGCCGCCGCGCGACCCTGCCGATGGCGACATCACGATATCGCGGCTGCGGCCGGGCACCGTGTTGCGCGTGCCCGCCGAACACGACCGCAAGCATCATCCCTTGCCGGCCGGTTGGACCGTGACCTTCGAACCGGAGACGGTTGTCCTCGATCACGACCAGTCGATTCCGGTCAAAGTCGTGGTGGTTCCGCCGGACGATTTCGTCGGTAGCCGATCGCTGAATTTCAATGCCTTCCACGAGCACGGTCTTGCCGGTGGCGTGACTGTCGAAATCAAGAAGAACTAGGGAAGGAACCGCCATGTCCTATCGACAATTCACGAACTGCGTTTCGCCCGGCAGCTACATCGGCAAGGGGATCGGTCAGACCATCGTCGGCGCGGCGATCGGCGCCATTCCGTTGATCATGGCGCTCGCCGCCGGTGTGCCGGCAGGGCCGGCGGTCCTGATCGGCATGATCGCGGCGGTCATGGCGGTGCTCGCCTATTGCCGCTGGTGGCTGTACGACCGGTTGATCTGTCTGGGCGGCGATGTCTGCGCCGTCGGGCGCTTGCTCACGGTGGAGCCGCCGTCGGGCAAATCCGGTCTGGATGCGTTCGATACCGACTACAGCATCAATCTCCTGCTGGCGCCGCACGCCATCGGCGCGGATCAAGCCACCGTCGAAAACGACGGGCTGCAGGGCCATCTGATCAAGAACCAGCAGGCCATCAAGGATCTCGAACTCGAATTCAAGGGCGAGACCAGCCGGCTTTCCGCGTCGGACCCGGCTTCGGCCATCCTGCATGCGGAATTCGAGGGCGGCGGCGTGTACAAGCTGATGCAGGTCTGTCTTGCCCTGCTCGGTTACCTGACGGTCGCGACGGTCGCTTCGGCGATCATCTGTGCGATCCCGGTCATCGGCTGGCTGGCCTGTCTGATCATTTCCCTGATCTTCGCGGCCATCGCTGGCGGAATTCTTGCCATGGGCATGGCGAACGCGCTGAAGGACACCGGAAACCCAGCCGATGCCAGCGAGCATCTGGGCAATCTGGAACAGGGGACAGATCTGCTCGCGGTGCGTGGCTCGTGGGTGTTCGATACCGCGCACGAAGGTTGGAACGAGATCCATCCGATCAAGCATTGCCAACGGATCGGGAAGTGGGAAGGCTCGTGGGAGAAGGCGTTCGATACGATTCGCGACAAGGTGCCAGCGGGCACGCAGGTCGATGCCGCGCTGTACGCGAAGTTCTGGTGCGAGGCGATCGCCAGCGCCGGTTCACCGCTGACCCACGGCGAACAGGCGAAGCCGCAGAACCAATGGACCATCCATCCGGTGATCGATGGATGCATTCCGCGCGATGAGCCCGATCCGCACGGGGAGCCCGACCCGATTCATTGAGTCTGTTTGCGTCGCACCCACTGTCGCGATGGCGGGCCGGGGCCCGCCCTATGCGCGCTTTCCGGGTTTATGGCCTTTTTCACGGGCTTCGCGGTGTGCGGTTTCGGCGAGGACCTTGAACTGGCGTTCGCGTTTGAGCCACAGCTCGTTGTTCGTGTCTTCTTCGACGTCCGTCTGCGGAATCTGGCCGAAGGCGATGCGCATCGGCGCGGCCTGCTGCGACAGCGCGTGCTGCATCGCGCCGAAATAGAGCGCGTTGTTGCCGTAGCGCTGGTTGATCTTGTCGAGGACCTCGCTGGTTTCCCGGCTGCGCTGGCGTTCCGGCATGAGTTCGCCGCTGAGTTGGCCGCGTGGTTCCAGATGCACCAGCGTCACTGACACCGATAGCGGCGGGTAACGCTTCGGGTTCCAACGGCCGTTGGCGAGCGCGCGCTCCAGAGCTTCGAGTTCGTGGCCGAGCAGTTTCAGCAACGTGGGCGTGTCGTCGATGGGTGCGAACGACAGGTCGCGTTCAAAGCGCTTGTCCATGCCGACGAAGCGCATGCGGATCGACAGTCCGCCAGCGAGGAAGGCTTCCTTGCGCAGGCGCATCGCCGCTTTCGCGAGCAGCTTGAACAGCACCGAACGCGCGCCTTCGTAGTTGCGCAGTTCCGGGCCGAGCACATGCGAATGCCCGACCGAGCCGCGTTGGCTTTCGCGCCTGGGCAGATGGTGGCCGCGCAGTTGCAGCCAGTAGCGGTCGCCTTCGACGCTGCCCCACGCGGCGCGCAGGTGGTCGCGGGTCGCGGCGCAGAGCTGTTCCGCCGTGCGGATGCCGGCGCGATGCAGCCGTCGCTCCATCGACGGACCGATGCCGCAGAAATCGCGCAGCTCCAGTGCGTGCAATGCGTGCGGCAGATCGGCCATTTCCAGCACCGTGAGCCCGTCGGGCTTGCGCATGTCCGATGCGGTCTTGGCGAGGAATTCATTGGGCGCGATGCCGATCGAACAGCGGATCGCATCGAAGCCGCGATCGAGCAGGGTGCGCTTGATGTTGCCGGCGATGGCTTCGGCGTTCTCGCGCTGGCGCTCGCGGCCGAGCAGCCAGCACGGCACTTCATCGATGGAGCCGGCTTTGTCGTGCGGGATGCAATCGCCGATGGCGTCCATCAGCTGGTGATGCACTTCGACGTAGCGCGCGGGCCGGCCTTCGATCAGCATGATATCCGGGCACTTCTCGCGCGCTTCCCACACCGGCGTACCGGTCTTCACGCCGAAGGCCTTGGCCTCGTAGCTTGCTGCGATGCAGCAGGTGGTCTCCGCCATCACCGGCACCACGCCGACCGGACGCCCGCGCAGCTGCGGATCGTCCTGCTGCTCCACCGAAGCGAAGTAGGAATTGAAGTCGACGAAGAGGCAGCGCAGGGTCATGGGGTGGCGAGTCGTAGACCGCGCGTCCGCCCCAACGGGTCGTGCGGAACAGGTGGAGACACAAGCCCGGTCGCCGGAGCCGGGGTAGGGCGGGCTCAAGCCCGCCGCTGGCCGCAAGTATCGCATCGATCCACGACGCGTCGACTTCTGCGGAGTTGATCTGCTCCCACCCTTTTGCCGAAGGCACAAGGGGTGGGGCGGGGGTGTTTTTGATGAGCGGTACGTCTTGAACCCCCTCCCAACCTCCCCCTACGCTTCGCGTAAGGGGAGGAGCTTTTCCCCTACAGCACCACCGGCGGTTCGCCACCGACGATCACCACATCCGCCGGGCGACGCGCGAACAGACCGACGCTGACCACGCCGGGCACCTGGTTCAGGTCGCGCTCCATGCCTACCGGATCGGTGATGGCAAGGCCGTGGATGTCGATGATCCAGTTGCCGTTGTCGGTGACCACGTCATCGCGCCACACCGGCTGCCCGCCGGTCAGGCGCACGATTTCGCGGCCGACCAGACTGCGCGCCATCGGGACGACTTCCACCGGCAGCGGAAAGCGACCGAGGATCCCGACCTGCTTGCTCGGGTCGATGATGCAGACGAATTTCTTGCTGGCCTCGGCGATGATTTTTTCGCGGGTGAGCGCCGCGCCGCCGCCCTTGATGAGGCGTTTGTGGCCGTCGCATTCGTCGGCGCCGTCCACATACAGCGGCAGTGGGCCGGTGCTGTTGAGTTCGAGCACGTCAATGCCGTGCCTGCGCAACTGCAGCGTGCTCTGCTCGGAGCTGGAGACCGCGCCGGCGATGCGATGTTTCATGCCGGCAAGGCCATCGATGAAATAGGCGACCGTGGAGCCGGTGCCGACGCCGACGATCATGCCGTCTTCAACGTAGTCGAGGGCCTTGAGCGCGGCCAGTTTCTTCGCTTCTGACATGGGGGAATTACTCGAGGGAGAGAATGATTTTCCACTGCGCAGCAGTGACCGGCAGCACGGAGAGTCGGTTTCCCTTCCGGATGAGCGCGAACTCTTCGCCGAGTTTGTCGGCCTGTCCGCGAATGTCGTCGAGCGTGATCGCGCGCTTGAGCGTGCGTACGTAACGCACATCGACCAGATCCCAGCGCGGCTCTTCGCGTTTGGATTTCTCGTCGAAGTATTTCGATCTGCGATCGAATTGGGTGGGGTCCGGATACGCCGCGGTCGCGATTTCGCCCAGGCCATAGACGCCGGGGATGTCCGCGTTGGAGTGATAGAACAGCACGCCATCGCCGAGCTGCATGCTGCGCATGAAGTTGCGCGCCTGGTAGTTGCGCACGCCGGTCCACGGCTCCACGCCGACGCGGGCGAGATCGTCGATGGAGAAATCGCCGGGTTCGGATTTCATCAGCCAGTAATGTTTGCGGGGGGTCATGCGGTGGTCGTCTGCGCGTGGATGGTGTCGGATTCGGTGCAGACGGCGTCGAGCGGTACGTCCCATGGTTCGGCGGACAGCGCGTCGACTTGTTGAACCGAGAATCCCGCGCCGACCAGCCACGGCGGGGGCGTGGCGCGACCGTGGCGGAAAGCGAGACTGCGATCGTACCAGCCGCCGCCCATGCCCAAGCGTTGTCCTGCGCTGTCGAAACCCACCAGCGGCAGCACGATCATGGCCATCGCTTCGGCGGGCAAGGGTTCGCTTTCCGCAGGCTCCGGAATGCCGAAACGATTGGCGACCAGCGCTTCGCCCGGTTGCCAGGACGCGAACCGCAGCCGGTCGTCGTCGCCCAGCACCGGAAGGCAATAGCGAACCTCCGGTGGCAGCCGGAGTTGCCAGACATGCAGCGCGATTTCGCCGTCCATGGCCCAGTAACCGGCGACGTGCCCAGTGTCGGGCGCGAACGGCAGTGCGAGCAGGCGAACGGCGAGCGCTTCGGCAGCGGCGATGCGAGTAGCGGGTGGCAGTTGCCGGCGGCGGTCGCGCAGCGTGCTGCGGAGCGCTTTGCGCGTTGCGTCGCGGTCGTCGGTCATGTCGCCTCGCGGTGAAAAAGGTGCCGCCACGCATCGTGGTCGACGCAGGAATTGTCGCCGCGCGCGCATTGACTCAATGCACGCATTGTCGCAACGCAGTGATCGCCGCAACGAAACGCCCGCACGGGATGCGGGCGTTCGTGGGGTTCTCGCAATCGTTTGCGGCGAAGGCCACTGCGATGCGGTGCGACGATCCATGCATGGCAGCGATCCATCGCGATGCGGAGATCGCAACGGAAATGCCGCATCGCGGCATTTCCCGAATCAAGACATCCTCCGCCATGACGATGCGCGCTAAACGACCTTGAACCCGGGGTTCAAGTGGGAACGCTCGGCTTCCATCGGGCTTCCCGCTGCGAGGCGGACATGCACACCCGGACTCCATTGCATTCCCGTGGTCGTATTTAAGGGCCAAGGTGAATGTTTGGCGCGCCGTCGTTCACGGCAGAGGACGTACGCGCAGTATAGGCGCGCAACACCGGAGCGCAAGGGTCGTACCCCGAGTAAAAACGAATACTGCGGAAGCGTGCGTATTCTGTT
>CAZGBA010000106.1:0-13501 GCA_964523435.1 uncultured Xanthomonas sp.
GCCATCTCCAGCACCGCCTGCAGATCGGTTTCGCGGGTCTGGCGGATCATGAACTGCCGCAGCGGCACGGAGCCGCGATCGAGCGCTTCGCCGGTGTCGATTTGCTCGGCCAGGTACGGCGCGATGGCGACCTTGTTCACCTCGTCGATCACCGGCGCCATCGTGAAATAGGTCAGGCAGATCGACAGGGTGACGATCACGCTGTTCGGTGGCGTCTGCGGCAAGCCCAGCGCGTGGCGCAGCAGCGACAGTACGATGACGATGCGGGTGAACGCGGTCATGCCGATCAGCATCACCGGGATCAGCGACAGCATCGACAGCGCGACGAAATTGCGCAGCACCGGCGAATAATCCTGCCTCAGCACGCCGCCGACCATATCGGCCGGACTCACCGGATCGGCCGCGATGGCAGCGCCGGCTACGCCCAGCAGCGCGGCGCACGCCACCCACGCAAGTCGCCGACGCGTGCGGTTGCGCGAATCGGTGCATCCGGCATCAATGAGCATCGTCGTGTTCTTCATCGTTGCGGATCGGAGTGTCTTCATCGGAAAGCGGAGTCAAGGTCGTCTGCACGAGCGATTCGACCAGCAGATACTGGCGATCGGCATCGCGGATGCGGTAGAGCGTGGTCTTCGGACTGATCCGCAGCGCTCGCACGACCTGCATCTCCGGCCGACCGGCGACGCGTCCCGGTGCGGCGACGATCCAGCGATCGAGCAGGCCACGCCGTTTCGCGTAGCGCAGCCCCAGCGCCAATGCCGCCAACAGCAGCACCGCCACCAGCAGCGCACTGCCGGTGGACGCCGCCACGCCGTTGGCATCGCTGCGATAGGGAATCGGCTGTGCGGTGTCGGCCCGCGCCGCGCCGAGCGATTCGGCATGCGCTGGCGCGGACACAGAAGCGGGCGCAGGGGCGGACGTGGAATCCTGCATGCGCGATCAGGCCACTTCGAGAATGCGGATGCCGAAATGATCGTCGACCGCGAGCAGTTCGCCGCGAGCGACCGGCTTGCCGTTGAGCATCAGCGTGAGCGGCGCTTCCAGCAGTTCGTTCATCTTGACCACGTCGCCTGCGGCCAACGAGAACAGACGTTCGACGGACATGGTCACCGTGCCGACCTGTGCGGCCATCGACACCTGCACATGGCCGATGAGGCTGATGTCCTTGGGCAGCGCGGCCGCACGCGCGGTCGCGTCGGCGTCGGTGTCGAACGCAGGATCGAACGCGGCGTCTTTGGCGAGATTCGTCTTCATGGCTTGGATCCTTTGGGAAGATGGGTGTTCACGACCTTCAACGCGCGATGGCCGTCTTCGGCCACCAGCGTTCCGCTGAGGATGTCGGTGCCGTCGCCGGCCTTGATCCGGATCCCGGCGCTGATCGGGATCGATGTTTTCAGTACTTCGCCCGGTCTGAGCGACAGCGACTCGGCAAGCGCGGTCTGGCCCAGATCGAGCACCGCCTCGAACGTGGCATCGATCGGCTTGATCGCTTCACGCAATGCGACCAGCGACCCGGCGGCTGTCGTTGCGACGGGCAACAGCGCGGCGCAGAGAGCGGCATCGAAATGCAGCTCGACCTTGAGCGTACCGATCGCGATCTGGACCCCGAGCGCACCGTAGCGAAGACCGATCTCTTCGGCGGCGGGCATGCCCTGCACCGCCGTCAACGACGAGGGTGCGCTCGCGGCGAAGAACGCGCGCGCCAGATCGGTCAATGCGCGTTCGCCGATGCCCGCCGCCATGCCGACGTCGTCGGACGCGACGAGACCCGCGAGCCTGCAGCCCAGATGCTCGAACGCGGTACCGGCGATGCGCAGCGTGAGCGCACCGCTGGCATCGCGCAGCGCATACCAGCGGATGTCCGGCGCGGAAATTTCGGGGCGCTGGGCACCGAGCGTTTCGACCTCCACCGCAAGCTTCGCGCCGGGCGTGGCCCATTGCGCGATCCAGGCGTTCGCGCGCTCGGCGACGAGCGTACGCATCCGTTCGATGCGCCCTGCCCCTTGCCAACGCAGCGGCAACACATTCGGATTCATCAGCCGCCCCGGGTGCTGTTGTAGAGCTGTTCCAGCATCTCGTTGCTCACGCTCATCACGCGCGAGCTGGCCTGATAGCCGCGCTGGATGATGATCATGTCGGCGAATTCCTGGGTCAGGTCGACGTTCGACATTTCCAGACTGCCGCCGGCGATCCGACCGAAGCCGCTCTGCGTCGGCCGACCGATCTGACGCTCGGTGACCGTGGTTCCGGAGATCAAACGACCACCGTCCAGATGCAGCGTGCTTTCGTTCGGGAACGTGGCCAGCGCGATCTGCGGGCCGTCGCGACGTTCGGATGCCGAATACACGAACTGCAGGATGCCCTTCTCATTGAACTGCATGCTGGTGACGCCGAGCACGGCGTGGCCGTCGGTGACGCGCGAGGTCAGATTGCTGGGCGTACCGCTGAGCGACGTCATGCCGTCGAGCGCGCCTGCGGTGCCGAAGTTGAACGCGATCTGCTGCGTGCCGCCGGCGATCGTGAGATTTGCGGTCAGGCTGGTGTAGCCCGCCACCAGCGTACCGCCCGCATTGAAGCGGATTTCGCCGCTGCCGATGTTGGCGCCGGTCTCATCGGTGATGGCCACCAGGAAGCTGCCGGGAACCGGCGGCGTGGTGGCGTTGCTGTTGTTGGTGAAAGTGGCGGTGAGCGTGTGCGACGCGCCCTGGGCATCGAATACCGTGATGGTATTGACCGAGGTGGTGGTGGAACTGCCGGACAGATTGCCGCTGATACGCACTTCGGTCGTGGCGACCGCCGGTATCGAGCGATAGTTGTCCATATCGATCGGCACCATGCTGCCGGTCTGGTCGAACGCCATCACCCGGTAACCGCTGACCGAATCGACCAGCAGGCCCTCTTCGTTGAAGCGGAACTGGCCGGCGCGCGTGTAGTGGATATTGCCGTCGGTGTCGGTGAGGATGAAGTAACCGTCGCCTTCGATCGCGAGATCCGTGGTGTTGCCGGTCTGGCGGATGTCGCCGGAATCGGTGCGCAGACCTTCGCCCGAGATGCGCGTGCCGCGGCTGCCGCTGATATTCGAGAAGAACGAATCGCTGCCCCGGAAACCGGGTGTGTTCATGTTGGCGACGTTGTTGGAGACCGTGTTGAGGCTTCTGGAGAAACTGAAGAGACCGGACAGGCTGTTGAAAAGGGCTTGAAACATGATTGACTCCTCAAGGGTCAGGGCTTGACCAGCGTGACTTGGGACAAACGGATGGCGGTCAGGACCTGGCCGCTGGTGCTGCGTACGGTGAGTTGGGCGCCGGACGAATTGAATTCCACCGCGATGACCGTGCCGGAGAATGCGGTGGCCAGGCCGTTCACATCGACCTGGCGATTGAGCAGCGACACCGCTTGCGTGGTGGCGGTCATCGACAGCAGATCGGTGGTGTTCTGGCTGGTCTGACGCGATTGTTCGAGCGACGTGAACTGCGCGAGCTGCGCCAGGAACTCGCGGTTGTCCACGGGTTCGAGCGGATCCTGGAATTGCAGCTGGGTCAGGAACAGACGGATGAAGTCTTCCTGATTGATCGTGCTGTTCTGGGTCGCGTTGGTGTTCTGGGCGTTCAGCACGCCACCGATGGCATCGACGGGCATGCGCCTACTCCTGCTGCTGCGAAAGATCGGGACGGCGCCAGAACTCGCGGCCGTTGACGACGATCCGGTCGAGCCCGACTCCGTGTTCCTGCGCGAACGCACGCAGACCGTCGACGACGCGCCGGGCCTCGTCGTCGTCGATGCGGAAATCGCGCAGCAGCACGACCGGATCGCGGCCATCGCGTTCGATCCACTTCATCCATCGCGCCAGCCATTCCGCCGCTGCGGGCGAAGACGCGGGCAGCGAAGGCAGCGGCATGGCATCGTCGGTGTCGATGGCGCGCAACATCGCGGGCTGTAGAGTCGGGATGTTCGATCCGGCAGCTTCGTTGCGCAGACCCGCAGCATCGACGCGACCCGTTGCGGCCACGCTCCGTGCGGCGACCAGATGCGCGAAACCGGCCGCAGCCTGGATCAATGTCGCCGCCGCGATCGCAGGAGCGACAAGCCCCTGCCCGTCCGTAGTCTGCGCAAGCGCCCCGCTCGCCATCAGACGCCACGGCATCGCAACCAGCTCGCGCTCGCCCTGCGGGTTGCGCACGTGGAATTCGACCACGGACGACAGCCGCTCGCGCCACTGCACGAGGTCGAGTGTCGTGGCCGCGCCGGCCGCTTCCATGCCGGCAATGGAATCCGGCGCGACGGAATCGAGCGCGACAGAATTCGGCAATGCAGGCTCAAGCAAAGCAGGAGCCTGCACGAGCGATCCGGCGACCGCTTCAAACTGCGGATCCTGCCGGTGCTGCTGTGGAAACCCGTCGCCTTCCGGTCCCGGCGCAGGGCTGCCCAGCGCCCACTGGAGAAAGGACGGTGTGCCGGGCACGGCCTCGTTGGCAGTGACGCGGAGCGGTGGCGGCATCGCTGCGGACAGCAAGGGATCAATCATGGTCAGTCTCCTTCGTTCCGGCGGCGATCAGCGACGCCATCCGGTCGAACATGCGTTTTTCGTCCTGGTCGTTTTCCATCGCCACCACGCGGTCGCAGCGGGCTTCGGCGACGCGCGTGCGCGTGCGCGTCTGCAGATGCGCGGACAGCGCCTGCTCGCGCGCGTGACGCGCCTCTGCGAGCGCATCGTTGCGGACGCCCAGCGCATCGCAGGCACGCTGTTCGAATCCTGCGATCTCCGACATCAGCCCCAGGTCGATGACGCGTTCGGCCAGCAATTCGTCGCGGCGCGTTTCGATCGCGTCCACGACCGCCTGCGCGTCATCGACCGCGTTCTGCGCCTCGACCACGCGCAGCGACGCCTGCTGGCATTCGCGCTCGGCCAGCGCTTCCTGGAATGCGCGCCAGCGCACCAGGGTGCGGATCGCGTGCGAAGGTTTCCGGCTCATCCCGCACCGCCCGATTTCAAGGCTTCGGCGAACAGGTGCACGCCGCGCGCACGGGGCGTGAAGGCTTTCGGCGTCTGCTGCAGCACGCGGTCGAGGGGTTCCTTGACATCGATCGCCGCGTCCAGCGCGGCATTGACGCCGCGTTGATGCGCGCCCAGCTCGATCAGATCGCGCGATGCGGCGTAGACCGCCATCTGCTTCTTCGCGTCGCGGGCGATGGTCAGCTCGGACTCGCTGGCGACATGATTCATCAGACGGCTGGCGCTGCGCAGCACATCGATCGCCGGATGATGTCCGCGCGTCGCGAGGTCGCGGTCGAGCACGATATGTCCGTCGAGAATCGCGCGCATGTGGTCGGTGACCGGCTCGTTCATGTCGTCGCCTTCCACCAGCACGCTGTAGATGCCGGTGATGGCGCCGCCCGCGCGCAGGCGGCCGCAGCGTTCGAGGAGCGTCGGCAGTTTGCTGAAGACCGATGGCGTGTAGCCGCGAAACGTCGGCGGCTCGCCGATGGCCAGACCGATCTCGCGCTGCGCCATCGCGAAGCGGGTCATCGAGTCGACGATCAGCAGCACCGATTTGCCCTGGTCGCGGAAGTATTCGGCGATCGCATGCGCCGCATGCGCCGCGTGCGCACGCACCAGTGCGGGTTCGTCGGAGGTCGCCACCACCACCACCGAACGTTTCAGCCCTTCCTCACCGAGCGCGTTGTCGAGGAATTCGCCGACTTCGCGTCCGCGTTCGCCGACCAGCGCGAGCACGGTCACATCGGCCACGACCTGGCGCGCGAGCATGCCGAGCAAGGTGCTCTTGCCCACGCCGCTGCCGGCCATGATGCCGACGCGCTGACCGACGCCGAGCGTCAGCAGACCATCGATGGCGCGCACGCCGGTTTCGAGCACCGTATCGATCGGTGCGCGCGCCATCGGGTTGATCGGCGTGCGATACAGCGGATACGCGTCGGCATGGCGAATGGCGCCCTTGCCGTCGAGCGGTTCGCTGAACGCATCGACGACGCGACCGAGCAGCGCGTCGCCGACCGGTACCGTCATCGGCCGGCCGGTGGCGCGCAGAATGCTGGCGGTGGAAATGCCGGCGAGATGTCCGTAAGGCATCAGCAGCGTGCGTTCCTGACGGAAGCCGACGACTTCAGCCTTGAACGTCGCGCCCGCCTCGTGCTCCGATTCGATCTCGCACAGTTCACCCAGCCGCGCTTCCGGGCCGATCGCCTCGATCACCAGGCCGTTGTACGACACGATCCGTCCGAGCTGCCGACCGGTCGGCACACGCTGGATGTTGGCGATGAGGCGTTCGGCGAAGGGTTTCATGCGCGCGCCTGCCTCGCATCGACCTGTCTCGCATCGTCGGCAACGTCTTCGAGCGACGCGAGCAATTGCGTCTTCAGCGCCTCCATCCGATGCGCGATGCTGATGTCGTACAGACCCTTGGCGCTTTCGATCCGGCATTGGCCCGCAGCGAGACGCGCATCGCTTTCGACCCGGATGTCCTCTTCGGCCAGTGCCGACTTCACCGCCGCCAACGCATCCGGATGCACCCGCAGCACGACCGGGCGCAATGCGTACTCGGCCAGGGCTTCGCGACAGAAACCGATGACCATCTTCTCGTCGCGCGCGGCTTCGGCGACGACGCGCGCGGTCGCTGCGAACGTCGCTTCGATGGTCAGCGCTTCGACCTGTGCTTCGATCTCCGCCAGCGCTTCGGGCAATGTCCGGATCAGCCCTTCCAGACGACGCGTCGCATCGGCCAGACGTCCGGTTTCCTTCTCGTATTTCGCCTGCCACTCGCGTTCGGCCGCCTGTGCGCGGGCTTCGATCGCTTTTTCGGCGTCGCGCATGCCGGCGGCATGACCGTCCTTGCGCGCGGCGTCGAGTACGCGCACGCGCTCCTGTTCGAGCAGCACGCGTGGATCCGGCGGCGGTTCGACGGCGGACGCATTGCCCGTCTGCGGCACGGATGGACGGGCCTTCAGTAGATCGCCGAGTCCGACGACGCGGGCATCGTCGGCGACGCGCTCGAAATTGCCGGCCATTACGCGGCTTCCTTCGCGGCGAGCATCGCGACGACTTCGGATTTGATCGCATCGGCGACCTTCGACGAGAGCGGTCCCATGCCGGCCAGTTCGCGCTTGACCTCGGCGGCGACCGGCGCATCGAGCAGCGAAATGCAGAAGTTGCGATCAATGCCCGGCCAGGCCACCAGCACGCGCGCGAACCACATCGGCGACATGCGACGCGACAGCCCGACGAGCTCTTCGAGCTCAAGCGAAGTGCGCGCGGTCAGACCGCGCACTTCCTCGGCCAGCAATGCATCGGCGAGCTCAGCGACCGGCCACGGCATCGCCTCGAGTTCGGCGATCAGGCGACGGATCGGATCGGCTGCCGCCCGCGGCAGGCGGCCGAGCAGACGGCGACGATCGCGCGTGTGCAGCGTCATCATCATCAGCGCGGTCTTGCGCTGACCCTGGGTGGTCGCCAGCTTCGCCGCGGCGGTTTTCGTCCCGGCCGGAGTCATGAGGGCAGATTCCCGTCGGCCAACCACGCCCGCATCTTGCCGAGCACCGCTTCGCGTTCGGTCGCGGTCAACGCCGCCGGTTTCTTCTGGATCGCGATCGCGATGGTGACGCCCAGCAGCAAGCCCACGATCACGAACAGCAGGATCTTCGGCCATGCGGGCAGCGCAGCGCTGTCGAAACCGATCCGCAGCGGCGGCGCTTCCCTGCCCGCGCCGCGATCGGCGGCGACCAGGGCATCGCTGCTGGCGTCAAGGCGTGGCTCGAAGCCCTCACCGCCACCGAGTCGGGACACTTCAAGACGGTCGCCGCGCATCTCGTCGATGCCAGCAGCGGCCGCGACCAGCGATTCGATCCGGCTGATCTCGCCTTCGCCCAGCGTCGTCGGCAGAATCACCGCCACCGACAGGCGTTGGATCTTGCCCGGCGCGCGCGAGATTTCCTCGCGCACGGTGCCGTGCTGGTATTCGACATCCTCGTCGTTCTGACGCGCCGCGTCGTCGTTGACGTTGCCGCGCGAGTTGATGCGCTTGCGCGTGATCACCGCCCCTTCGCCAAGCGGACGCTCATTGACCTGGCGCACGGCATCGAAATCCAGCACGACATCCACCGAGACGCGATACGCCGCATCGTCGAGCACCTGACCGAGCAGTTCGACGATCCGCGACTTGATCCTGCCTTCCACTCGCGATTCTTCATCGTCGCGGGCATCGAAACCCTGCCCGTCCTTGCCGCCATCGCTGCCGGCGAGCAACGCGCCGGTGGAGTCGAGTACGGTCACCTGCGCCACCGCGAGTCCTTCCACTGCGGCGGCAACCAGGCTGCGGATGCCGCGAACCTGCTGCCGGGACAGCGATTCGCCTTCGACCAGCGACACCGCGACCGATGCCTTGGATGATTCCTGATCGCCGACGAACAGGCCGGGGCGGCGGATGGTCAGGTGCACACGCGCCGATTCGACCGCAGGCAACGCGGCGATGGTGCGCTCGATCTCGCCCTGCAGCGCACGCTGGTAATTCACGCGCTGGGCGAACTCGGTCACGCCGAAGTCGGAATCGTCGAACAGCTCGAACCCGACATGTCCGCCGCGCGGGATGCCGGCCGACACCAGACGCATGCGCGTCTCGTACATCATTTCCTCGGGCACGGTCACGCCGGTGCCGCCTTCGACGATGGTATGCGGCACCTTCCATTCGTTGAGCGCCTGCACTATTTCGGCGGCATGGTCTTCTTCCAGCCCGCCGAACAGCAGCTGCTCACGCGGCGACAGCAGCCACCACAGCATGCCTGCGGTGATCAGCACGACCGCGAACGCGCCGACCGCGAAACCGATGCGTGCGCCGCGCTCGAGCGCGTTGTAGAACTTGATGGGATTCATCGGGCTGTCCTGGGATCGACGATGTCTTGCGGGACTCGGTATTCGCGCGTTCTATCGAAGCGCATGTCAGAGCTGCATCCGGCTGAGTTCCTGATACGCCTCGACCAGGCGGTTGCGCACTTCGACGACCAGCATCAGGTCCATGCGCGCCTGTTCCATCGAGATCATCACTTCGTGCAGCGGAATGTTTTCGCCGGCCGCCAGACTGCGGATCTGGCCATCGGCCGCGCGGAGACTCTGGTCGACCCGTCCGAGGCCTTCGCCGATCATGCTGGCGAAATCCGCGGCGGGCGTACGCACCTGCATGATCCGGTCGACACCGGCGACATCCATGCCGATGGGAGAAATCGCTTCGATGGACATCACTTGGCTCCGATTTCGATGGCGCGCAGCTGCATGTTGCGCAGGAAGTTGAAGGCGCGGACATTGGCTTCGTAGCCGCGGCTTGCGGTCATCAGCGTGGTCATTTCCTGGACCATGTCGACCGAGGGATAACGCACCATGCCCTGCGCGCTGGCGAGCGGATGGCCGGGGTCGTAGACCTCGCGCACATCGACGGGCTGCTCGCCGAGCATCGGCGTCTGCCCGACCATGCGCTCGAACTCCGATGCGCCAGCAACCTGCCCGCCATCGACGCGCCACAGCGTCGCCTGCTGCCCGGCCGCGACCGGCACGTTGGCGCCAGCGATATTCCGGCTTGCCGCATCCAGACGCATGCGTTCGTAATTCATGCCGTCGCGCGCGGCATCCAGCACCGATTGCACAGGCATGATCAGGGCCTCCCGGTGACGGCGATGCGCATCAGGCCGAACTGACGGCTCAGCGCTTCGGTCAACGCCTGGTATTCGATGCCGGCCGTTGCGATATCGCCCATCTGTTCGTCGAGGCGGATCGGATCGAAGGTGCTCTGCGGATCGGCCGCACGCAGTTCGCTGTTCGCGGATTCCAGCCAGCGCGCCGCTTCGCTTTCGCTGCCGGCATGGGCGGCTTGGCGCAACGCGGCTTCGACCTTGGCGAAGTCGGCGCGCATCGCGGTCGCCTCCGGCTTTCCGGCGTTGGCCACATTCATGCTGGCGATGTGCGCGCGGGTCTCGTGCAGGCTCAGCGCGAGGCGCACGGCATCGATGGTGTTTTCGACGCTCATTCGATTCTCCTTACTGGATCATGAGTTCGCCGTCGAGCGCGCCCGCGGCTTTGATGGACTGCAGCACCGCGATCACGTCGCGGGTGCTCAACTTGATCGCGCGCAGCGACGCCACCAGATCGGCGACGGTCGCGCCTTCCGGCACCCGCACCAGCGGCGCATCGCCTTCGTTCGTGCGCAGCGTGGTCCGCGGCACGACCACCGAAGAGACGCCGCTGCCCGGCCGCACCAGCACGCCATCCGGCTGCGAAACCGAATAGTCAGTGCGGATCTCGACGTTGAGATTGCCGTGCGAAATGCTGACCGCACCCAGGCGCACGTCGCCGCCGGCGACGATGGTGCCGGTGCGCTCGTTCACCACCACCCGCGATTTTCGCTGCTGGTCGATGGTGATGTTTTCAAGACGCGCGATCTCGGACACGATGCTCTGCGGTGCCGCCGGATAGTCGATCACCACCTTGCCGGCATGCTCGGCATGCACATCGACGCCGGGCATGGCCGTGCGGATCGCCGATGCGATGCGATTGGCGTTGGTGAAATCGGCCTCGTTCAGCAGCACGCTCAGCGAACGACCGCCACCGGCGACATGCAGCGGCGACGCTTGCTCGACGGTGGCGCCGGAAGGGATCCAGCCGACGGTTGGATGATTCTTCTGCGTCGAAGCGGTGATGCCCTCGAACTGGTAGCCGCCGACCGAAATCGCGCCCTGCGCAGTCGCGTACAAGCGACCGTCCGGTCCCATCAGCGGCACCAGCATCAGCGTGCCGCCGTTGAGGCTGCGCGCATCGCCGGACGATGCGACCTGCACGTCCAGCTGCTGGCCGGGTTCGGCGAACGCCGGCAATTTTGCGGTGACGATCACCGCCGCGACGTTGCGGCTCGCGATATCGGCGTCGCTGACGTTGACGCCGAAATTGCGCAGGGTGTTGGCCACCGACTGCACGGTGGCGCGGTTGCGGACGGAATCGCCGGAGCCGGAGAGACCGAACACCAGACCATAGCCGGTTAGCGCGTTGTCGCGCACACCGGCAATGCGGGCGATTTCCTTGATCCGCACCTGGGCGGCTCCGGCCGGGGCGACGACCGCGAATGCGATCGTGAACACGACGAGTTTCAGCAGCATGCGCATCAGAGCAGCCTCAGCCATTTGAAAACGCGATAGAAGATGCTCTGCCGCTGCGATTCGCTGACCACGCCGACACCGAGCAATTCCAGATCGGCATTGGCGATGCGGTTCGACCACACCGTGTTGCCGGCATCGATGTCCTCGGGCCGCACCAGACCGGTGATGCGGATCTTCTGCCGTTCGCCGTTGACGATCAGCGACTGTTCGCCGGCGATGCGCAGACTTCCATTGGCCTCGACAGCGGTCACCTGCGCCGATACCTGGGTACGCAGCTCGCCGATCCGGGTGGTCTGCGCGCCGGATGCGTTGTTGCCGCTCAGGCCGAGATTGGCGTTGTACTGTGTGGATGGCGAACTCAGGCCGACATCGAGATCCAGATCGCTGCCCGCTTCGGTGGCCGCCTGCGATTTCGCGCGCGTCGCTTCCAGCACGTAGATCGTGACGATATCGCCGACCCGGTAGGCGCGATGGTCCGCAGCGAGGCCGCGATACTGGTTCGGATCGATCAGGCTTTCGCGCTCGTTCGCGATCGCAGGCATCGACGCTGCGGCGGCGAGCGCGAATGCGAGCACTGCGATATGACGTGCGTGACGTTTCTTCATCGGCTGAAAACTCTTCGAGGGCTTATTCATCGAGTGCGACCATGCGTTTCGCGGTGACCCGCGCCTTGACCGTGCGTTCGGATGCATCGGGCCGCACCGCGATGACCTGCCCGATGCGGCCGTCGGCGAGCGCC
Source organism: uncultured Xanthomonas sp. (assembly GCA_964523435.1). Taxonomy (GTDB): domain Bacteria; phylum Pseudomonadota; class Gammaproteobacteria; order Xanthomonadales; family Xanthomonadaceae; genus Lysobacter_I. The sequence continues at coordinate 11,888 of CAZGBA010000106.1, forward strand.
GTGCCGACGGTGGTCAAACGCACCGGACCGCGCACCACTTCTATCGCCACCTGCTGACGTTCGGCGACATCCGGCAGCGGCTCGAAATCGGACAGCAATACCGGTTCGCCGGCACGCACCTGTCGACGCACCCGCGTACCCGCGAGCGTGTCGACGGACGCTGCGGCCGCGCCGTCGCAACAGATCATGTCCACATCGCCTGCGACGAGTCGCAGCGCATCCACCGGCGTCTTCGCAGACGCTGGCTCGGCATACGTCAAGACATTGCGCAGATCGCCGAGTGCGACCCATGCGGTCACCGTGCGCACGACACGGCCATCGACCGACACCCGCACCGGCACTCCGGCGCGCGCGCGCGGCCAGCGGCCGGCGATGGCGCCGACTTCCAGCGTCACCCGCCCCTTCGGCAGTGACTGATCGCGCACGCCGCTCACGCCGAGCACGCGCGCGCTGCTGTCGGCCTCGCGCAGACGCTGCGTCACGGCCGCTTCGACATCGCGCTGGATGTCGACGGACGGCAACGTCAGCGTTCCACTCTGGGCGGACCCGAGCGCGGCAGCGATGGCGAAGATCCTCAGCATCGATCAGCGGCGGAGGTTGTTGATGGTTTCGAGGATCTGATCCGAAGCTTGCAGCACGCGCGCATTGAGCTGGTACGCACGCTGCGCCAGCACCAGCGCGGTCATTTCTTCGACCATTTCGACATTGGCCAGCTCGACGAAACCCTGCTGCACCTTGCCGAAATTGTTTTCGCCGGGACGGCCGTAGACGGGCGCGCCGGCGGCATCGCTGGCGGCGTAACGGTTGTCGCCGACCGACACCAGCATGTCCTCGGCGGCGAATGTCGTCAGCTCGATGTTGCCGAGCACGCTGCGCTCGCTGTCGCCCGCCAGCAGTGCGCTGACTTCGCCGTTCTGCGCGATGCGCACGATGCTGGCATCGGTCGGGATCTGGATCGGCTGCGACAGGCGCAGACCCTGCACGGTGACGAGATAGCCTTCCGCATCGATGCGGAACTGGCCATCGCGGCTGTACACCACGCCGCCATTCTCGGCTTCCAGTTCGAAGAACCCCGCGCCCTCGATCGCCAGATCGAGCGGATTCTGGGTGGCGCGCAGATCGCCGCCGGAAAAGAACGTCGTGGTCGAATGGATGCGGGTGCCGTTGCCGTTCGATTCCATCGTCGCGCCGAGATCCGCGGCGACGCCAGCGGTCGCGACATCGACGAAATTGACCCGGCCGCGTTTGAAGCCCGGCGTATGCATGTTGGCGACGTTGTTGGAGATCACGTCGATCTGCTTCTGTTCGCTGCGAAGACCGCTGGCAGAGATGTAAAGTGCGTCGATCATGCGGGTGTCCTGTGATGAAGTCGCGGTGAAGAAATCGGGTGAAAGGTCGTGCGGCGAATCAGTTGCCGCCGATCTGATTGATGCCGGTGTCCATCGCCTTGTCGTAGATGGAGATCGCGCGCTGCACCGACTCGGCGTGACGCGTGGTTTCCATCAGCCGCACGGTTTCCTCCGCGGCATCGACGTTCGCGCGCTCCAGCGCGCCCTGGACCACACTGCCCTTCCATTCGACGAGTCCGCCGTCGTAGGCGTAGGCGCCGTTGCC
>CAZGBA010000107.1:0-13384 GCA_964523435.1 uncultured Xanthomonas sp.
ACGGCCGCTTCTACTTCATCGAAATGAACACCCGCATCCAGGTGGAGCACCCGGTGACCGAGCTGATCACCGGCGTGGATCTGGTGAAAGAACAGCTGTTGATCGCATCGGGACAGAAGCTGTCGATCCGGCAGAGCGACATCGTGCTCAACGGCCACGCCATCGAATGCCGCGTCAACGCCGAAGACCCGGACACGTTCATGCCCTCGCCGGGCCTGATCAAGCATTTCCACGCACCCGGCGGGCCGGGCGTGCGCGTGGATTCGCACATCTACGAAGGCTACCGGGTGCCGGCGAACTACGATTCGATGATCGGCAAACTGATCGTGCACGGCCCCGACCGCGCCACCGCGATCGCGCGCATGAAAGTCGCATTGAGCGAAATGGTCGTGGACGGCATCAAGACCAACATCGCGCTGCAGCAGCGGATCATGGCCGACGTGGGTTTCCAGACCGGCGGACAGAACATCCACTATCTCGAAAAACGGCTGGCCGAACGCAAGGAAAAGACGCTGTCGATCCTATGATGCCGATGTCACCGGCGGTGCGACGCCGTCTTTCCGCAAACAGGAAAGACGGCATCCGGCCGATCCACTATTTCCTCGGGATCGCGTACAGCAGCGCTTGGAACAGATAGAACGCGGCGCCGACCAGCAGATATTCCAGCGCGGTATAGCCGGACGAACCGACCGGCACGAAGACGATGCCCTTGACGTCGTCGATCACAACCTTGAATTCGACGCTTTCCCACATGTTCACGCCGCCGATGGGGAAGCTCTCGTCGACCTGTCCCGCGATGATCAGATAGTCCTTGTCACCCAACGGCCCGGTCGTGTAGATCAGGCTGTGGTTGATCGCGATCTCCAGCGTGCCCCAGCCCTTCCACGGAATGGCGAACCAGGTGGCGGTCAACCGTCCTTTCGGAAGCACTTCGATGGTCTGACCGCTCTGGACCTGGCGCTTCTGTGGGTCGGAGATGCCCTGCTCGATGATTCTGACGTGGCTGCTGGTCTCGATGACCGGATGCATGTTGCGGTCGATCTGGATGAATCTGACCCGTTGGGAGGAATTGTTTTCGATCGAGGTGATCCATGCGCTAGCCATTTTGATTTCGCTCCCTGTCCATATATTGGGTTTCGTCGAACATCATCATCTCATTCGGCTGCGACCGCCATCAATCCGGCGGACGACGAGTACGGCACAACCGACGTCGCACGCTCAACGCCCTTCGAACACCCGCCCCGTCACTGTATCCACCAATACATCCACGCACTGCGGGTTGCCGCCGAACACGAACGACGCATTCGCCCAGGTCACGCCCTGCGGCACGCGCAGCGTAACGCTCGCGTACGGATCGCTGTAGCCGAACTGTTCCTTGAGCCGATCGGCGTCCGGCAGATCCATTTCGACCGGCCACGCGACCGATGCGCTGGTCTGCGGCACCTCGACATCCAGCTCGATGGCATTGCCGAATTGCCCGTAGCCGGTTTCTTCGACAAGCAGCATCGTGTCGCCGCGCCGGAACACCACGTGCAGATGATCGATCGCCGAAGGATGCTCGATCAGCCCGGCAGACGCTTTGCCCACAGCTTCGAGCAGCTGCGCATCCGGAAATCTGTTGCGCAAGCGCTCGACCGCGATATCCACGCGTCCGTTGAAACTGAGAATGGCCATGACCGCATCTTTCCTGTGAATGGCGCGCGGTCGCCTGCCGTGGGGGGCACGGCGCGGGAGAGCGCTCCAACGGACACGATACGGACGCGGTGCCTGTATCGCGATGAAACCCCCACCACGTCCGCCTCGACCGTGGTCGCCGGATGAGACCGGCGATGGTTCACGATAACCGAAATCGTGAACCGCTCCCATCCGTTGCCGTCCACCGACGGTCGCGGGCTATCATCGGGATTCTCGACATCGCGACAGGACGGGGCAAGGACGTGAATCCGCAGCACAGCGCCGCAGACCGGACGAGCGACGAGCTCCGTGGCGTGGAGGCCAGGCTGCAGACCTTCGCGCGGAGCATCGACGGTTCGCTGCGCCGGCACTACGCCACGCTGGGCCTGTGCCGCCTGCTCGCGCAACCCAGATACAACCGCGAACGCGGCATGCAGGTATCGATGCATGCGCCCTCGATGTGGCTGATGCTGACCTGCGCGCTGGTGATCGTCGTGGTCGCCATTCCCGTCTACAAGCCGGACCTGTTCCCGAAACTGACGGCGCTGCTCTCGCCGTACTCGCCGTGGTGGCTGGTCGGCATCATCGCTGCGCTGATCTTCCTGGAACGCTGGCTGCTGCCGCAGCTGCGGCTGGCGCGCTACCGCTTCCGGCTCATGCGGCTGTCGCACATCGACGGCAGCAGCGAATTTCCCTACGTCTATCTGGTCGCGCGCGCGCCCGGCACACCGACCGGTTTCGACTGGGAAGTCTGGCGCAGCGCGCGCGGCGTCGAACCGGGCGACATTGTCATCGCGGTCAGCGACGCGCACGGTCGCGGCCGCGCCATCATTCCCCTGCGCACGGTCGGCCGTCTGCCGATCATCGTCTGGGATCGCGACCTGCTGCAGCACGACGCCTTCCCACCGATGCCGCCGAAGGTGCGCGCGCTGGCATTGGCGTTCGACACCGCCTGCGAGACCAACGCGACGCATGCGAACCGGATCGAACGCAATCGCGCGGTGCGCGCGGGCCAGTCGCAGGTCACGGCCGCCGCCGATCCCGCGAAAGCCTGGGCCGGCGTCGCGCTTGATCCGAAAGTCAAAGCGCAGTTGATCTCGGTGGCCGGGCATTTCGCCGCCGGCAGCGCTTCGGCCACGCGCGGCCTGCTGTTGTACGGCCCGCCGGGCACCGGCAAGACCCTGATCGCGCGCACCTTCGCCGACAGCATGGGCTGCGCATTCTTTCCGCTGTCGCTCACCGATCTGAAATCCGGTTACATCGGCCAGAGCGGCGAGAACGTGAAGGCGCTGTGGAACAAAGCCCGCACCGAACCGCGCGCGGTGATCTTCGTGGACGAATGCGAAGGCGTGTTCGGACGTCGCGGCGGCGCCGGCACCGACAGTTTCGTCGAGGAGATCGTCACCGCGTTCCTCGCGCAGTGGGATGGTTTCGATCGCCAGTCGAGCGTCTGGGTGGTCGGCGCGACCAACCGTCGCGACCTGATCGACGCCGCGATGCTGTCGCGCTTCGAGGACCAGCTCGAAATCGGCCTGCCCGGCGGTCTCCAGCGCCTGGAAATCCTAGCCAAGGAATTCGCGCGCCTGCGCATTCCGCCACCGCTGCCCGCGCAGACCGAAGCGCTGACCCAGGGCATGTCCGGACGCGACCTCAGCAGTCTCGCGAAGCGCGTAGCGCGCGAACACGGCGCGAAAATACCGCTCGACAACGACGCGCTGGCCGCATTCACCACCGCGATGCGCAAGCAGGGCTCCACATCGACCGACAGCCGCGCGCGCTGGGACACGCTGATCCTCTCCGAAGCGACGCTCAAGGAACTGAAAACCACCGCCGGCCTGCTGCAACACGCCGACACCTTCAGCAAACGCGGGATCGGCGTGCCGCGCGGGTTGCTGCTGTACGGCCCGCCCGGCACCGGCAAAACCCAGATCGCGCGCACTCTGGCCAACGAAACCGGCATGCGCTTCATCGCCGCTTCCACCGCCGACATCAAACAGGGCTTTCTCGGCCAGAGCGGACAGAAAGTCCGCGAATTGTTCGAACGCGCGCGCGAATCAGCGCCATCCCTGCTGTTCCTCGACGAGATCGACATCATCGCCGCCAACCGTGGCGGGCAATCCGACGCGATCCTCACCGAAATCGTCGGCCAACTGCTGCAGGAAATGGACGGCATCGCCGCGCAGACGCAGCCGGTATTCGTACTCGCCGCCACCAACCGTCGCGATCAGATCGACGCCGCCGTGCTGTCGCGCCTGCCGAAACAGATCGAAATCCCGCTGCCCGACCGCGACGGCGCGCGACAGCTGCTCGCGGTGATGCTGACCGGTAAACCAATCGCGTTTGATCTCGACACCGGCACGCGCGCACTTGCCGCGCGCGCGGACGGCAAGAGCGGGCGCGATCTGCGTAGTTGGGTGGAGGGCGCGGAGCACAGCGCGGTTGCGCGTGCGATCGAGGCTGGGGATCCGGATGCGATTGTGATCGAGTTGGGGGATTTTGGTTGAGTCTTCGAGTCGGGGTGGGGGAGTGATCCGCAACGATTATCGAGGCACACGCCACACACCGACCTAACCGCAATACCGAAACGCCGTAGGGTGGAGTAAGCGCAGCGCAACTCCACCATGGGCCGACGAAAATCTGTGCGCTTCCCAAGCGTGCAAACAATCGATTCCTTACAGGCATGCATCGCAACTTTTGGCAATGGTGGAGCAGCGCTGCGCTTACTCCACCCTACTCGCTGACTAATTCGCGACACTACCTACAATACCAGCAAATGCAATCAGCAGCAGATACAAAAGAATGATAACGAAGACAATGCCAAAGGAAATCCAGCTCCACTTCTTGGCATTATCCGAAGCTGCAACTGCACCGGCGTAATCACCAGCAATCAATTTGCCATTCACTTGTGCCGCATAAGCAATTGCAACAACGCCAGCTGGCAGGCAGCAAAAGAGTGTGGAGAGAATTGCCCAGACCAAATAGTTAGGAACGTAGCCACCGGCATAACCTGTTCCTGGCACATTGCGTGGCAATGGCTGCGCAGATGGCGGATAACTTTCGCCGTAAGGATTTTTCGATCGCGACGCAGGCGGATTATAAGTGGCTTCCGGTGCCTTATAGGTGGGTTCCGAAGCCGTAAAAACAGCTCGGCCGAAACTTTCCGACGGTGGCATGTCTTGTGTTTCAATACCGTCAATAAACGGGTGGCCGCAGAATTCGCATTCTAGTTTTTTTTCACTCACTTCGGCACCGCATTTTGGACATTTCATGTCTTTATTCTCCTGTCACTTTTCTCAGGTATAGGAAGTTCAAACGCCGTTCTCGAGCAGTCTGCCGGGTAGGCGTCGGGCGTACAAGAGCCAGCTTGGGCGCTGCGTGGGTGCGGATTCGGACGTCCGCGCGTCGGTTTCGGCTTTGCGCAGGCGCGCAACGTGGCAGTGCATGGTCATTTCTCATCGATTCCCGACAGTGGGCCGAGCGCAGTGCCTTCAAATAGGGCGGGCTCAAGCCCGCCGTATGCATCACACACGAAAGCTGGCAGTCATAGGGTGCAGCCTTGGCGCACCGCTTGCCTTTGCTGGACGTATAGCCGGGGCATCACTCGGCAAGCAATCATCAATCACATTGGGAGAACCTGTCATATCTGACAGGTCATGTTGTGGGCAAAGGACTGGCAGTGTTGCGTTGTGCCTGATTGGGCAGGTGGTTGTCAGGCGCTCGACATCTTTGGCTATGGGCGATCAAGTTGCGCTTGATATCATCGGCCACCGCAGGGGAAGCGTGATTAGCAATGGTTTCGCAGAGATATGTAGGGCGGAACCGCTGAAGGCGATGATCGGATTCGCTTTTAGCAACCCGAGTTGCCTAACAACACAGCATCAGCAGTCGGTGGAAATCGCGATATCAGTGCCGCTCCACAAGTTATGTCTTACGGCGTTGCACTTAGCACCGATGTATCACGTCAGCTATTGGCCAATTAAATTGGCCAATAGCTCCTCAGGTGTAGCGGAGAAACTTGTCAACGAGTATGCTCATCGCTGGGGCTGCAGGTAGATTTTTTTGTCGTGCTTCGCGACACTAGGACTAATTGCACTCTGGATTTGCGCTTTGCGGCACTCGGCGTATCGTTTCGTACGCTTCGCTTGCATAAGAGTACCTGCAGCCCCTCTTTTCATGGATGAGATGTGTCAGCGATTAAGCTACTTCGAGACGCTAATGGGCTCCATGATGTCGCCCACCTCCTAGGCTTTAAACCTAAAGCTCTGGCCTATTTGATTCGCGGAATGCATCCCTCACTCCGCTACAGCCAGTTTGAAATACCCAAGAGATCCGGTGGAAAGCGCACCATTAGCGCGCCGAACAAGCGACTCAAGCTTTTACAGAAAAGACTTGCAAAACATCTTCATCTTTGCGACTTAGAGATAGAAAAATTGCGAGGCGTCAAGTATCGTTTAGCGCACGGATTTAAGCATGGCCAGTCTATTCTTTCTAATGCCGACATTCATCGCAACCGCCGGCATGTACTTAATGTAGATCTGAAAGATTTCTTTGGGACCATCAACTTTGGGCGCGTTCGAGGGTTCTTGATCAAGAATAAGGACTTCGCGCTAAAGCCTGATGTCGCAACAATCATTGCGCAGATAGCGTGCCATGAAAACGCGCTACCGCAAGGAAGTCCATGCTCCCCGATTCTTTCCAATCTGATTACAAACATTCTCGATGTTCGACTTGCCAAATTGAGCAAAGCGTTTCACTGTTCTTACTCGCGATATGCGGACGACCTTACATTCTCCACCTCAACTGTTGATTTTCCTGCCGCACTTGCCACACCTATAGCAGCAAACTCGCACCTTTGGAATGCCGGGGTAGACCTCGAAAAAGTTATTCTACATAGTGGATTTACTATAAATCCAAGAAAGACGCGACTGCAATACAAGCGCTCACGGCAGGACGTGACGGGCATCGTCGTTAACAAGCAACTGAATACGCGCATTGAATACAGGCGCACCATGCGAGCAATGGTTCATCGTCTTCGCGCTACTGGCAGTTATGAACTTAAAAGCTTTCATCTTGACGCCAAAGGTGAAAAAGTTGTTCAAATTAAGCCGGGCACATTTGCACAACTAGAAGGCATGTTGAACTTTGCAAGGCACGTAGAATTATGGCGGCAGCGGGATGACATTCCTCCGTCAGCAGAACTCCTGCCGTCTGAAAAGCTGATGCGCCAGTTTCTTTTCTACAAAGAATTTGCTGGCGCTGGACAACCGGCCATCTTGTTTGAAGGAAAGACTGACTCAATCTACCTGCGCGAGGCGCTTCGCCGTCTCTCGATGGATTTTCCTTCACTAGTTACATCTGCCGCTTCACCACTAAAGTTGAAAATTAAGCTACATCGATACACCAACACGATTGGCAGACTATTCGGACTTCGCGGGGGAACAGGGCACCTTAAAGATTTTATATTTGAATATCCTGAAAACTTCAGGCAAATAAAGGCGCCAAAAGGACAACACCCTGTCATCATCCTGATAGACAATGACTCAGGCGCCTCTAAGATTCTAAACTCGATAAAAAGTCACTTCAAAGTAACATTGACTCCCGGGCAATACTATTTTCATGTAGTAGAAAATCTCTACGTAATGCTGACTAGTCCACTTGGATCGACCCCGCATTACATCGAAGAATGCTTTGACTCTAAAACGCTGGCGATCAAGCTCGGTCAAAAGACGTTTAACGCGTCGAATGACTTTGATTCTTCGACTGAATACGGCAAGGCTTGGTTTGCAGAAAGAGTTATCAAGCTTAGATCTTCCGCCATAAACTTTTCTGGATTCAAACCATTACTTACAGCATTGGTGGATCTGATTGGCGCTCATGCGGCCAAGTTTTCTACTGCACCTTTGATGCATATCTTGCCGGCCAGCGTTCCTATTACTGTATTGCCCTAATTGCAAACAAGGTAGACCTCGTAGGGTGGGCTTTATGCCCACCGCTATGACACTTGAACAACGGCGAACATCAATTTTGATTGCGTGCGATTTGGCTTCGATCGTTGTCTGCGGGGCGGTGAAGTTACGATGGTGGGCATAAAGCCCACCCTACGAACTATGCGGCTTGTGCACTGCGCCGCAACCGCCTTTGCGCTCTGCTTTTCACATTCGACAGCTACTCGCCGGGACGCTTCATTGCCGCCCTATATCAAGGTGCGTCAGATAGAGGCGCAGATCGAACTCCAGCTGGTGGTAGTCGGGCGTCATGTGCGTGCACAGCTGGTAGAAAGATTTGTTGTGCTCGGCTTCCTTCATGTGCGCCAGTTCATGCACCACGATCATCTTCAGGAACTCGGCGGGCGCATCGCGGAACACGGTGGCGATGCGGATCTCGCGGCTGGCCTTGAGCCTGCCGCCGTGCACCCGGGAGATCGCGGTGTGGGTGCCGAGCGCGTGCTTCATCACCTGCAGCTTGCTGTCGTAGATCACCTTGCCCAGCGGCACCGATTTCCGCAGATGCCGGTCCTTGAGCGCCTGGACGTAGTCGTACAGCTGGCCATCGTTGCGCACCGCGTGGGGCTGGCCGTACTTGTCAGTCAGCAGCGCGCCCAGCCGATCCTGTTCGATCAACGCGCGCACCTTCGCCTGCAGGTGTTCCGGGTAACCGGCGAAGTACTTCAATGCTTCCATCGGCAGTGGGACGGCGGGCAGCGGGGGCGGCCGGTATGATGGGCCGGAAATCCTCGGCAGGGAACGGCGACATGGCGAAAGTGAATCCGCTTCAGGAACAACTGCTCAAGGCGGGCCTGGTCAAGCAGTCCAAAGTGGCCGCGGTGGCGCGCGAGCAGAACAAGGCCCGGCACGCCAAAGGGACGCCACAGCCCAGCGAGATCCAATTGGAAGCGGAGCGGGCACGCGCCGAGAAGGTCGAGCGGGATCGCGCGCTCGCTGCGGAGCGCAAAGCGCAGGCGCACGCGGCTGAACTTCGCGCGCAGGCGCGGCAGATCATCCAGGACAGGAAGGTGCCGCGCTCGGGCGATAGCGAGTACCGGTTCACCGCGGACGGCGCCATCCGCACCCTGCTGCTCAACGAAGAGCTGCGCAAGAAGCTGGCCTCGGGCGTGCTGGTGATCGCCCGCCTGGACGAGCGTTACGAACTGCTGCCGCGCGCGGCCGCCGACAAGGTGCGGGAGCGCGACGCCAGCATGATCGTGCTCGATCACGGTCAGGACGCCGGCGCCGAGCCCGCCACCGCAACCTCCGAAGACGATGCGTATTACGCGCAGTTCCAGGTGCCCGACGATCTGGTCTGGTGATCGCGCGGGCCGCTGATCTGGCGGCTGTTTGATCCAGCCTGCGGGCATTCGTCAACGCGCGGACCAGCAAGTAGGATGGGTTGAGCGAAGCGATACCCATCGCTCTTATCGACAACGACACATACTTTTTTTCCAAAGCTCGATGGGTATCGCTTCGCTCAACCCATCCTACGAAATCTGCGTTCGCGGTTCTGGACATAAGCCGCAACGGGGACAGCTTCACGTACCGATGCCCGCTTCCGGCGACGAACTCGGCACTCCCCGAAGGCGTGCTTGAGCACGCCCTACGCGGCTGCCATCGGCGAATCGATCTTTCGCAGGCATCTACCATGCAATCGACGCCTGCGATGCCCGCTCATGCGGCATTGGCGGGCTCGTCTGCATACTCGCCTGCCTTTCTGCCGGCATGCTTATGGATCCGTACAAGGTTGCCGTCACGCTGGTCGGGCTGGCGCTGTTAAGCGCGGCGTGGATGCCGCAGTTGCTCAAGCGCTATCCGCTGACCCTGCCGATGTTCTACGTGGCGATCGGGTTTCTGGTGTATTCGCTGCCCATCGACCTGCCTGCGGCCAATCCGCTGCGATATCCCGTTGCGACCGAGCACCTGACTGAACTCGCGGTGCTGGTGGCGCTGGTCGGCGCGGGGTTGCGGATCGATACGCGCTTCAGCTGGCGAGGCTGGCGGCTGACGTGGCGGCTGCTCGGCATCACCATGCCGCTGACCATTCTCGGCGGCCTGCTGCTGGGCCAGCATCTGCTGGGGTATGGTCTGGCCACGGCGATGCTGCTGGGCGCGGTGCTGGCGCCGACGGATCCGGTGCTGGCGTCCGATGTGCAGGTGCATGGGCCGGGCGAAGGCGGCGAAGACCCGGTGCGTTTCGGGCTGACGTCCGAGGCCGGGCTCAACGATGGTTTTGCATTTCCGTTCGTCTGGCTGGCGGTGGCGCTGGCAATGGCGACCGCCGGGGAGCCGATGGACTGGGGCCGCTGGCTGGCGCTGGACGTGGCGTGGCGGGTGAGCGCGGGCGTGCTGATCGGCGGCGGCGTGGGCTACGGGTTGATGCACCTGATTTTCCGGGTCGAACGCGAGTCCTCGCTGGCGACCACCAGCGACGGCATGATCGCCCTCGCCATCACTTTGTTCGTGTACGGCGTGGCCGAGCTGTGCCACGGCTACGGTTTTCTGGCGGTGTTCGTGGCCGCGCTGGTGGTGCGCCAGCACGAACGCGACCACGAGTACCACACCACCCTGTCGCTGTTCGCCGAGCAGTGCGAAAAGCTGCTGATGGCGCTGCTGCTGATCCTGCTGGGCGGCGCGGTCGCCACCGGCATCCTCGGCGCGCTGTCGCTGCAGGAAATCCTGTTCGCATTGATCTTCGTGCTGCTGGTGCGGCCGCTGGCCGGATGGATCGGCACCATCGGCAGCGGACTGAAGCAGCGCGAGCGTTGGACCATCGCGGTGTTCGGCGTGCGCGGCATCGGCTCGCTTTACTACCTCGCGTTCGCCCTGAATCAGGCGGATTTCGCGCGCACCAACGTACTGTGGTCGATGGTGTGCCTTGTGGTGCTGCTGTCGATCCTGGTACACGGCGTGAGCGCGCGGCAAGTGATGGAATGGCTGGACCGGCGGCGTGGGCGCGGCCGGCCTGCGGCTTGACGGGTCTGCAGCAAGGCAGGATGGGTTGAGCGCAGCGATACCCATCGCTTTTATCGAGAACGACAAGTCTCTTTGTTTTCCAACGCCCGATGAGTATCGCTGCGCTCAACCCATCCTACGAAAGATCGGAAACAACGGCGCATGACGTCTTCGGCTGATGCGCCCTACGAAACTGTTTGATGTTGAATCAAAGCGCATCGATGCTCGCGTGATGCACCAACAACCCACCCAGCGAAGCCAGATCCTGTCGGTTGTGGTCGGCAACCCTGCGCAGGTTGCGCGCGGATCCACCGCGCAGATAGCCGAGCCATGCGGCGGGGGCTTCGCTGCCGGGGAGGTCGTCTTCGCGGACGACGCCCAGCACCTGGCGTTCGATGGTGGCGAGGCGGCAGTTCTCCCAACGACCCTTGTAACGTCGGCGGGTGGGATGCAGCAGGTCGATGTGGTCGAGGCCCGCCAGCGGGTTGGGCAGGCGCGCGAGGCGGAAGCGGGTGGCGAGCAGCGGGGCGTCGTAGCTTTTGCCGTTGTAGCTGGCGAGCACGGTGTCGGTGCGCAGGGTGTCGGCGAAGGCGGTGAGCAGGTCGCGTTCGGCGCCGAGCGTGGTCATCAGCCATTGGCGGAGATGCAGCGCTTCGTCGCGCCACTGCGCGATACCGATCATGAAGGCGCGGGTGCCGGTGCCGCCTGCAAGGCCGGTGGTTTCGGTGTCGAAGAACAGCACGTTGTCGGTGGGGATCATGGCGACACGGCGGTCGAATGCGCCGCACAGGGTTTGCGGCAGCGGGTCGCAGGGCAGCGTGGTGTCGATCAGGCGCAGGCCGGGGGCGATTTCGTCGCCGGGCAGGGTGCGGTCGATATCGATCGCGTGCGCGATGCGCGTGGGTGTGCGTACGCGCAGCAGGCGGCGCAGGTCTTCAACGGTTTGCGGGGCGGGTCTGGAGGTTGCGGGCGGTGGTGCGGTGGTCTGTGGCGCGCGCGTGGGTGTGCCCTGCCCGCTTTGCTGGCGCAGTGTGCGGGTGCGTTCCAGAGCTACGGTCACGGATGCACCCTCATCCGGCCCTTCGGGCCACCTTCTCCCGGTGGGAGAAGGGAACAGCATGCATGTGTGCTCATACGTGTTCCGCTGCTGCGGACAACGCGATCAGCACGCGGCGCGCATGCGCTTTCGCGGTGGCGTCGTGCGGTTTTGCGTCGATGGCGAGCACCGGGCCGACGCAGGCGGGGCAGCCGCCGACGCAGTCGCAGCCGTCGATCAATCCGGTGGCGCGGGCGACGAGTTCGACCTGCCGCGTCCACAGAGGTTCGGCCAGACCGACGCCGCCGGGGAAGTTGTCGTAGAGGTAGAGGGTGGGCGTGAAGGCGGCGAGATCTTCGCTGGTGGCGTTGCCGCCTTCGCTGCGTCGCAGCTGGCCACGACCCTGCGCATCGGCCACCGCGAACCATGCGCCGTCGCCGCTGCCGACGGCTTTCTGCAGATCGGCGCCGTCGGCCATTACCGCGATGCGCGCGATCACGTGCAGCGCGTACGCGGCGCCGAGGAAGCCGTCGAGCGCATGCTGTTTCGATGCGAACAGGCTGTCGAGCACCGGCTGCGACAGCTGCCACCACACCGCCGTGGTGTGCAGTTCGGCATCGGGCAGATTCACCGGGCCGTAGCCGATGTTTTCGTGGGTGTAGTAGCGGATTTTCTTGTAACCGGCGACGCGGCGCACCACGTGCACTTCGCCGTGATGGCTGGCGCCGGTGCCGGCGACCGCGCCGTCGAACTGTTCCAGCACTTTGAGCTTGGTGTAGTCGATGGCGTCGGTGTAGTAATCGACGTGGGTGCGGGTGACGAAGGCTTTGCGGCCATCCCAGTCCAATCGTTCCACCTGGTACGGGGTGGACTGGATCATGTGGATCGCGCCTTCGTACAGCGTGAGCGGTGCGGCGCTGTAGTCGACTTCGGCGATGATGGCCTGGCGGCCATCGGTGCGGTCGACCACGACGAAATTGCCGTCGGCGACCGAGCGCAGACTGACGGCATTGGCCGGATAGCTGTCGGCGATCCATTCCCACACCGCGCCTTCGGCGTGCAGCACGCCGTCTTCGGTGAGCAGATCCAGATACGCACGCGGTTCGACAGGGCCGAAACCATCGCCGTCGCGAAACGGCAGCTCGAACGCGGCGCAGCGGATGTGATCGAGCAGGATCACCGGCTGGTCCGGCGCGATCCGCGCGTGCTCCGGCGGCGCGGCGGTGAAGAATTCCGGGTGGCGCACGATGTATTGATCGAGCGGATCGGAGCTGGCGATCAGCACGCCGATCGACGGCTGCTGGCGGCGGCCGGCGCGACCGAAGCGCTGCCACGTGGCGGCGATGCTGCCGGGATAACCGTTGAGCACGACCACGTCGAGACTGCCGATATCCACGCCCAGCTCCAGCGCGGATGTGGTCACGATGCCGTCGATGCGTCCGGCGCGCATCGCGCGTTCGGCGTCGCGGCGTTCGGTGGGCAGGTAACCGCCGCGATAGGCGCGGATGCGTGGCGGTTTTCGCGGATCGTGATCGAACACGTCCTTGAGATATTTGGTCAGCACTTCGACCATCGTCCGCGACTGCGCGAAGATCAATGTCTTCAACCCGGCCTTGATCGCCATGCGCGCGATGCGCGTGCTCTGCGAACGCGCTGATGCGCGCAGGCCGAGATCGGGATTGGTGACCGGCGGGTTCCACAGCAGCACGTGCTTGTCGCCGGTGGGCGCGCC
>CAZGBA010000108.1:0-13330 GCA_964523435.1 uncultured Xanthomonas sp.
TCGCCGATGCTGTGGGCGATCGCGTTCGTAATCCTGTTCACCATCGGTGGTTTCTCGGGCCTGATGCTCGCCATCGTTCCGGCCGATTTCCAGTACCACGACACG
This sequence comes from uncultured Xanthomonas sp., assembly GCA_964523435.1. Lineage (GTDB taxonomy): Bacteria > Pseudomonadota > Gammaproteobacteria > Xanthomonadales > Xanthomonadaceae > Lysobacter_I. The sequence continues at coordinate 106 of CAZGBA010000108.1, forward strand.
TATTTCGTCGTTGCCCACTTCCATTACGTGCTGGTGACCGGCGCGCTGTTCGCGATCATCGCGGCGGTGTATTACTGGTGGCCGAAGTGGACCGGCCGCATGTACAACGAGACCTTCGCCAAGTTCCATTTCTGGTGGTCCGTCATCTTCGTCAATCTGCTGTTCTTCCCGCAGCACTTCCTGGGTCTGGCCGGCATGCCGCGCCGCATCCCGGACTACAACGTCGTGTTCGCCGACTGGAATCTGATCAGTTCGATCGGTGCGTTCGGCATGTTCGCCACGCCGTTCATCATGGGCTTCGTGCTGTGGCATTCGCTGAAGCATGGCGCCAAGGCCGAAGCGCGCGCGTGGGAAAGCGCCAAGGGCCTCGAATGGACGGTGCCGTCGCCGGCGCCGCACCACACGTTCGCCACGCCTCCGGTGATCCGCGACGGCGATCTGGCCCACGGCGACGTTGCCCACTGAACCAGACTGAGCGATCCGGAACCGACATGACGACTTCGCAACCGCCCGTGCAGATGAGCGAGACCCAGTTGGCGGCCCGACGCGCTTCGGCGCGGCGTACGGCGCTGATCGCGGCAGGCATAGCGGTCGCGGTGTATGTCGGCTTCATCGCCTTGAATGCGTTTTCGCAATGAAGACCGATGCCTCCGGCAAGCGCCGCTTCGGCGTCACCGCCATGGTCGCGGTGTCGCTGGTGGCGTTCGGTTTCAGCTTCGCGCTGATTCCGCTGTACCGGATCGCCTGCGAGAAAGTGCTGGGCATCCGTCTCGAACGCGGGTCTGCCGACTCCGCCGTCGCGGCGACGGCCGCAACGGCGCGGAGCGAACGCCTTGTCACGGTGACCTTCGACAGCACCGTGAACTCGAAGCTGCCGTGGGAGTTCGGCCCGACGACGATGAGCATGCAGGTGCGTCCCGGCGAGCTGTACGAAACCACCTACTTCGCGCGCAACACCAGCGAACGCGACATCGTCGGCAGCGCCACGCCGTCGGTCGCGCCGGCACGGGCTTCGCAGTATTTCAGCAAGACCGAATGCTTCTGCTTCACCGCACAGACGCTCGCCGCCGGCGAGAGGCGCGAGTTGCCGGTGCGTTTCATCGTCGATCCGGATCTGCCGGAAGACGTGCGCACGCTGACCTTGTCCTACACCTTCTTCAAGAACGATCTGCTCACCGCAAGGTTGAACGCGCCCAAATCGGGCGTTTCGGCCGACGCGCAGCGCAGCGCGCCCTGATTCCAATCAGACTGATTCCAATCAGATTTCCCGACAGACTTACCGCGAGACGACCGCCATGGCCCAAGCGCACGCAGACCACCACGATCCGAACGTCTACTTCGTGCCGCACGGCAGCAAGTGGCCGGTGTTCGCCTCGGTGTTCCTGTTCACCACCATGCTCGGTTTCGCCAGCTGGCTGAACCATGTCGCTTGGGGCAAGAGCGTGTTCTTCCTTGGCCTTGTCGGACTGCTCGCGATCCTGTTCAAGTGGTTCGCCGACGTGATCCTCGAATCACTGGCCGGTCACTACAACAAGCAGGTCGACACCTCGTTCCGCATGGGCATGGTGTGGTTCATCTTCTCCGAGGTGATGTTCTTCGCCGCGTTCTTCGGCGCGCTGTTCTACACCCGCCAGTTCGCGCTGCCGTGGCTGGGCGGCGAAGGCGACGGTGCGATGACCAATGCCACCCTGTGGCCGAACTTCAGCGCCGCTTGGCCCAGCAGCGGTCCCGAAAGCATCGGCGGCACTTTCCAGACGATTCCCGCCTGGGGATTGCCGCTGACCAACACCCTGATCCTGTTGACCTCGGGCGTCACCGTGACCATGGCGCACCATGCGCTGAAGGCCGCGCATCGCAAAGCGCTGCTGGTGTGGCTGGGCGCGACCGTGCTGTTGGGCTGCACCTTCCTGTTCCTGCAGGCCGAGGAGTACATCCACGCCTACAAGGAACTGAATCTGACGCTCGGCTCGGGCATCTACGGCTCCACCTTCTTCATGCTCACCGGTTTCCACGGCGCGCACGTGACCCTCGGCACGCTGATGCTGGCGATCATGTGGCTGCGCTGCGCCAAGGGCCACTTCACCAAGGACCAGCACTTCGCGTTTGAAGCGGTGGCCTGGTACTGGCATTTCGTCGACGTGGTGTGGCTGGGCCTGTTCCTGTTCGTCTACGTCCTCTGACCTCCGGAGCACGGGCGGCATTACGCGCACGCGCTTCGCGCATTCCAGACGCGCATTCGAGAAACGAAGAAGGCCGGCATTGTGCCGGCCTTCATGTCTTGAACGATCTTGGCAGAGCGGCCCTCAGGCCGCTGTTGATCTCAATGCGTGGGATTGCTGCCGATGCCATGAGGTTCGATCCAGCCCATGAAGATCGCGAGAATCACCAGCAGGATCAGCGCGACCGACAGCGCGATGCGCTTGGTCAGCGCATTGACCGTGCGCTTGGTTTGACCCTTGTCGACCAGCATGTAATACAGGCCGGCACCGAGATTCCACAGTATCAGGACCAGAAACCCGATGATGAGCAGGGTCTTCAACGAATCGCTCATGGAACCCTCCAGCGGCGCGCGCGGCTGCACGATGTGTGCCCGACATTATCGCAGGGGATGAGTGCATCCGGATGAATCCGTTCCGCCATCCGCTATTCCTGTGGGCGATCGCATCGCTCGCGTTCGCGCTGTTCGCACGTCTCGGGTTCTGGCAGCTCGAACGCGCCGACGAGAAGCGCGAACGGCTCGACAATGTCGCGGCGGTACTGGCTGCGCGTACGCCGCAGTCGTCGTCGGTGATCGCCGACATCGACCGGGCCCGGGGCTACGATTGGATCGATGTCGAAGGCCGTTTCGCGGACGGCCCGATGGTCCTGCTCGACAATCAGCAGCAGGGCGGCGCAGCGGGCGTGCGCGCCTATCGCGTGTTCGTGCCGAATCAGGGCGCACGGGTGCTGCTGGATCTGGGCTGGGTCGCGCTGCCGCCCGACCGGACCTTGCCCCGGATGACTTTCGATCCGTCGCCGATACGGCTGGCGGGTCTGCTGTTGCCGCCGCCGGGGCAGGGAATCGACGTGGGCGGACCGGTCGCGCAGCCGGATGGCACGTTGCTGGCGACGGCGATCGATCTTCCGGTGCTGCGGGCAAGCCTCAAGCAGCCCACCCTGGCGCCGCGGGTCTTCCGTCCGGAGCCGCGGTCCGGCTTCGGTTTCGATCGCGATTTCGACATCCTGCCCAACACGCTGCCGCCCGAACGCCACCTCGGCTATGCCGTACAGTGGTTCGGATTGGCGGCGACCGTGCTGATCACCGCGCTGCTGCTGACGTGGCGCGCACAACGCGCCGCCTCGCAACGCAACGACAGGCTTCTGCCATGAATGACAACGCCGCACGCCAACGAGGTCGCAATCGACTCGTACTGGTCGCGATCTTCGCGATCTTCTTCGGTGCGTTCGCGCTCGCCGGGCTTTTGCGCTTCTCGGGCTGGCGCCCCACCGGCATGAAGAACCATGGCGAATTGCTGCAGCCGCCGGGGGACCTGCGCGCGCTGAGGCCCACCCTGCTTACCGGCGGCGTCTACCGCTGGAATCCTGTCGAACGCGTGTGGCGGATCGTGGTCGCGCCGCCTGCCGGTTGCGGCCAGGCCTGTGTCGACTTGGCGGCAGAACTCGATCTGGTGACGCAGTTGTTCGGGCGCGATGCCGATCGCGTGCATGTCCTGTGGGTCGGCAACGCACCGGAAGCGGCGCTGAAACTGCGGGAGACGCGCGGATTGCGCGACGATCCTGCCTTGCGCGGCGTACTGCCGCGCGTCGACGACCCGGCCGGCATCCCGGTCTACGTGGTCGATCCCAACGGTTTCGTGATCCTGCGCTATGCCCCCGGTTTCGATCCTTCGCATCTCCGCCAGGACGTGTCCCGGCTGTTGAAACTCAAGTAAGAAGAACGCTTTCATGTCGAACGACACTTCGGACGCCAAGCCGGTCGCGCACAAGCCGACGCTTTATCGCCACTTCCATCGCATCGCCTGGTTGGCGGTCGTGCTGGCGATGTGCGTGATCGTGTTCGGCGCTTTCGTGCGCCTGTCGAACGCAGGCCTGAGCTGTCCCGATTGGCCGACCTGCTACGGCCGCGCAACGTGGCCGCAGGCGGTGAGCGATGCCGACGACCATGCCGCCAGCGCGATCCGGCCGTTCGAAACGCACAAAGCCTGGCGCGAACAGGTGCACCGTCACGCCGCCGCCGTGCTCGGCGCGCTGGTCTTGGTGCTCGCGCTGCTCGCGGCGCGGCGGCGTCGATTCGGGATCGCGCAGATCCTGCTGGCGGCGGGTTTGATCGCGATCGGCATTCCCCTGTACATGCGCGGCATGCACGATGCGGCGGTCGCCTGTGCGGTGCTCGGCGAACTCATCCTGCTGATCGCTGCGCTGCGCTGGAGCAACGACGATCTGTCGCGCGCCGCCGCGTTCACGCTGATGTTGATCGTGTTCCAGGCGCTGCTGGGCATGTGGACGGTCACCTGGTTGCTCAAGCCCATCGTCGTGATGGGGCATCTGCTCGGCGGCATGACCACGTTCTCGATGCTCACGTGGATGGCGTGGCGTGCCACCGACAGTCCGGTGCGGATCGCCGGTGCGAACGCGATGCGCTGGTGGTTGATCGGCGCCGTGTGCGTGGTCGGTATCCAGATCGCGCTCGGCGGCTGGGTCAGCGCCAATTACGCTGCGCTTGCGTGCGGCAATGATTTCCCGACCTGCGTCGGCCAGTGGATGCCGCCGCACGATTTCAAGCAGGGCTTCGTGCTCTGGCGCGGGATCGGCGTGGATTACGAAGGCGGCGTGCTCGATGGCGCATCGCGGATCGCGATCCAGTTGGCGCATCGGACGATGGCGCTGTTGGTGTTCCTCTATCTGCTGTGGATGGCGCTGAAGCTGATCCGCACGCCGGGGCTCTGGCTGACCGGCGTGGTGCTCGGCGTGCTGCTGCTGGCCCAGGTGGGACTGGGCATCGCCAACGTCATGCTGGGCCTGCCGCTGTGGACGGCGGTGATGCACAACGGCGTCGCGGCGCTGCTGCTGTTCCTGCTCGTCGGCCTGCTGGCGCGTCTGTGCCGGCCGAAGGTATGAGCGCGTACCGATGACGATCCCGATGCGCGAATACTGGGCGTTGACCAAACCGCGAGTGGTGGCGCTGATCGTGTTCACAGCGTTCGTCGGCATGTTCCTGGCGGTGCCGGGTCTGCCGCCGCTGCGCGAGAGCGTCTTCGGCTTCATCGGCATCTGGTTGGCCGCAGCCAGCGCCGCTGCAGTCAATCATCTGATCGATCAGCGCATCGACCGGGTCATGGCGCGCACCGCGCATCGCCCGCTCGCGACCGGTGCGCTGAAGCCGGCGCAGGTGCTGGCGTTCGCGGTGTTCCTCGGCGCGCTGTCGATGGCCATGCTGATTTCGATGGTCAATCCGATGACCGCTGCGCTGACGTTCGCGTCATTGATCGGTTACGCCATCGTCTACACCGCATGGCTCAAGCGCGCCACGCCGCAGAACATCGTCATCGGCGGGATCGCTGGCGCCGCGCCGCCGCTGCTCGGCTGGTCGGCCGTGACCGGGATGCAGAACCAGTGGGACTGGGCGCATGCGCTGCTGCTGGTGCTGATCATCTTCGTGTGGACGCCGCCGCATTTCTGGGCGCTGGCGATCTTCCGTCGCGAAGACTACGCGCGCGCGCTGGTGCCGATGCTGCCGGTCACCCACGGCGTGGAATACACCCGTTGGCAGATCCTGCTCTACACCGTGCTGCTGGTCGCGATCACCGTCATGCCGTGGGCCGTGGGCATGAGCGGTCTGTTCTACCTCGGCGGCGCACTGGTGCTGGGTGCGGTATTCCTGTGGTACGCGTGGAGATTGCTCGATCCGCCTGACGAGTTCTTCGCGATGCGCACGTTCAACTATTCCATCGTTTATCTGATGGCGCTGTTCGCGTTCCTGCTGGTGGATCATTGGCTGCTGCCATGGCTGACGCCCGCACCTGCGTTCGAGCTGCGGCCCGCAGGCTGATGGTGGCCCGTGTAGGAGCGACGCAAGTCGCGATCGGCAACGGAAGGTCTTTCCGCAGGCCGGTCGCGACTTGCGTCGCTCCTACAGGAACGCATCGCGGTTCGCCGCCCCAACAAAACTCACGATGAGGATCCAACCATGCTCCGCCGGCATCTCCTTGCATTGTCTTGTTGCCTCAGCCTGACCACAGCCTTCACCTTCGCGGCGCATAGCCAAGAGATCGCTCCGAGGTCGAGGACGAACGCATCCGTCGTCAGCGCCGCGCGCATGTTGGACGTGCGCAGCGGCCGGATGCTCGAAAACGTGCATTTGTTGATCGAAGACGGCCGCATCAAACAGGTCGCGCATGGCAAGGATGCCTTCATTCTCACCACCGATATGCCGCGCTACGACCTCGGCGACGCGACGTTGCTGCCCGGCCTGATCGACATGCATGTGCACATCGACAGCGATCCGACCTACAGCGGCTATTCGTATCTGCAATTCAACGACCGCTTCTGGTCGGCGGTCTCGGTGGTGCACGCGCAGAAAACGCTGATGGCCGGCTTCACCACGGTCCGCAACCTCGGCTCGGAAGACTGGAACGATGTCGGCCTGCAGCAGGCGATCGATGAGGGCAAGGTCGTCGGCCCGCGCATCGTGCCCGCAGGCTTCGCCTTCGGCGCGACCGGCGGACACTGCGATTCCACGTATTTCCCGCCGTCGATGAACGATCGCAATCCCTACAACGCAGATTCTCCCGAAGAAGCGCGCAAGTCCGTGCGTGCGGTCCGCAAATACGGCGCGCAGGTGATCAAGCTCTGCGCGACCGGCGGCGTGTTCTCGCGCAACACCGAGCCCGGCCAGCAGCAGATGACCTATGCCGAAATGAAGGCGGCCGTCGACGAAGCGCAGATGTGGGGCGTGAAAGTCGCCGCGCACGCGCATGGTGCGGCAGGCATCCGCGACGCGATCCGCGCGGGCGTGGGTACCATCGAACATGCGAGCCTGCTCGACGACGAGGGCATCCGTCTCGCGAAGCAATACGGCGCGTGGCTGTCGATGGACATCTACAACACCGACTACACGCAATCAGAAGGCAAAAAGAACGGTGTGCTCGAAGACAACCTGCGCAAGGATCGTGAACTCGGCGACATCCAGCGCGAAAACTTCCGCCGCGCGCACCAGGCCGGCGTGAAGATGGTCTTTGGTACCGACGCCGGCATCTTTCCGCACGGCGACAACGCAAAACAGTTCGCGGTGATGGTGCGTTACGGCATGACCCCGACACAGGCGATCCAGTCGGCCACGATCAATGCTGCCGAAGCGTTGGGCCGCAGCGACATCGGGGCGATCGAAACCGGACGGCTCGCCGATATCGTCGCAGTGCGCGGCAATCCCGCGCAGGACGTGACGTTGTTGGAGCACGTCGCGTTCGTGATGAAGGGTGGGGTGGTGGCGAAGTCGCCATGACCTCTGCTTTATCCGTGCCTCGATGATTGTTTGCGGTAACGGATGCGTTGCAATGGTGGGCATGAAGCCCACCCTACGCGAATTTTGCGAGCGTCCGGTATCGCGTATCCAATGCAGCGACGTGCTGCTGCAGATCTTCGAGGCTGCCGGTGTTGACGAGGATGTCGTCGGCAATGGCGAGTCGCTGTTCGCGGGTCGCCTGCGCGGCGATCATCCTGTCGACGAGCGCTGCATCGATGCCGTCGCGGCGCATGAGTCGTTCGCGCTGCACATCGACCGGCACATCGACGACGAGAATGCGCTGCAGCCACGGATAGGCGGCGCGGGCGCCGACTTCGGTCAGCAGTGGAATCGCGGCGATGGCGTACGGACTGGATGCCTGTGTGCACTGGCGCGCCAGCGTTTCGCGCACGCGCGGATGGATGATGGCTTCGAGACGCTTGCGCGCGCTGTCGTCGCCGAACACGCGTTTGCGCATCGCGGCGCGGTCGAGCGCGCCATCCGCGTCGAGTACGTCGGTGCCGAATGCGGCGACGATTCCGGCCAAGCCTTCGCTGCCGACAGCGACGGCTTCGCGCGCTGCGATATCGGCATCCGCAACGACAATGCCGAGCGATTCGAACGCGGAAGCGACAGTGGTCTTGCCCGAGGCGATGCCGCCGGTCAGGCCGATGCAGTACGCCGCCATGGGATCACTGCGCCGGATACAGGCTTAGATAGGCATCGATCATGTCGTTGCCCCAGAACAGCACGATCCAGCCCGCAATGGCGAGATACGGGCCGAACGGGATGTAGGTGTCGTGGTCACGATTGGTGAGCCTGAGGAAAACCGTACCGATGATGGCGCCCACCAGCGAGGACAGCAGCACGATCGGCAGAAGTGCCTTGTATCCCGCCCACGCCCCCAGCGCCGCAAGCAACTTGAAATCGCCATCGGCCATGCCCGTCTTGCCTCTGACTTGCTTGAACACCCAGTTCACGCTCCAAAGCGACAGATAGCCGAGTACGGCGCCAGCGATGGCAGCCTTCGCAGGGACGAACAGGTTGTCGACGCTGGCAATCAGCCCGAGCCAAAGCAGTGTGAGGGTGATCTGGTCCGGCAGCAGTTTTTCGCGCAGGTCCATACCTGCGCCCGCGATGAGGAAGCAGCTGACCAGCGCCGCTCCGAAACCCTGCCAGCCGAATCCGAAGCGCCACACACTCGCGGTCACCAGCAGCATCGTCAGCAATTCGACGGCGGGATACTGGATTGAGATCGGTGTCTTGCAGTTGCGGCAGCGACCGCGCAGCACCAGCCAGCTGAATACCGGAATGTTTTCGTACCACGACAGCTTGTGCTGGCAGTGCGGGCAGTGCGATGGCTCGACCACGATTCCCGGCGGTGGCGGATCGTAGAGGTCGGCTTGGCCCAGTGTTTCGAGGCTGTCGCGCTTCCACTGCCACTCCAGCCGTTTCGGCAGGCGCAGGATCACGACGTTCAGAAAACTGCCGACGAGCAGTCCGAGCCCGGCCGCGATCGGATAACCGAGGGCCGGGTTATGGTCGAGGAATGCCATCGATGCCGGGGCCCGGTCAGCCGCCGACCGCAGCGGCCAACTTGAAGATCGGCAGGTACATGCCGACGACCATGCTGCCCACCATCACGCCGATGATCACCATGATCATCGGTTCGAGCAGGCTGGCCAGCGCATCCACGGCGTTGTTCACTTCCTGCTCGTAGAACTCGGCGACCTTGAACAGCATGGTGTCGAGCGCGCCGGCCTCTTCGCCGATCGCGGCCATCTGCACCACCATATGCGGGAACAGGTTGACCTGTTTCATCGCCATGTTGACCGGATAGCCGACCGACACGTCGTCGCGGATGCGCCATACGGCTTTCTCGTAGACCGAGTTGCCTGTCGCGCCGGCGACGCTTTCCAACGCTTCGACCAGCGGCACGCCGGCCTTGAAGGTGGTGGCGAGGGTACGCGAGAAACGCGCCACGGCGGAGTTGTGCATGATCGCGCCGATCACCGGAATCTTCAGCACGACCTTGTCGAGGAAATGCTGGAAGCCGGGCGACCGTTTGTAGGCGAACACGAAGCCGGCGATGCTGCCGATCGTGACGATCAGCATCAGCCACCACCACGACACCATGAATCGCGAGAACTTCACGATGAGCTGGGTGAACGCTGGAAGTTCCGCGCCGAAATTCTTGAACACGTCCTCGAACTGCGGCACCACGAACACCAGCATGATCGAACTGACCAGGATCGCGACCGCGATGACCATGGCCGGGTAGAACAGCGCCTTCTTGATCTTGCCTTTCAGCGCCTCGGTGTTTTCCTTGTAGGTCGCGATGGTGTCGAGCACGGTTTCGAGCACGCCCGCCGATTCGCCCGCGCGCACCAGATTGCGGTACAGCTCGTCGAAGTACACCGGATGTTTGCTCATCGATTCGTAGATCGAGGAACCGCCTTCGATATCGACGCGCACGGCTTCGACCAGATTCTTCATCCGCAGGTTCTTCTGGCCGTTGCCGATGATCTCCAGCGACTGCACCAGCGGCACGCCCGATTTCATCATCGTGGCGATCTGCCGGCTGAAGATGGCGATGTCCTTGGCCGAGATTCTGCTGCCGGCGGCGCCGAACAGCGGCTTGGGCTTGGGCTTCACGATGGTCGGCGTGATGCCCTGGCGGCGCAGTTCGGCGCGCAGCAGGTTGCCGTTCTTGGCCTGCTGCTCGCCCTTCATCTTGATGCCGCGTTTGTCGGTGCCTTCCCAGACGAACATCGGCAGCTGATTGCCAGCGCGTTCGGTGGTGGGTGCGCTTTTGGCGGCGGTGCGGGATGCGGCCATGGCTTAGTCCTTGGTGACGCGGTTGATTTCGGCGAGGCTGGTGATGCCGTTTCGGGCTTTCAGCAGCGCGGATTGACGCAGATTGCTCACGCCTGAAGCCTTTGCGGCTTCTCCGATCTGCATGGAATTGCCGCCCTGCAGAACGATCGACTGGATCTTGTCGGTCATCGGCATCACTTCGTAGATGCCGGTGCGGCCTTTGTAACCACCGGTGCATTCGTTGCAGCCGACCGCTTCGTACAGTGTGATGCCGGCGTGTACTTCGTCGGACGTGTAGCCTTCGGCCAGCAGCGCGTGTTCGGGCAGTTCCGCTTCGCGCTTGCAGTGGTTGCACAGCCGGCGGGCGAGGCGCTGGGCGATGACCAGACTCACCGAAGACGTGATGTTGAACGGTGCGATGCCCATGTTCATCAGACGCGAGATGGTCTGCGGCGCATCGTTGGTATGCAGCGTCGACAGCACCATATGGCCGGTCTGCGCGGCCTTGATCGCGATTTCGGCGGTTTCCAGGTCGCGGATTTCGCCGACCATGATCACGTCCGGATCCTGACGCAGGAAACTGCGCAGGGCTGCGGCGAAGGTCATGCCGCGCTTCTGGTTCTGCTGCACCTGATTGATGCCGGGCAGGCGGATTTCGACCGGATCTTCGACCGTGGAAATATTGCGCTCTTCCTCGTTGAGGATCCCCAGCGCGGTGTACAGCGAGACCGTTTTGCCGGAACCGGTCGGGCCGGTGACCAGCACCATCCCGTAGGGTTTCTTGATCGCATCGAGGAACAGCGCCTGCTGATCCGGCTCGTAGCCGAGTTTCTCGATGCCGAGCTTGGCCGCGCTGCCGTCGAGGATACGCAGCACCACTTTTTCGCCGAACAGGGTCGGCAGCGTACTGACGCGGAAGTCGATCTGACGGGTTTTAGACAGGTTGAGCTTGATGCGGCCGTCCTGCGGCACGCGCTTCTCGGCGATATCGAGCTGCGACATCACCTTCAGTCGCGCGGCGATGCGCTGGCTGAGCTTGACCGGCGCCTTGGCGACCTGTTTGAGGATGCCGTCGATGCGCAGACGGACGCGGTAATCGGTTTCGTAGGGCTCGAAGTGGATGTCCGAGGCGCCGCGGCGGATCGCATCCACCAACACCTTGTTGATGAACTTCACGACCGGCGTGTCGTCGCTCTTGCTGTCGATGCCGCCGTCGCTGCCGGGCTCGTCATCGCCGCCCGAGACATCGAGATTGTCCAGGCCCTCCGAGTCGTCGAGGCCGCCCAGCGCATCGCTGGACTCCATCCACTGCTGCATCGTGCGCTTGATGGTGTCTTCATCCACCAGGATCGGTTCCACCAGCAGGTTGGTGTGGAACTTGACCTCGTCGAGCGCGGCGGTATTGGTCGGGTCGGAGACGCCGACGAAGAGGCGACCGCCGCGTTTGAACAGCGGCAGCACCAGATGCTTCTGGAGCAGTTCTTCCTTGACCAGCCGGATCGCGCTCTGGCTCGGGTCCATGACCGCCGGGTCGAACAGCGGCATGCCGAACTCGATCGAGTTGGCGGCAGCGAGCTGCGGGGGCGTGACCAGCTTGTGGTCGCGCAGGTAATTCGCGATCGGCTTGCGCTCGCGGGTGGCGGCGTCCAGCGCTTCGCGTGCGACGTTCTCGTCCAGGGCGCCGTCCAGCACGAGGCGCCGGGCGATACCGGTGATACCGATCAGGTTGGAAGTGTGAGCAACATTCACTTTTTAGCTGCGCCTCGCCCGCGCGGACCCATGTGGATCATGCACTCCCGACAATAACATCGAAACCGCATGAAGATTCGGGAAATAGTACCGCTTCCGTTCATGCCTCGTGAAAGTCCAGATTCGGCACGAGGGAGGCTCGACCAGCCGAACGCCCGCTTGATCGGCAGTCCGATTCTGAGCCAGGCCGCGCTTGAAAAAGAAGTGACTCGAGGCGTTGAACTTGAAGAGATGGACGAGGAGGTCGTGGGCCTCAGGAGCCGCGCGTCAGGAGCAGCCGTTGGGGCGATAGAGCGCTGTGACGGTCGTGCTGCAGCTCCAGAGCCCTTCGCTGTCGCGGGTCATGGTCAGGCTTTTGCCTGCCACGTTGGGATTGCCGGCGAGGGTGCAGGTGATCGTCTGGCCGTTGAGATCGGTCCAGTTGCCGGCGGGGGTGATGGCGCTGCAGCGCACGGTGTTCAGCGGCAGGCCGATGTCGCGGGCATCCGCTGGACTGCCGGCGCCGCTGTCGCCGTTCTGGATGCGCTCCTCGAAGGTCACGACGCCGCCGCGCATGTCGGCCAGACCGGCGGTCACCTGCGAGCGGCCCACGTAGATCTGATAGGCAGGCAGTGCGATGGAGGCCAGGATGGCGATGATCGCGACGACGATCATCAATTCGATCAGGGTGAAACCTTGAATGCTATGCCGCGCTGTCTTCATGAGAGGTGGCCTGTGTGTCGATATCCATGCATGCACCGGGCGTTTGCTGCGAACAATGCGCCGTTCCGAGCGCATGAGCCCTGCCGAAAACAGGAAAGGGGTGCCACAGCACCCCTATCCGGAAAACAGAGCGTCCTCAGGCAGGGATCAGCAGCCGTTGGGTTCGTAGTTCGCGTTACCGATGTTGTTGGTGCAAGCCCACTGGCCCTGGTTGTCGCGGGTCAGGGTCACGGTCTTGCCGGCGACGTTCGGGTTGCCCTTCAGGGTGCAGGTGATGCTCTGGCCAGCAACTGCGTCCCAGTTGCCGGCGACGGCGATGGCGCAACGCGGGGTGGCGGCAGCGAGGCCGATGTCGGTGGTGGCACCGATGGCGCCAGCGCGCTCGCCGCTCTGGATGCCTTCTTCGTAAGCGGTCACGCCGCCACGGATGTCGGCGAGGCCGGCGGTGGACTGCGA
>CAZGBA010000109.1:0-12953 GCA_964523435.1 uncultured Xanthomonas sp.
CAGAACGGCGTGCTGATCTCCAACGGCACCGGTCCCTCGCCCGCCTACGCGCAGATCGCGATGCAGGAACGCGGACGTCTGTTCATCGAGCCGGGCGACGAAATCTATGAAGGCCAGATCGTCGGCATCCACTCGAAGGACAACGATCTCACCGTCAATGCGCTGCGCGGCAAGCAGCTCACCAACTTCCGCGCATCGGGCAAGGACGACGACGAAGGATTGATCCCGGCAGTCAAGTTCTCGCTGGAACAGGCGCTGGAATTCATCGACGACGACGAACTGGTGGAAATCACCCCCAAGGCGATCCGTCTGCGCAAGAAGCAGCGCACCGAAAACGACCGCAAGCGCGCTTCCCGCGCCGCGTAAGTCGAGCTCCGCTCGGGCCGACTATGGAACGGGATGCGCCGATGAATCCTGATCATCGAGCGCATCCCGGCCTGCACGCCATCGCGCTGGTCGAGATCGGCAAGGGCGTCCTCGCTCTGCTCGCGGCCGGCGTCATCACAACCTTCGGTGCGACGCGGATCGACGAAGCCATCGATCGACTGGCTAAGGTTTCGTACTTCGACGCGATCCAACGGGCGCTCTCCGCGGCCGCCCGCGAGATCAATCCGGCCTCGGTGCATCTGGTCGTGGCGGTGATCGTGGCCTACGGCGCATTGCGTCTGGCCGAAGGCTGGGGTCTGTGGCATGCGCAGGCCTGGGCATCCTGGCTGGGCGCTGTTTCGGTGGCGCTTTACCTCCCTTTCGATGTCTATGCATCGGTCCGCTATCCGGGCTGGATCGCATTCGTCGCGCTTGCCATCAATCTCGCGGTGCTGTGGATCCTGACGCGCGACCTCCTCGTCCGGCGCAAAACCGGCCGCATCTCCTCCGCTCGCGACACCCGCCGCGAACGCGATCTCTGACGCGATCTTCATATGATCGCCGGGAACACATCACGATGAGCCAGCAGACCTCCTACGATCCAAGCCCGCGCGCGCATCCCGGGTTGCATATCATCGCCCTGATCGAATTGAGCAAAGGTCTGGTCTCCGCATCTGCGGCGACCGCGCTGGCGCTGGTCGGTCCGCTGCCGATCCGCGCACTGATCGCGACTATCGGGAAATATCTGCATTTCGATACGCAGCACAGTGCGCTCGCGCGCTTCATCGAAGGCATCACCCCGGAAACCGTGCATCTCGCGGCCACCGCCGTCGGCATCTACGCCGTGCTGCGTTTCGTGCTGTTCTGGGGGCTGTGGCGGGTGAAGGCGTGGGCATCGTGGCTGGGCGCCTGCGCAGCGATGCTGTACGTCCCGTTCTGCCTGTTCGCGCTGTGGCGTTATCCGGGCTGGCCGACAGCGGCCGTGCTGTTGCTCAATCTGATCATTGTCTGGGCGCTGGTGCGCGACCTCCGTCGACGCAGCCTTGCGGCACGGCAAGCGGCGGCTTCCAACCCGTAATCATCCGTCGGTCGTCACGACGCTTGCGCCGGGCGTGCGGATACGAAAGGGTATGCGGACGCATACCGACCATTCCGGAGGCTCCATGTTTCCGCGTTCGACTCTCCTGCTGTCCTGCAGCCTCGCCGTAGCCTCGGCAACGGTTGGCGGTTGCTCCGTGCGGAACACGAACGCTGCGACCATCGAAGACGCCGCTGCAGCATCCACGGACCGCAATGGCTTGGCTGTGGAAGAGGCCACCGTCGCGCAGCTGCAGGCGCGCATGGTCTCCGGCGCGCTCGACAGCCAACGATTGACCCGCGCCTATCTCGATCGCATCGCCACCATCGACGATGCCGGTCCGATGCTCAATGCGGTGATCGAGGTGAATCCCGACGCGATGCGCGAAGCCGCCGCGCTGGACGCCGAGCGCAAGGCGGGCAGACTCCGTGGCCCGCTGCACGGCATCCCGTTGCTGCTCAAAGACAATATCGACGCAGTGCCGATGGCGAACTCCGCCGGTTCGCTCGCGCTGGCCGATCATCGTCCGAAGACCGATGCGCCGCTGGTCGCACGGCTGCGCGAAGCCGGCGCGGTGATCTTGGGCAAGACCAATCTCAGTGAATGGGCGAATTTCCGCTCCTCGCATTCCAGCTCCGGCTGGAGCGGACGCGGTGGACAGACCCGCAACCCCTACGCGCTCGACCGCAGCCCCTGCGGTTCCAGTTCGGGAACCGGCGCGGCGATCGCCGCGAGTCTGGCCACGGTCGGCATCGGTACCGAAACCGACGGCAGCATCCTCTGCCCGTCCGCAGTGAACGGGCTGGTCGGCATCAAACCAACGGTGGGTCTGGTCAGCCGCAGCGGCATCATTCCGATCTCGTCCTCTCAAGACACCGCCGGGCCGATGGCGCGCACCGTCACCGATGCGGCCATCGTGCTCGGCGTGCTGACCTCCCTCGGTCCCGACGAAATCGTGACCCGCGACGCAGGACATCATGGCGAAAACTATGCCGCAGCCCTCTCGCCCGATGCACTGAAAGGCGCACGCATCGGCGTGCTGCGCGACAAGACCGGCTATCAACCGGCGCTGGACGCCACATTCGAACGTGCGCTCGCCGTGCTGCGTGCCGCTGGCGCAGAAGTGGTCGACGCTGACATCACCACCGCCGGGCAATGGGACGACGCCGAGTCCGAAGTGCTGTTCCACGAATTCAAGGCCGGACTGAACCGTTATCTCGCCGACAGTGGCGCACCCGTAGCATCGTTGGCCGAACTGATCGCCTACAACAACGCGCATGCCGATACGGAGATGCCGTGGTTCGGTCAGGACCTGTTCGAACGCGCGCAGGCGAAAGGGCCGCTGAGCGACAAGACGTATCTCGAAGCGCGCGCGAACGCCATCCGTCTGGCGAGGGACGAAGGCCTTGATGCCACGCTGAAGGCGCAGCGCCTCGATGCGCTGGTGGCGCCGACCACCTCGTCCGCATGGATGATCGATCCGATCAACGGCGACCACTTCAGCGGCGCCGGCTACGGCGTCGCCGCCGTCGCGGGCACACCCAGCATCACCGTGCCGATGGGCGACGTGCATGGGCTGCCGGTGGGCATCGTGTTCTTGGGCCCGGCATGGAGCGAGGCGAAACTGATCGGCTATGCGTTCGGCTACGAACAGGCCACGCATGCGCGCAAGCCACCGACGTTCGCACCCTCGATCGGAGCATCGACGGCCACGGCGCCGCAGGAAGTCGATGTTCGCTGACCCTGAGGTCCAACTCTGGCTGCTGACCGCGCTCGCAGGCTTCGCCGCTGGCCTGATCGACAGCATCGTCGGCGGCGGCGGACTGGTGCTGACGCCGGCCATGCTCAATCTGCATCCGGGCCTGCAGATCCTGCAGGCCATCGCCACCCAGCGGAGCAGTTCGATCCTCGGCACCAGCGTCGCGGCATGGAATTATCTGCGCCGCATCCGGGTCGAGCGTCGTGTGCTTCTGCCCGCATGCATCGCCGCCTTGAGCGCATCGGCGGTCGGCGTGCAGTTCGCGAAGCGCATCGATCCGGACATCCTGAAGTGGACGGTGCTCTCGATCTGCGTCGTGCTCGCGGTCTACACCGCGCTGCGCAAGGATCTGGGGCTGCGCGAAGACCGTCGCTTCCATCCGAAACACGAAGCGATGGCCGCCGCCGGCATCGGCGCGGCCACCGGTTTCTACAATGGCCTGATCGGCCCCGGCACCGGCACGCTCATGGTGTTCGCCTTCGTCAGTTTCCTCGGCCTCGATTTCCTGAAGTCGTCGGCGGTGTCGAAAACCACCAATGTCGCCGCCGACGTCAGTTCGTGGACGGTGCTGATGTTCGGCGGCTACGTGATCTGGGCGCTGGCGCTGCCGTTGATCATCGGCAACATGATCGGCAGTTACATCGGCAGCCATCTCGCGATCAAACGCGGTCAGGGCTTCGTGCGCGCGGTGTTCCTGGTCATTGTGCTGGCGCTGATCGCAAAGCAGGCGTGGCTGTTGATCCAGGCCTGAAAATCGAACACCAATTCAACCGTCACATGCCCGCCGCGTGACGCCAGAGCGCGCGATTGAGCGGCGCGAGTCTGCCGGCGAGTCCCAGCGCAGGGCCACGCAGCAGCGTCGTGGCGACATCGTCGTTGGAAAACACCCGATTGATCGCACTGAAGGCATGCGCCGAGGCGGTGGCGTCGCTGCGGCGGGCGCGGGCCCAGCGAGCGAGACGATGCGGCGCGGCCCAGTCGGCGCGCCGCACCTGCGCGGAGGCGATGGCGTCGCGCAACGCAGACACATCGCGCAGGCCGAGATTCACGCCCTGCCCGGCCAGCGGATGCACGACATGCGCGGCATCGCCGATGGCGAGCACGCGACCGGCGACGTAGGCGTCGGCGAGCTGCCTGCGCAGCGGAAAGGCGATGCGTTTGCTCAGCGGGCGCACATCGCCGAGGCGCGAAGCAAACGCGCGGGTAAGTTCTTCCGCGAACGCCGCATCGTCCAGCGCAGCGACGCGCACCGCTTCGGCATCGGGCAAGGTCCAGACGATCGATGAGACGTTCGCCGCCTCCGGCCAGGGCGCGCACGGCAGAAACGCCAGCGGCCCGGTCGGCAGGAACCGCTGCCAGGCGGTGTCTTCATGCGAACGCTCGGTCGCGACATAGGCAACCACGCCGCGCTGGCCGTAGTCTTCGGTTTTCGTGCCGATACCCGCCAGTTCGCGCAGCGTCGAACGCCCGCCATCGGCAGCGATGGCAATACGCGCTTCCACGCGCAAACCATCGTCGAGCTCCAGCGTGGCGCCTTCTTCATCCTGCTCCAGCGCGACCACGCTCGCAGGGCAACGCACGGTCACGCTCGACTGCCGCAACGCGACCCACAAGCGATCCTGCAGCAGCGCGTGCTCGACGATCCAACCGAGTTGTTTCACCGCAAAGGCATCGGCATCGAACCGCAATTCGTCGCCACCGGCCGCGTCCCACACGCGCATGCGCCGATAGGGATGCGCGCGGGCATCGCGCACAGCGGCCCACACACCGATCGATTCGAACAGCGCGGCGTTGTCGGGCGCGAACGCGTACACGCGCGGATCGGCATCCGTCGACAACCATGCCGGCGCTTCGGCATGCTCGATCAGCGTCACCTGCAGACCCTGCTGCGCCAGCGCCAGCGCGCAGGCGGCGCCGACCACGCCACCGCCGACGATGGCGGCATCCGCGCGGCGTCCGGGGTTGGTTCGACGTTCGCTCATCCGACGACTCATGCGGCCACCTCGCGACAGAGTTGCGGCGTATCGCCGCGATATCCCATCGCCCCGGCGACGACCTGCGCGCGCAGCGCGGCGTCGTGATCGAGCGCGAACAGACCAAGACTGCGCAACGACGACACCAGCGACGAAGCATTCGAAGTCAGGCGTGCGAGACCATCCGAGAACGCGATGGTGCGTTCGCGATCCTCGCGTCGGCGCTGCGCGTACTCCGTGAGCATCGCTTCGCTGCCGATGTCCTCGCCGCGCGTGCGACCGGCTTCGATGCACTCGACCAGGGTCAAGGCATCGCGCAGCCCGAGATTGAAACCCTGCGCGCCGATCGGATGCAGCGACTGCGCGGCGTTGCCGACCAGCACCGCGCGCGGCGCGACGAGGCGCTGCGCAAGCGTGCGCACGATCGGATATCGGCTGCGCGGACCGACCGACAGGAAACGCCCTGCACGCCAACCGAACGCGCGCTGCAGTCGTTCGAGATACGCCGCGTCGTCGAGCGCCGCGACCGCATCGGCCTCGCCGCTGGCGACGCCGTGGATGACACCGTAATGCCCGTCGCCTCGCGGTAGCACCGCCGTGGGGCCGTGATCGGTCAGCCGTTCCCAGGCCGTGCCGTCCGGCCCGCGTTCGGCACGCACGCGGGCGACGAACAGGGTCTGCTGGTAATCGTGCGGCTCTGCGGCGATCCCCAGCGCCTCGCGCACCGCACTGGCGGCGCCGTCGGCGGCCACCACCAGTTTCGCGGCGATCACGCGCTCGCCATCGCCGTCAGCGACGCGGGCCTGACGCATACCATCGACGCTGTCTTCGGCGAAGCCGAGAAAGCGCGCGGGGCGATGGCGGGTCAATCGCGGCAGATCGCCGAGCTTCGATTCCAGCGCATCGCCGAAATCGCGCGCCACCACCACTTGGCCGAACGCGCCGCGGCCATGATCGGCGGCATCGAGCAGCACGCGGCCGAAATCGCCGCTGCGGCTGATGTGGATGCGGGCGATCGGCCCGGTGGGCGTGCGCAGGCGCGGCAGCACGTCGAGCGCGCGCAGCGCGTTCACGGTGGCCTCGGCAAGACTGAGATTGCGCTGGTCGAACACCGCTGGCAGCGCGCCGGGCGGCGCGGCCTCCAGCAGCGCCGTGTCGAGGCCGAGACGATCCAGCGCGATCGCCAGACTGGCGCCGACCAGACCGCCGCCGACGATCAGGACATCATGGGACGCGGCAACAGACGCGGAACGGGACTCGGGACGCGACTCGGGAAAGGGCGACGGAGCGGGGTCGGGCTGGGACATTGCGTTATGCTAACGCTCTGTGTCCTTTTCCGCCTGCGACCGCCGATGACCGTTCACGCCTCCCCCGCTTCTTCCAGTCCCGAATCGCGTGCCAAGGCGCTGCTCGCGCCGGGCCCGCTGACGTTGGTCGCGATGATCCTGCTCGCTGCGCTCAGCCGTCTGCTGCCGCATCCGCCGAATTTCTCGCCGGTGGAAGCGATGGCCCTGTTCGGCGGCGCTTATTTCGCCAATCGCGCATGGGCGCTGCTGGTGCCGCTGATGGCGATGGTGCTGTCGGATATCGCCCTTGGCCTGTCGATGGGCGGCGAATACTGGAGCTACGTCGCGACGAGCCTGTCGTTCTGGTCGGTGTATCTGTGCATCGCGTTGTCGACGGTGCTGGGCTTCGGTCTGCGCGGCAAGGTCGGGGGCGGCAACGTACTGGGCTATTCGCTGGTGGGTTCGATCCTGTTCTTCGTGGTCACCAATGGCGTGACCTGGTTCGGCTCGACGATGTACCCGCAGACCGGCGCCGGTCTGGTCGCCGCCTACGTCGCCGGCATTCCGTTCTTCAAGTGGACCGTGATGGGCACGCTGTTCTATTCGGCGATGCTGTTCGGCGGTTTCGCGCTGCTGCGCCGGCAGGCGCCGTCGCTGCGGGCGCAGACCGTCTGAATATCCGCGCGCTCTCGCAGGAACGGCTTCAGCCGCGATCTTTTCGCCCCGATCTTCAAGAGCTTCGCGGCTGAAGTCGCTCCTAGAAAAGCCGCTCATACAAAGGACCCGGGACCAGGAATCACCATGGGCAACCGTCTCTCCAAGATCTACACCAAAACCGGCGACGACGGTACGACCGGGCTTGGCGACGGCAGCCGGGTAGCGAAGGATTCGGCGCGGGTCACCGCGTACGGCACGGTCGATGAAGCGAATTCCGCGATCGGCGTGCTGCTGGCCTGCGATGTGCCCGACGACGTCCGCACGCTGCTGACGATGGTCCAGCACCAGATGTTCGATCTCGGCGGCGAACTGTGCATCCCCGGACATTCGGCCATCGACGACGACGACATCGATCGACTCGAACAGCAGCTCGACCATTACAACGATCCGCTGCCGCCGCTGAAGGATTTCATCCTGCCCGGCGGTGGCGAAGCCGCAGCGCGCTGTCATCTGGCGCGCACCATCGTCCGCCGCGCCGAGCGCGAGTGCGTGACGCTCTCGCACCACGACGCCGTGCGCCCGCAGGCGATCCGTTATCTCAATCGTTTGTCCGATCTGCTGTTCGTACTGTCGCGAGTGCTGGCCAGAAACAGCGGCCACGGCGAGATCCTTTGGAACCACGAGCGTCGCCAACGGCAGCAATGAGCGTCCCGGTCTTCAGCCACAGCGCCTGTCTGGCTCACGACACCGGGCCGACGCACGCCGAATGCCCGGCGCGGCTGGCCGCCGTCACCGCCGGTCTGCGCGACACCTGGCCCGATCTGGAATGGCGCGAAGCGCCGCGCGCGACTCGCGGCCAACTGCTGCGCGTCCATTGCGAATCGCTGCTGCACGCAGTGCTGGAAACCAAGCCCCACGAGCGGATCTGGCTCGACCCCGACACCATCCTGTCGCCGGCCTCGGCCGAAGCCGGATTGCGCGCCGCTGGCGCGGTCGTCGCGGCGGTGGAACTCGTGCTCAACGGCGAAGCCAAGCGCGCGTTCTGCGCGGTGCGCCCGCCCGGCCACCACGCCACCAGCAGCGCGGCGATGGGCTTCTGCCTGTTCAATTCGATCGCAGTCGGCGCCGCGCACGCGCTGGACAAATTCGGCCTCTCGCGCATTGCCATCGCCGATTTCGATGTGCACCACGGCAACGGCACCCAGGCGATCTTCGATCTCGAACCGCGCGTGGTCTTCGCCAGCTCGCACCAGATGCCGCTGTATCCCGACAGCGGCCACGTCAGCGAACGCGGCATCAACAACATCTTCAACGCACCACTGCCCCCGGGCGCCGGCAGCGCGCAGTTCCGCGAAACATGGAGCACCCGGCTGCTGCCACACCTCGATGCATTCCGCCCGCAGTTGGTGATGATCTCCGCCGGCTTCGACGCCCACCGCCGCGACCCGCTCGCACAGCTGCAGCTCGAAGCCGATGATTTCGAGTGGATCACCCGCGAACTCGTCGCCATTGCCGACCGCCACGCCGACGGCCGCGTCGTTTCCAGCCTCGAAGGCGGCTACGACCTGCAGGGTCTGCGTGAATCCGTCATCGCCCATGTCGGGGCGCTGGGTGCCTGAACCCCGGCTGCAGCCCGCGCGTTGCCGCACCGGGACGGATGCGTCAAGCTAGCCGGATATGTCCAGACTCGGCCCCAACGTGCGAAAGAAACTCCATCTGCTGCCGCTGCCCTTCTGCATTGCGCTCTCGCTGTCCGCACAGGCGGCCGACGAGGCACCCGAGGACTGGGGCCAGTGCCCGATCGAAGACGCGGTGCCTGCGTTCATCGACAAGATTCCCGCTGCGGACAACACCCCACAGGCCTCGGATACGAATGCAGACGCCGGTGCGACCGAAGTCAACGGCGACCGGATGACCGGGACCGAAGGCCAGATCGTCGATCTCGATGGCAACGTGAATCTGCGTCGCGGCGACCAGGTGCTGTTGGCGGACAGACTCAGCTACGACCAGGACAAAGAGACCTACACCGCCGAAGGCAGCGTGCGCTATCAGGACCGTGGCATGCGTCTGATCGCTGCGCGCGCCAAGGGCGATCAGGGCAAGGACACCCACGAGCTGGAGGACATCCAGTACCAGCTTATCCGCCGTCGCGGCAATGGCGGCGCCAAGCGCATCACTATGAAGGGCGACGAGGGTTCGCTGCACGGTTCCACCTATTCCACCTGCCCACCCGATGCACGGCGCTGGGAGCTGCGCGCGCAGCGCATCGATGTGAACACCGCCGAAGGCATGGGCACCGCGCATCACGCGACCCTGCGCGTGGGCAGTATTCCGGTGCTGTATCTGCCGTGGTTCCGTTTCCCGATCGACGACCGTCGCCGCACCGGCCTGCTGTATCCGGCGATCTCCTCGTCGGGGCGCAACGGCTTCGACTGGCGGCAGCCGATCTATCTGAATCTGGCGCCGAACTACGACGCCACCATCACCCCGCGGTTGATGACCAAGCGCGGCCTGCAGCTCGGCGGCGAATTCCGCTATCTCACCGAGACCGGACGCGGCGTGATCGATGCGGCGTATCTGCCTTCCGACGATCTGACCGAACGCGAGCGCGACAACGAGATCGCGGCAGGCGTTCCGGTGGAAAACCGCCGCGATTCCAATCGCGGCTTCCTGCGCTTCATCGGCAGCCAGAATCTCGGTCCGAACTGGCAGGCGCGCAGCAACATCGCCTGGATCAGCGACACCCGCTACCTCGACGATGCCAGCAATCATCTCAACGGCGGCGCCACGTCGTTCGTGACCAGCGACATCGGCCTGTACGGCCGTGGCCGCAACTGGGAGGCCTCGATCATGGCCGACCACTGGCAGCTGGCCGATTACACCCTGCGCGACACCAATCTCCCCTTCGACCGTCTGCCGCGCGGTCAGGTGCACTGGGAGCAGGCGTTCGCGGGACGCTTCACCGCCGGCATCGACGCCGAGGTGGCGCGCTTCGACCATACCGAACTCGCGGGCGGCAGTCGTCTGGATCTCAAGCCGTACATCAGCCTGCCGCTGGAAGGCGACAGCTGGTTCCTGAAACCGGGTCTGGCCTGGCGCTACACCGGCTACGCGCTCGAAAGCGATTCCGCGCTGCCCGGACGCGACGACCGCCCCAGCCGCAGCCTGCCGATCGCCACCCTCGACGCCGGCCTGTATTTCGACCGCCATACGCGCTGGGGCGACTCCGATTACCTCAACACCCTCGAACCGCGGATCTTCTACTTCAACGCGCCCTATCGCGACCAGTCCGGTATTCCGCTGTTCGACACGCGCCCGCTGACCTTCGGCTGGGGCCAACTGTTCCGCGACAACCGTTACTCCGGCGCCGATCGCCAGGCCGACGGCAACCAACTGACCCTGGCCGTCTCGACCCGGCTGATCCGAGAGGCCGATGGCCACGAAAAACTGTCCGCCAGCGTCGGCCAGATCCGCTACTTCGAGGATTCGCGGGTCACGGTGCCGGGCGAGAGCCCGATCGAACAGGGCAAATCGGCCTGGATCATGGACACCAGTTACGCTCCCAACGACCGCTGGAGCATCGGCGCCTCCTACCAATGGGACCCGAAGGCCGGACGCCGCGATCTCGCCAGCCTCCGCACCCGCTATCTGATCGGCGACGACGGCATCGTCAACCTCAGCTACCGCTATCGCCGCGATCTGCTGGAACAGGCGGATCTGTCGTTCCTGTATCCGATCAACCCGAACTGGAGCGTGGTCGGCCGCTATTACTACTCGCTGCAGGACAACCAGTTGCTGGAAGGCATCGCCGGCGTGCAGTGGGAAAGCTGCTGTCTGGCCGTGCGTCTGGTCGGCCGCCGCTATCTGCGCAGCCGCAGCGGCGATCTCAACAACGCCATTCAGCTGGAGATCGAACTCAAGGGGCTAGGCTCCGCAGGACCCGACACGGAGGGCCGTTTGCGCCGTGCTATCCTCGGCTACTACCGCGAGGATCTCTCCCTCGTTCCGCCCCCCCAATCGCGCGGTGGCGGCGATCTCCCCTCATCAGACCTGGCCCCATGATCCGTCCAATGATCCGTCACACGATCCGATCGTTCCGCTGCGTCATCGCCGTTGCGCTCCTCGCCGGCAGCTTCTCCGCCTTCGCTCAAGAACCGTCCGCAGCACAGCCGCTCGACCGGATCGCTGCGGTGGTCGATGAAGAGATCATCCTGCAGAGCGAGCTGGAGCGCGCCGTCGCGAACATCCGCAACCAATACGCCGGTCGCGAAGCGCAGCTGCCGCCTGCCGACGTGCTGCAGCGCCAGGTGCTGGAGCGTCTGATCCTGATCCGCCTGCAGAGCGCGCGCGCCGCCAGCACTGGCATGCGCATCAGCGATGAGGAAGTGGACAACGCGGTCAACAACATCGCCGCGCAAAACAAGATCAGCGTCGACCAGCTGCGGCAGCAGTTGGCCAAGGACGGTTTGAACTACAGCGATTTCCGCAACTCGCTGCGCGACGAAATCGTCGTCCAGCGCCTGCGCCAGCGCTTCGCCCAGGGCCGGATCAGCGTCAGCGACGCCGAAGTCGACGTGGCATTGGCGGCGCAGGCCGGCGGCAACACCCAGTACCGCCTCGCCCACATTCTGGTCGCCCTGCCCGAAGGCGCCACCGCCGAACAGATCGGCACCGGCCAGAAGAAGATCGAAGGCATCAAGAGCCTGCTCGACCGCGGCGAGATGGAGTTCAGCGCGGCTGCCGTGCGTTATTCCGACAGTCCGAACGCGCTGGAAGGCGGCGATCTCGGCTGGCGCGCCCTCGACCAGATCCCGACCAGCTTCTCCGGCACCATCCGCAACATGCAGGTCGGTCAGGTCATCGGCCCGATCCGCGGCCCCAGCGGCTTTCAGCTGCTCAAACTGGAAGAAACCCGCAATGCCCAGGCCGGCGACGCGAAGATGGTCACCCAGTATCAGGCGCGTCACATCCTGATCCGCTCCGAAGAAGGCAAGGAAGATGCCGCCGCCAAGGCCAAGCTGGAAACCCTGCGCGCTCGGATCGCAGGCGGCGCGGATTTCGCCGAGCTCGCCGGCAAGAACTCCGAAGACACCGTGAGCAAGGCCCGTGGCGGCGACCTCGGCTGGTTCGCCCAGGACGATTACGGCACCGATTTCGGCGCTCAGGTCGCCTCGCTCGGCGATAACCAGGTCTCGGCGCCGTTCAAGACCCAGGCCGGCTGGCACATCCTGCAGCGCATCGGCACCCGCCAGGTCAATGCGACCGACGAAAACCGCCGCAGCCAGATCCGCGAGAGCATCGGCCAGCGCAAGCTGGAAGACGAGTGGAACCGCTTCCTGCGCGAAATGCGCGGCGAAGCCTTCATCGACATCCGCGTCGGCACGCCCGCAGCCGCTTCCGGCGCGGGTTGATTCCGGAATGTCCAGACGCCCCCGTCTCGCGCTGGTCCCGGGCGAGCCGGCCGGCATCGGCCCCGAACTGGTCGTCCGCGCCGCCCAGCGCGACTGGGACGCACAACTGGTCTGCTACGGCGACCGCGACACCCTCCTGCGCGCAGCGGACGCCATCGGCCTGCCGCTGCGGTTGATTTCGCCCAACGACCCCAGCGCCGCCGGCCCCGGACGGCTCGCGCACGTCGAAATCCCCACCATCCTCGCCACCCGTTTCGGCCATCCCGAGCCGCGCAATGCGCGCACCACCATCGGCGCGATGGAAACCGCTGCCGGCGCCTGCCTGCAGGGGCTGTGCGATGGACTGGTCACCGGCCCGGTGAACAAGGCCGCGATCAACGACGGCGGCATTCCCTACACCGGCACCACCGAACTGCTGGCCGC
>CAZGBA010000110.1:0-12676 GCA_964523435.1 uncultured Xanthomonas sp.
ACACATCGATGCCGGCGAATTTCTGGAACAGCACGCCCTTGCCTTCCATCACCGGTTTGCCGGCGAGCGGGCCGATGTCGCCCAGCCCGAGCACGGCGGTGCCGTTGGTGATCACCGCGACCAGATTGCCGCGTGCGGTCATTTCACTGGCGGCGTTGGGATCGGCGACGATCGCTTCGCAGGCATAGGCGACACCGGGCGAGTAGGCGAGCGCGAGATCGCGCTGGGTCACCAGCGGCTTGGTCGGTACGACCTTGATCTTGCCCGGCGGATCCTGACGGTGATAGTCGAGGGCGGATTGCTTCAGATCGTTGTGGTCGGACATCGTGACACGCTATCCATGGGCCGGGGCTGCATTCTAACAGGCTGTTGAAAAACAGCCTGTTCCGGCGCGAACAGCGAAGCTGACCCCGAAGGGGCGAGCCGCACGGATGCGGCGAGTCAAACGCGCACGAATGTGTTTTTCAACACCCTGCTGACGGATCGGTCTCAGTCCGGATCGTCGAGGTCGCGCTGCGCCGGCGTATGGAAGGTCATCGCCGGTGTGGCGGCCGGTTCGATCGGCCCGCTCGGGCCGGCGGCCAGCTCGGCGCGCAGCCGGTCCACGTCCAGTTCGCCTTCCCAGCGCGAGACCGCGAGCGTGGCGACGCCGTTGCCGATGAGGTTGGTGATCGCGCGCGCCTCGCTCATGAAACGGTCGATGCCGAGGATCAGCGCCAGACCCGCGACCGGGACCGACGGCACCACCGCGAGCGTTGCGGCGAGGGTGATGAAGCCCGCGCCGGTGACGCCGGAGGCGCCCTTGGAGGTCAGCATCGCGACCAGCAGCAGGGTCAGCTGCTGGGTGAGCGTGAGTTCGATATCCATGGCCTGCGCGATGAACATCGCGGCCATCGTCAGGTAGATGTTGGTGCCGTCGAGATTGAACGAATAGCCGCTGGGCACCACCAGACCGACGACCGATTTCGGACAGCCCAGACGTTCGAGTTTCTGCATCAGCGGCACCAGCGCCGATTCGGACGAGGACGTGCCCAGCACCAGCAGCAGTTCGTCGCGGATGTAGCGCAGGAACTGGAGGATCGAGAAACCGGTGATGCGCGCGACGACGCCCAGAACCAGCAGCACGAAGATCGCGCAGGTCGCATAGAAGCCGCCCATCAGTTTCAGCAGCGGGCCGAGGCTGTCCACGCCGTATTTGCCGATGGTGAA
Organism: uncultured Xanthomonas sp.; assembly: GCA_964523435.1. Classification (GTDB taxonomy): domain Bacteria; phylum Pseudomonadota; class Gammaproteobacteria; order Xanthomonadales; family Xanthomonadaceae; genus Lysobacter_I. Next base: position 1,210 of record CAZGBA010000110.1, read on the forward strand.
GGCCATCGCGCCGAAGGCGCCGATCGGCGCCAGCCGCATCACCATCGCCATCATCCGGAAGAACACCTGCGACACGGTGTCGAGCACGCTGTTCAGCAGTTTTGCGCGCTCGCCCAGCGCGCTCAGCGCAAAGCCGAACAGGCAGGCGAGCAACAGCACCTGCAGCAGATCGCCGTCGCCGGTGAAGGCGTCGGTGAAGGTCTTCGGAATGATGTGCAGGAAAAAACCGACGGTGGTCTGCTCGTGCGCCTTTTCGGCGTACTGCGCGACCGCTGCGGCGTCGAGCGTGGCCGGATCGACATCGAAGCCGTCGCCGGGGCGCCACAGATTCACCACCAGCAAACCGATCCCCAGCGCGAAGGTCGACACCACTTCAAAATACAGGATCGCCTTGGCGCCGACGCGGCCGACCTTCTTGACGTCGGCCACTCCGGAAATGCCGGCGACCACGGTGAGGAAGATGATCGGCGCGATCAGCATCTTCACCAGCGCGATGAAGCCATCGCCCAACGGTTTCAAAGCGACGCCGGTCGCGGGCGCGAAGTGGCCGATCAGGCCGCCCACGACGATTGCGATCAGCACCTGGAGATAGAGACGGGAGGCGCGGGGCGCGGTGGCGGTTGTCATGCGCCGGATTCTGTCAGTTCGCCGCTCAAACCCCCAGCCCCAGCACCAGATCGTCGGCGTCGACGCGGTCGAGTTTGATCTTGTTCGCGAACAGCGAGAACGCCAGCATGCCCGCCAGTCCGTTCGCGCGCTGCATCCATGGCGGCAGATATTGCGGTGCAGCAATCGCGCCGCTGTCGAACATCGGCTGCAGCGCGAACACGTCTTCCAGCGCCAGCTTGCCGGCGAACAATTGCCGCGCGACCGCGAGCTTGCGGTGGCGCAGGCACCAGCGGAAGAACGTATGCACACTGAGCAGGCCGTGCAGGTACACGGTGTCCTTGGTGAACGCTGCGCCGCCGCCGAGCGGGGCGCCGCGAAACACGCGCTGGGTGGAGGCGAAGCTGTCCTCGGGCGTTTGTCCGGCGTCGAGGAAGAAGCGGAACACCTGCACGAAGTCGGCGCCGTTGATCGCCATGTCGATGGCGATGATGCGCAGGCTGATGCGCTTCATGCGCTCGATGTCCATCGAGCCGGAGATCAGCTCGGCGAATGTCGCCAGCCCTTCCTGCGTCGCAGTGGTGCGCGGCGCGCTGCGCGCCATCGATTTGAGCAGCGGCTGTTCACGGCCGTTGATGCCGGTGAGCGTGTGCACGAAGGCCTCGTGCACCAGCAGTTGATGTCGGTCGTATTCGCTGAAGCCGGTATTGGTGCGCAGGCGGATGCGGGTGGGGCTGGCAGCGGCCTTGGCGATCAGCGCCGGATCCAGTTCGACTTTGACCTTGTGCCAGGTGAAGAACGCATCGATGTCCTGCTGCAACTGGTCGCACACCGTTTCGGCGGCGACCACCGCGTCGGGTTCGAGCTGGCGCAGCTCCTGGTCCATGTCGTCGGCGAGGGTCACGAAATGCTGCGCGGCCTCGAAATTGGTGGGGCCGTCGCCGGGCAGCATTTCCACCGGACGGCCGTAGAGCCGGGTCGAATACGCGGTGATCTTGTAGCTGCCGGCGGCATCGAGCAGCCGCGTGCCGATCCGCCAGCTGTCGGCGGTCTGGATCAGATAGTGGCCGAGCGCGTGGTCGGGATCGGCGGCGGCGCGCACCGCGTCCAGCTCCGCACGCACATGCGTGAAATCCTCTTTCGGGTACTCGATCTTCGGCAGATGGATGCGGCCGATCTTCCACGCCGCAAGAAAAGTCTCCTGCGCGCTGGCCGGCCAGCTGAGGGTTTCCAGCAGACGGATGCCGCGCACCGCCGCGACCAGCCGCGCATCGAGCGCGGCGTGATGGGCGATGTCGGGCGTCGGCGTCATCGCAGTCCCTGTAGGAGCGGCGCAAGCCGCGAAGCTGTTCCCCCTCCCTTTCGCGCAGCGAAGGGGAGGGGCGGGGAGGGGTTGCGTCGGCATGCAACTGCCCGAGTGCGATTCACCCCCTCCCAACCTCCCCCTGCGCTGCGCGCAAGGGGAGGCGCAGAGCGGATCGCCGTTTTTTTTGTATGAGCGGCGGCTTTCAACAGCCGAATGGCTGGTAAAGCCGCGAAGCGGTTCTCCCTCCCTTTCGCGCAGCGAAGGGAAGGGCCGGTGAGGGGATGTGTTGGCATGCAACTGTCCGAGTGCAATTCACCCCCTCCCAACCTTCCCCTGCGCTGCGTGCAAGGGGAGGCGCAGAGCGCATCGTTGTTTTTTTGTAGGAGCGGCGGCTTTCAACAGCCGAATGGCTGGTCAAGCCGCGATCGGCTGCGGAAAGCTATCGGGCGATTCATCGCGGCTTGACCAGCCATTCGGCTGTTGAAAGCCGCCGCTCCTACAGAAGCCGGATCAATGCCGTCCATATTTCTCGTCCAGGCGCTTGTGGAACGCTTTTCCGCCCACCTTCGCATCCGCCTTCTGCGCCAATCGCGTCGCGAGCTTGTCGGCCGCACCGGCCACCTCGTCGCGCAGCTTCAGGTAATTCGCCAGCCGCGCCGGGTCCAGCGTGCCGGCCTCCAGCGCCGCGCGCACCGCGCAGCCCGGTTCGCGGGCGTGCTGGCAATCGCGGAATTTGCATTCGCCGGTGATCGCTTCGATATCGGCGAACCCGCCGTCGGCGACCTGCTCTTCGCCAGTGGGTTTGAGTTCGCGCATGCCGGGGGTGTCGATCAGACACGCGCCCGACGGCAGCGGAATCAGCGTGCGGAAGGTGGTGGTGTGGCGGCCCCGCGCATCGTTCTCGCGGACCGCATTCGTCTTCATCTTCTCCTCGCCCAGCAGCGTGTTGGTGAGCGTGGATTTGCCGGCGCCCGACGAGCCCACCAGTACGGCGGTGCGGCCGGCCTGCAGCCACGGTTCCAGCGCGGCGACGCTGGCGCGGTCCTTGGCGTTCACGGCGACCGCGACGATGCCCTGCGCCGCCAGTTCGGCCAGCGCCGCCAGCGAGGCCTCGGCGTCGCTGCCGTCCTTGTCGGCCTTGGTCAGCACCACCACCGGCTCGGCGCCGCCGCCGCGCACCAGCAGCAGATAGCGCTCGATCCGGCGCGGGTTGAAGTCGGCGTCCAGGCCGCAGACCACCAGCACGGTGTCGATGTTCGCGGCGATCACCTGCTGCTGGTAGTGCTCGCCGGCGGCGGCGCGCTTGATCGCGGTCCGTCGCGGCAGCAGGATCACGATCCGGCCGCGCGGGCCTTTGCCGGCCTCGGTCTGGCCGTCTTCGATCAGCACCCAGTCGCCGACCGCCGCGCGGTCCTGGGGCGGGAAGCGCCGGCGCATCCATTCCTGCGGGGATTCGGTCGTCAACGCATCGCCGGGGGCCTCGGCGACCACGTAGCCGGTGCGGTGCTGTTCGATCACCCGCGCCGGGCGCGCCAGCGGATGCGCCGCGATGGCGGCGGCCCAGGCTGCATCCTCGACCTCGGCGGCGGTCAGGCCGGGGAAGGGCCAGCCGATCGCGCGCAGTGCCGGCGTGGACGCGTTCAAACGCGGAAGTGGGGGCGTGTCATGACGCGATTATGGCCCGGTTCCCGCCGTATGCCCGGCCAGGCCCCGGCCCCGGCCCGGCCGGGAAGCGGAGCGGGGCGATTTCGGCTAGGCTTTGCGGCACTTTTTTGCTTTGCGCGCGACGACAGATGTCCCCCTCCAGACCCAAGCCCACCCTGAAGACCCGCGAGCGTCTGTCCGAAGTCCGCTACGAGATCCGCGGCGAACTCGCCCGCCGCGCGCGCGAGCTGGAATCGCAGGGCCGGCAGCTGATCAAGCTGAACATCGGCAACCCGGGCGCCTTCGGATTCCGCGCGCCGGAGCATCTGCAGCGCGCCATCGCCGACCACATCGCCGAAACCGACCCCTACACCCACCAGCAGGGGCTGCCGGCGGCGCGCGAATCGATCGCCGCGTTCCACAGGCAGCGCGGCACCCCGAACGCCTCGCCCGAGCGCGTGTTCGTCGGCAACGGCGTCAGCGAGTTGATCGACCTCAGCCTGCGCGCGCTGCTCAATCCCGGCGACGAAGTGCTGCTGCCGTCGCCGGACTATCCGCTGTGGTCCGCCGCGACCATCCTCAACGACGGCCGCCCGGTGTACTACCGCTGCCGTGCCGACAACGGCTTCCTGCCCGACCCGGACGAGATCGCGCAGCTGGTGTCGTCGCGCACCCGCGCGATCGTGCTGATCAATCCGAACAACCCGACCGGCGCGACGTACTCGCGCGAGATCCTCGAACGCATCGTCGCGATCGCCGCGAAGCACAACCTGCTGCTGATGGCGGACGAGATCTACGACCATATTCTTTACGACGACGAACGCTTCCAGCCGCTCGCGCCGCTGGCCGGCGATCTGCCGTGCCTGTCGTTCGGCGGTTTGTCGAAAGTGCATCGCGCCTGCGGCTGGCGCGTGGGCTGGGCGGTGCTCAGCGGCGATCCGCTCGCCAGCGGCGACTTCCACCACGCCATGGACCTGCTCGGCGCGCTGCGCCTGTGCGCGAACGTGCCCGGCCAGTTCGCGATCGACGCCGCGCTGCACGGCACCGACACCATCAGCGCGCTCACCGCGCCCGGCGGCCGTCTGTACGACACCCGCCGCGCACTGATCGATTGCTGCGCGTCCAGCGAGCACCTGAGTCTGGTCGCGCCCGCCGGCGCGCTGTACGGATTTCCGGCGGTGGTCGGCGCTGCTGCGCACGGCTTCGACGATCACGCGTTCGCGCTTGAAATGCTGGAAAGCGAGGACGTGCTGATCGTCCCGGGTTCCAGCTTCAACGTGCCGGAACGCAATTTCTTCCGCGTCACTCTGCTGCCGGAAGCGCCGGTGCTGCGCGAGGTGTTCGCGCGCATCGAACGCGTGCTGCAGCGTCGTGCCGATGCCGCGACCGACGCGCAGCGCGCAGCGGTCGCCTGAACCATGACGGTGGTGCCGGCGGTGCTTGCGGCGGTACTCGCGGCAGGTGCGTCGCACGACGCGCGAATGCAGGCGCCGGTGCAGTACCTCGCGCTCGGCGACAGTTACACCATCGGCGAAAGCGTCGAACCCGACGGCCGTTGGCCGATGCAACTGGTGGCTGCGCTGCGCGCCGACGGCATCGTCATCGACGACCCGCGCATCATCGCTCGAACCGGCTGGACCACGGACGAACTGTCGGCCGCCATTGATGCCGCCGCCGCACCGCTCGGCGACGACTACGGTCTGGTCACGCTGTTGATCGGCGTGAACAATCAATATCGCGGTCGCGATGTCGACGAATACGCGCACGAATTCGCGTTGCTGCTCGAACGCGCGATCGGTTTGGCGGGACGCCGCGCCGACCGCGTGGTCGTGCTCGCGATTCCGGACTGGGGCGTCACCCCGTTCGCCGCGCGGAGCGGTCGCGACAGCGCCGCCATCGCACGCGAGCTCGACGCTTTCAACGCAGCGGCGGCGAAGATCTGCGCCCGGCGCGGCGTGGCCTTCGTCGATATCGCGCCGGTGAGCCGCGAACGCGGCGCCGAACCGGCGATGCTGGCCGACGACGGTCTGCACCCTTCGGCCGCGATGTACGCGGAATGGACCCGGCTGGCGCTGCCGGTCGTGCGCCGTCTGCTCGTGCAGACGAACCCGCAGACGCACGCGCAGTGAACACGGCGGCGACCCAGCCGCTCGCCGCTGCGGATGCGCGCCGGATCGCCGAAGCCTTCCTGCCGAAGTTTCCGCTCGGCAATCGCTACGACTACTACTACGTGCGCGGCAAGCTCGGCAGCGATCCGCTGTATCCCGGCGTGCTCGCCGCGCTGCGTGGCAGCAATGCGCCGCTGCTGGATCTGGGCTGCGGTCTGGGTCTGCTGGCGCATGCGCTGCGTTGCGACGGACAGCCGCTGGCGTATCGCGGCGTCGACAACGACAGCGCCAAAATCGATCGCGCACGCCGCGCGGCGGACACGGGTGGTTTGACGGAAGCGCGCTTCGATGTGATCGATCTCGCCAGCACGATGCCGGAACATCGCGGCAGCGTCGTGATCCTCGATGTCCTGCAGTACCTCGACGCCGATGCGCAGCGCGCCTTGCTCGCGAACGTCGCAGCGATGCTCACGCCCGGCGCGCTGCTGGTGATCCGCAGCGCGCTCGACGACGACAGCGGTCGCGCGCGCACCACGCGCGTCACCGACCGTCTCGCCAACTGGATCGGTTGGATGCAGTTCCGGCCGCGCTGCTGGCCCACCCGCGAGGGCTTGCGTAAAACGCTGGAAGCGGTCGGGCTGCAGGCCGAATTCGCGCCGCTCTACGCCAACACGCCGTTCAACAACTGGTTGATCGTGGCGAAACGCACGTAGCCCAGAGCCCGCCTGGATTTTGTGGGAGCGGCGGGAGCCGCGAAGCCGGCACCCTGTCCGTCGCATTGATACCGCAATCCGATGCGCTGAAATCGAAATTTTTAAAAATATAGGATTACGGATTGCAGGCCCGCATCAAGACCATCAGCTTCGCGGCTCCCGCCGCTCCCACAGTTGTTCCGGAAGGATCGTGCGATAACCCAGCGCATCCAGCCGCTTCAACAGCAACGATAGGGTTTCGACATTGCGCCCATGCGCTGCACCTTCGTGCAACAGCACGATCGCGCCGGGCGAGAGAGTGCGTTCTATGCGATCGACCACGTCCTGCGGATCGGCTTTCACCGCGTCGAAGCCGCGCGCGTTCCACGCCACCCGCGCGAGGCCGTGCGTTTTCAACGCTGCATGCACGAACGGGTTGCTCATTCCGACCACGGCACGGAACCAGCGCGGTGGTTCGCCGCCGATGCCGGTGAGAATTTTCTGCGTCTCGGCGATCTCGCGCCGCATCCGCAGCGGACCCAGCGCCCAGAACCAGCGTGCGGGATGGGTGGTACTGTGATTACCGATGTCGTGGCCGCGACGCAGGATGTCGCGCACGCGTTCGGGATGCCGCGCCGCGCGTTCGCCGACCAGGAAGAACGTCGCCTTCGCACCGTGCGCATCGAGCGCATCGAGCACCGCAGGGGTGTCGTCGGAGGGGCCGTCGTCGATGGTCAGCCACACCACGCGATCGTCGGTCGGCAGACGAGTCAGCACCGGTCCGAACAATGCCGATTGCGGCCACACCGTGCCCCACCAGAACGGCGCATGGCTGGCGAGCAGCAGCGGCAACCCGAGCGTCCAGCCCCAACGCCACCACACGGCCACGACCAGCAGTTGCGACAGCACCAGCAGCCACACCCAGACGTGCGGATGACGCGGAACGCGGTGCAGGCTGGCGGAGGGGGCCGTCATCGCGGCATGATGCCACGCATCGCCACAGGTCCCGGGAACACGTCATGAGCTTCCGCAATCTTTCTGTCGCCGACGCCGATGCGCAGACCCGCGCCGGTGCGATCACCCTCGTCGATGTGCGCCCGCCCGAAGAGCGCGCGATCGCAGCGGTAGCGGTCGAATACGCGGGACTCGAAAACGGTGGGCTCGAACGGTTGTTGACCCTGCCCAAGGACACGCCGCTCGCGTTCCTGTGCCACCACGGCGGGCGTAGCGCACAGGCGGCGATGTATTTCGCGCAGCAGGGGTTCGGGAATCTCTACAACGTCGTCGGCGGGATCGATGCGTGGAGTCTCGATGTGGATGCGGAGATTACGAGATATTGAAGCGCCGACGACGCTTCAGACGAGCAAGGGTTGCTGTAGGGTGGTCAGCAGGTTGTTGACGGCTTTCTTCGCCATGCTGCGCGGCAATCGCGCCATCACGCCATCGGCGGTCAGCGCCAGATTGCCTTTGACCAGCAGACCGTCGATCTGCGTGTACGCCCTGAATACGTGCTGCGCGCCGTCGGCGGTCGATTCCAGGAACATCGGCGCGGTCAGGAAATTGACGCCTTTCTTGTACACCTGCGTCCTGCCTTCGGTGCGCACCAGCCGATAGCCATGCGCTGCAGCCCATGTGGCGACGGTGCCGGCGATGTCATCGCGTGCGGGCACGGTGACGACATCCCAGGGATTGTTCCGGCCCTTGGCCATCGCCGCCATGACATTGATGAGGCCCAGGCCCATCACGCCGCCCACCACGCCACCGATCACCACGCCTGTCGCCGACATCGGAACCTCACTGCAGGAAAGTATGCGCGGGCATCCTAAGCCGGAAGCGCCAGATCATCCAGCATCGCCCGCAGGAATCTCGCCGCCTCGCCGCCGGTACACGCGCGATGATCGAACGTGATCGACAGCGGAATGACCTTGTGCGATTCGAAGCCGCCGATCACCGGCGTGATCTGATGACGCGCGCGACCGGCGGCGACGATCGCGACGCAGGGCGGCACTACCACCGGTGTGGCGTAGCGGCCGGCGAACATGCCGAAATTCGAAAGCGAGATGGTGTAGCCGCTGAGTTCGCTGGCGGGAATGCTGCGCGCTTCCACCTGCGCGCGCAGGCGGCCGATCGCTTCGCGCACGCCGCGCGCGTCGAGCATGTCGGCGTTGCGCAGCGCGGGCACGAACAGACCGTCGTCGGTGTCCACCGCGATGCCGATATCGACCTGCGGATGCAGGGTGCGGGTGAGGTTGTCGCCGTCGAACCATGCATTGAGCGCGGGCACGGTTTTCGCGGCGACGCAGATCGCGCGAACCAGCCGCGCAGTCATGTCGTTGCCGTGCGCCCAGGCGTGGATGTCGGCGTCGTCGGTGAGCGTGGTCGGCACCACTTTCGCGTGCGCGTCGGCCATCACCCGCGCCATGTTGCGGCGCACGCCCTTGAGCTGTTCCGGCTGGCCGATGACGGACACGCCCGGCGGCTGCGTGCGCATGGGTTTGCCGGTGGCGGAGAGTTGGGTGCGTTGTGTCGTCGCGTTTGTGGGAGCGGCGGAAGCCGCGATGGAGTTGGTGGCAGCGCCGGATATCGCGGCTCCCGCCGCTCCCACAGGAGCAATGCCAGGTTTGGCCGAACCATCCGCCGCCGCGCGTTTCACATCGTCCATCGTCGCCACGCCGTCGGCGCCGGTGGCGCGTACGCGGGACAGATCCACGCCGAGCTTGCGCGCCATCGCGCGCACCGCCGGCATCGCCTTCACGCCGCCGACCGCGACGGCGGCTTCGCTGCGCACCGCGTCGGAGCTTTGCATCGCGCCGACCACGGTGCCGGCGTCTTTGGGGGCTGCGGGTGTGGGAGCGGCATCTGTGGGAGCGGCGGAAGCCGCGATGGATGTTGCTGCCATGTCGGAAATCGCGGCTCCCGCCGCTCCCACAGGCGCGTGATGATGCCCAGTGTCCTGCCCCTCGGCGCGCTGCGGCATCGAGGCATCGACCTCGAACTCGGCGAGCAGCGTGCCGGTGACGACGATGTCGCCGGCTGCGCCCGCGAGCTTCAGTATTTTGCCCGAGACCGGCGATGGCACTTCGACCACCGCTTTTGCGGTTTCCATTGACACCAGCGGCGCATCCAGCTTGATGGTGTCGCCAGGCTTCACGAACCACTCGACGATGGTGGCGTCGGGCAGGCCTTCGCCGAGGTCGGGGAGGAGGAAGGTTTTGGTCTGGCTCATGGGCGATTCCCTGGATGCGGTTGCCGATTCCGTCGAGAAGTCATTTCGACGATCCAGCCGAAAAACGGAGCGCTTGCGCGATGTAGTCCCGCAGATGTTTCGATTCGAGATCGGCGAGCGTTTGCAGTTTGATGTGGCGGCGGAATTTTCCGCTGCCTTCGAGCACGCGATGCGGGTCGTTCAATTCGGCGCCCTGGCCGAATTCCATCGAAACGTGCGCGGAGTAGGCGAATACCCCGCAGAATTGTTCGGGCGCGGCGAACAGGATGCCGCCGTACATCACGCGCTCCGTGACCTCGGGCACCACCGAACGGACCAGCGTTCTCGCCGCCTGCACGATCGCATGCAGATCGGGATGCGTGAGCTGCAGGTCGTGCATGAGTTGTTCGACTTTTTTATCGCTCATCTCCGCTCCAGATGTTCCACTGGCATCCATCCGCACCGACCATCGGCATGTTGGCGCCACCACCAGCCGCGTAGGGTGGGCCTTGGCTCACCATTGAGGTTGCTGCAAAACGACACGGTGTATTGCGTCATCCCCTCAACTCGCCGCCAGGGTTCTTTTTGCCGCCGCGACGATCTTCTCGACGCTGGGCAGGTACTTCATTTCCAGACGGAACAGCGGAATGTGGGTGTCGTAGCCGGTGACGCGTTCGACCGGGGCGACGAGGTCGTACATCGACTGCTCGGCGAGGCGTGCGGCGATTTCGGCGCCGAAGCCGGCGGTCTTCGGCGCTTCGTGCACGATCACGCAGCGGCCGGTCTTGCAGACCGATTCGGCGATGGTCGGGAAATCCAGCGGCTTGAGCGTGGCCACGTCGATCACTTCGGCGCTGATGCCGTCTTTGGCCAATGCATCGGCGGCTTCGAGGCATTCCTTCACCTGCGCGCCCCAGGTCACCAGCGTCACATCGCTGCCGTCGCGCAGCACGTAGCACACGTCCAGCGGCAGCGCTTCGCCGTCGTCGGGGACGAGTTCCTTGTACTGGCGATAGATGCGCTTGGGTTCCATGTAGATGACCGGGTCCGGGTCGCGGATCGCGGCCAGCAGCAGGCCGTAGGCGCGCTGCGGCGAGGACGGCATCACCACGCGCAGGCCTGGCACATTGGTGAACATCGCTTCGTTGGCTTCGCTGTGGTGCTCGGGCGCGCGGATGCCGCCGCCCCACGGTACGCGCAGCACCATCGGACAGGTGAGGCGGCCGCGGGTGCGATAGCGCAGGCGTACGGCATGCGAGACGATGTGATCGATCATCGGATACACGAAGCCGTCGAACTGCGCTTCGGCCACCGGGCGCATCCCCTGCGCGGCCATGCCGACGGTGAGGCCCGCGATCGTGGTTTCGTCCAGCGGCGTGTCGAGCACGCGCTCGGGGCCGAAGATCTGCTGCAGGCCTGCGGTAGCGCGGAATACGCCGCCGTTCACGCCCACATCTTCGCCGAGCACCAGGACGCGCTCGTCGGCGCGCATTTCGTAGGCGAGCGCCTGGGTGATCGCTTCGATGAGCGTGATGGGAGCCGGGGTAATCGGTGCTGCATCAGCCATGCTTGCGACCCTCCGCAGCGATGACTTCGGCGCGCTGCAATTGCAGATCCGGCGGCAGTTCCGCGTAGAGGAAATCGAACATCGCGGTCACTGGCTGCACCGGCGTTTCCAGATACGCATTGATCTCGATATCGATCATCTTCGCGCATTCGTCGGCCCAGGCGCTTTCCTGCGCCTCGTCCCACAGGCCGGCGGCGGTCAGGTAGATGCGCAGTCGCGAGATCGGTTCGCGCGCCCATGCGGCTTTCACTTCGTCTTCGTTGCGATAGCGGCGCGCGTCGTCAGCGGTGGTGTGGTCGTGCAGGCGATAGGTCATGAATTCGATGACGCTGCCGCCAC
>CAZGBA010000111.1:0-12452 GCA_964523435.1 uncultured Xanthomonas sp.
TCCGGCACCCGCCGCGAAGACCTGCTGATCGAACCGGACCTGCTGCAGAAGATCTGGATCCTCCGCAAACTCCTGCACGGCATGGACGAAATCGCCGCGATGGAATTCATGCTGGACAAGATGAAGAGCACCAAGTCCAACGATGAGTTCTTCTCTTCGATGAAACGGTGATTCCGGGAAAACTCGTCACACGGTGTCAACAAAACGCCCCGCAATTGCGGGGCGTTTTGCTTGGGGGCAGGCTGTGACCGACGTCGAACCGAAGCCGACTGTAGGGTGGGCATTTTGCCCACCATTGCAATGCTCAGACACAGTCAGCAATGAACGAAGCCACTCAGGTGGCGGCCATGGTTGCGTGCGTTCAAGCTTCATGTGGTGGGCATAAAGCCCACCCTACGGCTCTACAGCGAGTCGTCATCACTGCCCATTACGCTACTGGCACCCGTTGCCATTTCTGCCAGATCATCTGGAATGTATTTCGAGTGCGCGCGTTTCAGGTACTCCAGCTCGCTATCCGAGTCTGCCTGATAATCGAGTTGTTGGCTGAAGAAGTTTAGTCGTGCCCTAGCATCGTTGAGAATTTCTGACCATGTCTTGGCCCAAACCGTGATTCTCGAATCATCGCTCTGGAAAACTACTCCTTCCGCTCGGTCTTTTTGACGAGTTTCAAGCTGGGCATATTCATCCATTTCATTGGAAATAACCATGAACGTCCATTTCGTTCGCTTCTGGTGAAAACGGGAGTCTTTCGCGACGGCGAATGCATAGCTCTTGATCTGTGTAAGAACCTCGGAGTTAATCTTCTGCTTGGGGCGCTTCAGTTCGACAACCAAGTACTCATGCGATCCTTGTGTTGGTTGGATAGATCGGGCCAACATCAGGTCAACCCGACCACCCTTGTCGTCCTCTCTCAGGACTGGATCAGAAGAATTCTCTTCCGCATCATCTTCACGCTTTCCGAGCCTATCGACATAGATCTCTAGCGCGTCTTCCAGCGTCTTCTCGGAACCGGCTAGGTTGAAGTCTTCTTTGAAGATCCACGACTCCACTTCCAAAGCCTTGTGTAGCTGGTCCCGTTCCAAGAGTCGCTTCTTGCTCTCTTTGTTGAACAGCAAGTCGCTCAGTGCTTCCACGAAATTCAAGCGGTCCGCCACGATCTTGGCCGACGTGATGATCTTGGACAGCGTCGTCTTGCGTAGCAGGGTGGCCAAGTCGTCTTGTTCCCCCTTCTTGAGATTCAGGACTTCATCCATGATCAAGCGAACTGAGTCAGGGTTCTCGCGGATTGCCTGCGCTAGCAGACGAAAAGTGAACTTCTTCGACTTGGAATGGGACTCATCGAAAGATGGCAGGTGGTCCTCGACATTGACAGCAAGGATGTCGAAAACTTGGCGCTCAATCTGCTCGGAAGCATTGACCTCTGCCTTGTCCTCGTAGGGGTAAATCTTTTCATCCTTCCAGCGCTGGATCGTCTCACTCCGATGCTGCATGCTGCGGCGACGGAAATGCTCCCGAACCTTGGCTTTAACGGCACCTAGAATGTCGGACACATCTTGATTCAAGTCCGGGAGGACCAAGGAGCCGTCCTTGTCGAGGTCGCGGAAGTGATCTGACTTCACGTATACCGTGAAGTGGTAACCAGGGGCCTTGATCTGAGGCCCGACCGGCACCTCGTGGAGGGACACACCCGCCTTATCGCAAAGCTCAAACACGCGGTCAGTCTGGACAGACCATTCGATGACCGTGATCGAGACTGGAACCCGCTTGCCGCTCTGGAGTTCGATATCTCCTAGGTGGAAGTCTTCCTTGTGGTTCTGCACGGATGCCGGATCAATCTTGCTGCCGTTGTAGTACAGCATCAAGCCCGGAGATTCAGTCAGATATGCAGCGAACTGCTTCGTGATTTCCAGATGTGCGCTGTCATTCGTCAGCGAGGGGAAGTTAGAGTCGAGATTTTCAATGACGACCTCAGTTCCGAGGATCGTTGTTTCTGCATCGGAAGGGGGCGTTGCATGGAAGCCAGTAAGTTGACTCGCCCGCCCCGTTATGGTGTACGACTTGACTGCCTTTCCATCGCGATAAGTGGTCCGCCACTCGACGCTCTCACCCAGCGCGAACGCTCTGAAGCGGCCCTTCCCGTTTTTACCGTGGAGAGTGCGGCCTTTGTATCGGTGCGACTTCGACTTCCAAGAGTCACCTAGTCCGCCAAAAAGGGCATTGACCCTATTCCAGTCGATACCATCGCCGTCGTCCAATATGCGTATGGCATGGAGGCCGTTAAGTTCGTTCGGTTCCAAGATGACATTGACGTGCTGCGCATGCGCATCAAATCCGTTCCAGATCAGCTCCGAGACAGCCGCGATTGGCGTGGCAGAAGCCAACGACTTCAAGAAGTCAGGCTTGGCCTCAATCTTGATATCAGTGGTTTGACCGTCTGCCATGTCGTGGAACACTCCCCATGTGCTTGATTACCGTCCTGGTCGGAAGTTGCCACTGCTGGCAAGTATTGAGTCGACCATGGTTTGGCGATGTAGCTATAGAGAATAGCGGGATCGGGGACTGCTATGCCATTCCCGTCGAATGAGGGAACTTTGCGCCGTCGTGCTCTCAGGGGTTGATACTGAACCTGTCCCGCAGGAGCGGACGCCAAGAAGCAAGTAGCCCGTGTATGGACTCCTCCCGATTGCCAACCATTTTTGATCTGAGTTGAGATTGCGAACGAATATCCGGCCAGGAGAGGGGCAGGTTCAATCGAGCGCAGGCTGCATTTTCCTTCTCCCCACGTGTGGGGAGAAGGTGCCCGAAGGGCGGATGAGGGGCGCTTTTACGCCGCTGGCATGCGAAACGGCGTGCTTGAGCACGCCCTATGACGAACGAAAGGATTCATAGGGTGCGCCTTGGCGCACCGTATGTGTTGCCCGCTGGTGTTGAAGCACAAGCGGTGCGCCAAGGCAGCACCCTATGTGCGGTGTAGTGATAGGCGAAGTCAATCGAAATGAACCGCACCTGCCCAACACATCAATCCTCATCCGGCGCCACCGGCGTATACCCCGCCGGCACATCGCTACTCAGCAGCCCCGGCGGAATCGGCCGATCGAATTCGAACCGGTAATCGATCTCCAATCCGCCGCCGCCAAGCTGGCGCATCGCCAAGGGCAGGCCTTTGTCGTCGGCCCAGAGTTCCATCGTGGTGCCGCCGGCCTGCAGGGTCCAGCCATGGGCGGTGCGGCCGTCGATGATGCGGGTGTCGGGTAGCGGCGTGGCCTGGCCTTTGAAATCGCGAACGTCGTCCAGCCACGACAGCGCGTCGTCGGCGGCGGGTCTGTTTTTTGGAATGGTCGCGATCATCGCCTGTCGCGGTGCGTGCAGCAGGGTCAACACGCGTCCGCGCGGGGCATCGACGATCACGCTGAGTTGATCGCCCACATCGGTGCGCACTACACCACGCGCGTCGACGATGCTGTGCGAGGTCTGCAGCGGCTTGCCGTTGTAGCGTTGGGTGATGGTCATCGACAGCGTATTGAAACGCTGGAAGTGCGCCTGCACCGCTGCGAACGCGTCGCCGCCGCCGGAGAGCATCGGACCGGCGATGAGCGCGGCGATCGCGAGCACGGCGGTTGCGGTGACCGCCCACCATGCGCGGGCCGGCGCACGTGCGGGTTTGCGCTGCTGCTGCAGCCGCGCGGTCAGTCGCGCCTGCGCACTGTCGATCGCGCCGTCCGGCACCGCGTCGGTGCTGCGCACGTGCGCAGCGAGGGTCGCGGAGAGTTCGTTTTCGTGATGGCGGCTCATGGCGTGGTCTCCATGGTGGCGTCGCCCAGCTGCGCTTCAAGCCGACGGCGCGCGCGGTGCAGGGTGACGTTGACGTTGTTTTCGGTCATCGACAGCGCTTGTGCGATCTCGCCGATGTCCAGACTCTGCAGATAGCGCAGGCCGAAGCACTGCGCTTCACGGCGCGGCAGTCTCGCCAGCGCGCTGCGCAGCCGCTGCGCCTGTTCGCGCGCCATGCCGGTGTCTTCGGCGGACGGCGCTTCGTCCGGTGCGTGCATCCGCCACAGCGGGAGCAGGCGCCACCAGCGGCGCTGACGGCGCAGGACATCGATCGCTGCCCGCGCGGCCGATGCGCTGAGATAGGCGGGCCAGGATTTCACCGCATCGTGCCGTGCGTCTGTCGAACGCGCTTCGATCAGGCGCAGGAACACCTCCTGCTGCACGTCCTCGGCCAGCGACGCATCGCCCAACACGCGATACGCGGCCTTGAACACCAGCGGGCCGTACTGGCGCGCCAAGGCCTCGGGGTCATCGGACGCTGTGGATTCGGCCACCAGCGGGCTCCTGCAAAGTGTGGGCAAGCATGACATCGTGGGGTTCTGCGGGGAGGGTTTACCCCTGATGACGTGCCGGGACGCGGGTTCTTACATCCGGAAAGGGAAAGAATCGCAGGCACGACGATGTAAGTTCGCGCCTTCCCGTCCGTCATGTGCAGTGAACCCCACAGGAAACCGCCATGACCACGCCTCCACCGAAGCCTTCGTTGCGCCGCCGCGCAGTGCGTTTGCTCTGCGCCGCCGCGCTGACCGCCGCCGCCGTGTCGCCTGTTGCCGCACGCGTGCCGACCGGGGCCGCCCTCGATGCCGAGGTCGCGCGCGCCATGGCCGCCACGCAATCGCGTGGGCTGGCCATCGCGATCATCGACAAGGGCCGAGTGGTGCGCGTGCGCAGCTATGGCGCGCGCAACGCGGCCGGGGCACCGCTGCAGACCGACACCATCATGTACGGTGCGTCGCTGACCAAGTCGGCGTTCGCATACATGGTGATGCAGCTGGTCGAAGAGGGCCGGCTGGATCTGGACCGCCCGCTCGCCGAGTATCTCGATCGGCCGCTGCCCGAATACCCGACGGAAGAGAAATACGCGCCGTGGTCCGATCTTGCCGGCGATGAACGCTGGCGGTCGATCACCGAGCGCCATGTGCTCACCCACAGCGTCGGCTTCGCCAATTTCGCCTTCGTCGAGCCCGACGGAAAACTGCGCTTCCACTTCGATCCCGGCGCGCGCTACGCGTATTCGGGCGAAGGCATGATCCTGCTGCAGTTCGTGATCGAACGTGGCTTGGGGTTGGATGTCGGCGTCGAGATGCAGCGCCGGGTGTTCGACCGTTTCGGAATGGAGAACACCAGCATGATCTGGCGTACGCAGTTCGCGACGAATCTCGCCGACGGCTGGCGCGCGGACGGTTCGGTGGAACCGCACGACGAACGCAGCAAGGTGCGCGCGGCGGGTTCGATGGACACCACCATCGACGATATCGCGAAATTCGCGGCAGGTTATGTACGCGGCGAAGGCGTAAGCGCGCAAGCGCGGGCCGAGCTGACCAGACCGCAATTGCCGATCACGACCGTTTCGCAGTTTCCGTCGCTGCAGCCCGAGTTGCCTGTCGAACAACGCAGACAGGATCTCGCCGCCGGTCTTGGCGTGATCGCGTTTCGCGGCCCGCAGGGCGCAGGCTTCATGAAGGGCGGACACAACGATTCCACCGGCAACACCCTGGTCTGCATCGAACGCGGGCAGCGCTGCGTGGTGATTCTGGCGAACGATGTCCGCGCCGAAGCGGCGTTTCCGCGACTGGTGGAATTCGTGCTCGGCAAGACCGGCGCGCCGTGGCGCTGGGAATATGCCGACATGCCGTTCTGGAAGCATCCGTAACCGCCGCGCGCATTCGCGATTACGGCGAAGAGCATCGCGACTTCTGTAGCTCCTACAAAAAGCAGAAAAACGCAGCCCGGGTTTTCGCCGGGGTGACGGTTCTTCAAATCCAACCGTAACGCACGAGGTGGAAGAAGATCGGCGCGGCGAAGACGACGGAGTCGACGCGATCGAGGATGCCGCCGTGGCCTTCGATCATGTGGCCCCAGTCCTTCACGCCTCTGTCCCGTTTGATCGCGGACATCACCAGCCCGCCGAAGAAGCCCATCAGGCAGATGACCAGTGCGACCAGTGCGGCTTCCAGCGCGGTGAACGGAGTGATGCCATGCAGCGCTGCGCCGAGGACGGTGGCGCTGGTGACGCCGCCGATCAGACCTTCCCAGGTTTTCGACGGCGACAGTTCCGGCGCGACCTTGTGCTTGCCCAGCAATTTGCCCCAGATGTACTGCAGCACGTCGCTGCCCTGCACCACCAGCACCAGGAACGCGATCAGCAGCAGGTTGCGGCCTTCGTAGCCGGGGATGCTCAGCGTCATCAGTGCCGGCACGTGCGACAGGCAGAACACGCAGATCATCAACCCCCACTGCACTTTCGAGGCGCGTTCGAGAAAACGCGTGGTGTCGGCGCCCAGCGCGGCGAAGATCGGCAGCAGCAGGAAGGCGTAGACCGGGATGAAGATCGCATACAGCCCGTACCAGTCGATCCAGATCAGCGCGTACTGCACCGGCAGTGCGATGAAGAACGCCAGCAGCAACACCAGATGATCGCCGCGCCGCGTGTAGCACAGGGTGATGTATTCGCGCAGCGCGAAGAACGACAGCAGCGCGAACAGCACGATCACGCCACCCTTGCCCAGCCAGAACGCCGCCGCCAGTATGCCGACCATCCACCACCATGCGCGGATGCGGCTGTTGAGGTTGTCGATCACCGCATGCGGCTCTTCCGGCGCGAAGCGCAGCTTCAATATCCAGCCGATCACCGAAGCGACGACGAGCACCGCGACAGCCCCGGCGAAGATCGGCAACGCATACAGCGTGGGGAACGGGTTGTGCATCAGGCGGACTCCGGGAGATCGGATGAGGTGCTGCTCGAAGACGGGTCGTCGTCATGCGTATCGGGACGCAGCGCGAGCATCGACGCGCGCGCGCGCTCGAGGAATGCGGCCTTGTCCTCGCCATCGATCCGCGGCAGCGACGCGCCGAAGGTGACCGTGCACAGCAGCGGGATCGGCACCAGTTGACCCTTGGGCATGACCCGGGCGAGATTGTTGATCCACACCGGCACCAACTCTGCGCGCGGATACTGCGTCGCCAGATGGAACAGGCCGCTCTTGAACGGCAGCAGCACCGCATCGGTGGTGTTGCGCGTGCCCTCGGGGAAAATGATTAGCGAATCGCCGTTGGCGAGCGCGACGACCATCTGTTCGACCGGATCGGGACTGCTCGCTTCACTTGGGGAAACCTTCCGTTCGCGATCGATCAGCACCGCGCGGAACACCCGGCCGCCGATGAAGCGGCGCAGCGCGCTCTTGTTCCAGTAGTCGGCGCCGGCTACCGGCCGCGTGTGCCGGCGCAGCCACGGCGGCAGCGAAGCCCACAGCAGCACGAAGTCGCCGTGGCTGGCGTGGTTCGCGAAGAAGATGCGCTGCGCGGCGTTGGGGCGGCCACCGCGCCAGAACGCCTGTGCGCCGGTCAGCAGACGCACGAAGCCGATGATCAGTGCGGCGACCAGTCTTTCCAGCATCGGCCCGGTGGTTCCCGTGTACGGTTCGAGCAAGGATGTTAGCCGCGAATCAGGCAAACACAACCGCGACGCCCGTGCCGACCGCCATCAGCGCGGCGACGATGGCGTGGAACCGCCACAGGCGCTGGCTGCCTGCGAGCCTGTCGTCGAGCGTGCGCGGACGTGGCGGCGGCTTGCGCACGCCGAGCATGGTCAGCCCGGCGTCGAGCGCGGCGAGATCGGCGATGCGTCCGTCGGCGAGATCCGCGAACAGTCCCGCATCGAAGCGCAGGCGCAGCGCGAGATAGCGCTCGAACGGCGTCGATGCGAGCACCAGCACGGCGATGACGATCGCTTCGCCGCGCCAGACCTGCACCAGACAGCCGAGCGCGACGACGACCGCACAGCCCAGCGCCATCATGCCGAGCACCGACGACGTGCCGAGCCATCGCGCCATCGCCGCGCAGCGCGCGCGGTCTTCGGCGTTCAATCCGACTTGATCCAAGCCGCCTTGACCCAGGCTGTCTTGACCCAAGCCGTCGGTCGTACTCATGCGTGCAGCGCCAGTTGCGACAACGCATGCCGATGCGCCGCGTGCAGCACGAGCTGCGGACGGTGCTGGCGGATACGCTCGACCGCTTCGTCGGCGTGCTCCGCGCGGCCGGTCCGCAGCAACCAGGCCGCGACCGCCGCCGCGCTGCGCGAATAGCCCAGCGCGCAGCACACCAGCACATCGCCATCGTCGCCAAGCTGCGCTTCGATGGCTTCGGCTGCTGCTGCCAGCTGCGCGGCGGTCGGCGCGACCAGATCGAGCATCGGCACGCAGCGCACGGAAATTCCCTTCGGCGCGCACAGCTCGGCGCTGACATCGACGATCCGCGCGATGTCGAGCGCACGCGCCTGCGCCGCCGTGGGCATGCGCCCGAGCCAGACCCGCTGCGCGATCCTGACCGCCGGCGCTTCGCGCATCGTCCACAGCCGCGAATTGATCCACGCGCCCAGCCGGTACGGCGCCAGCAGCCAGCGCGCACCGTGCGCGATGCGTCCGTCCGCATGCTTCTGGAACCCGTCGACACCGAACACCGCGTAGTGCAGCGCGACCATCAGCAGCGCGACGCCGGGCCAGCACAGCCACAGCGCGATGCCGCCGGACGTCATCATGCCGAACGTTGCCATGCCGAAGCACGCCGCCGCAGCGATGGCGTAGAACGATGCCAGGCGGCGGCGCTTCGGATCGTCGGTGAAGCGCGCGCCGCGCAATGGGCTTGGTGCGTCCAGCGGCCACAGCCACAGGCACAGCACTCCGAGCAGTGCGCCGGTGGGAATGTCGATGAAATGATGCTGGTACGTCGTCAGCACCGACACCGCGATGAGCAGCGACCAGCCGTGCAGCAGCCAGTGCCACGGACGCGGAATCAGACGCCGGTAGAGATCCCACAGGATCACCAGCAGCGCGATATGCAGCGACGGCGCCTGATTGAACGGCTTGTCGAAACTGGTCAGCGCCGCGAAGAACATCCCCGGAATGCCGTCGCTGTCCGGGCGCACGAAGGTGAAACCGAGTGGCAACAGCAGGAAACAGCTCACCGCGACCAGCTGCGCGGTCAGCAGTCGACGGCCGTGCGCGTGCACTTCCTCGCGCGTGCGGCACAGGAACAGCGACAGGCCGTAGAACAGATTGATCGACCAGTACGGAACGATCGTCCACGCGAGGAACGGCACCCCGCGCTCCCAGTCGAACACCACCGCGCCCACATCGCTACGCTGCGCCGCGAGATGATTCGCGAAGCCGTAGCTCAGATAGAAGAACGGCGCGAGGAAGGCCAGCCACAGTGCGGCCTGCTTCCATGGGCGTGCGGACGTCGTCGCGTTCACCCTTCGCGCACCGCCAGCGATACTGTGAAGATGCCGAACGCATCGATGCGCTGCTCAAGCTTGCGGAAGCCGGCGGCTTCGACGAGTTGATCCATCTCCGCCTGCGTGCGTCGGCGCATCACCCACGCCTGGCCCTGACGATGGCTGGTCAGCGCGCGCGCGATCAATTCCAACTGCGGATGCCACGGCTGGCCGGTGTAGACCAGAAAGCCGCCCGGCGGCATCGCTGCGGCGATGCCTGCCAACGATGCGGCGACCTGATCGTTGTCCGGAAACAGTTCGTACAGCCCCGACACCACCGCCACCGTCGGCGCTGGCGACACCCGCGCCAGATCATCGCGATCGAACGCATCGCCCTGCACGAACTGCGCGATGCTGTAGAGGCCGCGCTCGGCGATCAGCGCGCGACCGTCGCGCACATTGATGTTGCTGTAATCGCGCAGCAGGATCGAATCCGGCTTGATGTCGCCCGTCGTGATCGCATCCAGCACATAGCGGCCGTGCCCTGCGGCCACGTCCATCACCCGCAGTGGCAGCCCGCGAGCATGGACGCGCGCGAAGGCCTTGCGCAGCAGTTCCTCGACGTGGGTTTTTCTGATGCGGATGCCGCGCCAGCCGATCGAATCGAGATAGGTCCGATCGATCATCGTGCCGATCAGCGGCACGCCCTGCGCCTGGTTGCGATAGACATAATCGAGCGTGCTGCCCGAGTCGAAACCGGTGGCATGCCCCAGCGCAATGCCGCGCGACAGCCGGCCGCCGAGTTTCAGCGATGCCCGCGTGAGCGCCCAGTACGCGCCGCGCGGCGTGTACCACGGCAATGCTTTGCCCAAGGCGCGCGATTCGTCGGCGGTGTAGCCGGTGCGATGCGCATCGCGCAGCGAAACCGGTGCCGGCGGGTTGTCGAACAGACCGAGCACGAAACCGCGGATGCGGTCGGTCGCCTGTTTGCGGTCGCGTTCGCCGAGGGTGTCGTGGAAGAAGCCCGGCAGTACATGTTTTTCCTTGCGCGCGCTGGTCAGGCGTTCGAAGAAACGATGCTGCGGCGCGTGATGCACCACCCAGTCGCTGCCCGAGATCAACAGCTGCACCGGCAGGGTGATCGCGGCGGCATCGGCGACCACGCGGTCGGCGGCTTCGTACAGGCCCAGCAGGATGTTCACCGAGATCGGCCGCGAGATCAGCGGGTCGGTGTCGTAGCTGGCGATGCGTTCGGGATCGTGGGTGAGGAACTTCGCCTTCACGTAACTGTTGACGAAGAAATTGCCGCGCAGTTTGCGCATCAGCGCCAGACCCGGCCGCGCGAACGGCACATAGAGCTTGACCTTGAAGGCCGGCGACGCCAGCACCAACCCGCGGATCTTTGGCGCGTAATCGTGCGCCCAGGTGCTGGCGAGCACCGCGCCCACGCTTTGCGCGATCACGATCAGGTCGGCGATCTCGACGCCGTGGATCGTGGCGATGTGATCGACGAAGGTCTGCAGGTCGCGCACCGAAGTCGCGAAACTCGGGCTGTCGCCGCGCACGCCGGGCGAACGCCCGTGCCCGCGCATGTCGTAGGCGAAGACATCGAAATCCGGCAGCGCGAGTTCGTCGGCGAGATGCGCCATCCGCCCCGAGTGCTCGTGGCCGCGATGGATCAGCACGATGGCGCCGCGCGCGTCGCCCTGCGCGGGCCAATGCCGGTAGAAGAGCGCGACGTCGTCGTGGGTGGCGAAGCTGTGTTCAGTGCAGTGTCTGAGGGCCGACATGGGGGTGACGTGTTCCTCACGGAGGAGAAGCAATGGGTGGATTCCGACAACGAAACACGCGATGTCGGGAGCGCGGCGGACGCGCTGCCGTGCGATATCCGTGGAGTATCGAAGTTCGATACCGACGGCTCAAGCACGCTGAGCGGCGATCAGTGGGTCGGAGCGGTGGTCAGTGCGCTTCGCGCAGACCATTGCGCACGCGGCGCACGATGGTCCAGGCGGTCAGCGCGCAGAGCGCCGGAAACAGCCACGCGGCCCACGCCGGCAGCAGGCCGGCGACGCCGATCCACAGCGCGATGGCGCCGAGCACGAAGGCGCGGTCGCTCTTGCCCATCGGGCCGTCGTAGCGTCGGCTCGCGCCGATGGTCGGCCCGAGTGCGCCCGCGAATTCGCCGAGCCCCGCCAGCACCACGAACGTCGCCACCCACACCGGTGCGAAGGGTGCGACCGCCGCGAACGGCAGCGCCAGCGCGGCATCGGCGATCACATCGGTGAGTTCGTTGAGATAGGCGCCGAGCTTCGACTGCTGGCCGAACTCGCGCGCCAGCATGCCGTCGATCGCGTTGAACGCCATCCGCAGGAACATCCACAGCGGCACCAGCAGGAAGGCACGGGTGCCGGGCGCGGCGGCATACAGCCACACGCCGAGCGCGACCGAGATCGCACAGGCGGCCAGCGTGACCTGGTTGGCGGTGACGCCGAACGCGTGCAGACGGCGGACGACAGGGCGCAGCAGCGCCTGGAATTTCGGTTTGAGGGCGTAGATCGACATGGCGGGGCCATGATTCCACAGACGCGGCATGCGATGCCAACCCGCCATCGCATTGCATCGAGGCGGCGATCCGGGCAGGCTGCGCGGATGTCGCCCCTTTCATCAACCGTGTCCGCCCTGTCGCTGGCCGCCCTGTGCGGCGTGGCCGGCGTCTCGCATGCGCAGGTCCACGGGACCGGCGATTATCTGCAGCGCATGGATGCGGACGCCAACGGCAAGGTGTCGTTGCTCGAGTATCAGGATTGGCTGAGCTACGCCTTCGACAATATGGACCGCAACCGCGATGGTCTGCTGGCGCCGGAGGAGCAGCCCGGCGGGCGCGGCAAGCCGCTGACCCGGGAGGCGCACCGCACGCGGGTGGCGGAGATGTTCAAGCGTCAGGATCGCAATCGCGATGGCGTGCTCGATGCGAAGGAACTTGCGGCGCCGCCGCAGGGGAAATAAGGGTTTCTTCGGTGTGTGCGGGTAAGGCCTGGCACCTTTTTCGCGCTGGTGCGCGAGTTACTTTCTTTGGCGCAAAGAAAGTAACCAAAGAAAACACTTCACGTCCAATTCAAACCTACGATCTGAAGTGAAGCCGGGATTTTTCGATGAGGCGTCCTGCCTCATCGAAAAACGGCGCACGTCC
>CAZGBA010000112.1:0-12140 GCA_964523435.1 uncultured Xanthomonas sp.
ATCCGCTCCAAGGGCGTGGGCGTGTATTTCTGCTCGCAGTTCCCCGACGACGTGCCGGACGACATCCTCGGTCAGCTCGGCAACCGCTTCCAGCACGCGCTGCGCGCATTCACGCCGCGCGACCAGAAAGCGGTGAAGACCGCAGCGCAGACCTTCGTCGCCAATCCGGCGCTGGACGTGGCCAAGGCCATCGGCGAACTCGGCACCGGCGAGGCGCTGGTGTCCACGCTGCAGGACAAGGGCATTCCGATGCCGGTCGAACGCACGCTGATCGCACCGCCGCGCTGCCGGATGGGCGCGATCACCGAAGCCGAACGCGCCCAGGTGCGCGCCGGCAGCCCGGTCGGCACCCGCTACGACACCCGCATCGACCGCGACTCCGCCGCCGAAATGCTGGCGAAGAAGATCGAGACTGCGCCCGAACAGGCCAAGGCCCCGCCCGCCCGCACCCGCGCGCAGGACGATGCCGAGGAAGGTGGTTTCGGACAGTCGGTCAAGGATGCGGTGTTCGGCACCAAGCGCCGCCAGGGCATGGTCGAAACCATGGCCAAACAGACCGCGCGCACCGTCGGCAACCAGCTCGGGAAACAGATCCTGCGTGGCCTGCTCGGCGGCATTTTCGGCGGCAAGCGCTGACGCCATCGGTCGATGCATCCGCGACCGCGATCCACCCTTTCACCCTCCGATCAATCGAGATCCCAACGATGAATTCCAGAACGTCCGCTCCGCTGCTGTGGCTCGCCCTGCCCCTCGTCCTGTTCGCCGCCGGCTGTCAGAAGGATGCCGCCGAAGAAGCCGAAGCGGCTTCGGCCACCGACGTCGTCGCGGAAACTCCGGCCGAGCCGGCCGCAGACCCCGGTATCGCCGCTCGCACCGTCGAACCGCCGCCGCCACCCGCACCGGTCCCGGGCACCGATGCCGCGATCATCGAGGATCACTCGACACCGATCGCCGCTGCGCCCACCTTCGACACCAAAGCCTTCGACGGCCGCTATGCCGCCGACAACACCACCCTCGACATCAATGCCGACGGCACCTACGCGCTGAGCATCGACGGCAACGCCACCGATGGCACCTGGACACTGCAGAAGGGCGGCAAGAAAGTCACGCTCGACCCCAACAGCAAGGGCGAGACCGACCGACAGCTCAATATCGAATCCGGCGACAGCGTCAAGATCGTCGGCGGCGCCACGCTCAAGCGCCAGGCCGAAGCCAAGTAATCCTCCCGATACACGCTCCGCATGTCGCGCTGGCGGCCTCCGGCCGAGAAAAGCACGGCCCTCATCACCCGTGAGGGCCATGCCCGGCTCAAGGCCGAACTCGACGATCTCTGGCGCGTGCGTCGCCGCGACGTGGTCAAGGCCCTCGCCGCTGCTGCGGCCGAGGGCGACCGTTCCGAGAACGCCGAATACATCTATCGCAAAAAGCAGCTCGGCGAGATCGACCGCCGGGTGCGCTACCTCTCCAAACGCCTCGAAGCGCTGCGCGTGGTCGACACCGCGCCCAGCGATCCGGAAGCGGTGTTCTTCGGCGCCACCGTCGAAGTGGAGCACGCGGTCACCGGCGCGAGCAGCCGCTACCGTATCGTCGGCCCCGACGAAACCGACGCCAGACTCGGCTGGATCAGCATCGACTCGCCGCTGGCGCGCGCGATGCTGAAGAAACGCATCGACGACGATTTCGAAGCGCAACTGCCGGACGGGCCACAGCGGTTTTTCATCGTCGCGGTCGAATACACCGCCTGAAGACGCAACCGCCGGATTGCGCATGTTGCAACCGCAGGCCTACGGCGTAGCATCGGCCCCACCGCCGCCGGAATCACCGCCATGCGCCGTCTGATCGCCACCGCCCTGCTCGCGGCACTTACCCTGCCCGCATCCGCGCAGGATGCACTCACGGCTCCAGCCACCGCGAAACCGCATCTACTCGATCGCTTCAAGGCGCTCGCGGGCGAATGGAGCGGCGCAGGCCTCGACGGCAATTCGATGCCCGACACCAACGTCAGCTACACCGTCACCGCCGGCGGCAACGCGGTGGAAGAACTGCTGTTCCCCGGCACCGCGCACGAAATGCGCACGCTGTATGTGCGCGACGGCAACGACGTGGTGCTGGTGCATTTCTGCGCCAGCGGCCACCACCCGAAAATGCGCGCCCGCGATACCGGCGGCAACCGCGTGGTCTTCGACTTCGACGGCGCGATCAATTTCGACCCCGCCAAAGCCGGGCATATGCACGACGCCAGTTTCACCTTCCAAGGCCCGGACGAACTGACCACACGCTGGCAATTCTGGGACGGCGGCAAACCGTCCGAACACGTCGCGAACCTGCATCTGAAACGCGTGGTGATCGAACCGATGGAGCTTGTTGATCCGCCGCATTGATGCTGCGAGGACATTTTTTCGACGAAACGGCATTTTTTATCGCTGTTTCCACTTCGCTCGGTCTTGCCGCGCGAGGGAGCCGGGGACGAATGAAACTCGAATGGATGGCCGCGCCAGTATTGGTGATTGACCTCAGGAGTCAAACCTCACCGAACCACTGCGGGTAATTCCGCCACCGCCCGACCGAACGCGAATGCACGGGTTGACGCACCTGCCAGCGACTCAGCGTTTGCACCGAGCGCCCGCTGCGATGGAACTCCAGACATGCAGGATCCCAAGGCAAGCCCGCGAAATCGATCAGTCGACGCGCCTGCGCTCCGGTATCGGCGACGACATCTTCGTAATGCATTTCGAGGATCGGCAGCGGCGACACCGACTGCCAGTGGCGCATCAAGCGCTCCTGTCCTTCGATGAAGAAACGGATATCGTCGAGATCGGTGGCGTAGCTGGACAGCGGCGAAAAGCTTTCGCTGAAGATCGACAGCGCGATGTCGCGCGGGTCGCGCCGGCACCAGACGATGCGCGCATCGGCGAACAGCATCGCAAGCAGGCCGATGTGCAGGAAATTGTAGGGCTGCTTGTCGACCAGACGCTTCGTGCCGTCGGGCGCTGGCCTCGCAGCGATCTGCAGATAGTCGGCGGCGCGACGACGCAACCATGCGGCATCAAAACCCGCAGCGTCCTGCGGCCAACGCAGCCCAGTGCGTTCGAAAGCATCCTGAGCAATGG
This sequence comes from uncultured Xanthomonas sp., assembly GCA_964523435.1. Classification (GTDB taxonomy): domain Bacteria; phylum Pseudomonadota; class Gammaproteobacteria; order Xanthomonadales; family Xanthomonadaceae; genus Lysobacter_I. The sequence continues at coordinate 3,111 of CAZGBA010000112.1, forward strand.
CAACGATGCCGGTCAATTCGCCGCAGCCGTGTACCTGCGGATGCGCCACGAGGATCTGTTCGACCAGCGTCGTTCCGCTGCGCGGCATGCCCAGCACGAATACGGGGCGCTCGTCTTGCAGCGCACCGGCATTGCGCGATCGCAGCAGATCCGGCGTGAATGCTTCGATGGCCGCTTCGATCTTCGCGGAATACTCGGCGCGATCGAAACCGCCGTCCGCGTGCCGCCGCAGCGCGTTGGCCGTCGACCAATGCCGGGCCGCCTCGGCGTAGGCACCGGCCGCATCGTCGCGCTTGCCGAGCACGTGATGCAGATAGGCCTGCTCATGCTCGGAGATCTTCGCTTGCTCGAGCATCGCTTCGGCATCGCGCACCAGATCGTCTGGCGCTTTCGCACGCAGCAGTGCGATGGATGCGGCGAGCGGATCGGCCCACTCCGGCTGCAGCGCGTGCGCACGCGCGTACGCATCCTGCGCCTGCGTCGCATCGCCGAGGTCTTCTCCGACCCATCCCAGTTCCATCCACAGCGGCGCGTATTCGGGAAAACGTTCGAGACCGGCGCGCACAATCATCAGCGCCGCCCGCGGCTCGCCCAGCCGACGCCGGCACTGCGACAGCCGCAGCGGCAGCCCCGGATCATGGGGATGACCGGAGACAGCGATACGCTCGTACAGCGCGAGCGCTTCGGCGTGATGTTCGAGGCCGTATTCGGTTTCGGCATAGGCGCGCAGGACCTGCGGCTGATCGGGCGCAAGCGCATTCGCCCGGGCCAGCGCCGGCAGCGCTTCGGCGTCGCGACGTGCGCCGTACAAGGTCATGCCCATGAAATACCAGGCTTCGACCAGTTCCGGCTGCTGCGTTGTCGCCTGCTGGAATGCGTCGATCGCTTCGTCGACCCGCTCCGCCGATGCGAGCAACTGCCCCAGCTCCACCCGCAGCGCAGCGGCACCGGGCGCAAGCTCTACTGCGGTGCGCATCGCATCGATCGCGACATCGAGCTGTCCACCCATCTGCGCCGCGACCGCGCGGGCGCGATGCAGCGCGGGGTCGTATGGCGCCTGTTGCGTCAGCAAGGCCAGCGCATGACCGGCTTCCAGCAGGCGCGATTGCTGCAGAAGCGCGTATACCTGCGCGAGCCTGTCGGCGAACGGGGCAGCTTCTGGACTCACGTCCGCGGCAGCGTCACGCCGGTCTGGCCCTGGTATTTCCCGCCGCGATCCTTGTACGAGGTCTCGCAGACCTCATCCGACTGGAAGAACAACATCTGCGCCACGCCCTCGTTGGCGTAGATGCGCGCGGGCAGCGGCGTGGTGTTGCTGAATTCGAGAGTGACGTGACCTTCCCACTCGGGTTCCAGCGGGGTCACGTTGACGATGATGCCGCAGCGCGCGTAGGTGCTCTTGCCGAGGCAGACCACAAGGGTGTCGCGCGGAATCCGGAAGTATTCGACCGTGCGCGCCAGCGCGAACGAGTTCGGCGGAATGATGCATTCGTCGGCGGTGATGTCGACGAAGCTGCCGCTGTCGAAATGCTTGGGATCGACGATCGTCGAGTTGATGTTGGTGAAGATCTTGAACTCGCGCGCGCAGCGCACGTCGTAACCGTAGCTGGAAGTGCCGTAGCTGACGATCCGGTGGCCATCGGCGGCATGTTTGACCTGGCCGGGCTCGAACGGTTCAATCATGCCCTGCTGCTCGGCCATGCGGCGGATCCAACGGTCGCTCTTGATGCTCATGCACTCGTCCCGGGGCCGTGGCCCGTTTTCAGTCATTGTGTGGGGCGGCATTCTACGGGATGCCGTCGGCTCGCCCGAACGGACAGTCGTTCCGTCCGCTCAGACGAGCTGCGCGCCGATGCCTGTCTTGACGCGCGGCCGCTTGTCCAACTCGGCGAGCAGGCGCTGCGCGACATCGCGATAGGCCTGCGCAGCTGCGGATGTGGGCGCGGCGCGCACCACCGGCGTGCCGGCGTCGCCCTGCTCGCGGATCGCGATCTCCAGCGGCAGCGAGCCCAGCAGCGGAACACCGTACTGTGCGGCCATGCGCTCGCCGCCGCCGCTGCCGAACAGATGCTCGACGTGCCCACAGTTGGTGCAGACGTGCTGGGCCATGTTTTCGATCAGCCCCAGCACGGGGACATGGACTTTCTCGAACATCTTCAAGGCCTTGCGGGCATCGAGGGTGGCCACGTCCTGCGGCGTGGTGACGATCACCGCGCCCGCGACCGGAATTTTCTGGGCGAGCGTGAGCTGGATGTCGCCGGTACCCGGCGGCAGATCGACGATGAGAATGTCCAGACCGTCGCCGTCGTCGCCGCCCCAGCGGGTTTCGTTGAGCAGTTGGGTCAATGCCGAAGTCGCCATCGGCCCGCGCCAGATCATCGGCGTGTCCTGTTCGACCAGGAAGCCGATCGACATGGTCTCGATCCCGTGGGCGTGCATCGGAATGATCGACTTGCCGTCGGGGCTGTCCGGTCGGCCCGACAGGCCCAGCATGGTCGGAATGCTCGGGCCGTAGATATCGGCGTCCAGCAACCCGACCCGGGCCCCGAGATCGGCCAGCGCCACGGCGAGGTTGGCAGAGGTGGTCGATTTGCCGACCCCGCCCTTGCCCGACCCGATCGCGATGATGTTGCGGATCCGGGGCAAGGGAGACAGCTCCGGCTGGACGGCGTGGGACGGAATTCTGGGAAATGCGGATGTTTTCATCCCGCCATTGTGTCCGTACCGTCCGCCGGTCGCCAGACCGCATTGGATGTGCCGATCCTGTCCCTTTGCCGCCACAAGCCCGAAGCGAGGTGCAGGCACCGGGAATCCTGCCCGCAGCCGTACTCGACTCACATGACAGAGGCGTTAAAGTCATGTTAAGTTCAGGCACGGACGACAGGGGGCCATCTGCCGTCTCTCTCGCTCAATTACTTGCCACCGGGGAAATCCATGACTTCTCGTACACAGCTCAGGCTGCGACGCAGCCAACTGACCTCCGCCATCCTGTCGACGTTGCTGATCTCGGGCATGGCGCTCGCCCAGGACACCAACACCGAAGGCGACCAGGACGAAGACCAGACGACAACGACGTCGTCGCAGAATCTCGACCGCATCGAAGTCGTCGGCAGCCGCATCAAGCGCGCCGAAGTCGAAGGACCTTCGCCGGTCACCGTCATCTCGAGCGCACAGCTTGAGAAAGAAGGCTTCGTCAGCGTTTCCGACGCGCTCGAAACCATCACCCAGAACGCCGGCTCAGTGCAGAACGAGCTGAACTCCGCCGGCGGCTTCACGCCGAACGGCAGCCCCATCGATCTGCGCGGCCTCGGCCCGGGTCGCACGCTGCTGCTGATCAACGGCCGCCGTGCCGCGGACTATCCGTTCCCGTACAACGGCCAGAGCAACTTCCAGAATTTCGGCAATATTCCGACCGCAGCGGTCGAACGCGTCGAAATCCTCAGCGGCGGCGCTTCGGCGATCTACGGCTCCGACGCCGTGGCCGGCGTCGTCAACATCGTCCTGAAGAAGAACTATGAAGGCGACGTGTTCAAGCTGCGTACCGGCACCACCACCACCGGCGGCGGCGATTTCGCCGATCTGCAGTGGGTCGGCGGCAAGACCGGCGACAACTGGAGCCTGACCTACGCGCTTCAGTACTTCAACGACGAACCGCTCTACGCCTACCAGCGCGATTTCATGGACTCGCGCGACGACAACCCGCTGCCGCCCGCCGTCGTGGGCAACCAGCCCGCTGGCGCCATCCGCATCAACCGGGTCGGTCTGCCGGCCAATACGCCGAACACGTTCATCGCCCCGCCCGCAGGTACCTGCGCACGCTTCGGCGGGGAGTATGTCGACTGGACATTCCGTGCGGTCAGCTCATCAACCGGCCTGCCCTACAACCAAGGCAACGCCTGCGGCTACTTCAAGGATGTCGGCTACCAGTCCATCACCAACGGCAACAACGACCTGTCCGGCTATCTCTACGGTACCTGGCAGTTCGACAACGGCATGGAAGGCTGGGCCAGCCTGACCGGTTTCCACTCCAAGTCGGAACTGAGCGGCGGCGTCGAATTCATCGGCGGCCCGCACACCGATGGCGTCGGTATCACCTCGACCATCTTCGCGACCAACCCCAGCATCAACGGCAACGTGCAGGTCCAGCGCATTTTCACGCCGCAGGAATACGGCGGCATCGAAAGCACCAACCAGAAATTCGACGAAAAATCGGCGGATTTCGCGGTCGGTCTGCGCGGCACGTTCGCCGACCGGTTCGATTGGGATTTCACCATCGGTCGCGCCGACTATTACGCCACACGCACGCGCCCGCGCCTGGACGGCTCGGCGGTCACCGATTACTTCTTCGGCCCGCGTCTCAACACCACCGGCACGCCGCGCTACCTGATCAATCTCGACCGTTTCTACTCGCCGCTCACCCCGGCCCAGTACCGCTCTCTGTCGACGATCCTCAAGTACGAATCGCATTCGTGGGTGAACCAGGCCAGCTTCGTGCTGAGCGGCGACCTGTTTGAACTGCCGGCCGGTCCGATCGGTTTCGCTGCGGTACTTGAAGGCACGCAGCAGGGTTACGATCTGAAGTCGCCCGCCGCGATCCTCCCGACCAACCGTCTGGCCTACAACCTCACCGGCACCAACGGCGGCGGCGATCGCGACCGTTACGCGATCGGCGGCGAGTTGAGCATTCCGATCTTCGAATCGCTGAAGATGAGTCTGGCGGGCCGCTTCGACAAATACGACGACATCACCAATGTCGACGACGCCAAGACCTGGGCTGCTGGCCTCGAATGGCGCCCGTTCGATTCGCTGCTGCTGCGCAGCAACTATTCGACCAGCTTCAAAGCGCCGGACATGCACTACGTGTACAACGAGGGCAGCGGCAGCTTCAGCAGTGTGCTCGACACCTTCCGTTGCTTGTCGACCGGCGGCACTCCGGGCACGGCGAGTTGCGCCGGCGCCACCTACACCTACTCGATGTTCGCGACGAGCAGGGGCGAGCCTACGCTCGAAGAAGAAACCGGCAAGTCGTTCACGGCCGGCTTTGTGTGGGACATCATGGACTCGCTGTCCCTCTCGATCGACTATTACGACATCAAACTGGAAGGCGCGGTGGCCAACCTGTCGTCGACGTTCATTCTGGATGCCGAAGGCGGTTGCCGGACCGGTCTGACGCGTACGCGCCAGCCCTACCAGTTCGACATCAACTCGGCCTTCTGCCAAGAGGTCATCAGCCGCGTGACCCGTAACCCGGCGATCGGCGAGCCCACCGACCGCATCAGCGAAATCCGCAGCGGGCCTGTGAACCAGTCCTATGAGCGCGTGACGGGTATCGATGCCGCAATGAAGTATCGCCTCGACACCGAACGCTTCGGCAACTATGGTTTCAGCATGGAATGGTCGCACCGGTTGAGCAACGAGACGCAGACCTTCGCGACCGATCCGATCGATCGCAACTTCCGCGACGACCCGGGCAACTTCGACTTCCGCAGCCGTATCCGCGGATCGGTCGGCTGGAACAAGGGCGACTGGGCAGCGAACCTGTTCATGACCCGCTACGGCAGCCTGCCGAACTGGCAGGAAACCGCCCGTATCGCCCCGTACTTCATCTGGAACGTGAATGCGAGCAAGAAGATCACCGACAAGCTGACCGCCAGCTTCTTCGTGAACAACCTGCTGAACAACTTCCACCCGGACGACAGCGGCTTCAACAGCTACCCGTACTTCTGGCGCGGATACAGCCCGGTCGGTCGCGAGATCTCGGCGCAGTTGCAGTACAAGTTCAAGTAATACAAGCCGCATCCGCAAGAAGAAAGAGCCCGGCGCAAGCCGGGCTTTTTCGTTTGCCGATCAGGGCAACGCATCGCGACGCTGAATTCCGCCCCGAACGCAGCTTCCATACCACCCCGGATGCGGTATAAAGACCTGCCCCGGCGCGGCTCCCGCCTTGCCGGGCTTCGACAACAAGATCCATGCCCTGGGAGGGGAAAGATGCGCATCAAATCACTCATGACACTGCTCGCGCTGCCGATGCTGGCCGCGACCTTCGTCGCGTCGGCCCAGAACGCTTCGCCGGCCGGCCAATGGAAAACCTACGACGAGGAAACCGGCAAGCCGCGACTCATCGTCGAAGTGTACGAAGCCAAAGGCGGCACCTATGCGGCCAAGGTCCTCGATACCCTGTTCGCCCCCAACGCCGTCTGCACCGACTGCAAGGGCGACAAGAAGGGCAAACCGATCAAGGGCATGGTGATCATGTGGGGCCAGAAGCCGAATGGCGACGGCACCTTCTCCAGCGGTTCGGTCCTGAAGCTGTCGAACGGCAAGACCTACTCGTCGAAGGCCGAACTGCAGGCCAACGGCAGCAAGCTGCAAGTCTCCGGCTGCCTCGGCCCGATCTGCAAGCATCAGACCTGGACCCGCGAGAACTGATCTCCCGGCGATAGACCACGACGGCCCACGATCGCAATTGCATCGCGGGCCGTTTCGTTTCAGCTTTCCAGACGCCACCTGGACCAACGCCATGCTCAACAGGCCGTTTATCGCAACAGCTCTGTTCTGCCTCTTGCCGCTGAACGCTCTGGCCCAGAACACCCCGCTCGGCCGATGGCGCAGCATCGACGACGCCACCGGCAAGCCGAAGGCGGTGATCGAAGTCTCCGAAGCCGGCAACGGCACGCTGTCGGCGAAGATCGTCCGTCTGATCGACACCAGCGACGGCCCGAACCCGCTCTGCGACGACTGCAGCGGCGCACGCCACAACCAGCCGATCCTCGGCATGACCATCGCCTGGGGGCTCAAACCGCAGGGCAAGGTCTGGGGCGGCGGCCGGATTCTCGATCCCGAGAACGGCAAGGAATACTCGGTGAAGATGACGCCGATCGCTGGCGGCAGGAAACTTGAAGTGCGCGGTTTCCTCGGCCTGGCGCTGCTCGGCCGCACCCAGACCTGGCTGCGGGAGTCGCCGTAGCGGCGCATGCGATAATCGCCGGCCGTTTCCACCGCTGGTCCGCCCCGCCCATGACCCGTTCCGCGCTCGTCACCAACGCCCTGCCCTACGCCAACGGCCAGATCCATCTTGGCCATCTGGTGGGCTACATCCAGGCCGATATCTGGGTGCGGGCGCGGCGCATGTCGGGCGACACCGTCCACTTCGTCTGCGCCGACGACACCCACGGCACGCCGATCATGTTGGCCGCCGAAAAGGCCGGCACCACGCCGGAAGCCTTCATCGCCGACATCCAGGCCGCGCACGTGCGCGATTTCGCCGCGTTCGGCGTGATCTACGACCACTACGACTCCACCCACTCCGCCGGCAACCGCGCGATCACCGAGGCGATCTACGCCCGGCTCGACGCCAACGGCCACATCGGCCGGCGCTCGGTGCAGCAGTTCTACGACCCGGCCAAGGGCATGTTCCTGCCCGACCGCTACATCAAGGGCATCTGCCCGAACTGCGGCACGCCCGACCAGTACGGCGACAACTGCGAACACTGCGGCGCCACCTACGCGCCGACCGATCTGAAGGAGCCGCGCTCGGTCATCAGCGGCGTCACGCCGGAAATGCGCGAGTCGGAACATTTCTTCTTCGAGCTGGGGCAGTTCAGCGATTTCCTGCGCGAATGGCTGGCTGGTCCCGTGATGGTGCCGGGCATGAAGGCCAAGCTGCAGGAATGGCTGGACTCCGACGGCGGCCTGCGCCCGTGGGACATCTCCCGCGATGCGCCGTATTTCGGTTTCGAGATTCCCGGCCAGCCCGGCAAGTATTTCTACGTCTGGCTGGACGCTCCCATCGGCTACCTCAGCAGCTTCAAGGCGCTGTGCGATGCGAAGGGCTACGACTTCGATGCGTTCACGAAGCCCGGCAGCGACGCCGAGCTGCATCATTTCATCGGCAAGGACATCGTGAATTTCCACGGATTGTTCTGGCCTGCAGTGCTGCAGGGCTCGGGTTTCCGCACGCCGACGCGGCTGCATGTGAATGGATATCTCACGGTCGACGGCGCCAAGATGTCGAAGTCGCGTGGCACGTTTGTATTGGCGAAAACCTATCTCGATGCCGGACTGCCGCCGGAAGCGCTGCGGTATTACTACGCGGCGAAGTCGTCGGGCGGCGTGGACGATCTGGATTTGAATCTCACCGATTTCGTTGCGCGGGTGAATAGCGATCTGGTGGGTAAGTTCGTGAATATCGCGAGTCGTGCATCCGGTTTCATCACTCGGCTTTTCGATGGCAGGCTGTACCCACAGGACGCAACGCGGTTCTTGGGCATGACACTGCTGCTGGACCACCAGATCGTCCAAGATGCCCCGCATGTTCGCCGCAATTACGAGGAAGGCAATTTCGCTTTCGCCGCGCGCACCATCATGGCGACTGCGGACGACTGGAATCGGATCTGGGACGAAGAGAAGCCATGGGCTCTCGCCAAGGACCCAGCCAAACATTCGCAGTTGCACGCCGTCGCTTCGGAAATCATGCGTGCTTTTTATGGAATGGCGATCTGTCTATATCCCATCTGTCCGCAGCTCTGCACGAAGGCACTCCGTCAGTTCGGGCTCGACCGCGCGCCGACATGGGACGATCTCCTGCGCACGACCGATCGGATAGAACCCTTCGTAGAGCTATTCGCCCGAATCGACCCCAAACAGATCGAAGCCATGACCGAAGCCTCCAAAGAATCGATGAAGCCCACCGATGCCGCTGTTGTAGGAGCGGCTTCAGCCGCGAAGCCTGCGGATTCGGAAGCAAAGCTCGCGGCTAAAGCCGCTCCTACGAAGAGCAATGCGGCGAAGAGCGAAGTGGCGAAGGCCGAGGCCGCAACGGGCGGGTTCATCGGCATCGACGATTTCGCCAAGCTCGATCTGCGCATCGGCAAGGTGCTTGTATGCGAATTCGTCGAGGGCTCAGACAAGCTGCTGCGTTTCGAGCTGGACGCGGGCGAGCTGGGCAAGCGGCAGATTTTCTCGGGCATCCGCGGCAGCTACGGCGAACCGGAAAAGCTGGTCGGCCGCAGCGTGGTGTTCATCGCCAAC
>CAZGBA010000113.1:0-12029 GCA_964523435.1 uncultured Xanthomonas sp.
TCGACTATCTGGTCGAGGAGTTCCAGAAGGACCAGGGTATCGACCTGCGCAAGGACCCGCTGGCCCTGCAGCGCCTGAAGGATGCGGCCGAGCGCGCCAAGATCGAGCTTTCCAGTGCCCAGCAGACCGAAGTCAACCTGCCCTACATCACCGCCGACGCCTCCGGTCCCAAGCACCTGACCATCAAGCTGACCCGGGCCAAGCTCGAGGCGCTGGTGGACGACCTGGTGAAGAAGACCATCGAGCCGTGCCGCACCGCGCTCAAGGACGCCGGCCTGCGCGCCAGCGACATCGGCGAGGTGATCCTGGTCGGCGGCCAGACCCGCATGCCCAAGGTGCAGGCGGCGGTGACCGAATTCTTCGGCAAGGAGCCGCGCAAGGACGTGAACCCCGACGAGGCCGTGGCGCTGGGTGCCGCGATCCAGGGTGGCGTGCTGGGCGGCGACGTCAAGGACGTGCTGCTGCTGGACGTGACCCCGCTGAGCCTGGGCATCGAGACCCTGGGCGGGGTGTTCACCAAGATCATCGAGAAGAACACCACCATCCCGACCAAGGCCGCGCAGACCTTCTCCACTGCCGACGACAACCAGTCGGCGGTGACCGTGCACGTGCTGCAGGGTGAGCGCGAACAGGCCCGCTTCAACAAGTCGCTGGCCAAGTTCGACCTGACCGGCATCGATGCGGCGCCGCGCGGCATGCCGCAGGTGGAGGTGTCGTTCGACATCGACGCCAACGGCATCGTCCACGTCACCGCCAAGGACAAGAAGACCGGCAAGGAACAGAAGGTCGAGATCAAGGCCGGTTCGGGCCTGTCGGACGACGAAATCCAGCGGATGGTGCAGGACGCCGAATCGCATCGCGAAGACGACAAGCGGTTCCATGAGCTGGTGCAGGCCCGCAATCAGGCCGACGCCCTCATCCACGCCACCCGCAGCGCGATCAAGGACAACGGCGACAAACTGCCGGGCGAGTTGATCGGTCGCGCGGAAGGCGCGATCGCCGAAGTCGAAACCGCGATGAAGGGCGACGACAAGGTCCAGATCGAAGCGAAGTCGAAGGCGCTGGAAGAAGTCGTGCAGTCGCTGATGGCCGCCACCAATGCGGGTCAGGCGCCCGGCGGCGATGCCGGCCCCGGCGCGTCTTCGGCGAAGAACGACGATGTCGTCGACGCCGAATTCACCGAAGTGCGCGACGAAGACAAGAAGTAATGTAAACCGGTGCCGCCGTACGCAAATGCGGCGGCACCCCGTTATCGATTCCTCGATCCCTCGATCGTCGAAGATCAAAGGTCAAAAAGAGCGGTCGCGTTCTTTTTGACTTTTTTGCTTTCGACTTTTGACTTGCCGGCAGCAGCAGACCCGTGAGCAAACGCGATTATTACGAAGTCCTGGGCGTCGCCCGCAACGCCAGCGAGGACGAGCTGAAGAAAGCCTATCGCCGGCTGGCGATGAAGCATCATCCGGACCGCAATCCGGACGATGCTGGTGCCGAGGCCGCGTTCAAGGAGGCCAAGGAAGCCTACGAAATGCTGTCCGATGCCAACAAGCGCCGCGCTTACGATGCGCACGGGCATGCCGCGTTCGAGCACGGCACGGGCAGCGGCGGTGGTCATGGCCAAGCCGATATCAACGATATCTTCGGCGACATTTTCGGCAATATTTTCGGCGGTGCCGGTGGTGGCGCGCGCGGTCCGCGGCGCGGCGCGGATATCGGTTATGTGATCGAACTCGATCTCGAAGACGCGGTGGCCGGCGTCGACAAGCGCATCGAAGTGCCGACGATGGTCGGCTGCGGCCCGTGCAAGGGCAGTGGTTCTGAAGATGGCAAAATCGAAACCTGCAGCACGTGCCAGGGACGCGGGCAGGTGCGTTTCCAGCGCGGCATCTTCGCGATGCAGCAGCCGTGCCCCACCTGCGGCGGACGCGGCCAGAAGCTCAGCAATCCCTGCAAAGCCTGCCACGGTGCCGGTCGCGTCGAAGAAGATAAAGTCCTGTCGGTGAAGATTCCCGCAGGCGTGGACAACGGTGATCGCATCCGTCTGGCGGGCGAGGGCGAGGCGGGCCCGGCGGGCGCCGCTTCGGGCGATCTTTATGTCGAAATCCGGGTGCGCGAACACGCGATCTTCCAGCGCGATGGTGACGATCTGCACTGCGAAGTGCCGATCCGTTTCTCGCAGGCCGCGCTCGGCGATACCGTGCGCGTGCCGACGCTCGGCGGCGAAGCGGAAATCCGCATCCCGCTGGAAACCCAGACCGGCAAGGTCTTCCGTCTGCGTGAGAAAGGCGTGAAGTCGGTGCGCAGCCGCAGTACCGGCGATCTGTATTGCCGCGTCGTGGTCGAGACGCCGGTGAATCTGACCTCGCAGCAGCGCGAGCTGCTGCAACAGTTTGAAGCGACCTTCGTGGGCGACAGTGCGCACCGTCATTCGCCGCGCTCCAGCACGTTCATCGATGGCGTGAAAAGCTTCTGGGAGCGGATGACCTCGTGATGATCCCGCGATCGGGGCGACGTTCGCGCCTTCGATAGGCCAGTCACAAGCGTCGATCACGAGCGCCCCACGATCCGGGCCGGATGCTGCGTTGCGGTTTGACATCGCGCGTACCCGGTAAGACGCTTGGCGGCGACGGCGCACCGTGCGCCGTCGCGCGCGCCCGACGGCGCGCGATACCCAGGAGAGACGGGCGTTTGCCCGATGTTGCCGACGCTGTCGGCTGCGGGTCGGGTTCGCCCACAGGACCAAGGAGATTCCTCATGTCATCCGATTCTCGTCGCGTGCGCCGGCTCGCCGTCGCTTCCGCATTGTCCGCAGCGGTCTTCGCTGCCCCCGCATTTGCCGCCGGGCGCGTTCATCTGTCGCCGCTCAGCGAATACGACCCCGCCGACGGTTTCATCGTCGGTTATCGCAACGGCAGTCTGCTTCGATCGGATTCGGCGTTGATGCAGCGTTCGCTCGGAGGCGCCGTGGCATCCGTCTTCGGTCGCAGCGCCGCGCCGAGGCTGCGTCGCGAACGCACCCTCGGCATCGGCGCCGAACTCATCGCCGTGGATCGCAGACTCGACCGCGCGGATGCGGAACGGCTGATGCGGCAGATCGCGCTCGATCCCGATGTGGAGTATGTCGAGGCGAATATCCGTCTGCGCGCGGATTTCACGCCGAACGACACCTACTTCAACCTGCAGACCAATCTTGGCAGCGTGGGCGAGAACACCTACGCCACGCAGGCGTGGGATCGCGGCTATCGCGGCCAGGGCAAGATCATTGCGGTCATCGATACCGGCATCACCAGTCACCCGGATCTCAATGCAAACGTCATCGCGGGCGGCTACGATTTCATCAGCAATACGTTCATGGCGAACGATGGCGGCGGGCGCGACAGCAATCCGGCCGATCCCGGCGATTGGGTCGCCGCGAATCAATGCTATGCCGGCTCGCCGACCCTGAGTTCCAGCTGGCATGGGACGCACGTTGCCGGTATCGCCGCAGCGGTGACCCACAATGCGACAGGCGTCGCCGGCATGGCGTTCAACGCGCGCATTCTGCCGGTGCGTGCGCTGGGGCGCTGCGGCGGCACGATCGCGGATATCGCGGACGCCGTGACCTGGGCATCGGGCGGCGCTGTGGCAGGCGTTCCGGCCGTGGGCGGGAACCGCGCCAATGTCATCAATATGAGCCTCGGCGGTGCCGGTGTCTGCAGCGCGGTCATGCAGAATGCGATCAATGGCGCGGTCGGTCGCGGTACGGCCGTTGTGGTCGCGGCGGGCAACAGCAACGCCAACGTTTCGGGTTTTACTCCAGCCAGCTGCGCGAACGTCATCGTGGTCGCGACGCACAGCCATACCGGCAGCTTTTACGGGCAGAAAGAGTCCTTCTCGAATTATGGCAATGGCGTGGATCTCTCGGCGCCCGGCTACAGCATCGCATCGACCTACAACGCCGGCGCATCGTCGCCCGGCGCGGCGGCCTATGCCTATCTCAGCGGCACATCGATGTCGGCGCCGCATGTCGCCGGTGTGGTCGCGATGATGATGTCCAAGCCGAGCGCCGACTGTGCGCCGTCGGTCTGCGAGTCGATTCTGAAAACCAATTCCGACCTGTTCATGGGGCCGGTGCAGTACTACATCGGATGGGGACGCCTCAATGCGAGAAAGGCGCTGGACGCGACGCCTTGATGATTCGCTTCCGCAACGCAGCATTGTTGCCATTGCGTTAACGCGTCGGCTGGCCGATTCTTTCGGTCAGCCGATTGCGGTTTTGACCGACCACATTCGCGTGAGTGTCGTTCTCTGAATCGGAATGACGGTTTTTCCGTCCGCATGCGGATGCTGCCGCGCGGCATTGTTGCCGTTCCGTTAAAGCACTGGCTGGCAGATGCATTCGGCCAGTCGATTGCAGTTTTGTCGACTGCAATCGTGCAGATAATATTCCCTGCATTGAATTAACAGTTTTTTTCTGTTCGCCGATTCTGATGTTCAAACGGTTTTGTTAATGTTTTTCGATCTGCTGATCGTCGTCACGCTATCGAACACGATTTCGCATCCGACTGTATTGACGCCGTCATTTCCGGATTGCAAGGTAGCGGCCGGGCACAGACTGTGCCCGTACCGTGTCCGATCCGGGCTCGACCCTGACGTTGGGGGCAGGTCGTTCAGGGACAGGACATTCCTGCCGCATCAGCGGCATTTCGATCGAAATATGGAGATTTCACAATGTCATCCAAGAACTCGCGTCTGCATCGCCGGGCGCTCGCACTCGCTGTGTCGGCTGTTTTCCTCTCCGGCGCTGCGATGGCGGCGGACCGCGTGAGCATCAGCGGCCTCGAAACCAGCGGACCCGTCAACGGCTTCATCGTCCGCTATCGCGACGGCAGCGCAAGCAAGCTCAGCGTGGCCACCCAGCAGCGTTCGCTCGACCAGGCGGCCTCGACCGCATTCGGTCGCGCCAAGGCGCTCAACCTCAAGCATGAGCGCACGCTCGGCATCGGCGCCGAACTGGTCCAGGCCGATCGCCCGCTGGATCGCACCGAAGCCGAAACCCTGATGCGTCAGATCGCCACCAATCCGGACGTGGAATTCGTCGAACCGAATCTGCGCGTGTATCCGACTCTCACCCCCAATGACACTTTCTACTCGCTGCAGTACGGTTTCCAGAACGGCGTCGGCGGCAGCAACGCCAATCTCGCCTGGGATACGGGCTTCCGCGGTGCCGGCAAGATCGTTGCGGTGATCGATACGGGTTACCGCCCGCACGTCGATCTGGCCGCCAACATCATCAACGGCTACGACTTCATCACCAACGTCGCCACCGCCAATGATGGCAATGGTCGCGATGCCAGCGCGCTGGATCCGGGCGACTGGACCGTTGCGGGGCAGTGCTACGCCGGTTCCCCGGCCAGCAACTCCAGCTGGCATGGCACCCACGTCGCCGGCACGGTGGCAGCGGTGACCGGCAATGCCGCTGGCGTGGCCGGCATGGCGTTCAACGCCAAAGTGCTGGCGGTGCGCGCGCTGGGCCGCTGCGGCGGTACCTATGCCGACATCGCCGATGCCATCACCTGGTCGTCGGGCGGCGCGGTCGCTGGTGTGCCGGCGGTCGGTGCCAACAAGGCTCACGTCATCAACATGAGTCTGGGCGGTGGCGGTGCGTGTACGGCGGCGTCGGCGATCAATGTCGCGATCAATGGCGCGATTGCTCGCGGTACCACGGTGGTGGTGGCGGCCGGTAACAGCAACGCCAACGTGAGCGGTTTCACGCCTGCGGGCTGTCCTGGTCCCGGGGGCCTCGCCACGAACGGTCTGATCGTGGTCGGTGCGACCGATTCCACGGCGAGAAAGGCATCGTTCTCGAACTATGGCGCGCGCGTCGATGTGTCGGCTCCGGGCGTGAGCATCGCTTCCACCCTGAATGCCGGCACCACTGTGCCGGGCGCCGACAACTACGTGTATTACAGCGGCACCTCGATGTCGTCACCGCACGTGGCCGGTCTGGTCGCGATGATGCACTCCAAGCCCAGCGTCGACCGTACGCCGGCGCAGGCCGAGACCATCATCAAGGCCAACATCAAGCCGTTCGGCGCGGTGCCGGCGCCGGGTCCGCTCGGTACCGGCATCATCAATGCGCAGAAGACGATCCTCGCCACACCGTAATCGCGGGGTTCCATCCCGTCGCAACATGGACCCCGGCTCCGGCCGGGGTCTTTTGTTTTGCGTGGCGTCAAGGATGCGTGCTCCCGAAAGACTGCGCAATCGCGTTCGATATCAGGCACGCGTACGCGCTACAGCGATGATTGATTTTTCCAATGCGTGGATCGTCGTCACGCTAGCGGACACGATTTGGATTCTCATCGTATTGACGCAGTCATCTGCGGATTGCATGGTGTGAGCGGGCACAAGACGTGCCCACAACGTGTCCGGCCCGAGCTCTCTTGTGAGGTTGGTGGCAGGTCGCCCAGGGAACAGGACATTCCTGCCGCAGCTGCGGCATTTCAATGAAATAAGGAGATTTCATAATGTCATCCAGGAACTCGCTTCTGCGCCGCCGTGCGCTGGTACTCGCCGTGTCCGCTGCTGTTCTTTCCGGCAGTGCGCTCGCTGCGGGCCGTGTGGAAACCAGCGGCCTCAGCAACAATGAACCCGTCGACGGCTTCATCGTCACTTATCGCAAGGGCAGCTCGAGCAAGCTCAGTGTTGCGACGCAACAGCGTTCGCTCGACCAGGCCGCATCGACTGCGTTCGGGCGCGCAAAATCGCTCACGCTCAAACACGATCGTACGCTCGGTATCGGTTCGGAACTGGTCCAGGCCAGCCGCCCGTTGGATCGCGCAGAAGCCGAAACGCTGATGCGCCAGATCGCAACCAATCCAGATGTGGAATTCGTCGAGCCGAATATCCACTTGTATCCGAACCTGACCCCCAACGATACGTTCTTCAACCTGCAGTACGGCTTCCAGAGCGGCGTCGGCGGCAGCAATGCCGACCAGGCGTGGAACCTCGGTTTTCTCGGTGCGGGCAAGATCGTTGCAGTGATCGATACCGGCTACCGCCCGCACGTGGATCTGAATGCCAACGTCATCAACGGTTACGACTTCATCACCAATGTCGCCACCGCCAACGACAGCAATGGTCGCGATGCCAGCGCGCTGGATCCGGGCGACTGGACCGTCGCGGGGCAGTGCTACGCCGGTTCCCCGGCCAGCAACTCCAGCTGGCATGGCACCCACGTCGCCGGCACTGTGGCGGCGGTGACCAACAATGCCGCCGGTGTGGCGGGTATGGCGTTCAAGGCCAAAGTGCTGGCGGTGCGCGCGCTGGGCCGCTGCGGCGGTACGCTGGCCGATATCGCCGATGCCATCACCTGGTCGTCGGGCGGCGTGGTCGCTGGCGTGCCGGCAGTTGGTGCCAACAAGGCTCATGTCATCAATATGAGCCTGGGCGGCGGTGGCGTGTGTACGGCGGCGTCGGCGATGAATCTCGCGATCAATGGCGCGATCAGCCGTGGTACCACGGTGGTGGTGGCGGCCGGCAACAGCAACGCCAACGTGAGCGGTTTCACGCCTGCGGGCTGTCCTGGTCCGGGCGGCACCACGAACGGCCTGATCGTGGTCGGTGCGACCGATTCGCTCGCCAAAAAAGCGAGCTTCTCGAACTACGGTGCACTCGTCGATGTCTCCGCGCCGGGCGTGAGCATCGCCTCGACGCTCAACGCCGGCACCACTGTGCCGGGCGCCGACAACTACGTGTACTACAGCGGCACCTCGATGGCGTCGCCGCATGTGGCCGGTTTGGTCGCGTTGATGCAATCCAGACCTACCGTCGACTGCTCGCCAGCGCGGATCGAAACGCTGATCAAGACCTGGATCAAGCCGTTCGCCGTCCCCGCACCTCCGGTCGGCACCATGGGCACTGGCATCATCAACGCGTTTACGGCCGTGCAGAACGCGCCCTGCTGATCATTCATCAGCGTTGATGCCCCAACGTTCGTAGTACGAGACCCCGGCTTCGGCCGGGGTTTCTTTGTGAGAAGTGCCCGGATGACGTCAGCGGTGGGGCGGGCGGCGGCTCGGGTATGCTGCATGCCCCGTCATTCGTGCATCGAAGAGGCTGCATGTCCGCTCCCGTCCGAGTCCTCATCCACGGCGCAAGCGGCCGCATGGGCCAGGCCCTGCTGCGCCTCGCTGCCGAGCGTGAAGACCTGATCATTGTTGCATCGGTGGCGCGGCCATCCGCCGATACTGCGCTGCTGGGCCAGCCCTTCCATCCGCTGGATCGGATCGAGCGTGCCCCGGATTTCGATGTCGCGATCGATTTCAGCCTTCCGGCCGGTGTCGACGCCATTCTGTCGCTGTGTGCGGCACGCGGAGCGGCCTTCGTGTCCGGTACGACCGGATTGGCTTCGCAGCAGCGCGCAATGGTGCGCAGCGCATCCAGCCAGATTCCGGTGCTCTGGGCCGCCAATTTCAGCCTCGGCATTGCGGTGCTGGAGGATCTGGTCGAACGCGCCGCCGCCGCGCTGCATGCCTGGGATTGCGACATCGTCGAATCCCACCACACCCACAAGCTCGATGCGCCTTCGGGTACCGCGCTCGCGCTTGGTGAGGCCGCCAAGCGCGGCGGCGCCGTACCGCGCTACGCCAGCCTCCGCGCCGGCGATATCGTCGGCGAGCATGTGGTGCAGTTCGCAGGGCAGGGCGAGCGGATCGAACTGATCCACCGCGCCACCAACCGTGACATCTTCGCTCGCGGCGCGCTGCATGCAGCGGTCCGGCTCGCCGGGCGTGCGCCGGGCAATTACCGGCTGCGCGATCTGCTCGATTGAACCTGCACGTGACCGCCGCAAGGGAGACGATGCGATGACGCGACAGCCTGTGATCGGCATCGTCGGCAGCGAAGGCGCCTATGGCCGCTGGCTGCGACGATTCTTCGAGGAGCGCATGCGACTGCGGGTGTTGGGCCACGATCCGGCGGCGGCGGACAGCGACACGCTCGAACGTCTGCTGGGCGACGCCGATGTGCTGCTGTTCGCAGCGCCGATCCGCAGTACCGAAATGATCATCGATGACTGCCTGCGCCGGTCGGCGGGCCGCGAACGCGGCCGATTGTGGCTGGACATCACCTCGATCAAGCAGGCGCCGGTGGCGGCGATGCTGCGATCGCAGGCGGAGGTCGTCGGCCTGCATCCGATGACCGCGCCCCCGAAAGCGCCGACCTTGAAGGGCAAGGTGCTGGTGATCTGCGAAGCGCGCCTGGATCTCTGGCGCGACTGGCTGCAAATGCTCTTCGATGCGCTGCAGGCCGAATGCGTGCGGGTCGCGCCCGAATACCACGATCGCGCGATGGCCCTGATCCAAGCGATGGTTCACGCCACCCATCTCGCGGAAGCCGGCGTGCTTCGCAGCCATGCGCAACATCTCGGACCGCCATCGGCACTGCTGCCGCTGCGATCCGCGTCCTTCGAGCTGGATATCGCGGTGATCACCCGCATCCTGTCGCTCAACCCGCAGATCTACGAAGACATCCAGTTCGGCAATCCGTATGCGCTGGAGATGCTGGACAGTCTGGTCGGCGAATTGTCCGCGCTGCGCGATCTGATCGCGCGGGGCGACGATGCCGCACGGGCGGGTTTCCGCGCACGGTTTCTTCAGGACAATCGCGCGCATTTCGATGCGGCGACGCTGGCCGTCAGCAATCACACGTTCGAGCGGGTGGGTTATCTGCTCGCCGATCTGGTCGAGCGCATATCGATCAGCGTGCACTTGCCGGAAGACAGCCCGGGCGCGCTGAGAGCGCTGCTGCAGGTGTTCGAACGTCACGGCATCAGCCTGTCGTCGATCCATTCCTCGCGCACGCCTGCCGGCGAGGTGCATTTCCGGATCGGATTCGACGCGGGGCTCGATGCCGGGGCATTCGCCGCCGCGATCGCCGAGATCGACATCAGCCGAATGGGCAGAGTGCTTTCGGCGTCGGCACCGTCGCCGTGATCCATTCAGCTTTGCGTTCGCGTGCGTCCGCACGTGGATGCCGGTCGCATTTCCCCATGAAGAAGACCGCCTGTTGCGATGAGCGAGATGCGGAATCGTGATCGGTGTCATTGACACCCGCTGACCCCGGGAGCAACTTCGGCATGGGCGCATGATGCGTCCGCAGTATCGCCAAGCCGAGGCTCTCGCACTCGTCGAAGTCGCTGCACTGCCTTCCGTCGCTGGATCGACGGCCGGGAATCGCATTGCCGCACTGCGCCAATGCCATCGAACGAAATAAGGAGATTTCGCAATGTCATCGAATAACACGCGCCTGCAGCGTCAGGCCCTCGCCCTCGCATTGTCCGTTGCCGCCCTGTCGGTTCCAGCATTCGCCACGGAACGCATCAACCTCTCTACACTCAGCAACAAAGAACCCGTCGACGGTTTCATCGTCACTTACCGTGCGGGAAGTGCCATCAAGCGCAATGCCGCAGTCATGCAGCAGTCGCTTGATCGCGCCGCGTCCGGCGCTTTCGGTCATGCCAGTACACTCGGATTGCACCATGAACGTACGCTCGGCATCGGCTCCGAACTCGTCACCACCGATCGCCCGCTCGACAGGCTTGAAGCGGAAACATTGATGCGGCAAATCGCTGCGGACCCAGACGTGACCTATATCGAACCCAACGCCCGCTTTTATCCGTCGCTGACGCCAAACGATGCGTATTTCGGCAGCCAGTACAACCTTCAGAACGGAATCGGCGGCAGCAACGCGAATCTGGCCTGGGACACGGGTTTCCGCGGCGCCGGCAAGATCGTGGCGGTGATCGACACCGGCTACCGTCCGCATGTCGATCTCAACGCCAATATCATCAACGGTTACGACTTTGTTTCGAACGCGACCTTCGCCAACGATGGCAACGGTCGCGACGCCAGCGCGCTGGACCCGGGCGACTGGGCGCCGGCGGGTCAATGCTATGCCGGTTCCCCGGCCACTTTCTCGACTTGGCATGGCACCCACGTGTCCGGCACGGTGGCGGCGGTGACCAACAACGCGATCGGCGTCGCCGGCATGGCCTTCAACGCCAAGGTGCTGGCGGTGCGTGCGCTCGGTCGATGCGGCGGGACGCTCGCCGATATCGTCGATGCCATCACCTGGTCGTCCGGTGGCATGGTGGCGGGTGTGCCGGCGGTCGGCGCCAACCGGGCGAGCGTCATCAATATGAGCCTTGGCGGTAGTGGCGTCTGTGCATCAGGCTCGGCCATGCAAATGGCGATCAGCGCCGCCCTCAACCGCGGTACCACGGTGGTGGTGGCAGCAGGCAACAGCAATGCCAATACTTCCGGGTTCACGCCAGCCGGTTGCCAGGGCGGTGGGCTGATCGTGGTCGGCGCTTCGGATTCGGCGGCGAAAAGAGCGGCCTTCTCGAATTACGGGACGAATGTCGATGTCTCCGCGCCGGGTGTCGGGATCGCATCGACCCTGAATACCGGCACCACCGTTCCGGGGGCAGACAACTACATGTTCTACAACGGCACCTCGATGGCGGCCCCGCACGTCGCTGGCCTGGTCGCGATGATGCACTCCAAGCCCAGCCCGGACTGTACGCCCGGGGTCTGCGAGGCGATCATCAAGGCCAACACCAAGCCTTTCGCACCGCCGCCGCCGACCATGAGCGGCACCGGCATCATCAACGCGCTGCAAACGTTGAACGCCACGCCATGAGCATTGGCCGATAGCGTCCGTGTCCATTCAGGACCCCGGCTCCGGTCAGGGTCCTGGTTTGGTCCCGGCGATGGCATCGACAAGGCTGACCGCCTTTCCCGCTGCCCCAACGGCGCCACCTGTCAATCCGCCGCGCGAAATTCCGCTGGCGAAGGGGGGGGCGCGTCGGTACAATTCCCGCTCGCCTGATTCCCTCACGCCCCGGACCGGTTAGACACCGCGCCCGAGGCTTTGTGCAACCTGATGTAGCCCGACATAGGCGAACCACGTGACCGAAACCGCAATCCTTGTCCTCGAAGACGGCACCGTATTCGAGGGCGAATCCGCAGGCGCGCCCGGCCTGTCCG
>CAZGBA010000114.1:0-12023 GCA_964523435.1 uncultured Xanthomonas sp.
TGGAAGGGCGCGCTGGCGATGAGCGAACCGGGCGCCGGCTCCGACGTGGTCGGCTCGATGAGCTGTCGCGCCGAGCTGCATGGCGATACATGGGTCGCGAACGGCAACAAGATGTGGATCACCAACGGCCCCGAAGCCGACGTGCTGGTGGTCTACATGCGCACCGCCGGCAAGGATGCGGGCAGCCAGTGCATGACCGCCTTCATCGTCGAAAAGGGCATGCCGGGATTCAGCACCGCGCAGAAACTCGACAAGCTGGGCATGCGCGGCAGCAATACCTGCGAACTGGTCTTCCAGAACTGCGAGATCCCGGCCGAAAACGTGCTCGGCCAGGTCCACCAGGGCGTGAAGGTGCTGATGAGCGGCCTGAACACCGAACGCCTGGTGCTCAGCGGCGGCCCGCTCGGCCTGATGCAGGCGGCGATGGATATCGCCCTGCCCTACGTGCGCGAGCGCAAGCAGTTCGACGTGGCGATCGGCACCTTCGGCATCATGCAGGCCAAGATCGCCGACATGTACACGGCGCTGCAATCCTCGCGCGCGTTCGCCTATCAGGTCGCGCGCGATTACGACGCCGGCCACAAATCGCGGATCGACGCCGCGAGCTGCCTTCTGCACGCCTCCGACTCGGCAGTGCAGGTGGCGCTGGAAGCCATCCAGAGCCTCGGCGGCAACGGCTACATCAACGAATATCCGACCGGCCGACTGTTGCGCGACGCGAAGCTGTACGCCATCGGTGCGGGCACCAACGAGATCCGGCGGATGCTGATCGGTCGCGAGCTGTTCAACGGCAACCACTGAGTCGCACAGCGATCGCTGGACGGTATCGCAGGCCGCAACCCGCATCGCGACCGCGCGCAACGCGCACCGAATCGCTACATTGCGCGCTGAGCCCGATACGAATCGTCATGACTGCGAACCTTCCCCGTCCACTGCGCATCCTCGGCACCGGCCTGTCGACGCCTGAGGCATGGGTGGACAGCGACACCCTCGACGCGCGACTGGGTCTCGCAGCCGGCACGGTGCACGCGCGTACCGGCGTGGCCCGTCGTGGCGTGGAACCGCAGCGCAACGCGGCCGAAGTGTCGGCGGAAGCCGCGCATGCCGCGCTGTCGGCCGCAGGCGTTCCGATCGAAAGCATCGATGCCGTGATCTGCGCCAACGCCAGCCACGACCAGGCCATGCCCTGCAACGCCGCATTGCTGCACCGCGCGCTTGGTCTGCGCAAAGTGCCCGCGTTCGACATCAACGCCAGTTGCATCGGTTTTCTGATGGGCCTGGATCTCATCGCCTCGCTGCTGCAGAGCGGGCGCTACCGTCGCGTGCTGCTGGTGTCCTGCGACCTTGCATCACGCGCGCTGGATGAACGCGATCTCGACACGTTCGGCCTGTTCGGCGACGGCGCTGCGGCGGCGGTGCTGGCGTCAACAGTGCCGTCTTCATGCGACAGCGACGATGGCCCCGCACTGCTCGCCGCGCGCTTCGAAACCTGGTCGGAAGCCGCGCATGCCTGCGAAATTCCCGGCGGCGGCTCGCGGCTGCCGCCCTCGCGGTACGACGGCGACTATCGCGACGTCTGCAACTTCCGCATGGACGGCAAGCGGCTCTACCGCGTGGCGGCGGAACACTTCGATCGCTTCGTCGACGAACTGCTGTGCGATGCCGGAATGGAACTTTCCGAGATCCGGCGCGTGGTGCCGCATCAGGCCTCGATGCTCGGCATGCAGCACGTATTCAAGCGCCTCGGCGTGCCGCGCGAGTGCGTCGAAGACATCTTCGCGACGCACGGCAATCAGGTCTCGGCATCGCTGCCGACCGCACTGCATCACGCGCTGGCGAATCGCCGCCTCGTCGCCGGGGACACCGCTCTGCTGATCGGCACCGCCGCTGGCGTCACTCTGGGCGGCGCGGTGCTGCGGCTGTGAGCGCGAAAGCCGCTCCTGCATTTCCGCGCACGACGCTGACAATGCTGCGTGTCGGTCATTGCACGCATCCGGAATGTCTCGCCTTGCGCGGCGGCGCGTGGCGCATCGGCGTGTTCCCGGCGCTGGTCGGTCTGATCCGTCATCCCGATGCCGGCGCTTTGCTGTTCGACACCGGCTATTCCGAACACTTCACGCGCGCAACCGCGCGCCTGCCCGAGAAACTCTACCGCTGGACCACGCCGGTGACGTTGCCCGACGACGAATGCCTGCAGCCGCAGCTCGCGCGTCACGGCATCGCGATGCACGAGGTACGCGGTGTGTTCGCCTCGCATCTGCATGCCGACCACATCGCCGGTCTGCGCGATCTTCCGCGCGCCGCGATCTGGTGCAGCGACGCTGCACTGCGCGGCGCGCGCGGCATGGGCAGGATCGCGCGACTTCGCAAGGCGACCCTGCTCGATCTGCTGCCCGATGATTTCGACATCCGCCATCGCAGCATTGAAGCCTTGTCGACGTGCGCATTGCCGCATGCGTGGCGGGAACTCGGCGAAGGCCACGATCTGCTCGGCGATGGCAGTCTCTACGCCGTACCGCTGCCCGGTCATGCGCGCGGGCAATACGGCCTGCTGCTGCGCCACGATGACGATCGCGAATATCTGCTCGCAGCAGACGCCACCTGGCGCATCGGCCGCGACGGCCATGCGTCCGAATCGGCGTGGCCGACGCGCTTTCTCGCCGACGACTGGCGCGCGCAGTGCGACACGCTGTCGAAGCTGCAGCGCGTGCTCGACGGCATCGACGACAGTCGTCGCGTGCTGCCTTCGCACTGCGCGGACAGCTATGCGCGGCTGCCGCCAGCGATGCGGGGCACGCCATGAAACTCCTGCTCACCGGCGCTTCCGGCTTCATCGGCGCACGTTTCATGCAGCGTTTCCGTGGAACGCCGGGGCTGGAGCTGCTCGGCATCGGCCGACGCGAACTGGCAGACGCCGACTATCGCGCGGTGGATCTGTCGCAGCCTTTCTCACTCGATTTTTCGCCCGATGTGGTGATCCACGCCGCCGCACTATCGTCGCCGTTCGCGCCGCGTCGCGACTATCTGCGTCACAACGTCGACGCGACGCGCAACGTGGTCGCGTGGTGCCGCACGCACGGATCGCCGAAGCTGGTGTACATCTCGTCGAGTTCCGTGCATTACCAGCCACGCGATCAGCTCGGCATGCGCGAAGACGACCCCATCGGCCCCGTTTTCGCCAATACCTATGCCGAAACCAAGGCCGCGGGCGAAACGCTGGTGCGCGCGTACGAAGGCGCCTGGACGATCCTGCGCCCGCGCGCAGTGTTCGGGCCCGGCGACACCGTGCTGTTCCCGCGACTACTCGCCGCAGCGAAGCGCGGCAAACTGCCGAAGATCGTCCGCGATGCCGCGCCTGCGGTCGGCGATCTGATCAGCGTCGACGCGCTGGTCGACTACATGCTGCGCGCCGCGCAGCGAGCCGACGCGGTGGGCGCATTCAACCTCAGTCACGGCGAACCCGTGGTGATGCAGGACTTTCTCGCCGAAACCTTCCGCCGGCTCGGACTGCCGCCGCCGACGCGCACCGTGCCGTATCGCGTCGCGCACATGGCTGCGCACGCGGCGGAACTGGCGTGGACGCTGCTGCCGCTGCGCGGCGAACCACCGGTGACGCGCTTCGGCATCGACGTGCTCGCCTTCAGCAAGACCTTCGACATCACCAGAGCGCGCACGATCCTCGGCTCGCCTTCGCAAACGCTTGCCGAAGGCCTGGATGTATTCGTCGACTGGCAGCGCAGGCAACCGGCATGAAGATGTGGCTGGACTGGCTGCTCTGGCTGCCGCTCGTGCTGTGGCCGCTGCTGGAAATGGCGCGACAGCTCGCCGCGTGGCGCGCGCTACGCGCGATGCCCTCGCCGCCTATCAACGACGACGATGCGCGCTTCACCGGCGTGGATGTGCTGCAGCCGATCCGCAGCGGCGACCCCACGCTGGCCGAAGCGCTGGGCGCATCCCTGCGTGCGCTGGGCGCACGCGGCGCGATGTTGCACTGGCTGATCGACAGCGACGATCTGGCGGCGGCACGCATCACGAGATCCGTCGTCGACGCGCAACCGACGCTGTGCGCACAGGTCGCGATCAGCGCGCACCCGCAGTGTCCTCCGGGAATCAATCCGAAACTCTTCAAACTCGATCGCGCGCTTGCGCATTGCACGGGCGACGCCGTGCTGGTGCTCGACGACGATGCGCGCATGCCCGCAGCCACGCTGGATGCCTTGCTCGCAGCGCTGGCCGACAGCGGCGTCGATGCACCGGTGATTTCGACCGCGCTGCCGATCTATCTCGGCACCGACCCATCGTTGCAGGGCTTGGGCGCGCGATTGCTGGCGCGCTTCGTCAACGACAGCGCGGCGATCACGTATCTTCCGCCGCGTCTCGGCGGACGCACGCCGACGATCAACGGCATGGCCTGGACGATGCGGCGCGATGCGCTGGACGCCATCGACGGCTTCGCACCGCGCTTGCGGCATCTCACAGACGACCTCGCGATGGCACAGGCGGTGCTCGCCGCAGGCGGACGCATCGACCAGCGCCGTGAACCGGTCTGGATGCGCACTGCACTGCCCGACCTGCGCGCCTACGCCCGACAGATGCACCGCTGGATGCTGTTCGCGCGACTGCTGCTGCGCAGCCAATCGTGGCCCACGCGACTGCGGATCGCAGTCGACCAGGGACTCTCGGCGCTGCTGCCGGCGATCGCATTGACCGTGTTCGCGATGGCGCCCTCCTGGCCGGCTGCCGTTGTCATCGCGATCGGCGCGACTGCGCATCTCTACGGGCGCCGTGCCCTGCAGCGCGCCTGCGCGGGCAGCGCCGCGCGGATCGAACCTGTGACCTCGCTGCTGGTCGCACTGCTGCTGCCGCTGCATCTGCTGCATGCGCTGTTCGACACGCGGGTCCGTTGGCGCGAACACCACTACCGTGTTTTCGCGAACGATCGCTTCGAGGAAATTCCGTGAAGACCGCTGCGCCAGAGCGTCCGCGCATCGCGCTGCTCACCGGGCGCAGCGATCCGCAGCGCAGCGCACTGTCGCCGGCACAGCGCGCGATGCTGGATCAACTCGCATGGCATGCCGAAGACATCGCATTCGAGCCGCACAATTTCCCGTGGCCCGCCGACTCCGCGCCATGGCGTCCCGTGCCGCTGCTGCGCGCGAGTTTCTTCAATGGCCGTCAGTATCTGGCCGCGCGTCGCGGCGCGTTTCATGGATTGACGCCAGCGCAGGCCGACCACGCACGCGAGCGATTGCTGGCGGCACCGCGCACGCTGCTGTTGGTCGGCAGCTGTGGTCTTGCATTACTGGATGCGCTGCTCGCGCCATTCGACCATGCACAACGCGCGCGCCTGCGCGTGGTCGCCTACGGCGCGGTCGCGCCGCGCTGGCCGCAGCGCGATGGCAAGCCGCTCGATGGGGTGCAACTGCGCGGCGAGCGTGACCGCATCGCTGCACGCTTCGGTCCGGACAATGGTCCGCATCCACGGATGATCGCGGCCGGCCACATGGATTATCTCGATCACGCCTCCGCGCGCGACGCGGTGCTGTCGGCGGCGCTCGAACAGCTCGACTGGCTGCGATACGGCGCATGAGCCGGCCACGCATCGAACTGCTGGCGCCGCCGTTCGCCGGCCACCTGCATCCGATCCTCGCCATCGGCCGCGCGCTGCGCGACATCGCCGATGTCACAGTGGTCAGCACGGAACGCGCGCAAGCTCGCATCCGCGCTGCGGGATTGAACGGTATCGCTGTGGTGCCCGGAGCGGACGAGGCGCTGCGCGGGATCGTCGATCCGCCGCACGCGATCGGCGCGCATCCGCTGCGTCTGCACGCCCAGTTCCGGCGCAGCCTCGATCTGCTCGATGCATTCGCATCCGCGCTCAATGCGCGCTATGCGCACTCGCGGCCGGATCTGCTCATCGCCGACTTCACCCTGCCCGTCGCAGGCCCGGTCGCGAAGCGTCACCGCATTCCGTGGTGGACCAGCCATCCCTCGGCGTGCGTCATCGAAGCGCCGGGCGGACCGCCTGCCTATCTCGGCGGCTGGATGCCCGGAGCAGGCATGCTCGGGAAGCTCCGCGACGACATCGCCGCACGCGTCGTGCGTGGTTTCAAGACCAGCGTGCACCGTCTGCATCGACGCAGACTCGACGCGCTCGGTTTTCCGTCGCTGTATCGCGACGACGGCAGCGAAGCAGCGTATTCGGACGAATGCATTCTCGGCCTGGGTCTACGCGAACTCGAATTCGAACGCGTATGGCCGGCCGCGTTGCGCTTCATCGGGCCGCTGCTGTGGAGCCCGCCGGACACGGGTGCAGCGCTGCCGGTCGGCGACGGTGGCACGCATGTCCTTGCTACGCTCGGCACGCATCTTGGCTTCGCGAAGAACGATCTGGCCACGCAGCTCGACAGCGTGGCGCGTTTACATCCCGGGATCCGGCTGCATTTCAGCGACGGCCGCCTCGACGACGGCGTGGACTTCGAGCATCGCGCGCTGCATCGTCACGCCTGGGTCGATTATCCGTCGTGGGTACCGCGTATGCGCGCCGTGCTGCATCACGGCGGCGCCGGCGTGATGTGGGAATGTCTGCGCGCCGGCGTTCCCGCACTGGTGCTGCCGAACGACTACGACCAGTTCGATCACGCCGCGCGGTTGCAGGCCGCCGGTGTCGCCGTACGCCTGCGCCATCCGCGCGAGATCGGGCCTGCGCTGCGGCAGCTTCTCGACGGCGGATACAAACTGCAGGCTGATCTTTTCGTCGATGCGCTGCGCCCCGGCATCGCCGAGGCGCAGCTGGCCCAACTCGTGAAGACACGACTGGGCGTGTGAACCTCAGTCGCCAGTGGCGACCGCCGCGCCGACATGTTCTTTCGGCACGTACTTTCGATCCAGCCAGAGACCCGCAACCGTTGCGAGCGCCAGTGGCGCCATCCACGCGACCAGACCGAACCCGTCAGGTGCATGCAGGCCAAGCATGTCGATCACGCGATTGATGCCGATGGACAGGAACGCGATATGTGTGGCGACCCCGCAGCCGACCATGGCGGCGATGTGCTCTTTCATCCACCAACGCGTCATCGTGAGCGGACGCATGCGTCGAATCAGCATCTGGCCACCGGTGAAAAGGCCGATGACGCTGAAACCCATCAACAGGACTTCAGAAGTCTTCAAACCGATCGCGAACACTACGACCGATGCCAACAGATTCAGCGCTGCCACTGCGATATACACGCCATCACGCATCGCCGTCTGATCGCGTTTGCTGCGGATCGCACGGCGTCCCAGCCACATCGAGCTGGCGGTGATCACCACCAGATACGCTAGAAAGGTCGCCACGCCGAAATTTCCGCGCATGCCGATGATGATCGCCATCGGCAGGGCCGTGACGATGATGCCGAGCATCGCGATCATGTAGGTTTTGCCGACCCGCACATGCAGCGGCGAACCTTTTTTCGCCGATGCGGCGACCCAGAACGTGATCAGCGCGACCAGCCCGCTGAGACCGTGTACGAAAAGCAGAAGCTGATATGCGGAATCCATGGTGTCGCTCCGTTGATGCGTGTGCGTTGACGTTGGATGCAGTCTCCGCCTGGCCGGCAATTCCCGACACCTGCCCGTGGTCACCCGCAAGGGGTGAGAAAAGTCACCTTCTGCTGGCGTTGTCTTCCGTTGCGGTCGCATCGCTGCCATGCTGACGGCATGCATCACGACAACTCCAGCCCGCTGCTTCGGCCCTTGCAATCGCACGATGGCTCGCTGCTGCAACGCATGTTCACGCCATTGAATCTGGCCGCGTATGTCACCTGGTTCGCGATCTGCATCGCTGTCCTGGACCCCGCGAAGCTGCGCGCTGGCGACCCACGCGAATTTGCGGGTGTGGCCGCACTGATCGCGATGATCGTCCTGTTCGTGATATCGGCTTCGCGCCGATCGCCGGATGGCGCGCACTCGTCGCTCTGGAACATCATGGCGCAGGGCCTGCTGGTGGTCGCGGCCGAATGGTTGCTGCTCGGCGGCCAGACTGTGGTGCTGCTGATCATCGTCGCCGGGCAGATCGTATTGCTGCTGTCGCCGCGCATGTCCGCCTTGTTCATGCTCGCGCTCAACGCAGGCATCGCGGCGCTTTGGGTGTCGCGCGGCAACCCGGCCGGCGGCGTATTGCTGTCGATGCTGCCGGTTCTGGGGTTCCAGGCGTTCGCCGCGCTTACCGGCCACTACGCCAGCACCCGGGAAAGTGCCCGCGAACATCTCGCGCAGGTCAACGCGGAACTGCTGGCCACCCGACGTCTGCTGGAAGAGTCCGCACGCGCGGGCGAACGTCTGAAGCTCTCACGTGAGCTGCACGATGTCGCGGGGCATACGCTCACCGCGCTCAAACTCAATCTCGCCAGACTCGCCCGCGATCCCACGCTCACGGGCCGCGAAGAGCTGCAGATTTCCTCGGCACTTGCCGATGAACTGCTGGGCCAGATCCGCCAGGTCGTCTCGACTCTGCGCGCGCACGACGGTCTCGATCTGCGCGCGGCGCTGGAAGCCCTGGCCCACCCGATGCCCGGCGTACGCATTGCGATCGACATCCAGGATCAACTGCGCGTGGACGACATCGAACAGGCCGAAGTCCTGCTGCGCTGCGCGCAGGAAGCGATCACCAATGCCCTGCGTCACGGCCGCGCCAGCGAGATCCGGCTCGGGCTGCGCCGCACCGATGACGCGTTCGCGCTCACGGTGGAGAACGACGGCACCGCACCCGCGCGGATCGATTACGGCAACGGCCTGACAGGGATGCGCGAACGCCTCGACGCGGTCGGCGGCACGCTCGAAATCAGCTCGACCCCACCACGCGGCCTGCGGTTGCTCGCCAGGATTCCGCACGGATCCTCACCGGAACGCACACCATGACTGCACCGCAGACGGTCCGCATCGCGCTGTGCGATGACCAAGCGCTGGTCCTGCGCGGCCTGTCGAGTCTGTTGGCGGATCTCGGCGTGGAGATCGCACTCGAGGCCACCGACGCCGAACAACTGCTGGCGGCGATCCTGAAGCGGCCGGTGGATCTGATCGTCAGCGATATCCGTATGCCGGGGCTGGGCGGGCTGGGTCTGCTTCGCGAATTGCGCGCTCGCGGCGACGCCACCCCGGTGATCCTGCTGACCACCTTCGACGATCCGACATTGATGATGCAGGCGGTGGACGCCGGCGCGCAGGGCTTCCTGCTCAAGGACGCGTCGCCCGAAGAGCTCAAAACC
Organism: uncultured Xanthomonas sp.; assembly: GCA_964523435.1. Lineage (GTDB taxonomy): Bacteria > Pseudomonadota > Gammaproteobacteria > Xanthomonadales > Xanthomonadaceae > Lysobacter_I. The sequence continues at coordinate 9,246 of CAZGBA010000114.1, forward strand.
GCCATCCTGCGGGTCGCCGCCGGCGAAACATTGCTGCAGCCGGTGAGCTTGGGGCCGGTTCGCGCCGCTTGGACCGACCCCGCGTCCGCAACTCCCAACTTGCGGCTGAGCGAACGCGAGCGCTCGATCCTCCGTCTGGTCGCCGGTGGCTACTCCAATAAGGAGATCGGCCGCAGCCTGCATCTCTCCGAGGGCACCGTGAAAAACTACATGTCCGAACTGCTGGTGAAGCTGGATTGCCGTGACCGCACCCATGCGGTGCTCAAGGCGATCACCCAGCGCCTGCTGTGATCGGCCACATCGGTCCCCGCTTGGCCGGAAGTCGTATTTGCGGCAGTGCAACATGAGCCGCATAATCAGCCGGTTCCGGTAGACGGCCCCGCCGCCGCCGGCCCTGCCAACGCCTGCGCACGGGGTGCGCGACCGCCATGGAGTCCAGCATGTCCGACATCGTCATCGTCGGTGCCAAGCGCACCGCTATCGGTTCCTTCCTCGGCCAATTCACCGGCGTACCCACACCCACGCTCGGTGCGGCCGCCATCACGGGCGCACTGGAACAGGCCGGCATCGCCCCGGACCAAGTCGACGAAGTCATCATGGGCTGCGTACTGCCGGCCGGTCTCGGCCAGGCACCGGCACGCCAGGCCTCGCTCGCGGCCAAGATCCCGACCTCCGCCGGCTGCACCACCATCAACAAGGTCTGCGGGTCGGGAATGAAGGCGATCATGTTCGCCCACGACCTGATCAAGGCAGGCTCTGCGAACGTCGTTGTCGCTGGCGGCATGGAGTCGATGACCAACGCCCCGCACCTGCTGACCGGTTCGCGCACCGGTATCCGCTACGGTAGCGGCGAATTGCTAGACCACATGGCCTGGGACGGTTTGACCAACCCCTACGACAAGCAGGCCATGGGCGTCTTCGGCGATGCCACCTGCGCCACCTACGGCTTCGACCGGGCGGCTGTCGACGCCTTCTCCGCCGAAAGCGTCACCCGGGCCCAGAAGGCCATCGCCGAAGGTGCCTTCAAGGGCGAAATCGTTCCAGTTACAGTGGTTACACGCAAGGGCGAAGTGGTCGTCGACGGCGACGAAGAGCCCGGCAAGATCGATCCGTCGAAGATCCCGACCCTGCGAGCCGCGTTCGGCAAGGACGGCGTACTGACCGCTGCGTCGTCGTCGAAAATTTCCGATGGAGCCGCCGCAACCGTGCTGATGTCGTCCGATGAAGCCGCGCGTCGCGGGCTGCAGCCGCTAGCGAAGATCGTCGCGCACGCGACGCATGCGCAAGCACCGGAACTGTTCACCACGGCACCTGTTTCCGCAATCGAGAATGTGCTTAAAAAAGCCGGCTGGAGCGTCGCGGACGTCGACCTGTTCGAAGTCAACGAAGCATTCGCGTGCGTTGCGATGGCACCGATGAAAGACTTGGGCATCGCGCATGAGAAATTGAACGTCCGCGGCGGTGCATGTGCACTCGGTCATCCAATCGGCGCCAGCGGCGCGCGCCTTGTCGTGACCCTGATCGCGGCACTGCAGGCTACCGGCGGAAAGCGCGGCGTAGCGTCGTTGTGCATCGGTGGCGGCGAGGCGACCGCCGTGGCGGTGGAGCTGCCATAAGACGGTTAAACGCGGAAAAGGAAAAAAACCGGACACACCCGCTTGACAGCCGCTGCCGGCTTGTCATGATGTGGCCATCCGCACTTGATGCGCCCGTTCACCCGTGCCACCACCCACACAGACGAGGACTTCGCCATGACCCTGAACAAGGCTCTGATCGCCCTGGCCCTGGGCTTCGCCCTGACCGCTTGCTCCAACAAGGAACAGGCCGAGAATTCCGCCGCTGAAGCCGCTGAAGCGTCCACCGAAGCTGCCGGCGCCGCCACCGAAGCCGCTGCTGCTGGCGATACGGCCGCTGCCGACGCCGCCAAGGCCGCTGCGGAATCCGCTGCCGCCGCTGCTGATGCCGCCACCGCTGGCGCTGCCGACGCCGCTGCTGCGGGCACCACCGAAGCTGCCGACGCTGCTGCCGACGCTGCCGAAAAGGCCGCCGACGCCGCTGAGACTGCAGCCGACGCCGCCGGCAAAGCCGCCGACGCCGCAAAGACCAACTGATTCAGCAAAGCTTCACATCGCTGGATTGGTTGCTACAATGAGGGAGCCGCAGACCCAATTGCGGCTTTTTCATGGTGCTGGCAAGCACCAAGTAAGTCAGTGAACGAACACAAGCCGGCGAATGCCGGACTGCCCCGCGCACTGGCGTTGCCTGACCCCTTAGTTCCCTTCAGACAACTCCTTTGGAGAAAAGCATGAATACGAAGCTTTACGTCCTCCTCGCCGCTGGCGTCCTCGCTCTGTCGGCTTGCAACAAGGCCGAAGAAGCCGCTGACGCGACCGCCGAAGCCGCTACCGAAACCGCCGAAGCCACCGCCGACGCCGCCACCGCCGCTGGCGATGCCGCTGCCGACGCCGCCACCGCTGCCGGCGACGCCGCCGCTGCCGCTGGTGACGCCGCCGCCGCTGCTGGCGACGCCGCTGCTGCCGGTGCCGCCGACGCTGCTGCTGGTGCCGCCGACGCTGCTGCCGGCGCTGCCGCTGGTGCCGCCGACGCCGCCGCTGGCGCTGCCGACGCTGCTGGCGAGATGGCCGACAAGGCCGCCGCCGCTGCCGAAGAAGCCAAGAAGTAATTCTTCTTTCTTCGCAACGCGCTACAAGCTGTGCCTGAAAGACCCGCCTCGGCGGGTCTTTCTTTTTGGCATTTCCGACCCGCCTCGGCGGGTCT
>CAZGBA010000115.1:0-11627 GCA_964523435.1 uncultured Xanthomonas sp.
TCCAGCGCGGCGATGTCGTCGCTGGGAATGCCGTACACGCGTTCGAGCGTGAGCACGCGCTCGGCGGTGTGGCTCCAGATCACTTCGGGCACGTACAGATCCGGCGAATCCTTCCAGAACCGGCGGATCACCGACGCATTCGCGCCTTCGCGCTGCAGGTCGAGCTCGGCGGCGAGCGTGGTCTCGATCTCGCGCACGATCTCGCGCGGACGGATCTTGTCGGCGTTGGGATGCGCGCGATCGACCAGCGAGGCGATGCTGTTGAGCAATGCGATATCGCCGTCGATCTGTTTTTCGATGTCCGGGCGCAGCACTTTCACCACGACTTCGCGCCCACCTGGCAGGCGCGCGGCGTGGACCTGCGCGATCGACGCCGACGCCAGCGGCGTAGTGTCGAAATGCTCGAAGACTTCGCGGATGTCCTGGCCGAGCGACGCTTCGACGATGGCGCGCGCGGTGTGGCCGTCGAACGGCGCCACGCGATCCTGCAGCAGCGACAGTTCGGCCGCGATATCCGGCGGCATCAGATCGCGGCGAGTCGACAGGATCTGGCCGAACTTGACGAAGATCGGCCCCAGCTCCTGCAGCGCGAGACGCAGACGCGCGCCGCGCGACAGCGCCGCGACCTCGGTTGAAGCACGCGGCACGAACGGGCGCGCGAGCTTCAGCCAGCGCTCGGCCGGCGTGTCATCGAGCAGATCGTCGAGGCGATAGCGGATCAGGACGCGGCCGATCCTGCTCGCGCGCATGACCGCGCTCATGCCGCGACCCGCTTCTGCAACCGCGCAATTCGCGCGGCCAGTCGTTCGGCATCATCACGCAGGGTATCGACATCATCGTGGAAGGCGTCGAGCTCCGCGCGCGGCACCACATCGCGCGATTCCTCGGTGAGATATTCGGCCGCGCTCTCGGCGAATTTCTGTCCGCCCGTGCGCGCCTGACGCAGTGCGGCGGCGATGCCGTTCGCGATCTGCACGCCGAGCACATCGCCGAACACTGCGGTGAACGGCTGCTGCCAGTCGGGATCGAAACGTTCGGCCAGACGCTGCAGGCGACGCGCGAGTTCGGCATCGCCTTCGATCCGCATCCGCCCGACCGGCACGGCGGCCTCGTCGTCGTCGCGTTTGCCAAGCAGTTTCGGAAGCAGCGACTGCATGCCGAACGACAGCATGCCGCCCAGCGTGCTGCGCACAGCGAGATCGGGCGTCTGTTCCGCATCGACCGGACCGACCCGCAGCCGGTCGCCCTCCACCAGCAGGCGCATGGCCAGCGGCGATGATTCGGCGGCATCCAGGGCCAGCACGACGCTGCGGCCATCCAGCGGCTGCAGTGCGTCGCGGGTATCCGGGTCCAGCGCCACCGCGCGGTTGAGCGCAGCTTCCAGCGCGCGGCCGGCCAGGGGTTTCCAGTCGAAGGGGGAAGTCATGCCGGCATTCTAGCGGTCAGGCATGGTCGCCGCCCCTTCTCCTCTCCGGGGGGTCAGCCGTTCGCCGCGTAGGCTGCCGCCAGCCGCTTCAGGCCTTCTTCGATGGTCACGCGCGGCACATAGCCGAAATCGCGCGTCGCCGGGGCCATGTCGTACCAATGTGTGGTGCTCAGCTGTTCAGCGAGAAACCGCGTCAGCGGCGGCTCGTCCTTCAGGCGCAGCAACGGCCACAGCGTTTCGCAGATCGCACCGATCGCATAGGCCACGCCGAACGGCAGGGTCTTGTCGACTTCGGGTGCACCAACTGCACGCAGCAGGGCGTTGATCATCTCCCGCGAGGTCCTGGGTTCGCCGTTGCTGATGAAATACGCCTTGCCGGCGCAGGCCGCACCCGGCGCCAGCGCCGCGAACGCATCGAAATGCGCCTGCGCGGCGTTGTCGATGTAAGTGGTGTCGATCTTGTTGTAGCCGCCGCCGACGAAGCGCAGACGGCCCGCCTTCGCCCGCGACACCAGTCGCGGCACCAGCTGCTGATCGCCCGGCCCCCAGATCAGCCGTGGGCGCAGCGCAACGGTGGCGAGGTTCGCATCGTTGGCGGCCAGCACCGCTTTCTCGGCGATGGTCTTGGTGGTCGCATACGGCGCCTTGAAGCCTTCGCCGTAGGGCACGGTGTCGGCAGTGCCGCCTTCCACCGGATGGGTCGCACGATGGGTCACGCTGGGCGTGGAGGTGTAGATCAATCGGCCGATGCCGTGCGCACGGCAGCCGGCCAGCACGTTCTCGGTACCGACCACATTCGCGAGGTGATAGCTCTCGTAGCTGCCCCAGGCCCCGGCCTTGGCCGCATTGTGGAACACCGCGTCCATCCCGGCGCAGGCCGCGACCATCGCCTCGCGATTGGCCAGATCGCCCTGGATCTGGCGCACGCCCAGCGGCTCCAACGTGCGGTAATACCCGCGGTTGTAACTCGCGACCTCGTGACCCTGTTCGATCAGGCCTTTGCAGAGCGCGTGGCCCAGGAATCCGCCGCCGCCGGTGACCAGTATCTTCATGTGTTTATCTTCACGAATTCTCGCTTGACTCCCTCCCTTTCGCCGCAGGCGAAGGGGAGGGTTGGGGAGGGGTGAACTCACGGGTCAGATGTCGATGCAGATCGGCTACCACATCCTCGGCACGCTGCAGCACATCATGATTCCAATATCGCAGCACACGATAACCCTGTCGTTCCAGCACTACCGTTCGCTGCGCATCATAGCCCGACTGCAGTGCATGCTGACCACCATCGACCTCGACCACCAGCTTCGCCTGCGGGCACAGAAAGTCGACAACATAACCGTGGATGGCTACCTGCCGCCGGAAGCGGAAACCCTCGATCTGTCTTCAGCGCAGACAACGCCACAAATGCTGTTCGGCTTCGGTCATCGTTCTGCGCAGTTGTCTGGCGCGGCGTCTGTTGGTGTCCATCCGTGCTGGTCCTGTCGTTGGTGTGGACGTTTTCACCCCTCCCCAACCCTCCCCTTCGCCTGCGGCGAAAGGGAGGGAGTTGTTCCGGGTCGCCATTACTTCTGGGGAGTGCCCGAAGCAAGCCGATATGTCCGCGCTGTGATGTGCGTTTGAAGCAAGTTGCAGCCTCATGACGAAGACTCTAAGCAGGCGCTTGACCCCCTCCCTTTCGCCGCAGGCGAAGGGTGAGGGCTGGGGAGGGGTCTGATCGAGTACAACAACAGCCTGCAACCAGAGACACCCGGCGTCTGTAGGAAAACCCTGCGTGAAAAAGTCGGTCGTTCACGCAGCAGGCACGCAGAGCTGGGCGTATGCTGCCGCCATCCGACTTCAGGAGCCGTGCCATGCGTCGTTCCGCCCTCGTTCTCACCGCCTGCATCGCCGTCGCGACCGCCGCCACCGCAGGCGCGCAATCGATCGAACAGCAGCTCAAGGACCGTCTGCTCGGCACCAGCAGCACCTCGAATCTCAACGAACGCGACGCCTCCGGCGGCATCAAGGAAGCCTTGGCGCAGGGCGTGGATCGCGCGGTGCGCCAGCTCGGAAAACCCGACGGGTTCTTTCGCGATCAGGCGGTGAAGATTCTGGTGCCCGAAAAACTGCGCAGGCTCGCCGATCTCGCGCGTCAGCTCGGCGCCGGCAAGAAAGTCGATGCGTTCGAGCTGTCGATGAACCGCGCGGCGGAGAAAGCGGTGCCGATGGCGGCGAATATCCTCGCCGACTCGGTGCGGCAGATGACCCTGCAGGATGCGATCGGCCTGGTGCGCGGCGGCGACACTTCGGCAACGGATTTCTTCCGCCGCTCCAGCGAGCAGAAACTGTACGACGCGTTCCTGCCGATCGTCGCGAAACAGACCGCCGAAGTCGGCGTCACCAAGAAGTACAAGGACTTCAGCAAGAAGGCCGGCGGCAATGCTCTTGCCGGTGCGCTGCTCGGTAGCAGCTCGAACGGCGCGACCAGCGCCGACCTCGACGACTACGTGACCCGCGAAGCCATCGATGGTCTGTTCCATGTGATCGCGGAGCAGGAAAAGCAGATCCGCAATAATCCGGCATCGCGTACGACGGATCTGTTGCGGCGGGTGTTTCGCTGAAGTCTCTGGTCACGCATCAGCGCAACACCATCCTTCAGCGATTTCCCGCTGAATCGCTCTGATCGATGCGTGCAAGAATCACCTCCAGCACAACATCGCGACCAGCGGCGATGCTGCCGGCGCTTTCGGTGGCCGGCACGTCCGGCAACAAACCCGCGTCCGGCGCCTGTTTTTCGGGAAACTGCGCGATCAGCGGCACATCCAGTTCGATGCCGGAGCCTGGCAGGGTCATGAACAGGAATGCGCCGCCGTTGATGCCGCGCTGGTTGCCGCCGGTGGGTTCGCCGACCAGTGTGCCGAGCCGCTGCTGCTGCACGGTCTCGGCGAATTCGAAAGTTGCGGAACTGTTGTCGGATCCGATCATCACCCAGACCCGTCCGCCGAAGCGCGGCGCTTTCGGTGCGATCACGACGCCTGCTTCGGCGTCGTCGTACTTCGTCAGCCGGTAGAAGCCGTCGACCGGCCCGATCGCGGCGTCGCCCCAATCGTAAAAACTGTCGTCCCACGTGGACAAAGCCGTGCGCAACGCATCGGGTACGCGACGGTAGCGCACGCTGCGCGTGGCGATGGACACCAGCGTCGGCGTCTGCACGAGATGCGCGATCAGCGACTCGCCCACGCCGGTGCCGCCTTCGTTGCCGCGCAGATCGATCACCAGATCGGTGGTTCCGTCGTCGACGAGATTCCGGAACAAGGTATCGACATACGCCTGCCAGTCCCACTCCGGATGCTGGTACGCCACCCAGTCGGGCATGCGCAGCACTGCGATGCCGGGTCGCGGCCGCTCGACCGTCCAACCCAATGGCGAGGCCGGATCCGCTTTCCGATCGCGCGCCGCATCGGCATCCGCGAACGCCATCATGCGCAGCTTCGCGCTGCGCGTTCTGGCGTTGCCGGGCGCTTGGTAGCGCACGCGCAGGCTGGGCCCGACCGCGTGCGGATACAGCAACGGATAGAACACATCGAAGGCTTCATAGCGGCCGCTGCCGATACGCTGCATGTCGGCAATCCGCTTGAAGTCGTTGTGGCCATCGGCGCGCGCGTACGGCAGCAAACGGGCGAGGATGTCGCGGGTGGGCACGCCGTCCAGCGCAAGTATCCGCGTGCCAGGCGCTAGCGCCGCGCCGGAACCCAGATCGCGGGTCACCACCACCTCGCCATCGATCCAGCGGAACAGCAGCGGCAATCGCGGGTGCTGCAGCAACGCCTGTTGCACCGCCTTGCCCTGATTGTAGAAATTGGCGTAGGTATGGCCGCAGCGGATTTTCGCGGCGAATGCGGAATACGCCAGATAGGTTTGATCCAGCCGCTGCGGCGAGGCGAAACGCCGGCGCAGATCGGCGTAGGCATCGGCCAGTTCGGCATCGGTCAAATAGCGGTGCAGGCCGGGATGCAGCGCGGCGTAGCTGGTTTCGAGCACATCGACATCGCGCAGCAGCTCAGCGGACGCGATCACCGGCAGGCGCTCCTGCCAGGGCTGCAGCCGCGCATCGTTGGCCGCCCATGCGGACGGACCTGTGGCGATCAGCAGCAGAAAAACAATGGCGGTGGAGAACAAGCGCATACATCACTCCGGCAACGGACGAATACGGCGACAACTTGAAGCCTTACGTCGACGCCAGCCGGCCGGATGCAGGCCCAGCCGGTCAGCGCCTCTGCTTCGCCGCCCACGCCGCCAACTTCTCGCGCCCGATCTTGGCGTTGTGGCGGATATCGACCGGGAACGGTTTCGGATAACGCAGGAAGGTCTGCACGGGCGCGGTGTGGACGAAGCCTTCGCCCATGTGCCGCAGTTTCAGTTCGATCCGCTCCCACTCCATCGCGGCCACGCCTTCGCGCAGTTCGACGCAGAGCACCGGCTGTTGTTCGCCGAATTCGCCGATGCCCACCAGCGCGGTGCGGCGCACGTCGGGATGCGCGTTGAACACCGGCTCGACCTGCTCGGTGCACAGCGTCGTACGCGCGGTGACCACGCGCTGGGTCTTGCGTCCGCAGAACCACAGCCGGCCTTCGCTGTCGAAATAGCCAAGATCGCCCATGCGGTGGACGATGCGCTCGCTGCCGTCCGGCAGGACTTCGCGGATTTTCGCGGTGCGCGTGGCGGCGTCGCGATTGAAATACGCATCGGTGGCGGTGGGCCCGGCGACGGTGATCTCGCCGATCATCCCGCCTTCCGCGATGAGATCGTCGGACCAGGTGTCGAAAGCGACATCCTCGACGCGGATCAATCGCACGACGTTCGGCGACACCGGGCGGCCGACGCAGGTGCCGGCGCCCTGTTCGGTGCGCGTGCGCAGCGTCAGCAGTTCGCGACCTTCGATCACCGCGACCGGCAGGCATTCGGTGGCGCCGTACGGCGTCCAGAAATTCGCGTCGGCCGGCAGCAGTCCGCGCAACGTCGCGACCACGTCCGCCGGCACCGGCGCGCCGGCCGACATCACCGTTTTCAGGCCCGGCAGCGGCTGGCCGTATTCGGCAAGCACGCGCATCAGCGCAGGCGAACCGAACAGCTGGTCGACGCCGAAACGCGCGATCGCCGCGTGCAGCTTGCGCGGATCGGCCTTGGCGGGGTTGGTCGGATCCATGTCGGGAATGACCGAGGTCACACCGAACGCGGGATCGAACAGCGCGAACGGCGGAAACGTCGGCAGATTCACGCCGCCCGGCACGATGCCGAAGGCGTCGCCCATCATCGCGATCTGCGCGACGAAATGACGATGGCGGTAGACCACGCCCTTGGGCACGCCGGTGGAGCCGCTGGTGAACAGCAGCGCGGCCATGTCATCGGGCTGCGTATCGGCGAGCTGCGGACCGGCATTCGCGCCGGCGGTTTCGACCTCGGCAAGCGTGGCGTCGGCGAACCACGGGCGCGCACCGGTGGTGATGCGTATGCGCGCGCTGCGCGCCCAGCCCAGCAATGCGCGCGCGAACTGCGCCAGCGGAATGCCGATGAAGGCCTCGGCCTGCGCTTCGTCGAGGCACTGCTTCAAAGCGCGCTTGTCGATGCCCGGATCGACCAGCACCGGCACAGCGCCGGCCTTGAACAGCGCGAACATCAGCAGGAAGAATTCGGGCGTGGGCCGCACCATCAGCACGGTGCGGGTGCCACGGACGATCCCGCGCCCGGCCAGACCGGCGGCGATGGCATCGCTGCGCGCATCCAGTTCGGCGTAGGTCAATGCGATGGCGTAGCCGCCGCCGGGTCCGGGGCAGCGCATCGCCACCTGGTCGGGGCGTTCGCGCGCGAGGCGCGGGAGGCTGGCGGCGATGTTGCAGGGTGTGGTCATCATCGCGGGATTGTAACGGCCGCCCCGTGTGGGAGGGCCTTCAGGCCCGAACGCTTCAAGAGCGCTTGGGCATCCTTGTCGCCAAAATCTCGGGCCTGAAGGCTCTCCCACACACATCGCGGCGACCATCACCCGGGCAATTCCGCTCTAAAATCGCGCATGCAACATCCCTGTCTGTCCTGCGGCGCCTGCTGCGCCCACTACCGCGTCAGCCTGCACTGGTCCGAGGCCGAACCCGATCTCGGCGGGCGGGTGCCGGTCGCGCTCACCGAAACCTTCGGTCCGCACCAGCGCTGCATGCGCGGCACCTGGGCCGAGCGGCCGCACTGTGTCGCGCTGCAGGGCACGATCGGCGCGTCGGTGTCCTGTTTGATCTACGACGCGCGCCCCGGCGCCTGCCGCGAGCTGCGTATGTCGTGGGAAGACGGCACGCCGAATCCGCAGTGCGATCAAGCGCGCATCGCCTACGGTCTCGCTGTCTTGAGACGCGAAGACGTCGAACGCATGCTCGGGCGTTAACGCGGCGTCGGGCGCAATCTTTCGACGATCCTGCGCAGCGGCAGCGGCCCGCGACGGCCGTCGTCGGTCAATCCGGCCATCACCATGCGCCGGAACGGACCGATCCGCTGCGCGATCTGCAGCGCTTTGCGGCGAACGAATTTCGCAGGCGCCGAATCGTCGGTGTACAGACCAGCGACCAGCTGCGTCGCCAGATACAGCGGTCGCGTCGCATGGCGATGGCCGCGTTCGTAGCGTTCGAGCAGGCTGCGGCTCCAGAACGGTCGTCCAGCCGCGTGCGCTTCGCGAATCGCACGCGCCAGCGCGTCCTGTCCAAGTAACCCGAAATTGAACCCGTGCGCAGTCACCGGATGCATGCCGACGGCGGCATCGCCGATGGTCGCGAAGCGTTCGCTGACGAAACGCTGCGGATACACGCCAACCAGCGGATAGGCGCAGCACGGGCCGATGAAGCTCATCGCACCGAGCCGCCCTTGGAAACGCAGGGTTATGTCCGCACCGAATGCTTCCGCATCCATCGCCTGCACGGTCAGCGCGTCCTGGTGCGGCAGGGTCAGCACCACCGATGAGGTGTGCGCATCGTGCAGCGGCAGCAGCGCGAGCGTCTGTCCGTAGTCGAACCATTCCCATGCGGTCTGCGCATGTTCGCGCGCGTGGCGCACGCGGCAGACCAGCATGGTCTTGCCGAAATCACGCATCGTCGCGGGAATGCCCACCGCGCGTCGCGTTTCGGAAAAGCGGCTGTCGGCCGCGACGATCAGATCGCCCTGCAGGCACTCGCCGTTGTCGAGCCGCACTTCGGCGCCATTGGCATCGACATGCACGCCGATCACGCGCACGCCGTCGATCAGGCTCGCCTCGCCCGCCGCTTCCATCGCTTCGAAAGCGGCGCGGCGGATCGCGCGATTCGGCACCAGCCAGCCGAGCTGCGGCTGGCCGCTGTCCTCGTGGCGAAAGCGCAAGCCGTCAGCGTCGCCGCCGTCCAGCACCAGTGCATCGCTCAGCGTCGCGATCTCGTCGTCGGCGAGACGCTGCCACAGCCCCAGTTCGCGCATCAGCCGCTGCGAACGGTGGGTCAGCGCGATCTCGCGGCCGTCGTCGACCGGATCGGCCAGCGACGCGCGCGGCTGGCGCTCGACCAGCGCGATCTTCAGACCGCTGCCGGCAAGCGAGCGGGCGAAACTCAGGCCGGCCGGACCGGCGCCGACCACCACGATATCGAAACGGGACATGCCGCCCTCGCGGGTTGTGCGAAGGCCGCAGCTTAGGCAGTCGACATGTCCATCGCGTTGATCCGGGTCAACTCGCCCGCCAGCGACTCAGACCGGATGCGTATCCAGGAACCTGCGCATCGCCGGCACCAGCACCTCGTGCTTGTCTTCCATCACGTAGTGACCGGCGTCCTCGAACGCATGCGCTTCGGCCTCCGGCAGTGCGTGCTGGAAACCTTCGAGGAAATGGTGATCGAAGACGAAATCACGCAACCCCCAGCCGATGAACGTCGGGCGGTCTGCGTAGGCCGGCAGACGCTTCGCGGAAGCATTCACCAGCGTCCACGCCGGATCGCCCTCGCTCAGCGGTATGTCCTGCACGAAACGCAGGGTGGAGATGCGGTTGGCCCAGGAATCGTAGGGCGCCTCGTAGGCGCGACGCACATCCGCCGGCATCTTGCGAATCACGCCGTCGCGCGCGGCGCCGGCCGAGAACGCATTGAAACCGCGAATCATCAGCGCACCCAGCTTCATGTCGCGGCCGAGCTTCAGCTGCCACGGCAGCGGTTTCGCCGCCGGCAGCGGGAACGCGGCAGTGTTGGTGATCAGCAGCCGGCGCACCTGCGCCTCGTGGGCCAGCGCCCAGCCGAAACCGATCATGCCGCCCCAATCGTGCACCGCCATCGTCAGCGGGCCATCGACGCCGAGCGTATCGAGCAGACGGGTGAGATCGTCGACGCGCGACTGCAGGGTGTAGGTGTAGTCCTTGTCGCCGGGCTTGTCCGACAGACCCATGCCGACGTGGTCCGGCACGATGCAGCGATATTTGTCCTTCAAGCCAAGCACCAGATGCCGCCAGTAATAACTCCACGACGGATTGCCATGCAGCATCAGCACGATCTCGCCATCGCGCGGGCCTTCGTCCAGATACGACATCGAGATGCCGGGCCGCACTTCGAGGCGTTTGGGGGTGAAGGGGTAGTCGGGGTAGCTGTGAGCGGTCATGGCGGCATCTTGAAAGGGCGACAGTGGCCGGCGGCGCCGGCCCGATGACGGCCTGCCCCGAAACGCGGCCGCCAAGGATAAGGCCTGCCCCCGGATTTGGCACCGCGCAGCCGCTGCGATGGCGGCAACCGGCGTGGAATCAGCCCTCGCCGGGCGCGAATTTGCCCCACAGCCGCTCGAAATGTCCGCCGAAGCTGCGCACCAGCCGCGCGTCGTCGGTGACCACCAGATTTTCCTCGTTGCCGGTGCTGGCGCCCCGAGTCCAGTTGAAGCTGCCGCTGGCCAGCCGCGCGTCGTCGAACAGCGCGAACTTGTGGTGCATGTGGAACGCGGTGTCATCCAGACGCACGTCGATGCCGCGGTCGCGCAGCCGGATCACGTCGCTGCCGTCGTCGTGGATCTTGTGATCGTCGCTGAGGATGCGGATCTTCACGCCGCGTCGATGCGCATCGACCAGCGCATCGCACAGGCGGTCGTCGGAAATCGTGTAGACGCAGACATCGATGGCGCGCTTCGCGCCGAGGCACAGTTCGCGCAGTTTGCGCAGGCAGTCCTCGCCCGGGGCGAAGTAGACCTGCGCTTCGACCGGCGGCGGATCGGCGCCGGCGTCCAAGGTTCTGATCACCTGTTCCAGCCAGCGCAACAAATCCAGCGGCGCGGCATCGGGCTGCGACCAGCGTTCGCGCACCAGATCGAAAGCGCGGTTGCGCAGGTAACGCACGCGATCGCGACTCAGACGTTCTCCAATCTCGCGCAGCTCGAACTTCTCGTCGTCGTCCAGCACCGCATCGGCAGCGCTGTCGCGCAGAAGCCGGTCGAGTTCGGCGAAATCGATCATGCCGCGCTCATCGCTGCGTCCGCCCCAGCAGCCGGTCGGAGAATTCCTCCAGCGCCTTCTGCAACTGCAGCTCGCGCTCGTCGGGCGGCATGGTCTCGCCGTCTGCTTGCGCGCCGCGCTTGCGGCGTCCGCCGGACGGTGCCGGCGCGCTCTGCAGCGCGACGGTCTGCGCACCGATGCGGTCGGCCAGCAGCGTCAGCACCTGCTGCAGCTGAAGATGTTGCTCGGCATGCCGTTCGAACCAGTCGGGCAGCTGCGCATTCGATGGCGCTGCGACTTCGATCTCCGCGATGGCCGCCGCCCGCGATTCGCCAAGCCGCTCCGACAAGCGCTCCAGCGCCACGAGGATCTGCGGCCACGGCGCGTCGCCTTCGCTGCGCTCCACCGCTGCAGGTATATCGACCGCAGGCTTTTCGAGCGCGCGCACGCCTTCGACCAGATCGTTCAATTGCGCGACCACGCGCTGGCCGACATCGGCATCGTCCGCGCCCATCGCCTTGTTGCGCATGAAATCGCGCTTGATCTGCGCCCAGCGCGCGGTCTGCGCATCGTCCATGACCCCGCGCAGTTCCGCCAGCTTCAGCAGATTTTCTTCGGCGCCGGTGGTGAGCAGCTGCGACTCGCCCTGGTAGTGATCGGCGATCAGCTGCTGCAGCTCGGCCGCGTTCATCACCGGCGAAATCTTTTCCGCCAGCTTGTTCATGTTGCGGTAGCTGCCCTGCAGCTTGAACGCGGGCTCGGTGC
>CAZGBA010000116.1:0-11564 GCA_964523435.1 uncultured Xanthomonas sp.
TGCCGACCGTGGTGGTCTTGCCCGCGCCCTGCAGGCCGGCCATCAGGATCACCGCAGGCGCCGGTACGTTGAGATTGAGATCGCTGGCGGCCGAACCCATCACCGCCGCCAGCTCGTCGCGGACGATCTTGATCAGCGCCTGCCCCGGACTCAACGACTTGAGGACTTCCTGACCGACCGCGCGAACCTTGATCCGCTCGATCAGCGCCTGCACCACCGGCAGCGCCACGTCGGCTTCGAGCAGCGCAACGCGAACGTCGCGGGTGGCCTCGCGGATGTTCTCCTCGGTCAACCGGCCGCGGCCGCGGAGGCGCTCGATGGTGCCGGACAGACGCTGGGTGAGAGACTCGAACATGGGCGCGGACCGCTGCGGAAAAGACGGCGATTATAAGCAGTGCGGGAAGGTATCGCCGTATGCGACACTGATTCGATGGCAATCGTTCTCATCGCATCGGTTCTGTATCTGCTGTCCACGGTACTGCTCGCGCGCCGGTTGGCGCAGTCCGGGCCCGGGGCACCGCTCGGATGGTGGGTCTCGCCTGCGATCGCGGCCCTGCTTCACGGCGCAGCCCATGTGCTGGCCTGGCGGGAAGCGGGGGGCGCGAATCTGCATTTCTTCTCGGCACTGTCGCTGGTCGGCCTGGGTATGGCGGCATTGACCCTGCTGATGGGCACACGCGGGCGCATGGCGGCACTCGGTGTGATCGTGTTCCCGATTGCGGCGGCCACGCTGATGCTTTACGGATGGGTCGGCCGCCAGGACCCTCAATCATTGGATTGGCGCCTGCAGTTGCACGCCTGGTGCGCGCTGCTGGCCTACGCCACGCTGGCGATCGCGGCAGTGCTGGCGATGCTGCTGTGGCTGCAGGAGCGCGCATTGCGTCGACGCCGGCTGCATGGATGGCTGCGCGCGCTGCCTCCGCTGGTGGAACTCGAAACGCTGCTGTTCCGCACGATCGCCGTCGGATTCATCCTGCTCACCGCCACGCTGCTGACAGGCGTGCTGTTCGTCGAAGACCTCATGGCCCAGCATCTGGCGCACAAGACCGTCTTCAGCGTACTGTCGTGGCTGGGATTCGGCGCATTGTTGATCGGCCGCAGGCGTTATGGCTGGCGCGGCGCGACTGCCGCAGGCTGGACGCTGATCGCGATGGCGCTGCTGGTGCTGGCGTTCTTCGGCAGCAACCTGGTGCTGGAGCTCTTGCTGCAGAAGCGCTGAGCATCGCTCGCCGCAACCGCAGATCGGATTCAGCTGACTGACTGAAAAAAAAACGCCGCGCCTCTGGAAACCGGAACTCGTGTAGCTTAAGTTTCAGTTGACGGACGCGACGCATCAGGCTCGCGACGTTTCCGAGGACATCCAGCATGTCTGGCGAACCACCCGCATGGACGCATGACACGTTCAAACAAGGGGGATTGGTTGTGAAATCGAAGGTATCGACCTGGCTGTTGGCGCTCGCTCTGCTTTGGGCAAGCTTTGCCAGTGGGCGAGCCGCTGCCCAGGATGCACTATCGGACTGTCCGGCCTTCCCGGCCGATACCGCATCGTCTCTGCGCTGGGAAGTCCTGCGCATTCCGAACATGCTGCTGTGCCGCGCGATGCGGACCGACGATGCAACCGAAGCATTCGCACTGACGGTCAGTGCGGAATCGCCATTCAAGCCGCGTCGCGGCGACCGGGCCGAGACCGGGACCCTCAACGGCAGGACAGTCCAGTGGTATCGCGGCGTCGTACCCAATGAGCCGAACGTCCTGATCCGGGAAACGCTGATCGAGGTCAGGAAAAATCAGGTCATCCACATCTTCATGCGCGCCAAGGACGCCGAGACATTGGCGCAGCACCAGCAATTCGTACTGTCGCTGCCGATCCCTCCACCCATCGACGACTGAGCCCACGCACAACCGCCCTCCCCCACGAGATGCGGCCATACCCGATGACATCGCAACGTCGGGCATCACATACCGCTTTCGTCCAGGAGAAGGAACATGCTCAAACGACTGACCGCCGAATTCCTCGGCACATTCTGGCTGGTGCTGGGCGGCTGCGGCAGCGCGGTGCTCGCTGCGAATTTCGGCGGCGAAGGCAATCCGCTCGGGATCGGTCTGCTCGGCGTCTCGCTGGCATTCGGTCTGACCGTACTCACCGGCGCCTATGCGCTGGGGCATATTTCGGGCGGGCACTTCAATCCGGCGGTGAGCTTCGGCCTGTGGGCCGGCGGCCGGTTTCCGGCAAAGGATCTCGCGCCGTACATCGTGGCGCAGGTGATCGGCGCGATTGCCGCTGGATTCATCCTGTTCCAGATCGCCAGCGGCCGTCCCGACTTCACCATCGACCCGGCTGCAGCCGGCGCGTTCGCCACCAATGGTTACGATGCCTTGTCGCCCGGCGGCTACAGCGCGGCGGCGGCGTTCCTGTGCGAAGTCGTGATGACCGCGTTCTTCCTGGTCGTGATTCTGGGCGCAACCCACAAGAATGCTCCGGCCGGTTTCGCGCCGATCGCCATCGGCCTGGGCTTGACGCTGATCCATCTGATCAGCATCCCGGTCACCAACACGTCGGTGAATCCGGCCCGTTCGACCGGTGTCGCGCTGTTCGTGGGCAGTGGTGCGGTCGGGCAGCTGTGGCTCTTCTGGCTGGCGCCGATCCTGGGCGGCCTGATCGGCGGTTTTCTCTACAAATGGCTGGGAAACCATCGCGACTGAACCATACGCGGCCAGGGGGCCAGCCCGGGCCGCCTTGGCATGTTTGATGCTTGCGTTTGCGGGCAGGAAGCGAATCCATTTCTCCAGGGACGGCGACAGCCTTTCTCGAACTGTGGAGTCCGCCATGCGCCTGAGAACATTCCTGCCCGTCATCCTGATCATCTTGTCTTGTGCTGCCGGCGCACACGCCCAATCGGTCCCGTCTGGCGCAGGTTGTCCGACCCTGCCAGCCGCAATGGATGACCTGCAGTGGGTCGCGCTGCAGACCGAGGGCGCCTTGCTGTGCCGTGCGGTACGGAAGCAGGACGGCACCGAAGGATTCGCTCTCACCATGACCAGGAAATCCCCCTTCAAACCCGTGGGCAGCCTGCGCGAAGAAGAGGGACAGATCCAGGGCAAGAAACTGTGGTGGTATCGCAGCGAGATCGCCGGCCGGCCGAACGAACTGGTTCGGGAAACGCTCGTGAAGCTCGATCCCGCACGCGTCGTGCATGTTTTCATCCGCACCACCGATGCCGGCACACTGAGCCACTACCAGCAGGTGGTCGAGAATCTCGACTTCTCTGTGCCGAGCGCGACGGCGAGCCGATAAGGGAGCCGACAAGGCAGCAATGCCGCGATCGCCACGAACCGGCGCGTTGCGATTCCGGTAGGCGGCCCTGTCAGAACCGCCCTTCCTGGAAATCGACGAAGGCCTGCATCAATTCCTCCCGGGTGTTCATCACGAACGGCCCGTGGCGCGCGACCGGTTCGCGCAACGGACGTCCCGCGACCAGAATCAGGCGCGCGCCGTCCGAAGTGGCGCGCAGCGACAGCCTGTCGCCACCGCCGAGCACACCGAGCTTCTGGGTATCGACCGGGCGCTGGTCCTCGCCCGACCCGACCGAAATACCGCCTTCGTAGACATACACGAAAGCGCTGTGGCCCGCCGGCAGCAACCGCGTCCAGGCAGCGTCCGGCGCAAGCTCGATATCGAGATACAGCGGATCGGTCGCCGGCTGGACGATCGGTCCGCGCACCGGCACCCCGCTGGCATCAGCAACATCACCAGCGATGACCTTCACCGCCACGCCTTCGGCCGGATGCACCACCGGCATCCGCTCCGGCGCGAATTCCTGATACTGCGGCTCGCCCATCTTCAGCGCCGCCGGCAGATTCACCCACAGTTGGAAGCCGCGCATGCGGCCTTCCTGCTGTTCGGGCATTTCGGAATGCACCAAGCCACGCCCGGCCGTCATCCACTGCACCGCACCCGGTACCAGCAGGCCTTCATTGCCGTGGTTGTCGCGGTGACGCATGCGGCCATCCAGCATGTAGGTGACGGTCTCGAAGCCGCGATGCGGATGTTCCGGAAAACCCGCGATGTAGTCCTCCGGGCGATCGGTGCCGAATTCGTCGAGCATCAGGAACGGATCGAGATCGGGTAACTGCTGGGTGCCGATGACCCGGCGGAGCTTGACCCCGGCGCCATCGGAGGTCGGCAGACCGCGGACCTTGCGGATGATGCGGGCATCGTTGACGAGGGGGTCGGACATGGTCGCTCCGGGTCAGTTTGGAGCACTTCATGATGCGGCCGCACCGTTCCAATCCCAGCAGTGGCGCTGGAACGGATCGTTTCGCTTGGCATGCATATTGCTTTAAACAGGCAAAACGGCGATTGCCCAAGCAGCGCGAATTGCTCAGCACACAGCACCCAAGGAGAGACAGCTCAATGAAAAGGAATATCGGAACTCTGCTGGTAGGTGCCATTGCCCTGGCCTGTCTCGCTTCTTGCGGGAAGGACGCAACACCCGAGGCGGCAGCGAAAGCAGGGACGGAAACCGCAGCGGCCGGCCCGCAGGTCCTCAACGTCTACAACTGGCCGGACTATATCGCCGAAGACACCATCAGCAACTTCGAAACGAAAACCGGCATCAAGGTCAATTACGACCTGTACAGCGACAACGACGCGCTCGAACAGAAGCTCGCAGCTTCGCCGGATGCCTATGACGTGATCTTCCCGTCGGCGCAGCCGTACGCGCAGAAGATGATCGCGACGGGCGCCCTGGCGTCGCTGGACACGACCCGCCTGGACAATCTCAAGCACATCGACCCGGCGATTCTCGCCGAATTGGCCACGTTCGATACCGGCAACTCGCACCTCATTCCCTACATGTGGGGCACGACCGGTCTGGGCATCAACGTCGGCAAGGTGCGTGCAGTCCTGGGCGCGGACGCAGCGCTGGACAGCTGGAGCCTGATTTTCGACCCGGCCAATGCAGCGAAGCTCTCGAGCTGCGGTATCGGCCTGTTGGACAACGAGCTCGAATCGTTCACGCCGGCACTGATCTGGAAAGGTCGCGACCCCAACGATTTCAGCACTGACGCCAACAACGTGGTCAACGGCATCTATGCTGCGATCCGTACGCATATCCGCAAATTCGGCAACAGCAGCGAACTGATCGATGACCTCGCGAATGGCGAGCTGTGCGTGGTGCTCTCCTTCTCGGGCGATGTCCAGCAAGCGCAGGCGCGAGCACAGGAAAGATCGAAGGCCGCCAAGAAACAGGCCCCTGAAATCCGCTATGTGATCCCGCGCGAAGGCGCGATGCGCTGGACCGATGTCGTCGCGGTTCCCAAGAACGCCAAACACGTCGAGAACGCGCACCGTTTCCTGCAATACCTGATGGAACCGCAGGTCATCGCCGACATCAGCAACTTCGTCGCTTATGCCAACGCCAACACCGGCGCCACGGCGCTGCTGGACAATGCCGTCGCCAAAGATCCGGGCATCTATCCGCCGGCGAGCGTACGCGCCAAACTCAGCACCGCGCGCACGCCCACCGAAGCCGAAGCCAAGGAGCGCAAACTGGTCTGGAACAACATCATCTACCGGCTAATGTAAGACCGTACGTCTGGCAGGCTGTTGAAAACAGCCTGCATGCGGCCATAGGCGACCGCGTCTCTGTCAAACCAAGCTGCGACCACGCTACCCAAGCCCCGCATTCGTCAAGACGCATCCCTCAACGCGCGCGCAGCCGCCATGCGCGGTGGATGCGCGGATTGCGTGCGAAGTCCGGCGGAATGGTCTGCGGGCTGATGTCTTCGCAGACCGCGAACGCCGAGATCGCGCCCTCATCGAAACGGAAGCGGCGAAAATTGTTCGAGAAATACAGCGTGCCGCCGAAGGCCAGACGGGTCATCGCCGCCTCCAGCAGACGGACGTGATCCTTCTGCACATCGAAATCGTCCGCACGCGCGGAGTTCGAGAATGTCGGCGGGTCGCAGAAGATCAGATCGTACTCGCCGCGATCCGCCAACAGCCATGGCAACACATCGGCTTGCGCCAGGCGGTGCCGCGCGCCGACGATGCCGTTGAGTTTCAGATTGTCCGAGCACCACTGCAGGTAGGTCGCTGAGAGATCAACCGAAGTCGTCTGTGCAGCGCCGCCCACTGCGGCATGTAAGGTCGCTGCACCTGTGTAGGCGAACAGATTCAGGAAACGCGCGTCCTTCGCTTCTTCGGCGATGCGCAGGCGCATCGGACGATGATCCAGAAACAGACCGCTATCGAGGTAATCGAAGAGATTCACCCGCAGCTTGGCCGCGCCCTCGCGGACCTCCAGGAATTCGCCGCGCTTTGCGGTGCCGCTGTCGGCGTATTTGCTGCCGCCCTTGCCGATGGCGCGAGTCTTCACCGCCACACGCTCGCGGGGAACCGCGAACGCGTCGCGCGCGCCGGCGAGCAGTTCCTGCAGGCGTTTGCGGGTGGTCGCCTCCGGAATTTCGGCCGGCGCGGCATATTCCTGCACGTGCAGCCAGAGTTCGCCGGTCGTGTCGCCGATATAGACATCGACCGCCGCCGCGTATTCGGGAATGTCCGCATCGTAGACGCGATAGCACGTCACACCGTCGCGCGAACGCCAGGCTTTGCTCGCCTTGAGATTCTTGCGCACGCGGTTCGACACCATCTGCGCGCCTTCGCTGAGCGCGGGCGTCGGCGCATCGGCCGCGACTTCGCGTTGCGGCGGGCGGACCGGGTCGCAGACGATCAGCACGCATTCGATCGCGCCGTTGAACAACTGATACTTCTTCGCCGCACGCAGGCCGGTGGCGCGCGCCAGTTCCGCATCGCCGCAGAGCAGGCTCGCTTTCCATTCCGGCGTCGTACGTTTGAGCGCATCGCCCAGCGCGCGATACAGCTGCGGATCGGCGGCGAGCCGTGCGTCGTAAGGTGGATTGCAGACCACGAGGCCACGCGGCTCGGTGATCGCCGGCAGTTGTCTGACATCGTGGACCGTGAAATCGATGACTTCGACGACACCCGCACGCTCGGCATTGTCGCGCGCGGCGCGGATCGCATGCGGATCGAGATCGCTGCCGTAAAAACGCGATTGCAGCGCCGCGCGTCCACGCTGTTCCCGCCCGGTCGCCTCCTCGATCAGTGCGCGCCACTGCGCCGCATCGAAACCGAGCCAACGTGTCGGTGGCGTACTGGCGCCCTGCAGATCGCGCAACAAACCTGGCGCGACATCGGCCGCCATCAACGCGCCTTCGATCAGCAGCGTACCGCTGCCGCACATCGGGTCGAGGAGCGCACCGCCTTCGGCGTAGAGCGTGGGCCAACCACCGCGCATGAGCACCGCTGCGGCCAGATTTTCCTTGAGGGGCGCTTCGCCCTGCATCTGCCGCCAACCGCGACGATGCAGCGGGCCGCCGCCAAGATCAATCGACAGGATCGCTTTGTTGCCGACTTTCGATGGACGCACCACCAGATTCAGGCGCAGATCCGGCGATTCCAGATCGACGCTCGGCCGCTCTCCACCGCGCCCGCGCAGGGTATCGACCACCGCGTCCTTGATCCGCTGCGCGGCATAGCGCGCGTGGGTGATGACATCGCCGGACACATGCGCATCCACCGCCAGGGTCATGTCCGCGCGCAGATGCCGCGACCAATCGACGGCCGCAGCGCCTGCATACAGCGCGCCTTCGTCGGGGCAGTCGTATTCGGCGATCGACCACAGCACGCGGCTCGCCAGCCGCGACCAGAGCACCGCGCGCTGGGCGTCGTGCAATGTGCCCTCCGCGTTCGCGCCGGCACGCGCAGCGGTGGCGTGCGCGCAGCCGAGCGCAAGCAGTTCGTCGACCAGCAGATATTCGAGGCCCTTGCCGCAACTGACGAAGAATTTCATGCGCATAGACTCGATAGCAAAGCGGCGAAGGCGTCGGCGGACGTCTGCACGTTCGCGGAGAGACGATGGCTGTCGTCGACCATGAGCAGACGCGCGCTGCGTTGCTGTGCCCACTGCGCGACCGCCATCGCGGGTATCAGCTCATCGTCCCAGCCGTGGATGATCGAGATCGGTACCGGCGGCGCATCCAGTGCCGGCAATGGCCCCATGGTCAGCGGCGGCGCCATCAGGAACAGTGCCTTCACCGGCATGCCGTCATTGGACAGTTCGAGCGAAATGCGCGCGGAAATATAGGCACCGAGACTGGAGCCGGCCATCACCAGCGGACCGCGTTCGGCCGCTGTCCGCGCAAGCGCGCGCAGACGCAGCAGCCGCTGCGGCACATCGCCGAGCGGGCCGATGTCGCGTCTCGCGTCGAGGTCGCTGTAATCCGGGCGTTCGTGGGTCCAACCGAAGCGTTCAGCCACATCGGCCAGGGCCGTGACCTTGGTCGCGTCGGGGCCGCTCTCGAAACCATGGGAAAGAATGCAGTGTCCGCGCAGTTTCAAGCTCAGTCCTCGATCCAGGTGACCGCATCGTCGATGCGGAAGGTGCCGCCTTGCAGAACCCGCGCGC
Source organism: uncultured Xanthomonas sp. (assembly GCA_964523435.1). Classification (GTDB taxonomy): domain Bacteria; phylum Pseudomonadota; class Gammaproteobacteria; order Xanthomonadales; family Xanthomonadaceae; genus Lysobacter_I. The sequence goes on from CAZGBA010000116.1 coordinate 8,490, forward strand.
ACAGGCCTCCGTGGCCGCGCATCGCGTTGTACCCGCCCGGACCGAGCGCGGCTTCCATCCGCGAACACGGGTCGCAGGAGGCAGTGCCTTCGCAGAGCACATCGCCGATGCGGAAGCGTCTGCCCTTCAAGGCGATCAGCGGAATGCCGGAGACCACCAGATTGCGCCGCAGCGCCGCGATCTCGACGACATCGAGTCCAGCCAGCGCGGCAATCGCAGGCAGATGCTCGGCCTGGATCAGGGTGATCCCGCGCTTGCCGCTGGCGCTGGCGTAGCGGTCGCCACGCAATCCCTTGCCGGCCATGGCCTCGGCGCTGTCGACCGCACGCATCGGCACATCCCGCGCCGGGCGCAGGCCGATCCAACGCACCTGCCCGGCACGCGGGAACCGCGTCATCAGGCGATGAAGTTCGGACTCGGGGGGCGGCAGCGACATCGGCAAATGCTAGCATCCGGGCCATGCTTCCCGACTTTCCGCCGATGCCGCCCGTGGTCATTGACCCGCTTCCCTACGAGTTGAAGCTCGACGCGCGCCCGCTGTCGCAGATCGATCTGATCGTGATCCACTGCACCGAAACCCCGACGCTGCGCTCCGCACGCGAATTCGGCGAGAAAATCCTCTACGAAGGCAGCGGCACCGGCAACAGCGGCCATTACTACATCGACCGCGACGGCAGCACCACTTTGTACGTGCGTCCTGACCGCGTCGCCCACCATGTGCGCGGCTACAACCCGCGCTCGATCGGCATCGAGCTGGTCAACACCGGTCGCTATCCGCACTGGCGGGATTCCAAACATCAATCGATGGACGAACCGTATCCCGAGGCGCAGATCGTCGCGCTGCTGGCGCTGCTGATCCAATTGCAGCAGCAATTCCCGAGCGTGAAGTTCATCACCGGTCACGAAGATCTGGATCGCGAAATGGAGCAGGCGATCGACGACCCTGCCGCGCAGGTGCCGCGCAAGCGCGATCCGGGGCCGTTGTTTCCATGGACACGGGTGATGCAGACGGTGACGTGGCAGCGGCTGGCTCCCTAGGGCCTGTTAACGCTACCGGGATAGGCCACGCCGCGATTGAGTGCGTGCGGGACAAGGAAGAATGAGGAAATGTATGTCGATCCATGCCCGAGTGATGACGCAGTACCGCGCGGACTCAATCGCGGCCCTTCGGGTTGCTTCCCTCTGGCCGCCATGCGGCCGCGCGCGGCTTGAACAGGCGGCCAGCCTGTCGCTGCGCCACGCACAACCACCTGACGGCCAGAGGGAAGCAACGTGACCTATCCCGATAGCGTTAACAGGCCCTAATCGAATTGATCACGGACATCACGCACAGTTCGCGCGAGCCCGATCCAAACGACGTTTAGAATTGTCCGGCGTCGTCGTACAAGCGTCCGGAGAAACCGATGTTTGAAATCGCAGTCGTCTGTCTGGTGCTGACCGCCGTTCTGGCGTACGTGAACCATCGATTCGTCGGGCTGCCGACCACGATCGGCGTGATGGTGGTCGCGATGCTGCTGTCGCTGGGACTCATCGCATTGGATCAGCTGGGATTCGGATCGCTCCGCGCGTACGAGGAGTCGTTGCTGCAGTCCATCGACTTCTCGGAAGTGCTGATGCAGGGCATGCTGTCGGTGCTGCTTTTCGCGGGCGCGCTGCACATCGATCTGACCCAGCTGCGCGACTACCGCTGGCAGGTCGGCGGATTGGCCGTGCTGGGCACTGCGCTTTCGACGCTGATCGTCGGCGTGCTGATGTGGTGGATGTTGCCTCTGCTGGGGCTGTCGCTGCCGCTGGCGTATTGCCTGGTGTTCGGCGCCCTGATTTCGCCGACGGATCCGATCGCGGTCATCGGCATCCTGAAATCCGCAGGCGCTCCGGAGAGCGTGAATCTGGTCGTGTCGGGCGAGTCGTTGTTCAACGATGGCGTGGGCGTAGTGTTGTTCTCGCTGCTGCTGGCCGTAGCGACGAAGGGACAGGTGCCGACGTTCGGCGAAGGCGCGATGCTGCTGATGCACGAGGCCGGTGGCGGCTTGCTGCTGGGCGCAGCGATCGGCGCGGTGCTGTTCATGATGCTGCGCAGTATCGACAGCTACCAGGTGGAAGTGCTGTTGACCCTGGCCGGTGTGCTGGGCGGCTACGAATTGGCCAGCAAACTGCACGTCTCCGGGCCGTTGGCGATGGTGGTGGCAGGCCTGATCGTGGGCAATCAGGGCCGCGCCTATGCAATGTCGGATACGACACGGCACCATGTCGATCTGTTCTGGGAGCTGCTGGACGAGATCTTCAATGCGGTGCTGTTCGTCCTGCTGGGGTTGGAGATCGTCGTGATCGCATTCGATGGCCAGATCCTGCTGGCGTCGATCGGGGTGATCGCGATCGCGCTGTTCGCGCGGTTGATGGCCGTAGGCTTGCCGGTGGCGCTGATGCGCAATGTGTTCAAGCTGCCCGATGGCGCGTGGAAAGTGTTGACCTGGGGCGGCCTGCGCGGCGGCATCTCGGTGGCTCTGGTGTTGTCGCTGCCGCAAGGGCCACAGCGCGAACTGCTGTTGGCGCTGACCTATGCAGTGGTGGTGTTCTCGATCCTGGGTCAGGGACTGACGATCAAAGGCATCATCACGCGGGTCTTGAAGCCGGCGGAATAGCGGGACGAAGCGCGCCCCGCATCCGGCCTTCGGCCACCTTCTCCCCGCCATGTGGGGAGAAGAAAAAGCCAGGTGCGATTGCCGACGTCTGTGCGAAAAAACCTCAGGCGAACGGATCCCGCAGAATGATGTTCGCATCGCGATCCGGCCCCGTGGAGACGATCGCCAGCGGGCAGCCGGCGAGTTCTTCCAGCGAGCGCAGATACGCGCGCGCGGCGGCCGGAAGCTTGTCCCATTCGGTGATGCCTGCGGTGGATTCGCTCCAGCCGGGGAATTCGAGATACACGGGCGTGCACTCGTCCCAGCCGTCGGCGTCCAGCGGCGCGTATTCGGTGCGTTTGCCGCGATATTCGTAGGCGACGCACATCTTCAGTTTGTCCATGCCGTCGAGGATGTCGAGCTTGGTGATGCACAGGCCGCTGATGCCGTTGAT
>CAZGBA010000117.1:0-11375 GCA_964523435.1 uncultured Xanthomonas sp.
GGATTTTTCGATGAGACATCCATGTCTCATCGAAAAACGGCGCACGTCCTGTGCGCCGCCCTCCGGGTCTACGATCAGGGGAAAGTGTGCCGTCTCTGCAAGATCATCAGGACGTTGCCCTCTACCGGCATTCAAGAATGCTTCCGTCGTTTCGTGACGTTTCATGCATGGCATGTTTCACCATCTCGTGAGATTGTCCGCACGTTGTCAAAATTCCAGCAATCTACATCGTCCTATCGTTATCCAGACCATTGTTTCGTCGGACTTGGTTGTAGACCCGGAGGGCGATGCACAGGATGTGCATCGTTTTTCGATGAGACATGGATGTCTCATCGAAAAATCCCGGCTTCGCCTCAGATCGCAGGTTTGAATTGGACTTGAAGTGTTTTCTTTGGTGACTTTCTTTTCAAAAAGAAAGTCACTCGCGCACCAGCGCGAAAAAGGTGCCAGGCCTTACCCGTGCATCATGAAGCGCCGACCCAGACAGCGCCGAGAAACCATCAGCCAAGCACATAGGAAGATCGTGCGTGGAGATGAAGCTCTTTTCGTCAGGACAAAGTTCTGTCCGTAAGAAGAACCAAAAAAAATGCCAGTCAGGTTCAACTGACTGGCATTGCGCCGAAGCGCCTTTTTGTTGCTGGTGCGCTGAAGCGCACCCTATTCGTGAGTCGTGAGTGTCGCTCAGCGCGCCAACTCAGCGCGCCAACTCGAACAGGCTCGACGACACCCAGCCCTTGTTGCCGAGCTCGTCCTCCACTTCCCACATCATCCCGTCCTTGTTGCCGGTCGGATACAGCATCATGCCCGGATCGAGAGTGCGCACGATCTTGCCGGTGCCCTTCGAATTCGGGAACAACCGGCCCGGCTTGGTCATGGTCACGGCCTGCTGCGCATTCGCGGCGGAAGCGTTGTCCGGCAGACCGCCGAGCTGGGCGACGATGTCGGTGTAGGCCTGCAGATAGGCGAGGGTGATGACCTGGCCGATCTCGGTGTTGGCATAGCCGCTGGCGCCACCGGCGCCCCAGCCGCTGCCGCCGAACAGGCCGCCGCCGGCGCCCCAGCCGATGTCGGTCTTCTTGGCGCTGCCTTCGGCCAACGCCACCTGCTCGGTCGAGCGCACGTCGGTCACGGTCAGCACCACGTCGGCGGTCTTCTTCTGGAAGTTCAGACCGCCGATGGCCGCGCCGGCGCGACCGCCGACCAGACCGCCGAGGATGCCGCCGATGGCGTTGCCGCCGGCGTTGCTGTTGCGCGCGATCAGGTCGGGGGTCATCACGTAATCGGCGGCTTTCATCTGGCCCTTGCCGACATTGGAACGGTTGCGCAGCTCGCCGCTGGCGCCGAGGTCGCGCTCGCGACGCGCGGCGTCGAGGCCCGCACCGCGATCGACCAGGGTGAAGCAGCGCGACTTGCTGACGAAGACCTTGATCAGCTTGGACGGTGCGGGCAGTTGCTGGCCGGTCCACCAGTCGGTGCCGTCTTCCGGTTCCAGCACCGACAGGGTGCCCAGCGGCTTGGCGCAGGTCGGAATTTCGGCCGTCTTCTGCTTGCGCTGGTCCTGCGCGCTCTGGCGCTGGGCGTGGGCGGGCATCGCCAGCACGGCGGTCACGGCGAGCGTGAGCAGGCCGGCGTAGAGGGCAGTCGATCCGCGGAGTTGGTTGGTCATCATCGGTACCTTGTGGCTGTGAGCTCGGGAAAGTGCTTCGGGAAGAACATCGACGGCGAACGGGACTCGGTCGCCGGTGGCGGGTCCAGTCTCGCTATTGTCGCTGTCTGTGGCGTTTAACGAAATCCACTCCTGGCCGGGGACACTGCGGCCGGTCCGCATCCGGGCGCCGGTCAGGGCGGGTACACTCACCGCTTTCCCTGCCAAGCCCCTGCCATGCGCGCTTCGATCCTGGCTCTGCCCCTGCTCGCCACCCTGATGATGACCGCCTGCAAATCCGAGGACGCGACCCCCGTCGCGCCTGCCGCCAAGCCCACGCCAACGCAGACTGCGGTGGTCGATGAACATTCCTACGCCGAACCGGGCAAGGTCGCGATCTCCGACCTCGCGCTGGAACTGGCGCTCGATTTCGACACCAAGACCCTCGCCGGCACCGCCACCTACGCCCTTGAGTGGAAGGACAAGGCCGCGACCGCGCTGTTGCTGGACAGCCGCGATCTGACCATCGACAAGGTCGAGGGCGACGACGGCAAGGGCGGATGGGCGCCGCTGACCTTCAAGCTGGCCGCTGTCGATCCGATCCTCGGCAGCAAGCTCAGCATCGACACGCCGCAGCGCAATGCGCAGGTGCGCGTGACCTACAAGACTTCGCCGCAGGCCTCCGGTCTGCAGTGGCTGGAGCCGTCGATGACCGAGGGCAAGCAACTGCCCTTCATGTTCAGCCAGTCGCAGCAGATCCACGCGCGTTCGTGGGTGCCGCTGCAGGACACGCCGAGCGTGCGCTACACCTACACCGCGCACGTGACCTCGCGCCCGGACGTGATGGTGCTGATGAGCGCCGACAACGATCCCAACGCGATCCGCGACGGCGACTACACCTTCAAGATGCCGCAGAAGATCCCGTCGTACCTGATGGCGATCGCCGCAGGCGACCTCGCGTTCAAGCGCATTTCCGACCGCAGCGGCGTGTGGGCCGAGCCGACCATGCTCGACAAATCGGTGAAGGAATTCGAAGACACCGAGCGCATGATCGCCACCGCCGAGGCGCTGTACGGTCCGTATCGCTGGGACCGCTACGACATGCTGGTGCTGCCGCCCTCGTTCCCGTACGGCGGCATGGAAAACCCGCGCCTGACCTTCCTCACCCCGACCGTGATCGTCGGCGACAAGACCCTGGTGTCGCTGATCGCGCACGAACTGGCGCACAGCTGGTCGGGCAATCTCGTCACCTTCTCCAGCGCCAAGGATGCGTGGCTCAACGAAGGCTTCACCAGCTACGTCGAGAACCGCATCATCGAAGTGCTGTACGGCAAGGAACAGGCCGACATGGAGAACGTGATCGAGCGCAACGAGCTCAAGAAGGAGTTCGCCGAGATCGACGCCTCGCTGCAGGCGCTGGCGACCAAGCCCGGCGTGCTGAAAGACCCGGACAACAGCAGCAGCGCCACCGTGTACACCAAGGGCGCGTGGTTCCTGCAATTCCTGGAACAGCGCTACGGTCGCGACAAGTTCGATCCGTTCCTGCGCGAATACTTCAACCACTTTGCGTTCCAGAGCATCGATACGAAGCAGTTCGCCGACTACGCCAAGAAAAACCTGCTGGGCAAGTATCCGAACGTCGTGACTCCGGCCGAGTTCAATGCGTGGCTGTACGACCCGGGCATTCCGCCGGGCGCGCCGCTGGCGCAGGCCCGTCGGTTCGGCGTGGTCGATTCCGCGCGTCTGGCGTGGCTGGGCAGCCAGCAACTGCCGCCGGCCGCGATCACCGATGCATGGACCACCCAGGAATGGGTGCATTTCATCGAGAGCCTGCCGGAGACCCTGACCGTAGAACAGCTCGCGCAGCTCGACGGCGCCTACGGATTCACCGGCACCATGAACGGCGAAATCGCGCAGCGCTGGTATCCGCTCACGGTGCGCAGCGGCTACACCAAGGCCAACGACGCCATCGCCGCGTTCCTGCAGCGCATCGGCCGCCGCAAACTGATCATGCCGACCTACAACGCATTGGCGAAGACCGAAGCCGGTCTTGCGCTGGCCAAGGACGTGTTCGAGAAGGCCAAACCCGGCTATCACCCGATCACCACCGGTTCGGTGCAGGAAGTGATCGACACCGCCAAGCCGGCGCCCACGCCGGTCGCGGCACCGGCCACTGAGCCGGCGGTGTTGGCGCCCGCGCCGGCAGAGCCCGCCGCCGCACCGGCGAAGTGATTGGCTGACGAAGCGACTGGCTGAGCCGATGGCCTTGAAATCACCGCGCTGGTTCGCGCCGCGTTGGGCCGGGGTCGCGAACTGGTTCGCGGCCACGATCCTGCTGGCGCTCGCGGTCGCGCTGTGGCTCGATCCGGGTCTGGTGATCCGCGCCGAATTCGCCAAACAGCGGATCCGGCTCGGCGCGACGTCGCACGACATCGTCGTCGACAACGATCATCGCTGGACCTACGTTGAGCTGGCGGCGGACAAGCCCGATGCACCCACGCTCGTGATGCTGCACGGCTATACCGGCACCAAGGAAAACTGGTACCGCATGGCGCGCGCGCTGAAAGGCCGCTACCGCATCGTCATCCCCGATCTGCCCGGCTGGGGCCAGAGCGAGCGCAAGGACGGCGCCGACTACGGCTTCGTCGCGCAGAGCGCACGCGTTGCCGCGTTCCTGCGCAAGCCGGAGATCGCGCAGAAGCGGCCGGTCGTGCTGATCGGGCATTCGATGGGCGGCGGCATCGCCGCGCTGACCACCGCGCGCTATTCGAATCTCGTCGCGCGGGTCGCGCTGCTCGATGCCGCTGGCGTCCGTTTCAAGGACAACCAGTTCGGTCTCGATGTGCTCGCGGGCAAGAATCCCTTCGGCGTGAGCGACGACGCTTCGCTGGAGCATTATCTCGCCACCGTGTTCCACAACCGCGACGCGCGGCCGTGGGCGCCGTGGCCGGCGACCCGCATTTATATCGCCCAGCGCAAGCGCGACGCTGCGTTCGAGCAGGGCGTGCTCGACAAGATCGGACGCGGCGACGAACGCTTCCTGCCAGGTGCCGAGGCCGCGTACATCTCGCAACCGGCGCTGCTGCTGTGGTGCCGCCAGGACAAGGTCATCGACCCCAGCGCGATGATGCTGTACGCCGAGCGCATTCCGCAGGCCAGTCAGGTGCTGCTGGATGGTTGCGGCCACATGTCGTTGATGGAGCGGCCCGGCGAAACCGCCGAAGCCGTCGCGATGATGATCGAGCGCGGCGCGCCGGGAGCGACGCCACCGACCGGAGATCCGCAGTGAAGACAATCAAGATCGAATTCGCAGCGCTGACGGTCGCATGCGCGCTGCTCGGCGGCTGTGCGGGCGAAGACCCCGCCGTCGCCGCCAAGGCCGCCGCCGAACAAGCAGCGGCGCAGGAAGCGAAAGCGCAGGAAGGCGCCGCCGCATTCGACGACGCGGTGAAAAAGGAAAACTGGTCGTTGGCCAAAGCGCAGGCCGATGTGCTGATCGCGCAGTATCCCGACAGCGCCGCAGCGAAACGCGTGCGCCCCGAATACGACGGCATCAAACGGAAGCTCGAAGAAACCCGCGAAGCCGGGCGCACCGCCGCGCTGTGGAGCTACGGCACCCAGAGCGTGAAGGGCGGGCTGCAGAGATCGTCGGCGATCTACGCCAAGGACAACGTCGATGTCGACGGCACCGGCCCCACCCAGGTGCGGCTGATCTTCCGCGACCACCCTGACTGGGGGCGCAGCAGCTATCTCGTGCTGCAGAACGGCGACTTCAACTGCTACGGCGGCTGCCGCGTGCAGATCAAGCTCGACGGCAAGCCCGCGAAATCGCTGCCGGGCTCGCGCCCGAAGACCGACGAAGCCATCGCGATGTTCATCGAAGACGAACGCGCGCTGTGGAAGATGATCAAGGGCGCGAAAACGCTGGAGATCGAATTTCCGGTGAAAGGTCTGGGCAGGCGCAGTGCGGTGTTCGAGGTTGCGGGGCTTGACCCGGGCCGCATGCCCGGTTGGTGAAAACGCCTTGAGGCGCGCATTGATCCGGCTGTTGCTGCTGGCGATGTTCGCCGCGATCGTTGCGCTCGCGGCGTGGTGGTGGTTCCGCGAGTACCGGCCCGATCGCGACCGCTATCCGATTCGCGGAATCGACGTCTCGCATCATCAGGGCAGCATCGATTGGTCGAAAGTCGCTGGCGACGATGTCGCGTTCGCATATCTGAAAGCCACCGAAGGCGGCGATTTCCGCGACCGCGCCTTCGCGCGCAACTGGCGTGAGGCGCGCGACGCCGGCATCGCGGTCGGCGCCTATCATTTCTTCACGTTCTGCCGTCCGGGCGCGGATCAGGCCGCGAATGTTCTCGCCGTCGTCCCGGTCGAAGCCGATGCGCTGCCGCTCGCGGTCGATCTGGAATTCGGCGGCAACTGCGGGCGCACGCCCGATGGCGCGACGATGCGCCGCGAACTCGATGCGTTCCTCGTGCCGGTCGAACGCGCCTACGGCAAGCCTGCGCTGCTGTATGTCACGCCGGAATTTCTCGACGCCTATCGCACGCACTTGCCGGCGCGCGCGCTGTGGCGCAGATCGATCCTGCGCAAGCTGGACGGCGCCGCGCCGTGGCGCCTCTGGCAGTACCACAACCGCGGCCGCGTCGATGGCATCGCGGGTCCGGTCGATCTCAATGTCTTCGTCGATGACGGCGATGCCTTCGTAGGCTGGCGCGTCGTCGCCGAGTAGTTGCATAGGGTGCGCCCTGGCGCACCGGCTTTTCGCGGCGATCGCAGACATCGGTGCGCCAGGGCGCACCCTATGAACATGTTCCGGACTCAAACGGGTCCGAGTTCATTCAACACCATCCGCGCCAGCGTCGCTTTCGCAGGCAGCTTGCAGTTGACGTTGAACGGCGCCCACGAATAGCTGCCCGGCGCTGTCATGCCGCTCATGGTCAAGGTGCTGCTGAGCGTGGCCGGAATGGTCTGCGCGGCGCTGTAGGTCAGCACGCCGTACATGTAGGCCGAGCCGGCGGTCGCGGTGCAGGTCACCGGTGCGTCGATATTGCCCGCCTTGAAATACATCGACAGCGTGGCGCTGTTGGCGGCGTTGTACCAGCCGTATTCGCTGTCGACGACGAAGTTGCAGAGAATGTATTCGTCGGTGTCGTAGCGGGGCCGGATGCCGTTCACGAGATACAGCAGTTCGTCCGGCGTGGTGCTGCCGCCGTAGGCCAGGCAGGCGCTGCCGGTGCTGGTCTTGTAGTTCGCGTGCGCGGTCTGCGGTGCGGCGCTGAGCGTGGCGGCGATGGCGAGTGTCAGTGCGGCGGACGGGAGTGCGATGCGGTTCATGTGGAATGCCTTCGTTGAATGTGCGGCGGATGCGTGCGCGACGCACGCGGAGGTCGGCGTCAGAGTGCGATGCGCGTCGACGAGTACCAGGCTTCGACCCGGATGCTGCCGTCATCGAGCGCGCGCGGCATCACCGCGCCGTAGGGCAGGTCGCTGGCGACGTGCATCGCCAGCCGTTGCGTGGTCATTTCGGCTTCGATCGGATCGGCGAAGCGCGCGCTGATCCGGCAGGTCGCGCTGCGGCAGTCGATCTGCAGGCCGTCGGGCGCGGGCAGTCCCTGCGTTGCCAGCGCATCGGCGGCGAAGAACGCGCCCAGTGCGCGCTCTTCCCGCATCGCCCATGCGGCGTCCAGCGTTTCCGCTGCGAAGCGCGTGTCGAGCGTGGCGATGTTGGCTTCGACGCGCGCGCGGGCTTCGACCGGATCCAGATCGCCGCGACGCGATTCGCCCGGCGCGCGTGCGGCGGAGACGGACGTCATCTTCGTATCGGGCAGCGCGGAGCGAGCGCTGGCGTCGGACGGCGCGGTCTCGTCGCTGTCGATCGTCGCTGCCTGCGCCGATATCGCCTGATCGCGCGAGGTATGCCACACCAGCAGGGCGGTCGCGGTGGCGGCGCCGCAGAGCAGTGCGAGCGACGGGACGAGGATCGATGTGCGTGCGGACATGGCGGACTCCTTTCGATCGGCGCATCGCGCGCCACATCCCGGGAGACGGCGGATCGCCGCAGTCCCGGCCACATCGTCCGCAGAGAACGCGTGGACGGATCGTCGTGGCCTGTCGGCGCCGCAGCCGTCGTTTTGGCGCGGATCGCGGTGCCTGCCGGGCCTTGGGTTGGCTGTGGATCGGGCCCATAATCCGCGTATGCAAATCGCCTCCGACCATCCCGACCACGGCTTCCAGTTTCCGGGGGTCTTCGAGATCACCGCCATGGGCCCCGCAGGCGCCGGGCTGGAAGAGCGCATACCGGAACTGCTGGAAGCGATCGGGATCCTGGTGCTGCGCGAGACCGTGGCGACGCGGAACTCTTCGGGCGGCAAGTTCGTGTCGATCCGTCTGAGCTTCCACGCCGAAGACCGCAGCCGCTACGAAGCCGCGCACGCCGCGCTGCGTGCGGAACCGCTGATCAAATGGACGCTCTAGCCGTTCCGGCGGCGCAGGTCCGCGACCTCGGCCGTCACGCCTACGAACCGGTCTGGCGCGCGATGCAGGGCTTTACCGACGCCCGCAACGCCGACACGCCCGACGAGCTTTGGCTGGTCGAACACGACCCGGTCTTCACCCTCGGCCAGGCCGGCAAGCCCGAACATGTGCTGATGCCGGGCGATATCCCGGTGATCAAGGTCGATCGCGGCGGCCAGGTGACCTATCACGGCCCCGGCCAGATCGTCGCCTACCCGCTGCTGGACCTCAAACGCCTGAAGATCGGCGTGCGCGATTACGTGTGCAGGATCGAACAGGCGGTGATCGACACCCTCGACCACTGGAACATCCATGCCGTGCGCCGCGATGGCGCGCCCGGCGTGTACGTCAACGACGCCAAGGTCGCCGCACTGGGCATCCGCGTCCGTCGCGGCTGCACCTTCCACGGGCTGGCGTTCAACGTCGATATGGACCTCGCGCCGTACCACCGCATCAACCCCTGCGGCTATGCCGGGCTGCAGGTGACCTCGATGCTGGACCTGGGCGGCCCATCCAGTCTCGATGCGGTCAAACCCGTGCTGCTGGAAGCGCTGGCCGCGCAATTCGGCCTGAAGCTGCATGCCGCATCGCCGCCCGATCTCGCCGAACTCTCTTCTTTTCCAGCCGCTGCGGCGGCGCCCCAGGCCGCCTGATGTCCACACCGACGCCCGCCGAGAAAACCATTCCCCTGACCGTTGTCGGCGAGGCGGCTGCACCGCTCGTGCCGGGCCCGCTCGAACCGGGCGCGAAGCAGGTCGCCGCCGACAAGATCGCGCGCTCGCCGGTGCAGTTCGCGGATGCGCCGGTGCTGCGCAAACCGTCGTGGATCCGGGTGCGGATTCCCGCCGGCAATGCGGTGCAGGCCCTCAAGAGCAAGCTGCGCGAGAACCGCCTCGTCACCGTATGCGAGGAAGCCAGCTGCCCGAACATCCACGAATGCTTCAACCACGGCACCGCCACGTTCATGATCCTCGGCGAGGTCTGCACCCGCCGCTGCTCGTTCTGCGATGTCGCCCACGGCCGGCCGAAGCCGCCGGATACCGACGAACCGCTGAGCCTCGCCCGCACCATCGCCGACATGGGCCTGAAATACGTGGTGGTGACCAGCGTCGACCGCGACGACCTGCGTGACGGTGGCGCCCAGCACTTCGTCGATTGCATCGCTGCGGTGCGCGAACACAGCCCGCAGACCAAGATCGAAATCCTCACCCCGGACTTCCGCGGCAAGGGCCGGATGGAGCGCGCTCTGGCGATCTTCGCCGCCAATCCGCCGGATGTGTTCAACCACAATCTCGAAACCGTGCCGGAGCTCTATCGCAACGTGCGCCCCGGCGCCGACTACCAGTGGTCGCTGACCCTGCTGCAGCAGTTCAAGGCCCAGCACCCGGACGTGCCGACCAAGAGCGGGATCATGCTGGGCCTGGGCGAAACCTTCGACCAGGTGCAGGGCACCCTGCGCGACCTGCGCGCGCACGACGTCGACATGATCACCATCGGCCAGTACCTGCAGCCCAGTGCCCACCACCATCCTGTCCTGCGTTACTGGACGCCCGACGAGTTCAAGGCGCTGGAGGACTACGGCATGTCCCTGGGCTTCAGTCACGTCGCTTCCGGCCCGATGGTGCGCAGTTCGTATCACGCCGACCGGCAGGCGGCCGGGGCCGGCGTCGTCGGCTGAAGAAAGCAGCGCAAGCGGGCAGCTGAAGCCGTTCCCAGAATGAACGGCGGCCCGACCGGCGGTCGGGTGGCCTGCTTTCGCAGCCCGGGCATGACCTTGGGCGGTAGGTATGCGCCGAAACTTTCGGTACTCTCCGGAGTCGTAAGCCAACGCATCCGATGACCCCGCACGTATCCCGCACGCTGTCATCACCCACACGAGATCGCCGATGAAAGTCGCCAAAGCTCTTCCGGTTTCCCTGCTTGCCCTCGCGCTGACCGCACCTGTGGCGTGGCTGACCGCGCAGGCTGATGCCGGCGGCCCCAGCGCCGAGCAGGCCACCGCCGCCAAGCTGGTCTACGGCATCCTCTCCGACAGCCGTTACGCCTATCGGCCCCGCGCGCTGGACGACAGCCTCTCCGCGGAAGTGTTCAAGCGCTATCTCGAATCCCTCGATCCCGCGAAGTTGTTCTTCACTGCGGCCGATATCGACAAGCTCACCACCTACCGCGTCAAGCTCGACGACGCGATCAAGAGCGGCGAAGTGGCCCCCGCCTTCGAGATGTTCGCGCTGTACCAGCAGCGCGTGAACGAACGCGTGACCCATGCGCGCAGCCTGCTCGCCAAGGACATCTTCCGCTTCGACGGCAGCGACCTCTGGGAATACGATCGCGAAGACGCGCCCTGGGTCGCGGACACCGCCGGACTCGACAAACTCTGGCAACAGTCGGTGCGCAACGACTGGCTGCGCCTCAAGCTCGCCGGCAAGCAGCCCGACGAGATCCGCAAGACGCTCGACAAGCGCTACGCCAACATGGCCAAGGGCGTGGCCGAGCTCAACGGCATCGATGCGTTCCAGACCTTCCTCAACGCCTACGCGATGTCGATCGATCCGCACACAGATTATTTCGATCCGCGCGCGGCCGAACGTTTCGAGCAGAGCATGAGCCTGTCGCTGGAAGGCATCGGTGCGCAGCTCCAGAAGCAGGACGACGTGGTGGTGATCCGCGAGCTGATCGCAGGCGGTCCGGCGATGGTCAGTGGCAAGCTCAAGGCCGGCGACCGCATCGTCGCCGTGGGTCAGGGTGCGAACGGCGTGATGGAAGACATCATTGGCTGGCGTCTCGACGACGTGGTCGACAAGATCAAGGGTGCGAAAGGCACCCAGGTGCGTCTGGACATCGTGCCCGCCGAAGCGGTGCTCGACAGCAAGCCGAACCGGATCGTGCTCAACCGCGCCAAGATCCGCCTCGAAGAGCAGGCGGCGAAAGGCGAAGTGCTGACCATTCCGGGCGTCGACGGACAGCCCGAACGCCGCATCGGCGTGATCAAGCTGCCGGCGTTCTACCAGGATTTCGAAGGCAAGCGCCGCAACAGCGACGACTACGCGTCCGCCACTCTCGATTCCAAGAAACTGCTGCGCGGCTTCCGTGAGCAGAATGTCGACGGCGTGGTGATCGATCTGCGCAACAACGGCGGCGGTTCGCTGACCGAAGCGGTCGAACTCACCGGTCTGTTCATCGACAAGGGCCCGGTGGTGCAGGTGCGCGAATC
>CAZGBA010000118.1:0-10987 GCA_964523435.1 uncultured Xanthomonas sp.
CGGCGATCCTGCTCGAACACCTCGCGCCGCAGCGTGTCGGTGTTGATCAGGTTGCCGTTGTGCGCAAGCGCGATGCCGAACGGCGAGTTCACGTAGAAAGGTTGCGCTTCATCGCTGCCTTCGCTGCCTGCAGTCGGGTAGCGACAATGGGCGATGCCCACCCGCCCCTGCAACAGCGCCATCGTTTTCGCGTCGAAGGCGTCGCGCACCAGACCGTTGCCCTTGTGCAGGCGCACCTGGGTACCGTTGGCGGTGGCGATGCCGGCAGCGTCCTGGCCGCGATGCTGGAGCACGGTCAGCCCGTCGTAGAGCGCTGCCGCGACGTCGGACGTACCGACGATGCCGAGAATGCCGCACATGATGTTGACTCCGGGAAGAGCGGTCGCGAACGGGCGGACGTGAAACTTACGGATGCGGGCGGACGATACCGTCGATGCCCGTTTTTGCCTTGATCTGCGATTTCAGCTGATCCGCCGAGGCGCGGTCGAGCACCGGGCCGACGCGCACGCGGGTCAGCTTGCCCTTGTCGGTGTTCACCGCTTCGGTGAAAGCGGTGAAACCGGCGGCGCGGAGACGCTCGCGCATCGCACCGGCTTCGGCGGCATCGCTGAACGCACCGAGCTGCACCGCGAACCCAACCTTGGCGGCCGCAGGCGGCGCGGCGACGGGCTTCGGAGCAGGGGGCTTCGGTGCCGGAGGCTTCGCGACCGCCACCGCCGGCTTCGGTTCGGCAGGCCTGGTTTCAGCGGGTTTCGTTTCGGCTGGCTTGGCGACGGGCGGCTTCGCGGCAACCGGCTTCGGTTCGACCGGCTTGGGCTGCGGTTTCACCTCGGGCTTGGGTTCCGGCGGCTTCACGGCAACAGGCTTCGGTGTTTCGACCGCAGCCACCGGCGGGACCGAAGCGGTGGCAGGCACCGGTTCGGCATCGAGAACGACCACCTTCACCGGCACATCACTGCGGACTTCGAGTGCCTTCAGTCGTACGGATTCGGCTTCGGCGCGGGTCGCATAGGGACCGATGCGCACGCGGAACGCGGGCTTGCCGTTGACGGTCGCGGCTTCGCTGTAGGCCGGCAACTGCGCGGCTTTGGCGAGCGCAACGACAGTGTCGGCGCCTTTCTGGCTGGCGTAGGCACCGAAATGCACGGCGTAGTCGCCACCGGCGGCGGTGGCGGGCAGTACCGGCGCAGTGGATCCGGGATCGGTTGACACGGGCTGATCGGGGCCGCCGGTCGTGGCCGGATCGGCTGTGGTCGTCGGCGGTGGCGCGGTGGCGGTTGTTGGCCGATCGACGGGCGTCGTATCCATGCCGACCGCACCGCCCTTGGGCACTTCGCCGGGCATGACCAGCGGCAATTCGCGGGTTTCCAGCTCGCCCTCGGGACCATCGGGCATCTTGATCGACACATCCGAGACGCCGCTGTCCGGCGCCGGGCCTTTGACCAGCATCGGCAGGAAAATCACCGCCAGGGCAACGAGTACGGCGGCGCCGATGAGGCGCTGCTTGAGTCCAGTGTCCATCGGCATCCGGAGAAAGAGGGAGCGGGCGAATTATACGCCGCCCCCGGGCATGACCGACCGGGCAGCGGTGCGCAGATCGTTCAGTCGGTGGCGAGCGCGTCCAGCGCGGCGGCGGCGGTATGGAACGAGCCGAATACCAGAATCCGCGCGCCGGGAACCGCCTCATGCCGCGCGGCGGCCAAGGCATCGGCGACTTCCGGACAGCGGATGCCACCTGCCGCCGCAGTCCCGGCAAGCCGTTCTGCGAACATATCCACGCTCAGCCCGCGCGGCCCGGCATCGGTCAGTCCGGCCAGCCACCAGCGATCGATCCGGTCCTCCAGCGCCGCGATCACGCCAGCGATGTCCTTGTCGCCCAGCGCCGCGAACACCGCATGCGTGGGGCCGGCGACCGGCGACGCCTCCAACCACGCCGCCAACGCGCACGCCGCCTGCGGGTTATGGCCGACGTCGACCACGATCTCGACGCCATCGCGCACGAAACGCTGCAGCCGCGCCGCGATCCGCGCGTCGCGCACGCCTGCGGCGAAGGCGCCCTCCGGCAGATCCACCGGCAGCGCACGCAGCGCGGCGATGGCCACGGCGGCATTGCGCAGTTGCACCGGCGCGGCCAACTGCGGCATCGGCAGTTCAAGTTCGCAGCCGATCTCGCGCCAGCGCCAGTGTTCCCGATCGTCCTCGATGCGCTCGAAAAAGAAATCGCAGCCGATCCGCACCGCCGATGCGCCGATGGCATAGGCATGACCGAGCACGCTCGACGGCGGGTCGTCGTCGCCCAGCACCAGCGGCTTCCATGCACGGGCGATACCGGCCTTCTCACGGCCGATGGTCTCGATGGTGTCGCCGAGCCAATCCTGATGGTCGAGATCGACAGTGGTGATCACGGCGACATCCGGATCGACAAGATTCACCGCATCGAGTCGGCCGCCGAGGCCTACTTCGAGTATTGCGAGATCCAGATCGCGACGCGCGAACAGCCACAGCGCGGCGAGCGTGCCGTATTCGAAATAGGTGAGCGCAACTTCGCCGCGCGCGGCTTCGACCGCCTCGAACGCGGCGACCAGCGATGCGTCGTCGGCATCTTCGCCGTCGATGCGCACGCGCTCGTTGTAGCGCAGCAGATGCGGCGAAGTGTAGGCGCCGACCCGCCAACCCGCAGCGCGGGCGATGGCTTCGACGAAGGCGACCGTCGAACCTTTGCCGTTGGTGCCGGCGATGGTGATCACATGGCGCGCGGGCCTGGGCAGCGCCATCGCATCGGCGACGACGCGGATGCGTTCCAGCCCCATTGCAATCGTTTTCGGGTGCTGGCGCTCGATGTAGACGAGCCAGTCGGAGAGGGTGCGCGTGGTCATCCGGCTATTATCGCGATGCCCTGCCCCTGCGGCCACAGCGAGATCACAGATGTCGAACACCACTCCGATCCTCGGCTCGATGCGCTTCGGCGAATGGGGCGCACGGCTGTCGCCGCAGGCCGTGGCCGAACTGCTGGAAGCCGCGCTCGACCTCGGCATCGACACCCTCGATCTGGCCGATATCTACGGCGGGCATACCACCAACACGCTGGTCGGCGCCGCGTTCGCGCTGCGCCCGGGACTGCGCGCGCGGTTCAAGCTGATCGCCAAGATCGGCATCGTCATGACCAGCAGCCCGGGCAACCCGCGCGGTGTGCACCACTACGATCTTTCCGTGGATCACCTGCAGCATGCGCTCAGCGATACGCTGTCCGCGCTCGGTATTGATCGCGTCGATACGCTGATGCTGCATCGCTTCGATCCGCATCTGCAGCCTGCGGCCATCGCGGACTGGGTACGTTACGAACAACACGAAGGTCGTGTCGGCGATTTCGGCGTGTCCAATTTCGATGCGCACGCCATCGCGCTGTTCGATGGGCATCTGCCGGTGGTCGCGAACCAGATCGAACTTTCGCTGGCAAACAGCGCCGCGCTCGACGACGGCACGCACAGTGCAACCCGCTCGCGCGGCGCGGAAGTGCAGGCGTGGTCGCCGCTGGGCGGCGGCGGTCTGCTCGATCCGCGGTCGCAGATCGGCGGTCGCATGCACGATCTTTTACAGACGATGGGTCATGAATTCGCTCTCGATCCTGCATCGCTGCTGCTTCGCTGGGTGGCATCGCTGCCGGCGACGCGGGTGGTCATCGGCAGCACCAGGATCGAACGCATCCGCGACGCTGTGCATGCATGCGCGGAGCCGCTTCCGCGCGATGCGTGGTATGCGTTGTGGGAAGCGGCGCGCGGCAAAGCGGTGCCGTAAGGTGACCTGCTAACGAGACCAAGAATGGCATGCTAAAAAAATCACAGCACAATGAATTTATCAGATGACAAACTCAGAAAAACATCATTTTCTTCCAAAATTTTATTTGCGATCATGGAACGAAGAAAAAAAAGATAATTTCTATGCATATTACAGAAATGCGCTAGGAAAAATTGAATTTCGAAACCGCTCAGCAAAAACGATTGGCTACGTTGAAGACCTGTACGCCATTCAACCGGATGGAATGATTTCTAACGAAAGATCGAATGATATTGAGCGCCAATTCTTTGGAAAAATCGACAATGATGCTGCTATAGCGCATAAAAAAATCATCCTTCAAGGTTCAAATAAAATCAGTAAAGAAACAAAAAAAATCTGGTCACTATTTGTCTCTTCGCTCTTAGAACGAACGCCTGAAAGAATTGATCAAATAGCAAATCTATCGAGAGACGAAGCCGCGAAAGAGATTGAAAAAATAATTTCGGAAAACCGCAGCAATGAATTCGAGAAAAAGGCAAGGGAAATAATAAGCAAGACCGATATGAAGATGCTGATTGCGAACTCAGTTCTCTTATCCATGAAAAAGAGAATTGAAGACAACGAAGTCACGAATGAAATTCAATCACTAAAATGGTCAATCTTTGAATTAAAAAAAGGACAAGACCATTTTTTGACATCCGACAAACCTCTTGTAATAAATTCAGGCCTCGAAGCACCTCCTATACATTCAATCTCCATGGCGTTATCTCCACACAAAATACTTTCGATGACGCGCCCATCGCCAAGGTTTGACGACAATTACCTGGCAATTACGGCACACACGCACAATGCCTTTATGTGCAAACAAGCAAAAAAATATTTGATTTCGTCAAGGCCACTGGGAAAAACGAATTTCTTCGATTACACGGCAGCAGCTGAAAAATTAATGTCGAGAGAGCATGGAACTTGAATTTATTTCAAGATAGATTCCTTAACATAAATTTCAAATGCTTGCGGAATTTCGATACTGAAAGACTACAGCGCCCGATGCACCGCCTCGCCGAACAGCGCGGTGTGATGCGCGCAGTCGTTGAGGCGGACGATATCGAGCCGCTCGACGTCCGGGCCTTCCAGCAGATTCAGCGTGGTCGGCGCCTGACGGAACGTCCAGAGTTTCGCGAACGGAATGCCGAGCAGACGACACAGCAGCACGCGGTTGACGGCATCGTGCGCGACCACCAGCAGGGTGTCGTCGTCGCCCAGGCCTTCGGTGGCGCGTGCGAATGCCGGCCACGCGCGATCGAAGACCATCTGCAGCGATTCACCGCCGGCGCCGGGCATCAGCACGGTGTCGGGGGCGTCGCGCCACGCCTGCAGACGCTCGCCGTCGCGATCGCGGATTTCGCTGGCGAGCAACCCTTCCCACGTGCCGTGGGCGATTTCCATCAGCCCGGGGTCGGTGACGAGTTGCGCTTTTCGAGCATCGCCGAGCGCGAACTCGGCGGTGGTCTTCGCACGCACCAGCGGCGATGCGACCGCGCGATCGATGCGGACATCGGCGAGCCGCGCGCCGAGCGCGCGGGCCTGTGCTTCGCCCACCGGCGAAAGCGGGATGTCTTCCTGGCCCTGATAGCGGCCTTCGGCGTTCCACGGCGTTTCGCCGTGACGTGCGAGGAGGATTTTCATGTTCGTACTTCCTGGAATTTCGCTGCGAAGTCATTGCGGCGGTGTCTCCTCCCCTTTGCGCACAGCGCAAGGGGGAGGTCGGGAGGGGGTATGGCTTTCGCGAAGGATGTCGTGCCGCCGATTGGCCGCATGCGTATTGCTCGCACCAGTCGCGGAACCCCACCCCAGCCCTCCCCTGCGCTTCGCGCAAGGGAGGGGGCGATCACACCTGCTGGATCGACAGCACGCCCGGCACTGCTTTCAGTACCGCGACCTGCGCATCGGTCAATGGCTTGTCGACGGTGATCGCGGCGCGCGCCTGGCCATCACCGGCGGCGCCCAGCGCGAAGTTGATGATGTTCACGCCGGCCGCACCGAGCTGCGAACCGACCTGACCGATCATGCCGGGGCGATCTTCGTTGCGCATCAGCAGCACGTGCGCAAGCGGATCGAATTCGATCTCGACACCGTCCAGACGCACCACGCGCGGACCGCGATGCAGGGTCGCTTCGATCTCGCGGGCACGATCCTCTCCGACCACGCGCACCCTCAGCAGACGGTCGAAACCATCGCCATCGCCGCCGACGGTTTCGGCGACCGTCAGCCCGCGCGCAGCGGCTTCCTGCAAAGCGTTCACCGGCGTGACGCGGCCCGACGATGTGCCGAGCAGCGCAGCAACCAGCAGACGCGTCAGCGGACGCGTATCCAGCGCTTCGGTGCGACCGGCATAGGTAATCTCCAGACGCGTCGGCGCGCGCACAAGACGCACGGCGAGACGGCCGAGTGCCGACATCAGCGGCATCCACGGCCCGACTTCGCGCGCGGCTTCGGCGGTGAGCGGCGGCAGATTGACGCAGCCGGCGACCGCGCCGGTCGCGGCGAAATCGATGATCTGTTTCGCGAGGATCGTGCTCACCGCCTGCTGCGCTTCACTGGTGGAGGCGCCGAGGTGCGGGGTGAGGATCAGTTTCGGATGCGCACGCAGCGGCGAGTCGGCCTGCAGCGGCTCGGTGGCGAAGGTGTCGAGCGCGGCGCCGGCGAGATGGCCTTCGTCGAGCAGACGCAGCAGTGCGTCCTCGTCGACCAGTCCGCCGCGCGCGGCGTTGACCAGGTACGCGCCTTTCTTCATCGCGCGCATCTGCGCTTCGCCGATGAGATTGGTGGTGTCCTTGGTACGCGGGATGTGCAGGGTGATGATGTCAGCCCATGCCAGCAGGTCGTCCAGTGACTTCGACGCGACGCTGCCCTTGCCCGCCGCCGACGCCGGCAGGAACGGGTCGAACGCCGCCACATCCATGCCGATACCCTGCGCCTTGCGCGCGACGGTGCTGCCGATGCGGCCCAGACCGATGACACCGAGACGCTTGCCTTCGAGTTCGAAGCCGGTAAGCCCGGCTTTCGGCCACAGTCCGGCCTTCATCCCGGCGTCGGCTTTGGGCACATGACGCGCCAGCGAAAACAGCAGCGAAATCGCGTGTTCGGCGGCGGCGAGGGTGTTGCCATCCGGCGCGTTCATCACCGCGATGCCCTTGGCGGTGGCGGCATCGACGTCGATGGTGTCGACGCCGGCACCGGCGCGGCCGATGACCTTGAGATGCTTCGCGCCTTCGATGGCTTCGGCCGTAATCAACGTGGACGAGCGCACGAGCACGGCGTCGACGCCTTCAAGTGCGGCAGCCAGTTTGGCGGGGTCTTTGATCGGATCGGAGATTTCGACGGTCCAACCGGCGTCGCGAAACATCGCCAGGCCGTCTTCGTGGATTCCGTCGCATGCCAGTACTTTCATCGTCAGCTCCTTGTGTGGGGAATGAGTTCCCGCGGAGCCCTGCAAGCCGGCACAACGCTGACGATGTAGCTGAATGGGGACGCCGGACGATCGTGTTCGATCGGGGGGCAATCACCTGCGTGTCGGAAAACGGGGCCGGCTGGCATGGGAATCCGCGACAGTCGCCAGACTAGCAGACCCGTTGCCTGCTGCAAAGAGCACTCGCCCCGCAATGCCGGACGCGGCATGCTGTTGCAATCGAAATCATCGGAGAGCGGTATGCCCCAGGTCAAAGGCGAGTTCGAGGTCAAGCGCGAGATGCAGCCGATGGTCGATATGGGCGATGGCGCGCAAGCCGCGCACATGCGCTTCGACAAGGTGTTCCAAGGCCCTCTCGACGCGACCGGCGTCGTCCACATGTTCGCGGTGGGCACTGCGACCGAGGGCTCGGCCGCCTACGTCGCGGTCGAACGGATCGCCGGCACGCTCGACGGTCGCGCTGGCAGTTTTTTCATGCAGCACACTGGAATCATGGATCGCGGCGCACCGTCGCTGACGGTAGCCGTGGTTCCTGATTCAGGAACCGAAGCGCTCGCCGGGCTGCGCGGCACGCTCGCGATCGACATCGTCGACGGCAAGCATTTCTATACCTTCGACTATGTGCTGCCCGCTTGAATCCAGGCATGTCCTGTCGAATCTGAACGCGCCGATCGCAAGGACTGACGAAGGCATAACGTTTTTGGAATCGGTGCGGCGCTAGATTCGGCAGGCCGGAATCCCCGGCAGGATTTCCACAGGATAAGGAACCATGATGAAGACTTCGATCAAACGCCGCGGCGCGAAGATCGCGCTGGTCCTCGCCGCCGCTTGCATGATCGGCGCGGCGATCGCAGCTGCGCCAGGCCCGACGGCGCGAGGCCAGTTCTATTACTACCTCAACGCGTCCGGCACCGTCGTCGGTTATCGCGCCATCGACTGCTCCGGCAAGAAGGTCGGCTGGGGCACCGTGACCAATCGCTACGCCGACGGCTGGATGATCTGCGACCCCATCCAGTACTGATGCGAACGCTGCATCGCATGTGATGCGGCATGAACGACGAAAACGGCGGCTTCGACCGCCGTTTTCGTTTCATGTCATCGCAACGCCGGGATGCTCTGACCGATCACGGCTTCGGCGCTACGCCCAGTTCCTGCAGCAACTGCGGCGCCGGGAAGACTTCCTGCATGATCCAGCGCATATAGCGCTGATCGAGCGAAATCATGCGGTTGACCGTGCCGTCGTAGATCCAGTTGGAACTGACAGACTCCCAGTTGCCGTCGAACGCCAGGCCGACCAGCTTGCCTTGGGCATCCAGCACCGGCGAACCGGAATTGCCGCCGGTGATATCGAGATCGGACAGGAAATTCACCGGCACCGTACCGAGTTTCGCATCGGCCAGACCGCCGTAACGTTTGGCCCGGATCGCATCGAGCTGTGCCTGCGGCGCATCGAACGGCTCCTGCCCGGTCGCTTTCTGCGCGACCTCCTCCAGACGCGTGAAAGGCAATTGCTTGTTGCCGTCGCGTTTGACGTAGCCTGTGACATTGCCGAAGGTGATGCGCAGCGAGCCGTTGGCGTCCGGATACACCGCTTCGTTGCGGCTTTTCTTGTATTCGGCCACTGCCTGCAGAAAGACCGGTCGCGCCACCATGCTGTCGCCTGCGCGCGACTTGCGCGCCTCTTCCAACCGCAGCAGGGTCGGCATCATCGCCACCGCATAACGGATCGCCGGATCCTTGCTGCTCTCGAACGCTTTGCGATCCGCATTCATCCAGCGCAGTCGCTCGTCGGTGCTGCCGAGCTTGGTCGCGGCGAGCGATTTCAGCGCCGCTGCGATCGCTTTGTCGTCGTTGCCCTTCAGCCAGGCATCCATCGCCTGCAGACGCTGTTCCTTGGGCAGGCGCACGTATTGAGCCAACCAGTAACGCATCAGTTCGCGATCCATCGTCGGATGGTAGCGACGCTCCATCTGCCTGAGTCCGCCTTCGATCCCGGCGTAATCGCGCTGCTGATAGCCGGGCTCGCGGTCGGCATCCGCCTTGGCGCGCTCCAGCGACAGGCGATACAACTGCACAGCGGCACTGATCACGCCATTGCTGCCGAAGCGCGCGAGCACCAGATCGCGCTCACGCGTCGCCACTGTCTGCGCATGCAGCGAGCGCAATGTCTCGTAGGCTTCCAACGCGGGCGGCATGCCGGCCTTGTTGCGCTTGCGCAACCATGTCAGCACCGCTTCTTCCTGCTTGGCCTTGATCCCGGACGCGCCCATGCGCTGGAAACCTTCGAGCTGGCCATCGTAGTTTTTCAGCACGTTCTCCCAGCTGCGGATGATGCTCGCGTACTTGACCGCGATATCCGGGATCTTCTTGCCCTCGGCATCGACCAGCGCCACCGTCGCCTTGTTGTGGCGGCTGACGGTGGGATAAGTCCAATCGGCGGTGTTGTCGAACTCCTCCGCCAGCGCGTAGCGGTTGGTGCTGCCCGGGTAACCGGCGACCATCACGAAATCGCCGGCCGCCAACGGCTTGTCTGCGATCTTCAGCCACTGCTTCGGCCTGTACGGCACGTTGTCCGGCGAAAACGCGGCGGGCTTGCCGTCGCGACCGACATAGGCGCGATAGAACGAAAAGTCGCCGGTGTGACGCGGCCACATCCAGTTGTCCACTTCACCGCCGTAGTTGCCGATGCTGTTCGGCGGCGCGTAGACCAGGCGCACGTCCTTGATTTCCAGATTTCGGAACAAGCGGTAGCTGGCGCCACCGGCGAAGCTGTAGAACTGGCAGCGATAGCCAGCAACCGCCTCACAGTCCGCGACCAGTCGTTTTTCGATCGTGTCGCGCGCGCGACTGCGCGACAATGCATCCGGCGCCGCCATGATGGCCTGCCGCACCTGCGGCGTGACATCGTCGATACGGTCGAGCACGAACACGCGCGCGTTCGGCCCGGCGCTCAGCTCCGCAGCCTGGGTGGGGGCACTGAAGCCGTCCTTGATCAGGTTCTTCTGCGCCGTCGAGTTGAGCTGGATCGCGCCATACGCGCAGTGATGATTGGTGGTGACCAGTCCCTGCGGCGACACGAAACTGGCGGTGCAACCGCCGAGCGACACGACCGCACCGAGGGGATCGCCGGTGAGTTCGCTGAGCTGCTTCGGCGTGAGCTTCAGACCGGCGGCCTTCAGCGGACCGGATATTTCGGGCAGTTGCTGCGGAACCCACATGCCTTCAGCAGCATGTGCGGATGGGGCAGCGGCGATCGACAACGCACCGACAACAGCGGTCAGGGTCGCGGCGGCTAGAAACGTGGGCACGGGTCCACTATGGCGCATGGCATTTCTCACTGGAATTCTGAGCAAAGAGTTCGAGTGTATCGGCAGTCGCCGATCGTCACCATGTCCAATGGTCATGGTCGTGCGACATGCATCACGAGCCGCGAATGCCCTGTTCGGGGGAGCCGCATTCGACCATACGGCCCGGCATGGCGAATCGTGCTTGCCGGACCGTCAAAAGCGTACGAGCGTGCGGCGTATAATCCGCGCCCCTACTCCCAAACGATGGGCGAGCGATGGCCGCGACGATGATGAAGGCGTTGGTGAAACGCGAAGCCACCAAAGGGATCTGGATGGAACAGGTACCGGTCCCCTCCCCGGGCGCCAACGAAGTCCTGATCAAACTGGAGAAAACCGCGATCTGCGGCACCGACCTGCACATTTATCTGTGGGACGAGTGGAGCCAGCGCACGATCAA
>CAZGBA010000119.1:0-10730 GCA_964523435.1 uncultured Xanthomonas sp.
GGATCAGCACATTCGCGACCGCCGCCACCGGCAGCGCCAGCAGCATGCCGAGGAAGCCGAACAGGGTACCGCCCGCCATCACCGAGAACACCACGGTGACCGGGCTCAAGCCGACGCGATCGCCAACCAGCTTCGGCGTCAGCACGTAACTTTCGAGCAATTGGCCCACACCCCAAACCGCGAGCACGCCGACGAGATGCTGCCAGTCGCCGAACTGCATCAGCGCAGCGGCGCTGCCGCCGAGCAACACCGTGGTCGGGCCGATGTAGGGAATGAAGGTGAGCAGGCCGCCCAGCACGCCGATCAGCACGCCCACTTCAAGTCCGACGCCCCACAGTCCTACCGAATAGAACACGCCCATCGCCAGCATCACCATGAACTGGCCGCGCAGGAAACTGCCGAGCACCGCATCGGATTCCTTCGCGAGCAGCGAAACGATGTCGATGTGCTTGCGCGGCACCAGACCGGCGACGCGCGCCACCAGTGTGTCCCAGTCGCGCAGGAAGAAGAAGGTGATGAACGGAATCAGCACCAGATTCGCGAACCAGCCCAGCACCGTGAAACCGGACTGGGTGACGACGCCCAGCAACTGGGTCGCGATCCCGCTGGCGCCTTTCCAGTTGCGTTTCAGCATCTCCAGCAGGTAGTCGGGATCGAGCCAGGTGGCGGCATTCAAACCGGTCTTGGCCTGCAGCCAGGGCAAGCCCGTACGCAGGACCCATTCGATGTACGTCGGCACCAATTTCGCCAACACCACCACTTGATCCTGGATCACGGGCACCAGGATCAGCACCAGCGTGATCAGCACCAGCACCATCAGCGTGAACACCAGAGCGACGGCGCTGTTGCGCGACAGGCCGCGCCGCTGCAGGCGATCGACCACCGGATCGCCGAGCCACGCCAGCAGGGTCGCCGCCGCGAACGGCGTCAACACCGGGGTCATCACCCAGATCAGCGCACCCACGCCCAGCAGCAGCAGCGCCCATTGCAGACGGCGGAAGAAAGTGGCGATCTCGTCGATCGACCCGGTCTTGAAGGAACCATCGTTCATCGGGGTGCTCAACGCAGGTCGAAGGTCGGCAGATCGCTGCTGCCTTCGGCACTGTCGCTGCCGACCAGGATGCCGCGGCTGCCGATCATCTTGCGGAACCCGGGCAGGCCGCTGATCAGATCCAGTTCCAGCAGCAGGCCGTCGGAGCCGGCGCTGATCGGCCGCACCTTGCGGACGACCGAGATGTCCTGCAGGTGACCCATCAGACGGATGTAGTCGTCGGCGCTGTCGATCCCGGTGAAACGCACGCGATACGCGCCGGCGGGGCCGGACGCGCCGCTGCCGCGAGCGTAGCGGCGGATCAATGCGTCGGCAGTGCCGTCGGCGCCGGCGGACATCGCGGCGCGGGCGTCGGCATTCTCGGAAGACCATTTCGACAGCACGCGACCGCCATCGACGAAGGTCCAGTCGGCCTTCCAGCCGGCGCCTTTGCGATAGAGCTTGCCGATCAGCTGCATCGGCGGGCTGTAGCGGGCGGAGGTGCGGGCGATGGCGCCGGTGTCGCCGCGCCAGATCGCGCCGACCGCGGCCTGTTCGGCAGCATTGCCCGACGGCAGGCCGAGGCGGTAACCGCGCTCGATGGCGCGGTCGAGGACCGCGCGTGCGGCGTTGCTCTGGCCCACCGCCACCAGACGCGGACCCTTGCCGTCGTCGATCGCCAGCCACAGCACAGGTTTGGGCCGCGGCTGCGGCCAGATCGGCAGGCCGAGCGCACCGATGATGCCGTCGACCTTCGCACGATCGAACCGCGCCACCAGCATGGTCTTGAAAGTCGGTGCGCCGGTCGAGGACACGCCCTGGTCCTGGCGGTAGTCGTAGCCGCTGACATATTCCTTGGCGCGGCGCAGTTCCTGGCCGACGCCGGGACGGCCGGTCGCGCCGCGATCGCCGCTGATCTTCGCCAGCACCTGTGCCAGCGCGCGGGCGAAACCGTTGTTGCGTTCGGTATCGGTCTGGTTGTTGACCGGGACTTCGGCCTCATAGATCCCGCTGGCTGCGGCACGGTCGCCTTCCACCCGCTGGGCATGGGCCATCGGCGCCAGCAGCGCGAACGCCAGGCCGAAGCCCAACATCCTGCCGATTCCATGGCGCATACGCGCCGACCACCGCACCGAACCTTCACTCGACTGCCGCATTTTCACGTCCCGAACCATGGCTATCGGCGGAAATGGTGCCACAACTGGGGTGGGCACTGGCCCACGACTGCAATCTTTCCGATCACTTCGTATATTGAAAGCGGAAGAATTTCTGTCGAAACGAGGCATCGTCGGCTGGGTCGCAATGGCGGGCCGGGGCCCGCCCCACTACAATTCGGCCTTTCCGCGCACCGCGAGCCGCCGTGACCCAGACCCCGCCCGCCTCCGCTGGAATGACCTACCGCGACGCAGGTGTCGACATCGACGCTGGCAATGAAGTCGTCGAACGCATCAAGCCGCTCGTGAAGCGCAGTTTCCGGCCCGAGGTGATGGGCGGACTCGGTGGTTTCGGCGCGCTGTTCGACCTCTCGGGCAAATACAAAGAGCCGGTACTGGTCTCCGGCACCGACGGCGTCGGTACCAAACTCAAACTGGCGCAGCAATTGAATCGCCACGACACCATCGGGATAGATCTGGTGGCGATGTGCGTGAACGACGTGCTGGTACAAGGCGCCGAACCGCTGTTCTTCCTCGACTATTTCGCCACCGGAAAACTCGACGTCGACACCACCGTGGCAGTGGTCGGCGGCATCGCCAAAGGCTGCGAGCTGTCCGGCTGCGCGCTGATCGGCGGCGAAACCGCGGAAATGCCCGACATGTATCCGCCGGGCGAATACGATCTTGCCGGCTTCTGCGTCGCGGGTGTCGAAAAATCGAAGATCCTCGACGGCGCCAAGGTGCGAGCCGGCGACGTGCTGATCGGCATCGCTTCCAGCGGTCCGCATTCCAACGGCTACTCGCTGATCCGCAGGATCTACGATCGCGCCGGCCGCCCCGCCGATCTCGACCTCGGCGACGGCGTGAAGCTCGTCGACGCGCTGATGGCACCGACGCGTCTGTACGTCAAACCGATTCTCGAACTGCTAGCAGGCGCGCACGGCGGCGACGTGCATGCCATGGCGCATATCACCGGCGGCGGCTTGACCGAGAACATCATCCGCGTCGTGCCCGACGGCCTCGGCCTGCGCATCGACGCATCCTCGTGGCCGCTGCCGCCGGTGTTCGAGTGGCTGCAGCGCGAAGGCAACGTCTCGCGCGAAGAGATGTGGCGGACCTTCAACTGCGGTATCGGTTTCGTATTGATCGCCTCGCCGGCTGCCGTGCCCGCGCTGGAAGGCGAACTCGACCGCCTCGCGCTGCCGCACTGGCGGATCGGCGAAGTCGCCACGCATGACGGTGAAGAGCGGGTGCGGATCGACTGAGGAAACAGCGATGAACGAACACATCATGAGCGCATCGGAAACCGCCGCACAGGATCTGGAACATCTGCGGATGTTGTCGATCTTCCATTACGTCATCGGCGGAATCACCGCAGTGTTTTCACTGATTCCGGTCATCCACCTCGTCCTCGGGCTGGCGCTGGCGACCGGGAGACTGGAGGGCACCGATCCGGAAGCCCGCATATTCGGCTTGTTCTTCGCAGCTTTCGCCATTGTGGTGATCGCCTGCGGGCTGACGCTTGCAGGCTTCATCGCCTATGCCGGACGCTGCCTGCAGCAACGACGTCGACACATGCTCTGCATGATCGTAGCCGGGCTCAGCTGCATGATGATGCCGTTCGGCACCATCCTCGGCGTGTTCACGCTGGTCACCATCACCAAGCCGTCGGTGAAAGCACTGTTCGCCGCGCGCTGAAATGGCTGCTTTGCGCCTCGCGGTTCTCGCCTCCGGCGCCGGCACCAATCTGCAGGCACTGATCGACGCCATCGCTTCCGGCGAACTTTCCGCAGAGATCGTCGGTGTTTTTTCCGACAAGTCGAAATGCATGGCGCTGCAGCGCGCACGCGATGCCGGCCTTCCGGCGGCCGCGCTGTCACCTAAAATGTTCGCCTCACGCGAGGCGTTCGACTCTGCGTTCTTCGCTGCCGTCGATGCCGCGCGACCGGATCTGATCGTCTGCGCCGGCTACATGCGGCTGATCGCTGCGGCGGAAGTCGAGGCGCGTCCGGACCGCATGATCAATCTGCATCCTTCGCTGCTGCCGGCCTTCAAAGGTCTGCACACGCATCAACAGGCGTTGGACGCGGGCGTGCGCGAACACGGCGCCAGCGTGCATGTCGTCACCGCCGATCTCGATGGCGGCCCGGTGATCGCCCAGGCACGGGTGCCGGTGCTGCCCGGCGACACCGCCGAAACCCTCGCCGCGCGGGTGCGCGAACAGGAACACTCGCTGCTGGTCGCGGTGCTGCAACTGCTCGCCGGACGCACACTGCGGCTGGAAGGCGGCCGCATCCACCTGAACGGGGAGTCGCTCGCCTCCGCCCTTCAGCTGCGAGCCAACCGATGCCTCGCATGATGCAGCCCGTCATGCGCCCATTCTCCGCTCTCGTCGCTCTCCTCCTCTTGTCTGCGCTGCCGCAAGGCCATGCACAGGACGTTTTCACGCCGCCCACGTCCGACATCTCCGCACCGGCGCTGGAACCCTTCCTCGCCACCTACGAAGCCCAGTACCACGGCAAACCCGCCGGCAGCGCCACGATGCGGGTGGTCCACGAGCAGGCCGCGCAATGGCGCGTCGACCTGGGCCTCGAAGGCCGCCGCGGCCTGGCCGGCGTGCTGGGCCTGAATCTGCAGCAGAGCACCGCCTTCGATGTCATCGGCGACGCTTACCGCCCGCTCGGTCAGAGCACCGTCCGCAAAGGCCTGTTCATGGGCCGCAAAACGGTCGGCACCTACGACTGGAACAAGGCCAGCGCGCACTGGCAGGGCGATCTCAAGCCGAAGCACCGGCAGCCCGTCGCCCTGCAGCCGGGCGACATGAGCGGTCTGCTGATCAATCTCGCGATCATCCGCGATGCCCGCCCGGGCGCCGTCCTGCGCTATCGTTTCGTCGAAGGCGGCCGGGTGCGCGACCATGTCTACCAGGTCGCTTCCGAGCCTGAAACGGTGACGCTGGGCGAACTGAGCTACACGACCCTGCGTGTCGCCCGCACCAACGGCGGCAACGACGACACCGTCGTCTGGGTCGCCCAAGGCGTACCGACCCCGGTGCGCATCCTGCAGCGCGAGGACGGCGAGGATGCCGTCGACCTGCGTCTGATCGAATACAAATGATCCATCCCCCAAGGACCGCCATGACCCTCGCCGGCTTCTCCCCCATCGTCCGCAGCCTGCTGCTCACCGCAACGCTCGTCGCCGCATCCGCGATGGCGGCTCCCGCGCGCGCACTGGAACCTTTCGCCGCCGATTACCAGGCCAGCTACATGGGCCTGTCGGCCAACGGCCGCATGACCATCGAGCCGCAGGGCGGCAATCAGTGGAAGTACACGCTGAAGATCAGCAATCAGGTGGCGCAGCTGACCCAGACCACCGTGTTCGAGGACCGCGACGGCCAGTGGCGCCCACTCACCGGCACCGACGCTTCGCTGCTGCTGGTCAAGAAGATCCGCCGCAATGCGGTCTACGACTGGGCCAAGGGCGAAGCGCGCTGGAGCGGCGACGTCAAACCCGAACGCGCCGGCCCGGTGCCGCTGCAGACCGGCGACGTCGACGGCCTGCTGATGAACCTCGCCATCGCCCGCGATGCCCTCGCCGGCAAACCGCTGCGCTACCGCATGGTCGACGAAGGCCGCGCAAAACCGATGAGTTTCACCATGGCCGGCAAGGAAAACATCAGCATCGGCGGCAAACCGCGTCAGGCCACCAAACTGGTCAGCACCAACGGCAACAAACAGATGCTGATCTGGGTGGTCGAAGGCATCGCATTGCCGGCACGCATCCTGCAGCGCAAGGACGGCAAGGACGATATCGATCTGAAGATCATGTCGGTGAAGTGATCGATTCCGGTTGAATACGGCAGGATCACTGCTGGATTACCGACAAACCCCCGAAAGCCGAAGATCAAAAAGCCCTGGAATTCCAGGGCTTTTTTATTGACATGACATCGATCGTCGAAACCCGATGTCAATCGATGCGCTTGATCTTCGCGCCCAGCGCCGACAGTTTCGCCTCGATCCGCTCGTAGCCGCGATCGAGGTGGTAGATGCGATCGATGACCGTATCACCATCGGCCACCAGACCGGCGAGGATCAGCGACGCCGAAGCGCGCAGGTCGGTCGCCATCACCGGCGCGCCGCTGAGCTGGGGAAGACCCCGCACGATCGCGGTATGACCGTCGATACGGATGTCGGCGCCGAGGCGGTGCAGTTCCTGCACGTGCATGAAGCGGTTCTCGAAGATCGTCTCGCTGATGACGCTCACGCCATCGGCCACGCAGTTCAAGGCCATGAACTGCGCCTGCATATCGGTCGGAAAACCCGGATGCGGCGCGGTGGTGATGTTCACCGCTTTCGGGCGCTTGCCGTGCATGTCGAGGGTGATGGTGTCGCCGTCCTCGGTGATCTCGGCGCCGGCTTCGACCAGTTTATCGATCACCGCGTCGAGGGTTTCCGGACGCGCGGCGCGACAGACGATACGGCCGCCGGTCATCGCCGCAGCGACGAGGAAAGTGCCGGTTTCGATGCGGTCGGCGACCACGTCATGCTTGCCGCCATGCAAACGCTCGACGCCGTGCACGGTGATGCGATTGCTGCCGGCGCCTTCGATCTTCGCGCCCATCGCGATCAGGCAGTCGGCCAGATCGACGATCTCCGGCTCCATCGCCGCGTTTTCCAGCACGCTCACGCCATCGGCGAGCGTGGCCGCCATCAATACATTCTCGGTCGCGCCCACGCTGACCATGTCGAACACGACCCGGCCGCCCTTCAGACGCTCGGCCTTCGCCTTGATGAAACCGTGATCGACGCTGACCTCCGCGCCCAGCGCCTGCATGCCCTTGATGTGCTGGTCGACCGGACGCGAGCCGATCGCGCAGCCGCCGGGCAGCGACACTTCCGCCGCACCGTAGCGCGCGAGCAGCGGCCCGAGCACCAGCACCGACGCGCGCATGGTCTTCACCAGCTCGTACGGCGCCACGTGGCTGTCGACGCTGCGCGCATCGACACGCACGTGGCCGTTGTCGATGTCGTGATCGACCTGCGCACCGAGTTTGCGCAGCAATTTGATGGTGGTCACCACATCGTGCAGATGCGGCACGTTGCCGATGTCGACCGGCCCATCGGCGAGCAGGGTCGCGCACAGGATCGGCAATACCGCATTCTTCGCGCCGGAAATACGGACTTCGCCCTGGAGCGGCACACCGCCGGTAACTACGATTTTCTGCATGGTCTTCTTTTGTAGGAGCGGCGCAAGCCGCGATTCGTGGGGTGCAGGAGCACTACAGGTTGCGGCAAGGCCTTTCTGGCGCTATCGCGGCTTGCGCCGCTCCTACAAAATCGATCAGGCAGCTTCTTCCGGCGTGAGCGTCTTCAACGACAGTGCGTGGATCTCGCCGCCCATCAATTCGCCGAGGGTGGCGTAGACCATGCGGTGACGGGCCAACGGCAGCTTGCCCTTGAAGGCATCACAGACCACAAGCGCCTCGAAATGCACCCCGTCGTCGCCCTGCACAAGGGCCTGGGCGCCGGGCAGGCCCTGTTCGATCAGCTGTCGGATGGTATCGGGGGTCATCGGAGGGTGTGGTTCCTGCGCAGCGCGATGCTGCGTTCATGGGCGGTGCGGGCAATCCCGGGGTCGGGTGCGTAGAATTGCGCGCTTAGCGTAACGGAAAGCCGTCTGCTCCCCAATGGCGAACGCCTCGGTTCAACCCATCGTCCCTTCTCCCGATGCCGCCAGCGACGCCGCTTTGGCCGACAGCGGCCGTCGGGTGTTCGAGATCGAGCGCGATGGCCTGGCGGCGGTAGCGGCCCGGATCGACGGTCAATTTTCCTCCGCCTGCCGCGCCATCCTCGCCGGCAAGGGCCGGGTGGTGTGCATGGGCATGGGCAAATCCGGCCATGTCGCCCGCAAGATCGCCGCCACCCTCGCCTCCACCGGCACGCCCGCGTTCTACGTGCATCCGGGCGAGGCCGGCCACGGCGATCTGGGCATGATCACCGATCGCGACGTGGTGCTGGCCCTGTCCTACTCTGGCGAATCCGACGAAATCCTGACTCTGCTGCCGGTGCTCAAGCGCCAGGGCAATCTGCTGATCGCCATGACCGGTCGCGCCCAGTCGACGATGGCGCGCGAAGCAGACCTGCATCTCGATGTGAGCGTCCCTGCCGAAGCCTGTCCACTGGCGCTGGCGCCGACCGCCAGCACCACCGCATCGCTGGCGATGGGCGATGCGCTCGCGGTGGCCCTGCTGGAGGCCCGCGGCTTCACCTCCGAGGATTTCGCGCGGTCGCACCCGGCCGGCGCGCTCGGTCGGCGCCTGCTGCTGCACATCGTCGATGTAATGCATGCCGGCGACGACATCCCGCGCGTAGGCGCGGATGCCACCCTGAGCGACGCGCTGCTGGAAATGAGCCGCAAGCGGCTTGGCATGACCGCCGTCGTCGATGGCGACGACCGCCTGCTCGGGCTGTACACCGACGGCGACCTGCGCCGCTCGCTGGCGGATCCTTCGACCGACGTGCGCGAAACCCGCATCGACAAACTCATGACCCGCACCCCGGTCACCATCGACGCTGACGCGCTCGCAGTCGAGGCCGCGCAGCTGATGGAAGCGCACAAGATCAACGCGCTGCTGGTGATCGACAGCGAACGCCGCGTCGTCGGCGCGCTCAATATCCACGACCTGCTGCGGGCGCGGGTCGTCTGATGGCCGCCACGCACGCCGAACACGTATCGGCCGAGCACCTGTCGCTGACCCAGCGTGCACGCAGCGACAGCATGCTGATGACGCGCGCCGGCAACATCCGTCTCGCCTGTTTCGATGTCGACGGCACGCTGACCGACGGCCGCCTGTATTTCGACAGCGAGGGTCGCGAAATCAAGGCATTCCACGTACACGACGGCCAAGGTCTGGTGCTGCTGCGCCAGGTCGGGATCGAAGTCGCGCTGATCACCGCCCGCCACAGCGAAGTCGCGCGCCGGCGTGCCGAGGAGTTGCGCGTGCGCGCGCATATCGGCGTGAAGGACAAACTCGCCTGCGTGCGCGGACTGTGCGGCGAACTCGGCATCGGATTGGATGCGGTCTGCTTCATGGGCGATGACCTGCCCGATCTGTCGGCGATGCGCGCCGTGGGCCTGTCGGTCGCGCCCGCCAACGCGCATGCGTTCACCGCTTCGCAGGCCGAGCTGCGCACGCACGCGAGGGCCGGCGAAGGCGCAGCGCGCGAACTGTGCGACCTGCTGATCGCCGCGCAGGGCGGATTCGATGAGCCGCTGCCCGCGACGCCCACCGGGGAATTGTCATGAGTTGGCGCGGCATCCTCATTCTGTGTCTTCTCGTCGGCGCGCTGCTCAGCGGCTGGGCCGTGTGGAAGCATCGCAACCCGCCGACGCAGGTCGCCAGCGCGAATGCGCGCCCGGACTATGTGCTGCAGGACTTCGAACTCACCGCGCTCAACGACGAGGGCAAGGAATCCTTCACCCTGCATGCACCGATGCTGGAGCGTCGGCCGAACGACGAGACCATGTCGCTGACCACACCGGTGTTCCAGGTGCCGGACGGCACCGGAAAATATTGGGATATCCGCTCGAAACAGGGTTGGGTCAGCGCCGATCAGAAGGAAATCAGGCTGATCGGCGACGTGAAGGCCAACAGTCCGGCCGACGATCTGCGTCCGATCACCATGAACACCGAGCGTTTGAACGTGTTTCCGGGTCAGAATCGCGCCAATACCGATGCCGTGATGACCATCGTTCAGCCCGGCTCTATACTCCGTGGGCGCGGTTTTGCGGTGTCCACGACCACGAAACGCTATGTGTTCCGCTCCGAGGTCAGATCCCGCTATGTCACTGTCCACCGCTGATTCCCTGCCCACCCGTTGCATGCACCATCCGCTGCTCGCGCTGTTCGCTGCGGCTGCCTTCGCCGCAGCGCCTGCGTTCGCGCGCGAGTCGGACCGCAACCAGCCGATGGATATCGAGTCCGACCACCAGGAGGGCACTCTGGACGGCAACAGCATCAACACCTTGTCGGGCAATGTCGTCATCAAACAGGGCACGCTGGATATCCGCGCCGCCAAGGCCGATATCCATCAAGCCGGTGGCGAAGTCGTCCGCGCGATCCTCACCGGCAGCCAGGCGGTGCTCAAGCAGCAGATGGACGACGGCTCGCCGATGACCGCCAAGGCCGATCGCATCGACTACAACATGAGCACCGATGTGGTGGTGCTGACCGGCAACTACACCGTCACCACGCCGCGCGGCAGCACCAGCGGCCAGCGTCTCACCTACGACCTCAAGAGCGGCCGCCTCGAAAGCGGCGGTCAGGGCAGCGGCCGGGTGAAAATGACCATCCAGCCGAAGTCCACGCGAGCGACGCCTGCGCCAGCGGGCAAACCCTGATGCTGTTCGCCGAGGGGCTGCGCAAGCGCTACAAGTCTCGCGAAGTCGTGCGCGACTTCGGCCTGACGCTGAATGCCGGCGAAGTCGTCGGCCTGCTCGGGCCCAACGGCGCCGGCAAGACCACCTGCTTCTACATGATCGTCGGC
>CAZGBA010000120.1:0-10699 GCA_964523435.1 uncultured Xanthomonas sp.
CGACGGTGGTCCCTCCACCCCGACAGGCACAACATACAAGCGACGCAAGTCGCGATGCTCTTTTTGCTTCACGCCAAAAATCAAAAAGCATCGCGACTCGCGTCGCTCCTACAAGGGCAGGGAAAGCGGAATCTCACCGCGCCAGATTCAGCTGCCGCATATGGAAGATGAAGTGGTCGCCGATGAAGCTGGCGATGAAGTAGTAACTGTGGTCGTAACCCGGACGGATGCGCAGATCCAGCGGATGCCCTGCCGCTGCGCAGGCTTCGCGCAGACGCTCGGGCTGCAATTGCGCTTCGAGGAATTCGTCGCCGCCGCCCTGATCGATCAGCAGCGGCAGACGCTCGCCGGCGGTGGCGATCAGTTCGCAGGCATCCCACGCCCGCCACGTCTCGCGGTCTTCGCCCAGATACGCGGCAAGCGCTTTCTGGCCCCACGGCACCTGCGTCGGCGCGACGATCGGTGAGAACGCCGACACGCTGAGATAACGCCCCGGATTACGCAGCGCAGTGACCAGCGCACCGTGTCCGCCCATCGAATGGCCGCTGATCGCGCGCGCGCCGCTGGCGGGGAAATGCGCTTCGACCAGCGCCGGCAGCTCGTGCGCCACGTAATCCTGCATCCGGTAATGCCGCGACCAGGGCGCCTCGGTGGCGTTCACGTAGAAACCCGCGCCCTTGCCGAGATCGTAGCCCTCGGCATCGGCCACCTCGTCGCCGCGCGGACTGGTGTCCGGCGCGACCACGATCACCCCGTGCTCGGCCGCATAGCGCTGCGCGCCGGCCTTGGTGATGAAGTTCTGTTCGGTGCAGGTCAGCCCCGACAGCCAGTACAGCACCGGACATGCGCGCTGTTCGGCCTGCGGAGGCAGGAAGACTGCGAACTGCATCGTGCAGTCCAGCGTGTCCGAATGATGCCGGTAGACGTCCTGCCAGCCGCCGAAACACGCGCGATGTTCGATGCGTTCCAGATTCAAATCAAATCCCCGATGGTGTCCTGTTCCCGAAAGCGGGAGAAGGCAAATGCTCAGTAATGGATCACGGTGCGGATCGACTTGCCTTCGTGCATGAGATCGAAGGCTTCATTGATCTGCGCCAGCGGCAGGGTGTGGGTCACGAAGGGCGCGAGTTCGATGTCTCCCCGCATCGCATCCTCGACCATCCCCGGCAACTGCGTCCTTCCCTTGACACCCCCGAACGCGGTTCCCTTCCAGGTCCGGCCAGTCACCAGCTGGAACGGGCGGGTGGAGATCTCCTGGCCGGCGCCGGCGACGCCGATGATGACCGACTGGCCCCAGCCGCGATGCGAACATTCCAGCGCCGCACGCATCACGTTGACGTTGCCGATGCACTCGAAGCTGTGGTCCACGCCCCAGCCGGTCATCTCCACGATCACCTGCTGCACGGGTTTGTCGTGATCCTTCGGATTGACGCAGTCGGTGGCGCCCATCTGCGTCGCCAGCTCGAACTTGCCCGGGTTGGTGTCGATGGCGATGATGCGGCCGGCTTTCGCCTGGCGCGCGCCCTGGATCACCGCGAGACCGATCCCACCCAGCCCGAACACCGCGACCGAATCGCCGGCCTGCACTTTTGCGGTGTTGTGCACCGCCCCGATGCCAGTGGTCACGCCGCAGCCGAGCAGGCACACGTGCTCGTGATTCGCTTCCGGATTGATCTTCGCCAGCGACACTTCGGCCACGACCGTGTATTCGCTGAAGGTGCTGCAGCCCATGTAGTGATAGATCGGCTCGCCGTTGTACGAGAACCGCGAGGTGCCGTCGGGCATCACGCCCTTGCCCTGGGTCGCGCGCACCGACACGCACAGATTGGTCTTGCCGGATTTGCAGAACAGGCACTCGCCGCATTCGGCGGTGTACAGCGGAATCACATGGTCGCCCGGCTTCACGCTGGTCACGCCTTCGCCCACTTCGACCACCACGCCCGCGCCCTCATGGCCCAGCACGCAGGGGAACAGGCCTTCCGGATCGTCGCCGCTCAGCGTGAACGCATCGGTGTGGCACACGCCGGTGTGGCTGATCTTCACCAGCACCTCGCCCTTTTTCGGCGGAGCGACGTCGATCTCGACGATCTGCAGCGGTTGACCGGGGCCGAAGGCGACAGCGGCGCGTGATTTCATGGCGATACTCCGAAAGTGGACGTTGGACGAAGACGTTATTTGAGAAGGCGTTATTTGAGATATGAACGGACCAGCGCGATCGTCTGCTGGACGTTGTGTTCCTTGGCGGCATCCTTCGCCGCGAGCGCACCGAACTCCTCGCGCAGATGGCCTTCCAGCACCTCCGCCATCAGCCCGTTCACCGCCCCGCGGATCGCCGCCAGCTGTTGCAGAACCGCGCCGCAGTCGGTGCCGGCTTCCAGCGCGCGCTCCAGCGCGTCCGTCTGCCCGCGGATGCGGCGCAGACGGGTGATGGCTTTCTTTTTCTCGGCGGGGGTGTGGGGCATGATGGTCGGGGCAGGTAGTGGGGGGGAGTATACGACGCAGCGTCGCGATATACACCGGGGGGCCGAACCTCATCGCTACGGGACTCCTCGATGCTGCGCGCACCGTTTCCCACCCGGTGGATCTCTGGATACCATTCTCAGGGTAACCCCGCGCGCGGTGTACCGACGAGCGCGCGCGTTTGATGCCCGGCCAGCGCATGCGGATCCGCACCTCGATCCGAACATCTCTGGCCTGTGCTGTCCTGGAATGAAATCTGGTAATACAACGGAGTGGCGATGCGATATCACTGGGAAGATTTCAGTCTGGACATCGCCACCTCGTCGTTGGCGCGTCACGGAAAGCGCATCGAGACGGCGCCCAGAGTTGTCGATTGCATCGGCTATCTCATCGCGCATCGCGAGCGTGTCGTCGGCCATGACGAGCTGATCCGCAAGCTGTGGGGACACGTCAATGTCACCAATCATCAGTTGGCGCAGGTGGTGCTGGCGGCGCGCCGCATCTTGGGCGACGACGGCCAGCTGCAGCTGTGCATCCGCACCGTGCCCGGACGCGGCTACCACTGGGTGGGTCCGCTGGCGGATGCGGTGGCGTCCGCCGTATCCGCGCCCAAGACGCAGAATGAGCCCGAACCGCCCGCCGTGCAGTCGCCTGCGTCAGAACAAGCGGCTGCCCAGATCCTGCAGTCGCCATCATTGCCCGCGGATGCGAACGAGGCGGCAGCGGTTTCCACGACCATGGCGGGACAGACGACGGCAGCGCAACCCGCGCCCGCGTTGGCACCGCCTCGGAGCGGCGACACGGCAACGGCGTCAGTCGGGACAAGCAGATATGCCTTGATCGCTTGCGGCGTGGTGCTTGCGCTTCTTGTCGTCTGGTACGCCCTGCATGGGGCGCCCGGTCGTCCTGAAACCCCAACGACAGATGCGTCTGCAGATCCTGTCGCCGCACTCAAGAAAGCGCTGTGGATGGGAAGACTTGAGGATGTCCGCGAAGGACTGGCGAAACTGCCGCCCGGTCTGGTCGATTCGGCAGACGCCCGATTCCTTGAACTCGAGCTTGAGCTTCTACGTGGCCGCTACGAGCGTGCGGATGGGAAGCTGGTGAAGCTGGAGACACGGGCAGAAATGGCAAGAGACCCGGTATGGCGGGCCAGAACACTCGTATATCGCAGCCAGGTGAACTACTGGCAGGAAAAACCCGTATCTGATGTGCTTGAGCCGGCGCAATCCGCAGTCGGACTGCTGACATCGATGGAGAAGGATGTACCGCCGGGGCTGCTCGCTTCCGCGCTCAAGACGCGCGCAGTCGCTTACATACAGAATGAGCAGATCAGCGAGGCGGAGCACGATCTCCTGCGTGCGCGCGATCTGTTCGTCAGTATCGACGACACGCGCAACGCGATTGAAGTGGAATCGGCGCTGACACGCGTGTGGATGCGTACCGGCCGGATGCAGGAGGCGCTGGACGTATTGAGTGATGTGTCCGAGTCGTTCCGCCGCCTTCAGGACAGCATCAGGGAGATTCTCGCGCGCAACAGAATGACCCGGATACAGGCCGAGCTGTTGCGTTGGGACGATGCTCTCGCCAACAACGACCGCAGCATGATGCTGCTGCGACAAGTACCCGATCTGGATCGGCGCTATCGCAATCTGAGTCTGCGCGCCATGGTCCTGATCGGCAAAGGCCGCTTGTATGAGGCCGCAGCGATGCTCGATGAGGCGGAGCAGATCAAGAAGGAGGATGTACACGATGTCACCATCGCGCTTTTCCACCTTGAATCCGGAGATCCGGCTGCAGCGCTCGAGGTGGCGGACAAGCTCTTCGTCGTGCAGCGCGACCTCGATACGGCCAACATCCTGCTCGACAGCAAGGATGGTGCGCTGCTGATGTGGATCACCGCCGCACAGGCCCTGGTATCGGCAGGTCAGCCGATGCCCAAGCCCAGTGACGAGACACTGCAGCGCCTGCGCAATCCCGCAACGTCGCTCGCGCATATCGCGAGCGGTCGCTGGCTATGGCTGCAGGGCAAAACCCGTGACGCCGAAACCGAACTGCGGCTGGCGCTGTCTCAGGCAAGACAGCTCAACCAGCTCTACCGCATGACCCTGGCCGCCGAGCCTTTGATCGAGCTGCTGTTGCTGCGCGGCGATACCGCCGCAGCGCAGACCGTGTATACCGATCTGCGCACATTCCGGCGCGACGCCTTCGATGGCGATTACCACGCCAATTTGATGGGACTGCGAATTGCCTTGGACAATGGTGAGGGGGAGAAGATCTCGGCCGCGTACCGGAAAACCAGAATGTTGGCTGGCCAGCGGACGCTGCCGTTGGATGTGTCGCGCGCCTACGCCGAACGCATGCGAACCGTTGCGGACGGATCGGAGAGCAGGTCGGCGGGACCGTGAGTTGACAGGTGATGAATCGAGCGTGCAGCGGCTGTCGACACCTGCGACTGCGAAGAATGGGATCAGGCTCGGGAATCGTTGAGTCATCTGCTCACCGTCGCGCTGACAGTCTTGAGCGCTCGGGCAACCAGCGATTCATGCCTTCCTTTGCCTGTCGTGCGCGGCAGGCCAGCCTGACTCCAGTCTTTTCGTCTCTTCGCATCACGAAGTCATTTGCAAATCACTTTTACGCCTTCGATATTCTCAAGCTCACCATAGGAGGCGCGGACATCCCTATAGACCGCAAGCCTGATGCTCAGACCCGCCACCAAGCGCTGAGGATTCATACCGCAATCGCCAGCAAAATCGAATTCTCCGCCATCTCCGCCCATGAAGCCGCTTGTCTTCACGGGCGGCGTGGATGTGTAGGTCGCCGCATTTCGGCACTGTGCCTGAACTGCGTCAACAAACGCGCCTGTCCGAAATACAAGCTTGTTCATCAGC
This sequence comes from uncultured Xanthomonas sp., assembly GCA_964523435.1. Lineage (GTDB taxonomy): Bacteria > Pseudomonadota > Gammaproteobacteria > Xanthomonadales > Xanthomonadaceae > Lysobacter_I. Next base: position 5,352 of record CAZGBA010000120.1, read on the forward strand.
TGTCCCGGGTCGCAGGCGAATGAAGCTGACGACCCGCCCACTGCACGTCCGAAGGTAAGCCACTCGCTTGGCTGATCCGTACCATTCGAGCACTCGAGCTGGATCGATCGTACCCAGTTCTCAACTGCATTTGGCCAGGTGGGGGAAGGTTTCCCCCAGACGACATTGATGGACTCGACCCGCTGGGCTCCAGGGCAGGTGAGTGTCACCGTTTTATGCGTTGCCCCAATGGCATACTTGTCGAGCACGTTGATTTGAACCGGATTTGCGGCGGCATCGGTACCGGTATTGCCGCACGTGCTCGCAGTCGATCTGCAGGTAGGCTGCTCCGAAGCGGTAAGTGTCTGTCGGCATGCCGAGCCGGTGAAGATGCCGTTGTTGGTGAAAACGTTCTGAGCGCAGGCCAGGTCGTTTTCAGCGGCAACCATGGAGCAATCGTGCGCCGATACCTGGCACGCCGTGGCTGCGGCCGCATAAGTAGTGGGCGCGTGCAGCGCCAGCGGTGTCGACGCTGCGATGGAAAGCGTCGCCAAGGACATGATTGACGATGTGCGAAAGTGTTTGCTCATTCTGTTCATGATGAATTTCCTGTCAAAACTGGGAATGTGGGTGCCGAGTCGCGCAAGTCCGCCGCGTTACAAGCAATTGAGCTTGACCCCGGTGAAGTATTCGTTGTTGATGACGCCGTTGGTTCGTCTGGCGGCGATTCCATTCATCCAGCTGTGCTCTGGGCAAGAGAGCATTGTTTTCTGTACCTGGTCAGGATTGGGCACGTACGGCAGTTGGCCGAAACTGTTTCGGTAGGAGTCGGCGCCATTCAAGTCCAAACCACGACAGTAGAACTGGGCTCTCCGGACAATGTCCTGGTTATTGACACGGCCGATCTGAACTGCGGACGCAAGCGTGCCGGGTGCGCAGCTGACGGCCAGCGAATCCGTGCCCTCATTGCGGCCAATCGAATACTGCGACTTGTCGGTGCAACGGATAGTGATCTTGGTGATCTTGAAGTCGGAGAGGCCGTCGGCACTGAAATTCTTGCCAAAGAATTTCATTTCATCGATCAGTTCCTCGCCATCGCATTGAACGGCGACCGTCGTATCGGTGTTCCTGCCGCTGGTCCAGTAGGTCTCCGAGCCGCTGCTGCTGAAGATGGTAGGGTCGCAGGATGGGCCGACATTCGCGCACGCGATACCGACGTCTGCCAACCCGATCAAGCATGCCGCGCCTGTTGCGTACGGGTTTCCGCCGGTCGAATAACCGACGGCGATACATGCGAGAGCCCCCGCTGCAATCCCTGAGCCGCAGGCAGCATAGGAAAGCCTGCATGTCTTGACTCTTGATGGATTCGTCGCAGCTACCTGGAAGCCACCGGATACGAATCCGGTTTCCGCCTTCACTGGCGGCAAAAACCGCTCGCCGGCCGAAATCGCCTGGCGGCCTGAAATCGCGGCGTCGTCCGGCGGTGAATACCGAAGGCTTGGCGATTCCAAGTCCGTCGCTTTGGAGGTCGCCGCATGCAGCGGCGAGGCGCCCAGGACATACGCGAACGTTGCGCTGGCGACCAGTGTCAATCGGAAAAGCTTCATGGATCTGTCTCCTCTGCTTTGAATGGATGCGATGCAGGTGTTCCGCATCTGCGGTCTGGTGTGCTTCTTCGTTGCGTGGCGCGGATCATTCGGCGGAAAGACTTGTCCGATTGGAGCCACGCCATGCACTCGCAACTGGCATGACTGGGTTCAGCGCGGGCTTGCCACATCGAACGGTCACCGCCGTCAATACCGATCAGAGTTTTCACATGTCCGATATCCCAAGCGCCGCGTGGTGCTCCAGGAATTCTCCGCACGGCGAATTGGGCCCGTTTAGATTTGACCTCTTCGGACCAATCCGCATGCCAATGCAATGCCAACCCGGTCATGCGCGGATGCCGGATGCATCACAGGCCGATCATGCGGTGATTGCATGGGGTGACAGGCCCGCCGAGCGGGGCTTGCTGGGCGTGGAGGGGGCTGGGTGCGACGCGGGTTGGCTTGGCGGAACGTTCAACAAGGCTGCCGCCCGAGCATCGGGAAGCCCGCCCAGGTGATTGTCTTTCCGAGGGGATTGGGCGTTGTCTTGATTCGACCCATGCCTGTCTTGCGATTGCCAGCTGTTGACCGCGCAGGGGAAGACTGACCCTTTCTGCAGGGTTCAATCCTGCAAATAATGTGATCGATATCGCGATAAATGATCACCACGTGATCTGGCCGTGATGCCTTTGGCATCGCAATCTCTGTGGTTTCTTGCAAGGATCCATAGGCGCCATCAAGCGCGCCGGGTGTGTGTTGGAGGAGGCGTCTCGCTTGTTTGATGACTGCCGGTAGGGCAGCGTCAGTTGCGCCGTCACGGAAAGAGTCTGCCGTCTCCCGTAGTCAGGCGGTTGCTCTGAATTTTCGGGGAATCATGAGAGACGAGGTTGGGCAGTGCCTCCATGCGTTGTGGCGTGTGCAGAGGTCACGTCTGTTGAAGTGGTCATGGCACGTTGGTGTTCAAGGGCGGGGCGACCTGATTGGCCAAGTTGCAGAAAGCGAAATCTGTGTGTGTGCTTTTCGGGCCGCGAGCAGCGTGTTTCGCCCGCAGATCATCGATCTCAACCCTGGCAGCGGATGGATGGTCGACGCACGCAATTTGACCTGCGATCGGTCCGATCCGATTTGCTGCTGTACTTAATTTTTATCAAAGGAGAATTAATGATGTTGAAGACGAGCAAGGTGGCTTTGCTGGCGTTGAGCGGCTTCTGCCTCATGCAGGCAAACACCCATGCTGCCGGTGCGAATTTGACGACACGTTCCGCGCAAGTGAGCTACAGCAAGCACACCCAGAATGTCGTAGAAGGAAAGGCTTGCGCATTATCACAAAGCGTCGGGCTTGGGTCCGCAATGCAGAGCGACAGCGTACTGTTGCAATGGTTTTCTGCTGGTAGCATTTATGGTGGCTGGCGAGTGACCAATGGCTCGGTGAGTTTGCGACTGACATGCACGGCGCCCTACAGGCCAACCACGGCTCTTCCGCTGCATTGTGCGCCTCCACAAGCGGTTGTGACGGTCAATCCAAGCGTTGTCAGCAATCTGGCGACTGGCTGGAGGGCGGCATGCAATACGGCTCGAAAAAATGTTGCAAGCGGCTCGTACACCACGGCGGCTGGATACAGTGGCTGCGGCGCCATGCAGACCGCGGCTGGATCGGTTTCGATGTCCTATGTGGATGCGGGTCCATCTGCGGGTTACACCGTGCAGGGTGCCGCCGGTTTGAATATCGTCCAGAACGGCGGCTTTTACAGAGACACCTGTACTTTGGTGACGCCTGACAACTCCTCCTGTGAACTTTGTCAGGGGAACTGAGCTGCGTTTGTATGAACTCACTGAGTCAGCTTGGCTTGCTGCTGGGCACCCAAATGCAGCGCCCGGGTCTCGCCGCTGATAACGGGGCTCGGGACATGCGCTGCGCCAAGTTCGCTTCAGATGTCCGCAGCAAGCACTTCGTCCAGTAACCCCACGGATGCACGCGAAACTTCCGATGTCATTGGAAGTTTCGCAACCAACAGCCATGTGGCCATGAATCAGCCCATCGCTGGATATACGCGTCGAGACGGCTGGAGCCGATGTCGCTTGAGAACTGACGTGTCTGATAACTGATGGGTCCGATAACCGACGGGTCAGGTTGACTGGAAAGGGCTATGGCTCACTGCCGTTTGTGATTAGATACAGGGTCGGTGCGCTGTCGTCAGACGTGTAAGAAATTCCAGAAGCCACCGGTTTCCAGACGGCGGAAAGAAGTGAACTCGACCCCGCTTGGAGCCCCCGGTTTAGGACTGCCCCCGCCTTTGATTGGACAGGAGAATGCTGATGCATCTGGACCGGCTGCAGATCATATTTTTCAATCTTTTTTCCGGTTCGGGCTGGGCCATTCTGCTCACGGTTGGGTGGTCGCTATTGATGTACATCGCCGCACATCGCCTGAGGTTTCGCGCAGGTGTCATGCTCGGCCTGCTTGTCGCCATTGCGATTCAAACGTGTATCGCAGCTACGGCTGCAGTGCTCACGAGTGAGGACATACTCAATGATTTCTCCTGCCTGGCCGGCGCATTGGGCATTCCGATCGTGCCGCTGGCCACTGCCGTCGAGGCCGGTCTACTCTTCTACATATCGAAGCAATGGCCGAGAAACGCGGCGGGAAAGCGGGACTGCATCGTCAGTTGGGTCATGATCTGGTTCGCATTCAAATGTGTCATCTGGTTTGTCTTCATGCGGTCGGGACTGATGTGCACGGTATGAGTCTTGGATTCAACCGAATCGCTCGACTTGGTCGGGGTTGCCTGAGCGTTCGCTCAAGTCGAACCTGCCGATAACCGCAAGTGCGCGCACGTTATGCTATCCCGCCCATTCGGCCCGCTGACGATGCTTCGACGTTTGACTTCCTTTTGGGTTCTAGCGGCCACCGCCGCCATCGCTGGAGCTGAACTCGGTGGCCCGTGGCTTTGGCTGCACTATGCGGGCAAGCCACTGGCGACGCTGTCGATCCTGTGGCTGGCAGCGTCGGCGCAGCCGGTCGTGACCGCTCGCTACAGGCGTGCGGTGCTGGCGGGCATGTCGTTGTCGTTGGTGGGAGACGTCTGTCTGATGCTGCCGGGCGATCATTTCGTGGCCGGCCTGATTGCGTTTCTGCTGGCGCATGTCTGCTACATCGTCGCATTCGCGTCGGGCTCGTCGGCCAAGGCCAGGGCCGGTGGTTTGATCTTGATCGCGGCAGTGGCGCTGGTGAATCTTGCGGGTCTGCTGCCGCGCATCAATGCGGAATTGAAAGTACCGGTGATCGCCTACGTTGCGGTATTGGCCACGATGGCCGGTGTCGCGCTGGCGCGTGCATGGACGCCAGCGCTCTCGGATGCGATGCCGCGCAGCGTACGTTTTGCAGCGGCGGGTGCGGTGTGCTTCGTCGCCAGCGACAGCTTGTTGGCGTGGGATCGCTTCGCCGGCAATATTCCGATGCCGGTGCTTCTGGTGCTGGGCACGTATTACATCGCGCAGTGGTGCATCGCGAAGTCGGTGTTGCGGAGTTGATCCATATCGATTGCCGGACAGCAGGTGGTGATCATCGACAACCGTCGAGTCTTCGATAGGTGTGTCGGTCTAGGGTGGGCCAAGGCTTGAGGTATCTCCACTTTTTCCTCAAGAAAATGAAATGGGTCGAATGATTGGCAGTCACCGTTCTTTTACCCGTCGTTCCGCGAACGCGGGAACCCGGTGTCTTTGCGTTGCGCAGAAGCTTGAAAGTCACTGGATCCCCGCGTTCGCGGGGATGACGACGCTTTT
>CAZGBA010000121.1:0-10639 GCA_964523435.1 uncultured Xanthomonas sp.
CGCGGTGCCGAGATTGATGGCCTTCGTGAACCAGCCGCTGCAGGCCGCCGTCATCGCCACGCCGGGGACTGCCGTCCAACTGCCGCCGTTCGGTGCGTAGTGGATGTTGACGATGGTCCACGTTGTTGAAGGCTTGTAGTAGATGGTAGCCATGTTGCTGACCAGCGGCGGCGTGGTCACGCTCAACGCCGAGCTGGCTGCGGACAGATTGCCCACCGCGTCCTGCGCCTTGACCGTGTAGCTGTAGGCAGTGCCGGCGGCGAGTCCGCTGTCGGCATAGCTCGTCGCCGCCGTGGTTCCGATCTGCGTGCCGTTGCGAAAGACCTGGTATGCGGACACGCCGATGTTGTCGGTCGATGCCGTCCAGCGCACGGTGACCGAAGTCGAGGCGAGATTCTGCGCATTCAAGCCTGCAGGCACGCTCGGCGCCTGCGTATCGACGCGTGCCGGCGTGGTCACCGACACGGCGGTGGGCGCCGTGGAGAGATTGCCCGCTGCATCGTAGGCGCGCACGGTGTAGCTGTAGGTCGTGGACGGCACAACGGTGTTGTCGATATAGCCGGTGCCAGTGGCGACGGTGCCGATCTGTACGGTGTTGCGATACACGCGATAGCCGGCGACGCCGATGTTGTCGGTCGCGGCGTTCCACGTCAGGCTGACCGTGTTGGCATCGATCGCCTGACCGCTCAGGCCGGTGGGCACCGATGGCGCCTGGGTGTCGAGCGTGCAGGGGTCGGTACCGGTGGATACCGCGCCGTTCTCGACCACGGAAATGCCGGTGCCCAGCGCGTAATTCTGGCCGCCCTTGTTGTCCCAGACGCCGCTGCCGTTGTTGAACACCGCCGCGAGTCCGGTCGCACCGCCGAGATTCGCCGAATAGCGGTACCAGCCGCTGCAGGCGAGCGTCATCGGTACGCCGGGAACTGTCGTCCAGGTGCCGCCATTCGGCGAGAAATGCAGATTCACCGTGGTCCAACCGGCGGGGGCGCGGTAGTACACGTTGGCGACATTGCCGGCAATCGTGGATGCGTTGAGCGCTGCCGATGCGATCGACTGGTTACCGGCGGCATCCTTGGCCTTGAGGGTGTAGGTGTAGGTGGTCGATGGTTGCAGATTGCTGTCGACGTAAGCGGTCGTGGTCGAGGTGCCGGCCAGCGAGCCATTGCGGTAGATCTGGTATTCGGCGACGCCATAGTTGTCGGTTGCCGCTGCCCAGCTCAGTGCGATCGAACTTGCGGTCCTTGTGCCTGCGACCGGCATGCCCGGTGCGCTTGGGGCGGTGGTGTCCGCAGCGCGCGTGGTGATCGCCAGCGCCGCGCTGCGTGCGGATTGATTGCCGGCGGCATCGAAGGCGAGCACCTGATAGCTGTAGGCGGTCGACGCCGACAGGCCGCTGTCGTTGAACTGCGTGCCGCTGCCGGTGCCCACCAGCACATTGTTGCGGAAGATCTGATACCCCGCGACGCGCACGTTGTCGGTGGCCGGCGACCAGGCGATCGTCACCGAGCGATCGGTGAGGTTGCTCGATGCGAGCGCGCCCTGGAACACCGGTGCGGTGGTGTCGACGGTCAGGAACGGGCGCACGCCCGCGACCGTGCCGTTGGTGTCTTCGACATGGCCCGAGCCGGTGGTGACCTTGCGGTACGTGCCGGCGCCGACATGGACCTGCTGGATCTCGCTGCGGGTGACGTTGCCGCGGCTGTCGGTCGCTTCGATGTAGTAGTCGAGCAACTGGTTGCGATAGCCGCTGAAATAGGCGAAATACAGATTGCCGATCTCCTGTGCGGGCAGCACCTGCATCGTCGCCTGGGTGGTCGGCATCCACGACACGCCGTTCATCACCGGGCGCAGATCGCGCATCTGCATCGGATACGACGTCCACGCCGAAACGTTGGCCGGCGTGATCGACAGCCCGGGCTTGCCGACGTTCGCCGCCGGGTCGTAGACCTTGTAGGTGTCGTCGTTGGCAGCGATGTTGAGGGACGCGTGCGTGCGCACTTTCACCTTGATGTCGGCGATGTTCGACAGGTCGTATGCGTAGGTGTAGATCGCGAATTCATTGTTGTAGTGCTGGACGGTCCAGCCTTCGGCCTTCGAGGCGTTGACCGAACCGGGGTTGTACGGATAGCGCTGCGGCCACCACACCGATGGTCCGGTGCGGTCCTTCACCAGATTCGGCTGCACCAGCAGCTTGGAGAAGTACAGCGAATTGTTGAAGGCGAGGGTGGGCTTGACGTTGTCGTCCTTGTTCTCGTCGTAGTAACCGAAACCGGAATCCATCGCCGGCAGCAGGAAATACCACGACAGCTCGGCCGGATTGGCGCCGCCGGCATAGCCGTTGGCGGCATTGCCTTTCACCGGATACGACATCATCCACGGATTGAGCTGATTGCCCGGATGCGTGATCTGCTGGTCCAGCGCGGTCGTCGGCGACCAGTGCGCCGGGTGATCGTCGAGCCAGATCTGTTCGGCGGTCTTCGCGTAGTTCAACGCCGCCTGCAGCAGCGCGAAATTGCGTTCGAGATAATGCCAGCCGTACTCGAACGACACGGTCGCGCCTTCGGTCACGCCGGCGAGATTCACCTTCGGCGACAGGTTGCTGCCGGTGGCGGCGTTGTAGGCCGGGAACTGGCCTTTCCAGATCAGGAACGGCAGCCGCCAGTGATGCCAGGTGGGGTCGGACGACGAATCGCGGGTGTCGATCCACGAACCGTCCTGCACGTGCTGCACATCGTTCGCCGGGATCGGATTGCGCAGCAGGTATTCGTCGATGCCCAGGCAGCTGCCGTTGCCGGAGCAGGTCGTGCCGTAGCCGTTCTGCCACGTCGACAGCGCGCCCGCGCGCCCGCCGGAATTGTCGCCGTCGTGTGCGACCACATGGAACTGGCGCGGCTCAAGGCTCGCGTACGGTATGTATTCGTCGACCGTGACCGCGCCTTCCCAGCCTTCCAGCCACGAGCCGTTCTGGGTGACCGGAATGCCGGCGATCTTGTTGACCGCGCCGGTGGCGGGATCGACATGACGCACCCAGTGCGGGGTGGAGGCGAACGGATATTTGTTCACCACCACCTGCTGTTCGTGCGCCATCGGATCCGCGACCCATGCGCCGGACGTCGATGTATTGCGAAGATCAGCGCGGTTCGGCGGCGAAGTCAGCGTGTCGCCGTTCGCATCGTAGGTCGTGTAGGGATAATCCTTGAGCGTGCGCGAAAAATGGTTGTTGCCGATCACCGACCATTGGATGCCGAGTTTCGACAGCACCGGAATCAGACGGTCGGAGAAGCCGAGTTCTGTCGGAAAAAAACCGCGCGACGATTTGAAATTTCCGCCGAGAAAATACGGCTGCGCCAGAGTCGCGCTCTGGTAGATCAGATCCTTGAGGAAATAATCGCTGCCGACCAGCGGTCCCATCGAATGGTGGCCGGTGAAGTGGATCAGATCGAGGGTCTTGAAGTTGTTCTGCGTCGGCAGCCCGGTGTAGGCGCTGCGCCACGACGCACCCCAATTGGGATTCGAGTAACCAGCGACATTCTGCGTGCTCTGCAGATTGTCGACGTTGTTCACCACCGCGCCGGACATCGTGACGTGGATCTGGCCCTGCGATCCCGAATAGTTGCGCAGTTCGTTCGCGACCTGCTGCGGCCAGTACTGGTACGCGCCGGTTTTCGCATCGTGGCTGTAGTACGTCACCAGATCGTCGTGCGGCATGATCGTGCCGCCGAGCGCCGCAGGCAGATAGTAGCTGTAGCCTGCCGGGGGATTCTGCTTGAGCTTGATCACGTCGCCGTCGTAGAGATAACGGATCGGCGCGCCGACCGCAGTCGCGTTGTAGGCGTTGCCGACATCCACCGCATAGAACGGCCAGAAGTTCGGCATGTGGTTGTGATAGACGTGCGCGGATGGAATCGCTGCGGGCGCAGTCGCGGAGACCGACGCCAATACGATGAGTCCGATCCCGATTGCGAGGTGTGTCCTGCGAGCCTTCATCCCTGTACTCCCGATTGCGGTCAGTGTGCAGTGCGTCATCACGGCACGGATGGCGCCGCGATGATGCGCGGCGACGCGTGTCGTGGATGCGTACTTCTGCGTGTTCCCCCTTGCGCGGCGATTATTGGCTCGACATCGCGATGAAAGTGATTTTTGAAAACGTATACATGCATTTCTTATTTGCTGCTTAGCAGCAAAAGCGCGTCGTCGACCGGTCGCCGCTGAGCGCGATCGCGCGTGTATCTCCTGATTGCGTGCGAATGGATGTCGAAGCTCACTGCGATCCGCGTCTGTCGACAGGCCATCGCATCCTGTGCGAGGACCGGCGCTGTATGGGAATGACGCCTGAAAACCGGGATTGCCGGGCCTCGTCGCAGTACGACGATGCAAAAGTGCATCGCAGGCTCTAGACTTGGGCCATGGCATGTGCGGGTCGGCCAACGGCAACCCGGCGCCACCCTGTCAAGGGAGACAGGGTCTTGATTCCCGAAGCAGGAGACGGCGATGAACCGGAGTGGTGTCCTTGGTCTCGTACTGACGCTGGTCATGCTGCCCGGTGCCGTCGGCGCCGCAGAGACGATCGAATACCTCGCGCTGGTCGACGGTGGAAAACAGGCCGGTCACCAGACGGTCGTGCATGGGGACGATGGCGTGACCCGGGTCGATTTCCTGTTCAAGGACAACGGCCGCGGCCCCGAGCTGAAAGAAGAATACGTGCTGGCCGCGGACGGTACCTTCGCGACCTATGCCGTGAAAGGCACCTCGACCTTCGGTGCGCCGGTCGACGAGAGTTTCCGCGTCGAGAACGGCGTCGCCATCTGGAAGTCGACCTCGGATGCCGGCGAGCAGCCGCTGACGGCGGGTGCTGCGTATTCGCCTCTCGGCGGCTCGCCGCAGAGTCTGGCGGTGGCGTTCTCTGCGCTGGGCCGTCGCGCCGACGGCAAACTGCCGTTGATCCCGAGCGGCACGTTGACCATGCGGACGGTGACCGAGGTCGAAGTCGTCAAGGACACGGAAACCCGCAAGGTGCAGTTGGTGATGCTGACCGGCATCGGCTTCACGCCGACGTTCTTCTGGGCCACGGTCGGACCGCAGCCGCGCATGTTCGCCTTCATCTTTCCCGGCTATCTGCAGTTGATCGAGGCCGGCTGGCAGGCCAATGGTCCAGCGCTCGAAGCCCGCCAGAAAGAGGCGGAGGCCGAAGCGCTGTCCGATCTGCAGCGGCGCCTCTCGCATCCGCTGCGCGGAACCACCCTGATCCGCAATGCGCGGGTCTTCGACAGCGAGCACGCGACGCTCGGACCGGCGTCCGACCTGCTGCTCGAAAACGGGCGCATCGTTTCGATCTCCGGCGGCGGCGAGGAAGCCGCCCACGTCGATCATGTCGTCGATGCCGGTGGCCGCGTGTTGCTGCCGGGGCTGTTCGATATGCACGGCCATGTCGATGCCTGGCAGGGCGGTCTGCACCTGGCGGCGGGCGTGACCACCGTCCGCGACATGGCCAACGACAACAAGACGCTGCAGCAGTTGATGGCCGATGAACGCGATGGACGCCGCATGTCGCCGAGCATCGTCGCTGCCGGTTTCATCGAAGGCGAAAGCCCGATGTCCGCCCGCCACGGATTCGTCGTCAGCGATCTCGCGGGCGCGAAGCAGGCGGTGGACTGGTATGCCAGGCACGGCTACCCGCAGATCAAGATCTACAACTCGTTTCCGAAGGAGATCCTGCGCGAGACCGTGGCCTACGCGCACAGCCGCGACATGCGCGTGAGCGGCCATGTTCCGGTGTTCCTGCGCGCGCAGGATGCGATCGACATGGGCTTCGACGAGATCCAGCACATCAATCAGGTGCTGCTGAATTTTCTGGTCGACGACACCACCGACACCCGCACGCTGCAGCGGTTCTATCTGCCGGCCAAGCGTATCGCCGACATGAATTTCGATGCCAGACCGGTGCAGGAATACATCGCGCTGCTGGCGAAGAACCAGATCGCGATCGATCCGACCCTGGCCACGTTCGATTTCATCCGCCAGCGTCCCGGCGAGCTGTCGCAGGCCTTCGCCGCGATCGCCGATCACATGCCGCCGGACGTGCAGCGCGGTTTCAAGGTGGCGGAATTCGATATTCCGGACGATGCCACCGCCGCGCGCTACAACAAGTCCTACGACAAGATGGTCGACTTCGTCGGCCGCATGTACCGGGCCGGCGTGCCGATCCTTGCCGGTACCGATGGTCTGGCGGGCTTCACCCTGCAGCGCGAACTCGAACTCTACGTGAAAGCCGGAATGACTCCTACGCAAGCGCTGCAGATCGCGACCTGGAACGGCGCGAAGTACGCGCGCGTTCTCGGTGATCGGGGATCGATCGCGGTGGGCAAGCGCGCTGATCTGATTCTGGTCGACGGCGACCCTACCGCCGATATCGCCGACATCCGCAAGGTCGCGCTGGTGATCAAGAACGGTACCGCCTACTACCCGGGCGAAGTCTACGAGGCGCTGGGCATCCGGCCGTTCGCCGCGCCGCTGCGGATCGAATCGCCTGCACAGCAGGCTTCGAAGCCCTGACCGCATCGCGCACCCACACGTATCACACAGGCCAGGAGTGCCGAGATGACCACCGCTTACGATTTTTCCGCCATCGATATCGATGGCCACGATCAGGCGCTTTCCGATTACAGCGGCAAAGTGCTGCTGGTGGTCAATGTTGCATCGAAATGCGGGTTCACGCCGCAGTACACCGGGCTGCAGGATCTATGGCAGAACTATCGCGACCGGGGATTGGTCGTTCTGGGTTTTCCATGCGACCAGTTCTCCCATCAGGAGCCGGGCGACGAAGCGGAGATCAAGAATTTCTGCACGCTGACTTACGACGTCGACTTTCCGATGTTCGCGAAGATCGACGTCAACGGCGCCAAAGCGCACCCACTGTGGAAGTGGCTGAAGGACGAGAAGGGTGGTCTGCTCGGTATCAGTGCGATCAAATGGAACTTCAGCAAGTTTCTGGTCGGCCGCGACGGCCGGGTCATCAAGCGGTATGCGCCGACCGATACGCCGCAGTCGATGGCGAAGGATATCGAGGCTGCATTGGGTTGAGCTTGGCTGACAGGGGCATGAGGCCGTGACGTCCGGATTCGATCCGCAAAAACCAGGTTTCCAACTGAGGTTGAACACCGAAAGCAGCGGGCTGGTGGCCAATGTCACTGGCTGGATCGACACTGTCGATGCGCTGATCGCGCTGTTCATGCAGATCGGCGCCGACCTGCAGCGCACCGGCTTGCGCAAACTGCTGGTGATCGATCACACCTTCGGTGCGGTCCCTCCGGAGGAACAGTTGCGGAAGTTGTTCGCTTCGGTTGAAGGGCAGGGCTTCGCCAAGGCGCGCGTCGCCTATGTCGACGCACGCGGTACGGCGGTCAGCCGGATGGAAGTGGGTGAGATCATGGGGCGCGAACACGGTTACGAATGCCGGGTCTTCGACAACGAGGCGCGCGCGCGCATCTGGCTGCACTACGGCGAATAGAGCGGGGATGTAGAACAGGCCCTAGTAGAGCGGACTTCAGTCCGCTGCCGACTCATTTTTCCACGAACGCCCGCTCGAACACGTATTCCCCGGCGGTGCCGATCCGTGGCGATGCGTTGAAGCCGTGGTCGTCGAGAATCCGGCGGAAGTCGGCCAGCATCTGCGGGCTGCCGCAGATCATCGCGCGGTCGTGCTTCGGGTCCAGCGGCTCGATGCCGAGATCTTCAGCCACGCGACCACTGTCCAGCAGGTCGGTGATGCGGCCGCGACGATGTTTGCCGTGCCAGTAGAAATCCTCGCGGCTCACCGCCGGGTAGTAGAGCAGCTTGGCCCTGATCTCATCGCCGAGGAATTCATGCCGCGGCAGTTCGTTGACGATGTAATCGCGATACGCCAGATCCGGCTCGCCGCGCACGCCGTGACAGATGATCACGCGCTCGAAGCGTTCGTAGGTCGCCGGATCCTTCACCACCGCCATCCACGGCGCCAGGCCGGTGCCGGTGGACAACAGATATAGATTGCGTCCCGGGTGTACGTCGGAGACCAGCAGCGTGCCGGTGGGCTTGCGCCCGATCAGGATGGTGTCGCCGGGCGCGATGTGCTGCAGACGCGAGGTCAGTGGCCCGTTCTGCACCTTGATGCTGAAGAATTCGAGCTGCTCCTCCCAGTTGGCGCTGGCGATGGAGTAGGCGCGCATCAGCGGTTTTCCCTCCACTTCCAGCCCGATCATCACGAACTGGCCATTATCGAAACGGAAACCGTCGTCGCGGGTGGTGGTGAAGCTGAAGTACGCGTCGGTCCAGTGGCGGACGTCAAGCACGGTTTCGGTGCCGTAGGGGGATGCCATGCGTGGGGTTCGGAAGTATTAGCAGGAGCTAATTATAGCGGACCGCGCTCGCAACCGTTTTTGACCCGGCTCAGAAACGTCGAAGGCCCGGACGCAAGCCCGGGCCTTCGTGCGAGAGGTGCTTGCCGATCTTCATCGGCGTCGACCTTCAAAGCATCAGCGTATGCACCACCTGTGCCCGGTCGTCGGGGTCGGTGGCGGTGACGAAGCCCAGATGATGCGCAAGATGCGCCATCTCCCGGTTCTCGGCGAAATCCAGCGACACCATCCGCTTGATCCCGCGTTCGCGGGCGGCCTCAATCAGCCGTTGCATCAGCAGCGTGCCCAGACCGTGGCCCTGCCAGTCGTCGAGCACGGTGACCGCGATCTCGCATTGCAGCGGGTCGTTGCACACGGCGTAACGGGACACGCCCACGATCCGGGTGTCGTCACTCTCTTCGGACAGGGCGACGAACGCCTCGTCGTTGATGTGATCCACATCGACCAACTTCGCGACCATCTCCTGGCTGGGTTCGCCGATCTGCTCCTGGAAGCGGTAACGGCGCGACTGCGGAGACAGCGCGGTGATGAACTCGCGCTCGGCATCGGCGTCGCCGGGATTCATCGGGCGGATCAGCACCTGGCGCCCGTGCGCAAGCGTTTCGAGACTGTAGGGCAGGAAGTGGTCGGCTGGTTCGAGATCGGGACCGGGCACTTGGGAGAGGGTATTCATGGCGCGACTCCGGTTGGGGGTGTCCGGAATTGTGCGCCGCAACAAGCGGTGATTTTCTGATTCTGATCAGTATTGGCCTGATCAGTTTTGCCTCATCGGTTTGGTCCGATCAGTTCGGGCCCGCGTGCGCCTGCAGGAAACCCGAGCCGGAGGTCGAACACGCACAATCTTGTCGTGGCGATGGGTTGCGCGTTGTCGGCAGGCGTCTCTTCGACCGCCAGCCGACCGTTCAGTGGGCATTCGTTGTCGGCGACAGGCGCATCAGCGTTCGGCTGCGGCCTTCATCTTCGCAAGGCCGGTCTCGAAATCCTTGCCGATCATCTTGTCCATGTTCATCACCGTGTCCATCAACTTCGTGATGTACGGGCTGGGCCCATCCATGACCCAGGCCACCTCGGTGGTCCCGTCCGGCTTGGGCGCAAGGGTGAACTCGGCGGTGTTGTGGGCCTCGAAGGGCTCGATGAAATCGAGCTTGATCAGGAGCCTGCCCGGCGAAGCGGATTCGGTGATCTCCATCCGCCCTTGGCCGACACCGCGCTTGCCGCTCCAGGCGTAGGTCGCGCCGATGCCCTTGGCGGGGCCGCCGAAGGTGCGGGTCATGGCCGGGTCGAGCTCCTCCCACGGCGACCACTCGCGCCAGCGGTGGAAGTCCTCGATCATTTCAAAGATCTGCTCCGGCGGCGCGGCGATCGTCGTCCTGCGTTCGACCCGGAACGTGTCCGGTTTGGTCGCGGCATAGCCCAGCAGGCCCGCGATCGCGATCAACAGCACGATCAGGATTTTCTTGAGCATGGCGTTTCCCTCACGGAACGGACGTTGGACGATTGTCTGCCGATTTCCGCCGCATGCAAGGATGCGCGCGCTGCGCGGCAGCGTGCGGCGCGCGGTAAAATCCGGATCCCCACACGTCCTGATGGCCCGCCCGTGTCCACCCATGCCTCCACGATGCCCGTCGACCGCCGCCCGATCGCGATCAAACAGGAAGACCTGATCCAGTCGATCGCCGATGGCTTGCAGTACATCAGCTACTACCACCCGGTCGATTACATCCGGAACCTCGCCGCCGCCTACGAGCGCGAGGCTTCGCCGGCGGCGAAGGACGCCATCGCCCAGATCCTGATCAACTCGCGGATGTGCGCCGAAGGCCATCGCCCGATCTGCCAGGACACCGGCATCGTCACGGTTTTCCTCGAAGTCGGCATGGACGTGCGCTGGGACGACGCGACGATGGGCGTCGAGGACATGGTCCACGAAGGCGTGCGCCGTGCGTACAACCATCCGGACAACAAGCTGCGCGCGTCGGTGCTGGCCGATCCTGCCGGCAAACGCACCAATACCCGGGACAACACGCCCGGCGTGGTCAACGTGAAGATCGTGCCCGGCAACACGGTCGATGTGATCGTCGCCGCGAAGGGCGGCGGCTCCGAGGCCAAGTCGAAGTTCGCGATGCTCAATCCGTCCGATTCGATCGTCGATTGGGTGCTGAAGACCGTGCCGACGATGGGCGCAGGCTGGTGCCCGCCGGGCATGCTCGGCATCGGCATCGGCGGCACTGCCGAAAAGGCGATGCTGC
>CAZGBA010000122.1:0-10605 GCA_964523435.1 uncultured Xanthomonas sp.
CAGCTACGGCGAACCGGAAAAGCTGGTCGGCCGCAGCGTGGTGTTCATCGCCAACCTCGCGCCGCGCAAGATGCGCTTCGGCCTGAGCGAGGGCATGATCCTCTCCGCCGGTTTCGACGGTGGCGCGCTGGCCCTGCTGGATGCCGACAGCGGTGCCGAGCCCGGCATGCCGGTACGCTGATTCGTGGAGATGCAAATGCTCAACCATCTTCATCACCACCTGCGTCCGATCGCGTGGCTCGCCGCGCTGATCGCAGTGCTCGCCACCGGCTGTGCCGGCACGTCGACGGGCGATACGACCTCGAAAGAACCGCAGCCGGCCCCACGCCCGATCGGCGGCGAGCGCGACGCGCACGGTTGCCTCGCACCCGCCGGTTACACGTGGTGCGCGCGCGAACGCACCTGCGTACGCCCGTGGGAACTGGCGAAGCAGGCGGGCTTCGACAACACCGCCGAAGCATTCGCGGCGCACTGCGCCATCGCGGACAACACCAGGACGCCGTGAGCGTCGATGTGCTCGAACGCCTCGACCGCATCCTGCCGCAGACGCAGTGCGGACAATGCGGTTACGCGGGCTGTCGGCCGTATGCGGAGGCGATGGTGCGCGGCGAGGCGGGCGTCGACCACTGCCCGCCCGGCGGCGATGCCGGCGCGCGCGCACTCGCCCACGTGCTGGGCGTACCGGCGCAGCCCTACGACCGCACGCGCGGCGCGCACAAACCCGCCCAGGTCGCGGTGGTGGTGGAAGCGGACTGCATCGGCTGCACCAAATGCATCCAGGCGTGTCCGGTCGACGCCATCATCGGCGCGGCCAAGCACATGCACGTGGTGATCGAACCGCTGTGCACCGGCTGCGAGCTGTGTATTCCCGCGTGCCCGGTGGATTGCATCGTGCTGCTGCCCGCTGCGGAGTGTGCGCCATGACCTATCTTGCGCTCGATGCGAATGCCATTACCGCGACCTGCGCGCGCCTGAGCACGCGGATCAACGAGCGCTTCGAGGATTCCGGCCTTTCCAAGGTAAGTCGGGAAATTCTGGCCGTCGCGCGCGACACCACCGAAACGATCGAACACATCCGCCGGCCGCGATGGTGGATCCGCACAGGCGTCGCGCTGGCACTGCTGGCGATGGCTGCGGTCGCTATGGTGCTGGCGGCATCCGCCAGCGCACCATCGTCGCGACTGGAATGGTTCGCGCTGCTGCAGATCGTCGAATCGGCGATCAACGACGTGATCTTTCTCGGGATCGCGGTATTTTTCCTGTCGTCGCTGGAGACCCGGATCAAACGCAGGGCTGCGCTGCGCGCGCTGCATCAGCTGCGCAGCCTCGCGCACGTGATCGACATGCACCAGTTGACCAAAGATCCGGAGCAACTGCTCACAGCGGATGGCGCGACCGCATCCTCACCGGAACGCACGCTCAACCGCTTCCAACTGTCCCGTTACCTCGACTACTGCACCGAGATGCTGGCGATCATCAGCAAGCTCGCGGCGCTGTACGTGCAGGACATGGACGACCCGCAGGTGCTGGGCGCAGTCAACGACATCCAGAACCTGACCACCGGCCTGTCGTCCAACATCTGGCAGAAGATCGTGCTGATCGACAGCATCGACGAACGCAAACATCGCGGCACCGCAAGCGCGACTGATCGCTGAGCACCTGCAGCGATCGGCGGTTGATGCCGGCTTTATCGATGCGTCTATCGCTGGTTTGCTGCCGGCTTCACCGCTTCTTGTCGCCTGCGCACGCGGAGCAGATACGCTCGACCTTGTAGCCCTTGGCGCGCAGCTTCTCGACCACGCCATCCTCGCCCAACAGATGCAGCACACCGACCACGACAAGAGTGTCGTCCGTCGTTTCGTCGTCGAGCATGCGCTGCAGCTTGGGCACCCAGGCATCGTTGCGGGCGACGTTGATCTTGCGATAGAGCTGCGGATATTCCCGACGCATATCGCCAGCCATCCCGTCCAGCAGCCCGGCAGCATCGCCGCGACGCCACGCGGTATGCAGCTTCTCGATCTCGACCTTCGCGTTCTGGGCCTCGCTCAGCGATTCGTCGAGGAACTGCAACTGCTCGGCTTTACTCATCCCATCGAACACCGCAATCTGTTCGCTGCCTTTTTCCAGGCCCATCGTCGGCTTGGACATTTTTTCGGCACGACCGATGAAGTGCATGTCGAGGCCGATCTTCGGGTCGAGTCCCTGTTTGTCCATTTCGATGAGGGAAATCGTCAGCCCGACGAACCACGGCTCGAACATCTGGAAGGCCTGTGCCGGCATGCCCATTTTCTGCAGGGCCTTGTCGTTGGCGGCGAGCCATGCATCGAGCTTCGCGATGGTCGCATCCGGCAACTCGCTGTTGAGCGGCGTGCGATCGGTGCGCAACGCCGCCATGCCCATCGCCTGGCCAAGCTCGGGCGACTGTAGTTCCTGCGGCGACAGCTCGAATACCAGCGCTTCGGCATCGTCGAAAGCCGCATCCACATCGGCCGACAGCGGGTAATCACCGGGCTTCAGCATGTGGAAAGAACCGAGCAGATACAGGTCGTTGTCGGCATCCGACACTTTCCACATCAGCGGCACCGGCGACGCTGCCGCTGCGGTTCGCGACGATGTGGCGGCATCCGCAGAGAGCGATGCTGCGGAAACAGCGAGTATGCCGAGCAGGACGGACTTGAACATCATGGCTTTACCTTGAAGTGGATTCGGTGGTGTGGCGTCAGTGCTTCACGCCGTAGCGCTTCTCGCCGGCGGTGATCGCAAGGTCCAGCCGGTTCTGGTTCGGCGGCAGCGGACAAGTGGCGAACGGCGTGAATGCGCACGGCGGGTTGTAGGCGCGGTTGAAATCGATGACGACCTTGCCCTTCGGATCGGGGCGCGGCACGTCGAGATAGCGACCGGCGCCGTAGGTTTCGTGGCCGCTGGTGCGGTCTGCGATGATCAGCGACAGCGTGGTTTCGCCCTGATCCAGCGCCTCGATGCGATAGGACTTGCCGTCGCGCTGGAATTCCAGGGCGCCGGGATTCGGCATGTTCTCGGTGGTGCCGATGATCGTGGCGATCGGCAATGTGGTGCCGGGAGCATTCGGAACGAACGTCGCTTCGACGCGCCAATCGCGATCGGCCGGCCAGTAATCGATGTTCTTGAAATTCGTGCGCGTCGGTGCGTCGGCATGCTTCACCCGCAGCGCGCGATTGCCGCCGCGTTCGATCACGGTGAGTTTGCCTTTGCCTTCGTCGAAACCGAGCACGCTTGGCGGACCGTTGCTGTCGTCCTTCAGCTCGATCCGACCCTTGAACGACTGGCCGTCCAGGGTCAGCGCGAGTCCGCGCTCGGGCGTGAAGAACACTTTGCCGTTGTTGCGCTGGAACATGCCCAGCGACGCCGGCCCCATCGCGATACGGATGCCGCTGCGCGCGCCGCTGCCGACGTAATGCGACTGCAGCGAGAGCCAGTGCAGACCGATCAGGCTGGTCCAGCCGTCGGGTTTCGTCAGATCTTCCTGGCGCTGCATGCGCCAGAGACTTTCTTCGGAGAGGTATCGCGCTTCCGCTTCGCTCATCGGCGCGTCGTCGGCCGCCTTCTTGTCGCCGCAGGCCGATACCGTCGCCAGCAGCAGCGACAGCACCGCGACGCGGGCGAGCACGACGCCCGCTCGCAATGGTGCGGTCCGCATTCCATCCGTGTTGATCTTGTCCATGTTCAACGCCCCCTCAAGAACCAGCGATCGATCTCGCCCAGTGTGAATTTCGCCCAGGTCGGGCGCCCATGATTGCATTGTCCCGAACGTTCGGTGGCTTCCATCTCGCGCAGCAGCGCGTTCATCTCCGGAACGCTCAGGCGGCGATTGGCGCGTACCGCGCCGTGGCAGGCCATCGTCGCCAGCAGTTCGTCGCGCGCCGCCGCCACGCGCCTGGATTCACCGTGTTCGACCAGATCGGCGATCACGTCGCGGAACAGCGCTTCCACCTCGCCGTCGGCGAGCAGTCCCGGCACGCCGCGAAGGGTCAGACTCTGCGGCCCGCTGCGGGTGATCTCGAAACCGAGCGCCGCCAGCGTGTCGGCCTCGCGTTCGGCGGTATCCGCTTCGCGCGCCGAGACCGCAATGGTCTGCGGCACCAGCAGCGGCTGCATGCGCAGGCCGACGCTGTCGTGCGCGGTCTTGAGTTTTTCGTAACCGATGCGCTCGTGCGCCGCGTGCATGTCGACCACGATCAGCCCATCGGCGGTTTCGCTGAGCACGTAGATCCCGTGCAATTGCGCGATGGCGTAACCGAGCGGCGGCACGTCGCCATCTCCGACCTCTGGCAGCGGACGCACCGCAGGCTGCGGAGACGACGACGGCGCATACAGCGCGGTGTACGCGGCGCGGGTCTCGTCGACGCGCAGACCCAGGCCGCTCTGCGGCATCGGCCGGTTCCACTGCGGCATGCCGCCGCTTTGCGTGAATCCGTTCGCCGAAAACGACTCGACATCGGAAGGTGCCTGCATGGGCACACCATCGGCGACGCCGGCAGCGATGCCCGCGCGGGTTTCGGCGAGCGCGGCGTGCAGGGTGCGGTAGACGAAATCGTGGATCGGCCGGGCATCGCGGAAACGCACTTCATGCTTCGCCGGATGCACGTTGACATCGACCCGGCGCGGGTCGACTTCGAGAAACAGCACATACGCCGGCTGACGCCCATGGAACAGCACATCGGCGTACGCCTGCTTCACCGCGTGCGCGACGCTGCGATCGCGCACTGCGCGGCCGTTGACGTACAGATACTGCTGATCGGCGCTGGCGCGCGAATACGCCGGCTGCGCGATCCAGCCGTATATACGCATGAGGCTGCCGCTGTCGGTGGACAGCGGTGCGGCGTGATCGACCTGCAGCGCGTTCGCGAGGAATTCTTCGCCCAGGGTTTCCGCCAGACGCTCGCCGGAAAACAGCACGCCGCTGTCGCCTTTGTAGCGCCGCAGCGGTTTTCCGTTGTGGCTGACGCGCAGTTCCACGTCGGGCCGCGCCAGCGCGAGCTGACGCAGCCACTCTTCGATATGACCCAGCTCGGTACGCTCGGCGCGCAGGAATTTGCGTCGCGCCGGCACGTTGAAGAACAGGTCGCGGACTTCGACCGTGGTGCCGGCGGCCTGCTGCTTCGGCGCGAGATCGCCGACGCGACCGCCTTCGACCGGCAGCGCGCTGCCGTGGTCGTCGTCGCCGCGACGCGACGCGATGCTGAAGCGGCTGACCGATGCGATCGACGGCAGCGCTTCGCCGCGAAAACCGAGCGTGGCGACCGCTTCCAGATCGTCGAGCGACGCGATCTTGCTGGTGGCGTGGCGCTGCACCGCCAACAGCAGCTCCTCCGGCGCGATGCCGCCGCCGTCGTCGCGCACCCGGATCAGGCGCACACCGCCGTCCTCCAGATCGATATCAATGCGCCGCGCACCGGCGTCGATGGCGTTCTCGACCAGCTCTTTCACAACCGATGCGGGGCGCTCGATGACTTCACCGGCGGCGATCTGGTTGATGAGGGTGTCGGGAAGTTGGCGGATGGTCACGGAAAGGAAATGGCCTGCGTTGTGCTGCGTGCAATGGTCGGTGAAGTGCGCAGCACTGTCACCTGCGGATGCGCTCGAACTTCAGGACGCGGTCGCAGAGCCCGCCAGCGCTGGCTCGCAGCGTCGAACCGTCGCGCGCCTGCCAGACGAAGATGTGCAGGCCGGAACCGATATCGCGGCTCGCCGGCCCGAGCATCGCAACAAGTGCCGACAGGCTCATGTCGTCGCGGGCGCGGTCGAATACAGCGCTGTCTTCGACCAGCCGGCCTTCCTCGACCAGTTCACGCATGTCGGCGAGTTTGCTGCGCTCGCAACCGGCATCGGATGTCGCTGTCGTCACCGGCGCGCAGCCGGCCGACACGATCGCCATCAGCGTCACGAACATCAGTGGATATCGATGCATGGGAAACCCGGAAGTCCATCTCCCGGGATGATACGTCAGCGCTACGGGCGCGACCGCCAAGCGCTCGGGATCAGGGGCTTCCGCCCGTCGCAGTGGCAGACGGGGTTCCAGCGCTGGCCACGACCGTGCCTTCGAGCGCCTTGGCGCGCGCGGCGAAGATCGTGCCCGGCGGCGGCTGACGGGTGAAGTAGGTGTTCACGCCATCGAGCACCGCGCGCGCGACCGTCCGCTGGTACTGCGGATCGATCAGGCGACGCTCTTCGTCCGGGTTCGAGATGAACGCCGTTTCGACCAGCATCGCCGGCATGTCCGAAGTGCGCAGCACCGAGAAATTGGCGCGCTCGATCGCGGGCTTGTGGTTGTTGCCGATGGTCTTCAGGCCGGAGAGCACGTGACCGGCCGCCGCTTCGGACGCCCGCATCTGGCCGCTCTGGGTGAGATCGAGCAGCACCGAGGCCAGCGTGTTGTCGGGTTTGTGCGCACCGGCCCCGCCGATCAGATCGGCGGCGTTTTCCTTGTCCGCCAGCCAGCGCGCGCGCTGCGACGATGCGCCGCGCAGCGACAGCACGTAGACCGAGGAGCCCTTGGCTGCACGGTTTTCGGCGGCGTCGGCGTGGATCGAGATGAACATGTCGGCCTTGGCCTGACGCGCCAACTGGGTCCGTCGCGGCAACGGCAGGAACACATCGGTATCGCGGGTCAGGTAGGCCTTGAGACCGGGCGTGGCGTTGATCTGGCGGGCCAGTTCGCGGGCGATGGCGAGGGTCACGTCTTTTTCGCGCTTGCCGCTGGGGCCGTGCGCGCCGGGATCCTGACCGCCATGGCCGGCATCGATGGCCACGATCAGCGGCCGGGTGCCGACGCGCAGATCCTGCAGGGTTTTGCCGGCCGCAACGGGCGGTTCAACGGCCGCAATCAAGGGCTTGGCGGCCGTATCGGCAGGTTTGCTCACCGCAGTGGGTGCGGACGCGAGTGCGGATGCGGGCGGCACGACGGCCGCCGGGGGTTTGATTGCCGTGGACTCCGCGCCGGCAGGCGCGCCAAGCGCAGGCAAGACCTGATCCAGGACGGACGGCTGTTGCGGCGCCACTGTAACCACTGAAGTGGTTGGCGCAGGCACCTGTGCGGGCTTTACCGCGACGTTGGCTGCAGGCGTGGTGGCTGTTGGCGTGACGACGGGAAGCACGACCGGCGTCGACATCGGGGTCACAGCGAGCGGCTTGGCGCTATCGGCCGGCCATTCCACGATCAGACGGACGCCCTCGGCGCCGTGCTCCAGGCGAGGCTTGATCGGCGCGACCGGCGAAGCAAGATCGAACACGATCCGGGTCGTCCCGGCTGTGGGCTTGCCGCTGCGCACGGCCTTGACCACGCCGGCAGGCGCAGGCAACTGCAGATTGCGGCCGGTGGCGGTATCGGGGAGATCGACCACGAAGCGGTCGGGATTGGACAGGGTCAGCGTCCGGAATGCGACATCGCCCTGGAGCTGCAGTTCGGCGCGAGTACCGGTAGCGCCGTCAGTCAGGCGGAAACCATTGATTTCATTCGCTTGCGCAAGGTTCCAGCACAGGGCCGCCAGCAATGCCAGGCCCAGGATGATTTGCTGGATGGTGGTCCCCTTCACGCGCATGGGCGGTAGTCAACCACCCGGCGGGGAATTTTTCAAGCACTTTTCCCTTAATAATCCGTAACCTGCCGGAACTTCCTCTGCCAAGGCATCAGCAAGGGGTTGCAAGCCCATGCGCGGATGCCATGCGCGCCAGCCAGGAAGCCCCCCGCGAGGTCATCGGCCGCAGTTCACAGCGACGCCCGGTGCCCTCGATCCCCAGCCCGATCCGCAGGTCGGCCGCAGGCAGGGAATCGCCACCCCGCTCCGGCCACTCGACCAGCCACAGCGCGGCATCGACATCGTCCAGGCCCAGGAATTCCAGTTCGGCGCCATCGGCGATGCGGTACAGATCGAGATGCAGCGCTTCGCCTGTCAACAGCGGATAGCGTTCGACCAGCGTGTAGGTCGGGCTGCGGATCGCGCCGGTGACTCCCAATGCGCGCAGCCATCCGCGCGCGAGCGTGGATTTTCCGGCGCCCAGATCGCCCTGCAGATGGACCACGGCCGGCGTCGGTGCGGTTTGCGCGAGCGAACGCGCCAAGCCTTCGGTGGCTTCCGCGTCCTGCAAATGCAGCACGACAGTCGCGGGTTCGACCGCAGTGCTCATGCGCGCACCGGATTGGCGAGACGTCGCAGATGCGGAAACAGATCCGACGGCAGCAATCCGCGCTCGCCGCCATCACGCGCTGCGGCATCGCCGGCAGCGGCATGCAGCAAGGCGCCACAGATGGCCGCATCGAAGTTCGCGCATCCCTGCGCGATCAGCGCCGCGATCACGCCGGTCAACACATCGCCCATGCCGCCGGTGGCCATGCCGGGATTGCCGGCATCCACGATCACCGGGATTTCATTCGGCGCCGCGACCACGGTGCCGGCACCTTTGCAGACCACGACGCAGCCGTATTCGTCCGCCAATCGTTTCGCCGACGCGATGCGATCCTGTTCGATGTCTGCAACGGAAGTCCGCAGCATACGCGCAGCCTCGCCCGGATGCGGCGTGAGCACCGCCATTTCCAGCGCTTTCGGCGACTTCGGCAGCAGGTTCAAACCATCGGCGTCGATCACCATCGGCAACCCTTGCGCCAGTGCGGTTTCGAGCAGTGCCCCGCTCCACCCGCTGCGACCCAACCCCGGTCCGATGGCGATGACCGTGCAGCGATCGAACAGCGGCGTCAGCTGGGCAGTGGAATCGACCGCGCAAGCCATGGTTTCCGGGCAGCGCGTCAGCAACACCGGCACATGCTCGGCGCGCGTCGCCGCACGGACCATGCCGGCACCTGCACGATGCGCCGCTTGTGCACACAGCGCGATGGCGCCACCAAGGCCATGATCGCCACCGATGCACAGCACGGTGCCGAAACTTCCCTTGTGCGCATTGCGCTGACGCGGCTTGAGCCACAGTGACAGTGCATCCGGGCGGGCAATGCGCGCGGCCGGCTCGAGATCGTCGAAGACGTGATCGGCCAAACCGAGCGTATCGATCACGACTTCACCGGCGACGGCGCGACCGGGCCCCGTGTACAGACCGGGTTTGCCGGCGATGAAACTCAGGGTGACGACCGCATTGATCGCAAGACCGTGATGATGACCGCTGTCGGCATCCACGCCGGAAGGCACATCCAGCGCCAGCACCGGCGAAACCTGATGATTCAGCGCAGCGACGAGATCGGCGGCCATGCCTTCGAGCGGACGCTGCAGACCGATGCCGAACAGCGCATCCACCCACACGTCGGCCTGCGGCAAACCATCGTCGACGAGGAACGTCGCCGCTGCGCCGCCTGCCTGCAGATACGCTTCGGCGGCGCGTCGGGCCGCACCCGCCTTCACGCCATCGCCCAGACGCAGCACGAAGACATGGCGACCGGAGCTGCGCGCCAGTTCGGCGAGGACATAGCCATCGCCGCCGTTGTTGCCGGGGCCGCAAACGATGCCGATCCGCTGCGCCTGCGGCCAGCGATCCAGCAACAGACGCCAGGCGGCGAGGCCGGCGCGGGCCATCAGGTCGTCTTCATCCAGATCGAAGCGCGTCATCGCCACCTGCTCGGCGGCGCGGACCGCGCCGCTGCGGTACAGCTTCGGCAGATCGTGGAGGGAAGCGATATGCATGCCCGGATTCTATACTCGTGGCGTGATTCCGAGCACCGACATCGACCTGCCTGCCCTCGCGCTGCGGATCAAAGCGCTGGCGGGCGAATTCGGCTTCCAGCGCTGCGGCATCGCCGATGTCGAACTGGGCGAGGACGAGCAGCATCTGCGCGACTGGCTGGCGCAGGGGCTGTACGGCTCGATGGCGTGGATGGCGCACCACGGCGACAAGCGCAGCCGTCCGGCGGAGCTGGTGCCGGGCACGCTGCGGGTGATCTCGGTGGGGCTGGATTACGGCCGCGATCCCGACGAAGCCTGGGCAACGCTCGACGACCGCGAACGCGCCTACGTCGCGCGCTATGCGCTGGGCCGCGATTACCACAAGCTGATGCGCAACCGGCTGCAGAAGCTCGCCGATCGCGTCGCCGACGACATCGGCCCGTTCGGGCATCGCGTGTTCGTGGATTCCGCGCCGGTGCTGGAGCGCGCGCTGGCGCGCAACGCCGGACTCGGCTGGATCGGCAAACACACCTGTCTGATCGACAAGGACGGAGGCTCGTGGTTTTTCCTCGGCGAACTCTACGTCGATCTGCCGTTGCCCATCGATCCGCCGGCCGGCGCGCACTGCGGCACCTGCACGCGCTGCATCGACATCTGCCCCACGCAGGCCATCGTCGCGCCGTATCGACTGGATGCGCGACGCTGCATCGCCTATCTCACCATCGAACACGAGGGCAGCATCGACGAAGCATTGCGGCCATTGATCGGCAACCGCATCTTCGGCTGCGACGATTGCCAGCTGGTCTGTCCATGGAACAAATTCGCGAAGACCACCGACGAACCGGATTTCCGCGCGCGCAACGATCTGGACACGGCGACGCTGGCGGATCTGTTCGCGTGGACCGAAGCCGAATTCCTGCAGCGCACCGAAGGTTCGCCGATCCGCCGCAGCGGCTACGCGCGC
>CAZGBA010000123.1:0-10568 GCA_964523435.1 uncultured Xanthomonas sp.
CACGCCGATGTTCCTGCTCGCGCGCCGGATCAAGGCGATGGGCGTGAAGATGGTGTTGTCGGGCGAGGGCAGCGACGAAGTGTTCGGCGGTTATCTGTATTTCCACAAGGCGCCGAACGCGCGCGAGTTCCACGCCGAAACCATTCGCAAGCTCGACGCGCTGTACAACTACGATTGCCTGCGCGCGAACAAATCGATGATGGCCTGGGGCGTCGAGGCGCGCGTACCGTTCCTTGACACCGAATTCCTCGACGTGGCGATGCGCATGGATGCGCAGAACAAGATGATCGACAAGACGTCGGATACGCGGAAGATGGAAAAAGCGGTGCTGCGCGAAGCCTTCGAAGGTTATCTTCCGCCGGAAATCCTGTGGCGCCAGAAGGAACAGTTCAGCGACGGCGTCGGCTACGGCTGGATCGACGGTTTGAAAGCGCATGCCGAAGCGCACGTCAGCGATGCCGATTTCGCACTGGCCGAACAACGCTTCCCGATCAATCCGCCGCAGACCAAGGAAGCCTATTTCTACCGTCGCATCTTCGACGAAGCGTTTCCGGGCGAAGGCTGCGCGAACACCGTGCCCGGCGGGAAATCGATCGCTTGTTCCTCCCCCGCAGCGATCGCGTGGGATGCTGCGTTCGCGAATGCAGCGGATCCATCGGGTCGCGCGGTGGCCGGTGTTCACCATTCAGCTAACGCGGGCGCATGAATCGTGCGGATTGCGCGAAATCACAGCGAAATCATTGCGATCTGCAGAGTAGGGACGTATTCAATCTGTTTACATCGGCCGCGCGTAGACTCCGATGCTCATGCACTTCGCAGCAATGGGCAAGGAGTCAACGATGGATACTTCAGCCTTACCGCGGATTCGCCGCGCCCAACTCCATGTGCAGGATACCGGCGGTAGTGGTCGTCCTGTCGTCCTGATCCATGGCTGGCCCTTGTCCGGAGAGTCGTGGGCGGCGCAGATTCCCGCGCTTCGCGATGCTGGCTTCCGGGCCATCGCCTATGACCGTCGCGGCTTCGGCCGCTCTGAAAAACCGGAGCATGGTTACGACTACGACACGCTTGCGGACGATCTGGCAGGGATCATCGTCGATCTGGACCTGCGCGATGCGGTGCTCGTCGGATTTTCGATGGGCGGCGGCGAAGTGGCGCGATACGTCAGCCTGCACGGGCAGGACCGCCTGGGTGGCGCGGTGTTCGCCGCAGCGGTGACCCCATGCCTGATGCAGTCTGCGGACAATCCACAAGGCCCGCTGACGCCCGGGAAGGCGGATGAAAAATCAGCGGGCCTCAAGGCCGACCGGCATGCCTACTTCGATGAATTCACCCGCAAGTTTTTTTCGGTCGACGGTGAGCTGCAGGTCGATGAAATTCAGCGACAAGCGACGATCGGATTGTGTCTGCAGTCGAATCAGATCGCAGCTCTTGGTTGCATGCATGCGTTCAGCACCGCCGATTTCCGCGACGACCTGAAGCGGATCAGCGTCCCCACGCTTGTCCTGCATGGAGACTCCGATGGAATCGTCCCGTTCGAGGGATCGGGTGCGTTGACCCATGCGGCGATCGAGCACAGCGAGCTGCAGGTTTTGAAACATGCTCCGCACGGCTGCAACACAAGTCATGCTGAGGCGTTCAACGCAGCGCTGCTGGCATTTTTGCGCAGTTGTTGAGCGGTACGTACAACCGCTGCGTCAACATCGACTGCCGATCGTGCGCAGACGATGCGTCGAAGCTTCGCAAATACGGGAATGCGAAGCTTCGTTTCCGCTGATGTCTACTCAAGCCGGCTGCGACAGTTTCGCTACCAGCCGGGTCACCATGCGACGCGGCGTGAAGCGGATGCTCTGCGCAAGCATCCAGTTCATGCTGCCGTGAATCGCGACGCGCTGGCCGCGCTGCATCGCGCGCACGCCATACACGGCGACGCTTTTCGCGCTGGGCAGACGCTTGCCCTTCACCAGCGCGGAATCGTGCATTGCGGCCTTGTCCTGGAAACCCGATGCGGTGGGGCCCGGACACAGTGCGGTGACGGTGACCCGCGTGCCCTTCAATTCCTCGGCAAGCGCTTCGCTGTAGGACAGCACGTAGGCCTTGGTCGCGTAATACACGGCCATGTACGGCCCCGGCTGGAAGGCGGCGGTGGACGCGACATTGAGGATGCGGCCGTCGCGCGCCGACAGCATGGCGGGCAGCAGGCGTTTGGTCAGACGCGTCAGGGTGACGATGTTGAGATCGATCATCGCCTGTTCGTCGTCCAGCGACGTATCGGCATGCAGGCCGTACACGCCGAAACCGGCGTTGTTCACCAGCACGCGCGGATGGACATCGGTTTCGGCAAGCGTATCGATCAGCAGGTCCGCAGCGTCCCGCTGGCCCAAATCGATTGCGACGACGCGGGTCTCGACGCCGTAGTCGCGCTGCAACTCGTGCGCCAGCGCTTCAAGCTTGTCGGCGCTGCGTGCGGCGAGTGCGATCGGGTGCCCGGCAGCCGCCAGCGTGCGGGCAATTTCAAGGCCGATGCCGTTGGAGGCGCCGGTGACCAGGGCCCAGGGAAGGGTGGTTTGCATGGAAGAACTCCTGTCGATAGGTTCAAACATATCGACCTAATCAAGCGCATCGAATGACGCGGTCGCAGGCCGACGGTGGGGAATGGGAAAAGGGAAGCGATGCTGCGGTGGAGCCGACCCCGCGTGGCGGGGCCGGGAAACTGAGGAATCTGCTACTCGCAGTCCTTCACTTCGGCGACGAAACGTTCCAGCAACTCGATCGCCGGTTCGACCGTCAGGTAGTGGAAATTCTCCACCCCTGCCTGGCGTACCCCGACAAGCCCGGCCTGCCGCAACACTTTCAGATGATGGGAGATCGCCGGCCGCGACAACGGCAGGCGCTCGGTCAGCTGATTGACGTTGAGTTCCTCGTGCTCGGTCAGCAGCACCAGGATCTGCTGCCGCGCCGGCTCGCCCAAGGCGAAGAACAGCGGTGTGCAGGCGGACATGGTCTGGGCGACCAAGGGGGCCGGGATCGGCATGCTTTGAGTCATTCGTTTAATCGCTTGGACCAAGAATGCCATCGGGTGTTGAACCAGACAAGTCCCGGATTGGCGATGAGTCCGCGTCGTCACTCGCGATAAGTCCCCTCCCTGCGCTGTTCCATCGGTGACGACCAACAATGACGGGGCTCGCTACGCTCGCCCCGAATGATCTTCGTCGCCTTCATGCCGCAAAGATGCGCGGCATGCGGCTTTCTTTCAGGCTGATGTCGATGCCGTTATCGCAGCCGCTCGCTGTCGAGGCAGGCGTTTGCTGCGCGCGCGCGCCAGCTCCCGTCGCACCCACATCCACAGACCGGTCAGGCAGAGCAGCAGGAGCACTGCGCCGAGCAGATTGCCCCATACGATCTCGCCACGGCCCTTGCCGAAAAAAAACGCGCCGGAGTGCAGTTCGCGCATGAGCATGGGTAGATCGACCGTCGGATCGACGAGCGGCGGCAACCGCTTGTTCGCTGCCATCGCAGGACGATAGGGATGCCATTCGAAGCCATCGCGGCTCGCGAACGGTTTGCCGTTCGCCATTTCTCCGCGCCCACCGACGATGGCCAGTACGCTGCCATCGCGCAGCGCGCTCAACTGACGCAGGCGACCGCGCCGCACTTCCCGCCATTCGTCGTCCGCATGCGACCACAGCACCATCTTGGTCGCCACGATCGGTTCCGGGTTCTTTGCTGCGATTGCCAACGCCAGCACTTCCTTGCCACGGAAACGCTCGATCGCTTCGATACGACCGGAAACGATGCGATGCAGGCCTTGGGCATTGCCGATCCACACCGTTCCGTCGGCGGCTTCTGCGTACGCGGTGATCGGCAATCGGTCCGGCAGCGATTCCGCAGACATCCAGCGCATCGGTACGCGCACATCCAGCACGCTGCGCATCGCGATGATCGCACCGGTGACAGCCATCAGCAGGAACGGGAGGGACAGTGCGATCGAAAACCAGAGGTGGATCCGTCTCGCGGTCCAAGGTGTTTTCTTGTTGGACATGATGCGCTCCTCAGAAACGGGCCAGGAATTCGACGCCGATCACCCGTCCCGGGTCCTGCACGCCGTTGTTGGTCTCGTAATGACGGTCGCTCAGGTTCCGCCCGTACAGTGTGGTGCGCAGCGGGTGACCCGCCATCTCGAAGTCGTAGCCGAGTCCGAGGTCATAGCTGGTATAGCCGCCCAGGTACGCGCCGGCATCCGACGCCGAACCCCGATACGCCGAGAGGTGTTTCATCGCTCCGGTCAACG
This sequence comes from uncultured Xanthomonas sp., assembly GCA_964523435.1. Taxonomy (GTDB): domain Bacteria; phylum Pseudomonadota; class Gammaproteobacteria; order Xanthomonadales; family Xanthomonadaceae; genus Lysobacter_I. The sequence continues at coordinate 4,289 of CAZGBA010000123.1, forward strand.
TGAACGCGCCGAATCCATGTGCGAAGGACAGATCGACCATCTGTTGCGGGGTGGTCGGCGCGGCGTTGGTGCTGAGGGTGGTGAAACGGGTGACGCTGGCGCGGTAGCTGCTGCGTTCGAGGAAGTCGCCCTGCACAGACAACTCGAAACCGCCACGGGTGGTGTCGGCCTGGTTGTAGCACGGTGTGAGCGTCGCGGGCGGGCGTGGGGCAAGCGGACCGGACGCCGGGATCGTGGCCAGCCGACAGATCTGCGAGATGCCATTATTGGCGACGTAGGTATAGCCGCTCAGTGTCTTCTCGTTCTCCACTTGGCGCCGGAACAGATTCAGCGAAGGATTGAACCAGCGCACCACGCGCCCTTCCACGCCGATCTCCCATTTGCGTTGACTGTCGTCCTGCAGCGTGACGCCCGGCACGGGATTGAGGCTCTCGCTGGCCTGCCGGCTGGTGGCGTAACGCACCGAGGCCCGCCAGTCGTCGGAGAATTTCCAACTGGCGCCATAGCTCTGGAACGCGGCCGGGGGCTGGTCGATGTCGCGGGTGCGGAGCGGAGAATTCACGCCGCCATAGGGCTGCGCGCCGCCGGTGTAGTAACTCAGGCCATGCAGTACATGCACGCGATCGCGACGAAAACCGGCATCAAGCGTGAGTTTGTCCTCGAAGAAGCCGCGCTCGGCCTGCGCGAACCAGCCGGTGGTCTTTTCTTCTCTGCGGATGCCTTCGTAGTACTGCTGCCCGTTCGGTGCGGTCCAGTGTTGATAATCGAAGCCCAGCACCGCGCGTGCACCGGCGATTCCCAGGGTATGCCTGAGATTGAACGCGGTGGTGCGGTTGTCGTTGCGCACGACGTTGTAGGGGCCAGCGGGCGTGTTGGCGGTCCATAACTGCTGATGGCTTTCGGTGTATGACGCGCCGAACGAGGTCGTCTGCGACGGGCTCCATTCCTTTGCGCCATTCACGGCGTAGATTGAGGTCCGGGATGGATCCATGTACCAGTCGCCCTGGCCAGCGCCGTGACTGTTGGCGTTCGGGATCTCGAAGGAGCCCTCGTCGTGATACGCCATCGCGTCCACCCACCAGCGTTCCGCGTCGATTCCGGCCTTGGCCATGCCGCCGAGCGAATCCCGACCGAGGTTGTAGCCGGCGCCGTTGTCGAGCGCGTCGTCGGGACCGTTGGTGTGCGAGTACGAAGCCAAGCCGGCGACATACGCTTCATGATCGCCCGGTTTGAAGGTCTCGCCGGCCCACACGCTGCCCTGTACTCCGTCGAAGGATTCGACTGCGAGCCGCGCGCTGGCCTGATCCTCGGTGGGCCGACGGGTGCGAATCATCACGAAGCCGTCCACCGGTGCGCCACCGGGGCTGGCCGAACCGACCATCGGCCCCAAGGTCAGTGCGGTGCCGCCGCGTACGATTTTCACTTCTTCGATGGCCATCACCGGCATGGACCGCAGAATGCGCGACGCCATTGTCGGCTGCAGCACCGTGCCGTCGATGATCCAGCGGAAATTGGAATCGCCCCGGATGCGCAGGCCGCTGAAACCTTTGCGGCTGCCGTTGGTGGCGATCACGCCGGTTGCGTTGTTGAGCAGTTCGAACACATCGCGCGGACGCAATTGTTCGATCTGTGCGCGGGTGATGGTCTGGGAATGCTGCTTGCTGCTTTCGGGAGTGAAATCCTGGATATCGGTGCGCAGGCCGGTGACGACGATAGTATCGAGGGTGTCGGCATCCGCTTCGGCAGCGAAAGCGCCATCGGCGGCCAGAGCGCAGGCAACAGCAAGTGTCAGGCGCGCGAAACGCGCCCGGGAATGGGTCGGGAAGAACATCGGTATCTCCGAAATCGCGATGAGCGCGGCTATCGCCGCGCGAAAGGGCTATTTGCGCGTTTCAGAGGATCGTCGGCGGTCCGCGAGACCCGAGACCACAGGGATGCGGTGCCGCATAGACCGGATCGGCCAATGAGCGTTGCGGGAGCGTCCGCCCCCTCGGTACCGGCGGAAACAGCAGAGCCGGAACATGCGGTGTCAGCGTGGCCAACAGTGGGCAGTAGGCGCATTCGTCGTTTGAAGACGGTGTATGCGGAATCTCCTCGCCATCGGAAAAAACCGAGGCGGGCAGATATTTCAGACCGACCGCAGTGCAGACGGCGACCACGCCGTTTGCAGCGCCGGCCTGACGTTCCGCCTGATGCAATCGGCCGAACGTCGGCATCGTGACGAACAGCCAAGCCGCCGCGAAGGCAAGCAGGGTGAAGCTGCGTCGGAGGCGGCGGGACAGGATCACGGGGCGCGAGTATAGCGGCCGGGTCACCTCGGGCGGTTTTCGACCGCTACGGTTTTGGTGCCAACCTCAACGTGTACTCGGTTCTTCCGGGCAGAAACGGCGTTGGCCGGCCGTGCACCCAGTCGTCGTGGCCGGCGCCCCAGAACGGCGACAGCGGATGACCGCTCTGGCCGCCGGGCATGTGGATGATGCCATCGGCTTCGTGGCCCGGCGATACGACCATGCGTTCGGAGGCGCCGAAGTCCGGAGCGACCACGTGCGGGATGCCGCCATCGCCGGACAGTCGATCCGCTGGCATGCACAGCAGGGATTTGCCGATCAGCGGAATCGCTTTCGCCAATGGGTGACAGATCGCGGCGGTGTTGCGTTCGCCCCAGGTGCGTTCGGCGAGCGGCCCCTGTGCTTTCAGTTCGTCGCGGATGTCCTTCGCGGCGTCTTCGAACAGCGCATCCCAGGTCGGGTATTTTTTCGACAGCAGATGCTGTGGCTGCTGCGCGACCAGCGGCCATACCGTGCCTTCCAGCTGTTGGAACGCGGGCATGTCGAATTTTTCGCCCAGGGCTGCATGCGCAGGTGCGGTCAGCCCTTCCGCCACGCGCGCGTGCACCGCGAGCCGCCATGCGCGGACGATGCGATAGCTCACGGAGTCGACGCTGGCGCGGCCTTCCCAGCGTTTCGATGCTTCGGACAATTCGTTCAGCGCGGGCGATTTCGTGCGTGCGGCGGTGTCGCGCAGCAGCGTCCACCATTGGGTCAGATAGTGCGCGCGGTCGTCGAGCTGCACCGCGAGCAGGTCGCGCTCGCTGAAGTGTTCGCGTGCGAACAGATCGTTGCGGATCTGGCGTGCGCGCGCGCCGAAGGCGTTGCCGCCATCGCCGATCTTCGCCAGCAGTTCGCCGTCCATGGTGCGGTTGTTCGCGGTCCACAGCCGGTGGAAGGCGGGATCGATCACGCGCGGCGAGCGGTTGATCGAAATCTGCCAGGCGGGACAGACACCCGCCTGGGCCTGATCGGTTCCTGGGGTGGCCCGGTCGCAACCGGCCGCGCGCTGCGCCAAAGGCCCGATCAGCCGCCAGCCGATGCGCCCTTTCGTATCGCCGATCAGTAGATTCTGGGTAGGCATCGCGGTGCGGTCGGTCATGGCCATCGCCTCGTCGAGATCGCGCGCGAACGCGAAATCGGTGTGCCCGAAACCGAGCGCGCCCTTGAGATGCGCATTCCAGCGCAGCGCGAACAGCCGGTCGCCGTCGCGATGCAGCACCGGACCCCAATCGGTTTCTTCGACTTCGATCTCGACCGGTGCGCTGCCGGCGACGCGGATCGTTTCCGCGTGCGAGATCGGCCGCACGCAAGCAGTTGCCTCGGCTTCGCGCGGTTTGCAGTCGGTATGGATGCGCCAGTCGGCGGTGTCGGCGTAGCTGTTGGTGAACGCCCAAGCGATATGGGTGTTGCTGCCGACCACGACCACAGGCAGGCCGGGCAGAGTGAAGCCGGCGATGTCGACTTTGCCGCCCGGCGCGCGCGCGTCCGGATAGCGCAAGCGCGCACGGAACCAGATGCCGGGCGCGCGCAGGCCCAGATGCATGTCGTTGGCTACGATCGCACGGCCATCGGCGGTCAGTGCGCCCGACACCGCGAAATTGTTGCTGCCGGGAACGATGTCGTCGGCGGCAACGTCATGACGCTTCGCCGGTGTTCCCGGCAATTTGCGCAGATCGACTTCTTCGGCGGTCGGCAGCGTCGCATCGCCGCGCGCACCGCCGACCAGCGGCGCGTCCCAGCGCGTGCCGTCGCGCGTCAACAGTGCGTACAGCGCCGGCGGCAGATGCGGCTTGATCTTCCACAGCGCAAGTTCGCGATGATTGCTGGCGTCCTGCAGATCGAAATACATCGCAAAACCCGTGAGCGCGGCATCGCCGATCTCCCAGCGCTTCGGCTGCTGGCGCAGCAGCAGATACGGCCACGGGCGCACGCGCAGCGCGCCGAGGCCGGCGTTCACGCCGTCGGTGTACGCCTGCAGTAGCGGGCGTTTATCGGCGCTCATCGCCGCAAGATCGGCTTCTACCCGTGCGCGGATGCGGTGCATGCGCTGCGTCTTGTCCTTCTCGATCGCGATCGGCCCGAACAGTTCCGACAGTTCGCCCGCTGAAACGCGGCGCATCAGATCCATTTCGAAGAAACGTTCCTGCGCATGCACGTAGCCGAGCGCGCGCATCGCATCGGTTTCGTTCGCGGCGTCGATGGTCACGACGCCCAGGGCATCGCGTTGTATCGTCGCCGGCGCGGACAGGCCGTCGAGCGCGATCTCGCCGTCGAGCGTCGGCAGACTGCCGCGCATCAGCCACCAGCCCGTGCCTGCGGCGACGACAATCAGGACCAGCAGCCACAGTGCGATGCGTTTGAGCCACTTCTTCATGGTCGATCCGGATGAGTGATATGGGTGAACTGGTAATGACGAACGGGCTTGCGCGAACGGCCTCAGCCGCTGCGTCGCAGACGATAGACGCAGGTGTCGAGCGCGGTCACGCCCTGTTCGATGAATCTCGGTTCAGTCGAGAGGATATCGCGGCGTTCGAGCAGATCGATGTTCCACAGCGGCGCGTAACGTTCGCGGACTTCGGCCTCGGTCACGGTGAACGGCGGACCTTCTTTCTCGTGCGCCGGGTATTCGAGCGTGATCAGCAGACCGGAGCATGTCGCCGGCAGGCGTGCGTAGATTTCATCGACGTAGCGCCGACGAAGCTCCGCAGGCAGCGCGACGAGTGCGGCGCGATCGTAGACCGCCGTGCAGTCGGCAAGTACGGTTGCGTCCAGCGCGAAAACATCGCCGCAGACCAGTTCGATGTCGCCGGCAACATAATGCGTGCCGTAATCCGATTCGACGATATCGGGTTCGAGCGCGTGCGCCGCGAAAAACTGTTCGACCGCGAGCGGCGACAGTTCGACGCCCAGCACACGATGGCCCTGCGATGCGAGCCACAGCATGTCGACCGACTTGCCCGCCAGCGGCACGAACACCCGGCTGCCGGCGGGTGCCGCAACGGCGTGCCAGTGTTTCTGCAGCAACGGTGCCGGCTCACCCTGATGGAAGCCGATTTCGTTGTTGCGCCAGCGCTGGTGCCAGAATTCCGCGTCCATCATTCCACCGTCAGGGCATCGACTTTCTGCCAGCCGCGCGACAGCAGGCCGCCACGGCTGCCGCGCGCGCCGAGGTAGGGTTCCAGTTCCTTGAACGACAGCGACATCGTGCGTGCGCCGGATTTCACCGACAGCGTACCGCCGGGCGGCACCACCGCGATCGCGATCACGCGCTCGGTGCTGCGCTTGGCTTTCGGAATCTCAATGATCTTGTTGCCTTTGCCCTTGTCGAGTTCCGGCAATTCCGCGATCGGAAACGCCAGCAGATGGCCGGCGCTGGTGACGGCGACGATGCGGTCTGTTTCGAGATTGCCCGCCTGTGCCGGCTGCAGCACGACCGATCCCGGCGTGAGCGACAGCATCGCCTTGCCGGCCTTGTTGCGGCCGGTGAGGTTCTCGAACTTCGTGACGAAGCCGTAACCGTGCGACGACGCCAGCACGAAGCGCGCGTCGTCGGCGCCGCTGGCCATGGCCACGAACCCCGCGCCTGCCGGCAGCGAGAAACGGCCGCTCAGCGGTTCGCCGTTGCCGCGCGCCGAGGGCAGCGTATGCGCGAGCGACGAATAGCTGCGGCCGGTGCTGTCGAGGAATGCGACCTGCTGGGTGCTGCGCCCGCGCACTGCGCACAGCAGACTGTCGCCATCGCGATAGCTCAATCCCGCCGCGTCGATGTCGTGACCTTTGGCGGCGCGGATCCAGCCTTTCTCGCTCAGCACTATCGTCATCGGTTCGCTGGGCACGAGTTCGGTTTCGTCGATCGCCTGCGCGGCTTCGCGCGAGACCAGCGGCGACATCCGTGCGTCGCCGAATTTCTTCGCGTCGGCCAGCAGTTCGTCCTTGACCAGTTTCTTCAG
>CAZGBA010000124.1:0-10297 GCA_964523435.1 uncultured Xanthomonas sp.
GGCAAGACCCGCGTCTCGATCGCGCTGATCGATGTGCTGATGCGCGCCAACTGGGTGAAGCGCGTGCTGTTCCTCGCCGACCGCGTGGCGCTGGTGAAACAGGCCGCCGACAATTTCAAGGAACATCTGCCGGATGCCGGTGCGGTGAATCTGGTCACCGAGAAACTGGGGCAGGGACGGGTGTTCCTCAGCACCTATCCGACGATGATGGGTCTGATCGAACAGATGGAAGGCGACCGCCGCAAATACGGCATCGGCCACTTCGACCTGATCGTCATCGACGAAGCGCACCGCAGCGTGTACCAGAAATACGGCGCGATCTTCCGCTACTTCGACAGCTATCTGGTCGGCCTGACCGCGACCCCGCGCGAGGACGTGGATCACGACACGTATCGTTTGTTCGGCCTGGAAGCCGGCGTGCCCACCGACGCCTACGGTTTGAAGGAAGCCGTGGACAACGGCTATCTGGTCCCGCCGAAAGCGTTCTCGGTACCGATCAAATTCGTGCGCGAGGGGATCCGCTACGACGAACTCGACGACGAGGAGAAGGAACACTGGGAGTCGCTGGATTGGGGCGACCGTTTCGACGGCGAAGCCCCGGACGAGGTGTATGCCTCCGAAGTGAACAAGCAGCTGTTCAACGAGGACACGGTCGATCTGATGCTGAAATACCTGATGACGCACGGCCTGAAGGTGGATGGCGGCGACACGCTGGGCAAGACGATCATCTTCGCGGTCAATCAGAAGCATGCCGACTTCATCGTCAAGCGCTTCGATCATCACTATCCGCATTACAACGGGACGTTCGCGCGCGTGGTCACCCACGCGGTGAAGTATGCGCAGACGCTGATCGACAGCTTCAGCGTGCCCAGGAGTCTGCCGCAGATCACGGTCTCGGTGGACATGATGGACACCGGCATCGACGTGCCGGAAGTGCTGAATCTGGTGTTCTTCAAGGCCGTGCGCTCGAAGGTGAAGTTCCTGCAGATGATCGGTCGCGGTACGCGCCTGTGTCCCAACGTGTTCGGTCCCGGCCAGCACAAGCAGGAATTCTTCATCTTCGATTTCTGCGCCAATTTCGAATACTTCAATGAGCATCCGGCCGGCGCGGTGTCGCCGGTGACGGAGCCGCTGCAGAAGCGGCTGTTCAAGCGGCGGCTGGCGTTGATCGCGCTGTTGCCCGTCGGCGAGCCGTCACCAGAGAAGCGCGCGGCCGATGTGCGGGGCGGCTATGGCGCGCTGGAAACGCTGCGCGATGACGTGATCGGCCAGCTGCACGCCGAAGTGGCGGCGATGAATCTCGGCAACTTCATCGTCCGCGCCGAGCGCGAGCATGTGCTGCGTTTCGCGGATCGCCAGCAATGGAACGCGCTGGACGACACGGCACTTGTCGATCTGCGCGAGCATGTCGCCGGCCTGCCGACGGAACAGGATGCCGAGCACATCACGGCGAAGCTGTTCGACCTGCTGTGCCTGAATCTGCAATTGTCGATGATCCAGGCGACCCGGGATTTCGTGACCTGCCGCGACAAGCTCATCGATCTGGCCGCCGATCTGGAAAACAAGGCCGCCATTCCTGCGGTGCGCGAGCAACTGGCGTTGATCCAGGACATCCAGACCGAGATGTTCTGGAAGGACATCACTCTGCCGATCGTCGAGTCCGTCCGTCGCAGGCTGCGCGGCTTGATCAAATTCATCGACCGCACATCCATCGCGCCGATCTACACCGAGCTGACCGACGAGATCGGCACCGCGACCGAGGTCGAATTCACCGATTTCAGTACCGGCATCAATCTTGCCCAGTACAAAAAGAAAGTCGAAGCCTACATCCGCAGCAACGAAGACCATATCGTCATCGCCAAACTGCGGCACAACAAACCCTTGACCCCGACCGATCTCGGCGAGCTGGAGCGATTCTTCTACGAATCGGATGTGGTCGAAAGCCGGACGCGTTTCGAAGCCTGCTTCGGCAGCGATACGCCGCTGACCGTCTTCATCCGGTCGCTGGTCGGCCTGGATCGCGGCGCGGTCAACGACGCGTTCGGGCGTTTCCTCGACGGCACCCGCTACAGCAGCCAGCAGATCCGCTTCGTCGAGATGATCATCGACCGTTTGACGCAGAACGGCACGATGGAGCCGGGCCAGCTGTATGAGCCCCCCTTCACCGCGCTGCATCACGAAGGCCTGGACGGCGCATTCGGCGATTCCGATGCGGATGCGATTGTCGGAATCATTGCGGTGATCAACGAACGCGCTGCCGCCTGAAAGCATCGCGGCTTGCGCCGCTCCTACAAAAGCGGGGAGCTGCTGTTGCTTTCTGTAGGAGCGGCGCAAGCCGCGATGCCGGTGACCTCACAGCGACCGTATTGATCGCCATCGTGCGGCGTTGCGGCTCTGGGCTTTGTGCTGATTGCGGGAGGAGCCGTGGGTCATGCGCTGCGGGCTTCGCGGCTTGCGCCGCTCCTACAGAAAGCAATCGCAGACCCCGCTTTTGTAGGAGCGGCGCAAGCCGCGATGCCGGTGACCTCGCAGCGACCGTATTGATCGCCATCGTGCTGCGCTGTGGTGCTGGGCTTTGTCATGATTGCGGGAGATGATGTGGATCATGCGCTGCGGGCTTCGCGGCTGAAGCCGCTCCTACAAGAGCAACAGCGACAGCCGCTTTCGCTTTGTCTGATTGAGGCGGTCGGTGGGCGCATGTCTTTTGCGTGGTCCATGTCGCGGCCAACAAAAAAGCCGAAGCATGCGCCTCGGCTTTTTCTTTCGTCGAATGGTGGAGCGGAGGGGGATCGAACCCCTGACCTCCACGATGCGAACGTGGCGCTCTCCCAGCTGAGCTACCGCCCCATTCGACGTGCGGCAAGTATACGGAGGCCGATCAGCCGCCGCCAGTCGTGGCGGGCAGTGATTCGAGGATCGGCGCCAGCCGGGTTTCGAGTTGGGCGCGGCGCCAGCCGGAGAGGGCGCCGGGCCAGTCTTCGCCGTCCTGCAGGGCTTCGATCCAGCGGCGCGAGGCGAGTACGCCGTCGGGCAGGCCGAGTTCGGTGCTGCGTTCGGCCACGGCCTGCTGCAGTTTCTTGTAGGCGCTGCGGTCGCGGTCGTCGCCGCGCGCGGGGGGCAGGTCGTTTTCGTCGGCCAGCGGGGTGTGCAGGGCTTCGAGCACCTGGTCGGCGAGTTTGCGCGGGGCCTTGGGTTGGCCGTCGAACATCGACTGCAGTTGGGCGAGGTCGCGCGGTGGCGTGCGCGCCAGCGATTGCGCCAGTTCGTTGTCGAGGATCCAGGTGCGCGGGCGGTCGTGGTCGCGGGCGTAGGTGTCGCGCCAGCGCAGCAGCCGCAGCAGGCGGATCTGGCCGTCGCGATCGAGGAACTGCGCCGAGCGCATGCCCAGGTGCGGCCAGCGTTCGCCCTCGTCCTGCGCGGCGTTGGCGAGCATCCGCGCGCAGTCTTCTTCCAGCCATGCGCTGCGCTGCAGCGCGTCGAGGCGTTCGCACAGCGTGCGGTGCAGGGCGTGCAGATGGCGTACGTCGTCGGCGGCGTAGTGCAGCTGCGACGGCGACAGCGGCCGGCGCAGCCAGTCGGAGCGGGTTTCACCCTTGTCGACGGTGACTCCGAGCAGTTCCTGCAGCACGCGCTGATAGCCCAGCCCCGCGCCCGCGCCGCACAGGGCGGCGGCGATCTGGGTGTCGAACAGCGGCTGCGGCAGGGCGTTGCAGAAGTACTTCAGCGCGATCAGGTCTTCGCTGGCGCTGTGCATGATCTTGAGGATGCGGGTGTCGGCCAGCAGCTGCGCCAGTGCGTCGGCCATGCCAGGCAGCAGTGGGTCGACGAGCAGGATGCCGTCGTCCGGCAGCGCATCGCCGCCTGCGATCTGCACCAGCGCCAGCTGCGGCCAGTAGGTGCGCTCGCGGACGAACTCGGTGTCCATGCCGATGCTGGGCGGTGCGGCGGCGATGAGGGCATGCAGCGGTGCGGGGTCGGTGATCCAGTGCGGCACGGGCTCGGTTCGGGAATGGCGGGCCGCTATGCTACCGGAGTGCGGTTCGGGTCATCGTGCGGTGCGATCGATGCGATAAGGTGACCGCCGAAGACGACCACCACGGCCGGACACCAGCATCGGAGCGGAGATTGGCGTTGCGCGCGACACGACAGGTATGGGCGGCAGGCGTCATCGCGACGTTGGCCCTGCTGTGCGCCTGCGATCGCGACGGCGGCAAGGCGGTGGCCGGACAGGACAGCCAGACCCCGCAACGACGGGCCGACGGCACGGTGACGGTCAGCGGCGACGACGCCATCGCCGAGCGCCTGACCTGGCACAGCCCGAAGATCGCGCTCACCGATGCCGACATCCCGGCCGCGCGCAAACGCGCCGCCGCCGCGCTCGCAGATGGCCGGCTCTACGAAGGCGCCGAGGCCGCGATTCCGCTGTATCTCGCGCTGCTTGCGCACGACCCCGACGATGCCAAGGCGAAGACCGGTCTGACCCGCGCGCTGGCGCGACTGGGCAGGGCGGGCGACGAGGCGTTGGCGGCCTCCGGCGACGATGCGGAGGCGCTGCGCCGCGCGCATGCGGTCGGTGCGGTGATGCGCAGCGTCGGCATCGAGCGGGTGGAAGGCGGGGCGGAGTATCTGGTCCGGCTCGATCAGGCTGACCGGCTGTGGGAATTGAACGAAGCGGCCGAGCAGGCGCTGGCCGACGGCCGGCTGGGCGAAGCGGGCGAGGGCGCGCTGCCGCTGTTCCAGCAGGCACTGGCGCTGGAACCCGGGCAGCCGCGGGCGTCGCAGGGCGTTGCGGCAGTGGAGAGCGGGCTGATCCGGCGCGCGGAGGATGCGGCCGAGAAGGGCGATTTCGCGGCGGCCGAGCGCTGGCTGGCGAAGGCGGGTGCGGTGCGGCCGGGGATCGGCACGCTCGAGGTCGGTCGCGAGCGCGTGGAGGCGATCCGGCGCGCGCGCATCGCCCGTCTGCGCGATGAGGGCATGGCCCTGTTGACGCAGCCGGGTCGCCCGAATCATCTGCAGTGGGCGCGGCAGCGATTGGCGGAAATCCTGCGCATCGCCGCGCCCGGCGATCCTGCGGCCGCCGAGTTGCGCAATCGCATCGACCTGGCCACGCACTACGGCCTGCAGCGCCCCGGACAGCGGTTCACGGATGCGCTGAATGGCGGCGGACGTGGCCCGGAGATGGTGGTGGTGCCGCACGGCGGTTTCCGGATGGGCGCGCGCGATGCCGAACCCGATGCCAGCGGCTCCGAGCGCCCGTCGCGGTACGTGCGTTTCGATCGCGGTTTCGCCATCGCCCGCACCGAAGTGACGGTCGGCGAATTCCGCCGTTTCGTGCTCGCCAGCGGTCATCGCCCGCGCGCGCTGCGTCGCGGCCACTCGCTGGTCTACGACGAGCGCGGCGGCAACTTCGTGCACCGCAGCGGCGTGGACTGGCGGCACGATTATCTCGGCCGCATCGCTGCCGACGACATGCCGGTGCTGCACGTCAGCGCCAAGGACGCCGAGGCCTACGCGCGCTGGCTGTCGGGAGCCAGCGGCCAGCGTTACCGGTTGCCCAGCGAGGCCGAGTTTGAATACGCGCTGCGCGCCGGTGCGCCCGGGCGCTACCCGTGGGGCGATCGTCCGCCCAGGCGCGGCACCGGCAACCTCACCGGCGGCGGCGACCGCTCGCCTGCGGGCCGCAGTTGGGGCAATGCGTTCGTCGGTTACGTCGATGGTTACTGGGGCCCGGCGCCGGTCGCGAAGTTCAGCGCCAACGCTTTCGATATCCATGATCTCGAAGGCAATGTCCGCGAGTGGGTGGCCGATTGCTGGCATGATGGCTACCGTCGCGCACCGACCCAGGGCGAGGCTTGGGTGAACCCCGGTTGCCGCACCCGCGTGGTGCGCGGCGGGGCCTGGTCCAACGCACCCGCGCAGACCCGCGCGGCGTGGCGCAGCCAGGCGGAGGCGGATGCGACGAATGCGCTGACCGGGTTCCGGGTGGTGCGCGAGCTGTAGACTTTCGAGGGCAGGCAACGATGCGACAGAATCCTTTCGGCAACCAGCAGCAGGGCTACGGCGGGCAGCGCAAGCGCGGCATCAATCCACGTTTCATCATCCTGCTGCTGTTCGCGGGCTACGCGGCGTACTACTGGGTGTCGAACCGGCAGGTCGATCCGTACACCGGCGAGAAGGTGCTGATCGACGGCAGCATCTCGATCGATCAGGAAAAAGCGATGGGCCTGCAGGCCTACGAGGACATCCTGTCGAAAGAGCGGCCGGTCGATCCCAATTCGCAGATCGCGCAGCAGGTGCGCGAAATCGCCAAACGCCTGATCGCCAAAGTGCCGGAAGTCGAAGCGCAGATGGCGGCCGACAGCGGCAACACGCCGAACAAGGTGTGGGAAACCTTCGACTGGGACGTGAACGTCATCCAGTCCGACCAGGCCAATGCGTTCTGTCTGCCCGGCGGCAAGATGGCGGTGTACACCGGCCTGATTCCGGTCGCGCAGAACGCCGATGCGGTGGCGGTGGTGATGGGGCACGAAATCGCGCATGCATTGCTGCGCCATGGCGCGCAACGCATGTCGCAGCAGAAGCTCGGACAGCTCGGGCAGATGGCCGGCGCGATGAGCGGCATGGACCCGCAGTCGCAGCAGATGATGCAGGCGGCGATGGGCTACGGTTTCATGCTGCCGTACGCGCGCAAACACGAAACCCAGGCCGATGCCGTCGGTCTGATGCTGGCCGCCGCCGCGTGCTTCGACCCGCAACAATCGGTGCCGCTGTGGGAACGCATGAGCGCGGCCAGCGGCGGTCGCGCACCGGCGGAGTTTTCCTCGACGCATCCTAGCCCGGAAACCCGCATCCGCGATCTGCAGGCGCTGATGCCGCAGGCGTTGGAATATAGGAAGAAATACTGCCGCGAGTGATATTGGCGCCGTATCGAACACCAAAGTGCGGCGCGCTGATGGTAGTTGAGGTGCAGTTGCACGCATCGCAGGGAATGGCGCCATGACGAAATTGAATGGATTTCTTGAACGTCCGGTCGTGGCGTTTTTCCTGGTTGTGTTGATCCTGTTTTCGGCAGCGACCGTGCCGTTGGAAACGTTGCCGGATCTCTCTCCTGCAGTGATTGAATTCCTGCGTCTGGCCGAATGGTTCGTCGTCGCGGTATTCACGGTTGAATATCTGCTGCGCCTGTATGCCGCAGAGCATCGGTTGCGCTTTATTTTCAGTTGGTACGGCCTTGTCGATTTGTTGGCGATCCTGCCGTTCTACCTGGCCTTCTCGTACGATCTTCGGATATTGCGGCTGCTCAGGGTTTTTCGCCTGTTCCGGTTGTTTAAATTGACGCGTTACAACCATGCGCTCAGCCGGATGTGGCGTGCATTCGTGGAGTCGAAGGAAGAGTTGGCGGTTTCGTTGTTGATTCTGACGATGGCGATATATTTCGCTGCATTCGGTATTTTTTATTTCGAACACGACACGCAGCCAGACAAGTTCACCAGCATTGTCGATGCGCTGTGGTGGGCGGTGGCGACCGTAACCACCGTTGGTTACGGCGATATCTATCCGATCACGATTGGCGGACGGCTGTTCACGTTCCTGCTGCTGATCGCCAGTCTGGGGTTGGTAGCGGCGCCGACAGGCATTTTCGCTTCGGCTTTGCTTTCGATTCGCAGCGATGAGCGAGAGGCGCGGGAAAAGAAGCAAGCTGTCGACTGACCGCATGCCATCGGTAGGGCATCACGTAGTCCGCTTCCCGCGCAGCGGGAGGCGGGAAAGCGACCGCGAAGCTCATTCCGCCAATAGGGTGCGCGTGTCGCGCACCGTTCCTGTCGCGTGCGCTGAAAACCGCCCGCGATGCCCAGCGCCGGCTTAAAGCCCCTTGAACACCGTCGACAGCAGCCGCAGCACAAATGCTGTGGCCAGCAGCCAGAACGTATTCGGAGCGGCAACGTCGAGCTTTTGTGGGAGCGCCGGAAGGCGCGAAGCCCGCAGCGCAACCGCTGCAGGAATGTTCGCAATCCGAAAATACAGCGGCAGCATCATGATCGCCATTGAAGCGATCGCTGGGAAGATACGGGCTTCGCGCCTTCCGGCGCTCCCACAAAAGCTCGGCGTTGCTGCGGTTATAGGCTTTTGAATAGCGTCGATGCGAGCAACAGCACGAACGCCGTCGCCAGCAGCCAGAACGCATTTGGCGCGGCGACGGCGAGATAACCGAGTTTGCCGGCGATGCCAGCGCTGCCCAGCAGCAGCGAGACGAGCCATGCAGCGGTGCTGGGTGGAGTGAGCTTGATCATGATGTCGCGTGCCGGATGGATGTCGTTGTGAAGAATGTCGGTGTTGGCTCCTCCCCTTGCGCATCGCGCAGGGGGAGGTTGGGAGGGGGTTGCCGTCGCCGGAGACTACCCCTCCCCAGCCCTCCCCTTCGTCTTCGGTGAAAGGGAGGGGGTGTCGAGCGACCTTTGTGCTCGGAAAAGCATGCAGTGCAAGAAACGCATGCAGTGCTCAGAAACTCATGAACATCCCGCCGTTCACCGGGATATTCGCGCCGGTGATGAAGCCTGCGTCGTCGGCGGTGAGGAATTCCACGGTGCGCGCGATTTCCGAGGGTTTGCCGAGGCGACCCACCGGGACTTTCTCGACGATGCCGGCGCGGATGTCTTCGGGGATCGCCATCACCAGCGCGGTTTCGCAGTAGCCCGGCGACACCGAGTTCACGGTCACGCCCTTGCGCGCGACTTCGCGGGCCAGCGCCATCGTGAAGCCGTGCATGCCGGCCTTCGCGGCGGAGTAGTTGGTCTGCCCGAACTGGCCGGTCTGGCCGTTGACCGAGCTGATGTTGACAATGCGCCCGAAGCCGCGCGCCATCATGCCGTCGACCGCGTGCCGGCACATGTTGAAGACGCTGTCGAGATTGACGTTCATCACCGAATCCCACTGCACTTTGTCCATCTTGCGCAAAGTGCCGTCGCGGGTGATGCCGGCGGCGTTGACGAGGATGTCGAGCGTGCCGAGTTCGGTTTCGATCTTGCGCACCAGCGCGGCGCAGCTTTCGTAGTCGCCGGCGTCCAGCGCTTCGAAACGGATGTCGAAACCGGCGGTGTCGCTCTGGAATTCGGCGATGCGCTCGGCGCGCGCGCCGAGATCGGCGGCGATGACGGTTCGGCCGGCGCGGGCGAGGGTTTTGCAGATTTCGGTGCCGAGTCCGCCGATACCGCCGGTCACGACGGCTACACGTGTGTTCATGGGTGTATTTCCTTGAAAACGGTCATGGCTGCGCTGCGCGCAGCCGACGTCGTGCGCGGCGGCGCCGCGCCATCGATACGTCCGGGGTCACTCGTCGCGCGTCGCCTTGCTGGCGGTGGGCTTGTCCTTGGGCTTCGTCGAAGCGCTGCGGCCCATCGCGCCGATGAGGTTGTGCTGGAACTCGCGCCACAGTTCGAGATTGCGCTCGGTCAGCTGGTTCATCATCGTCCAGGGCGTCTGCCCGATCATGCCGCCCATCTGCTGCCGGAACTGCTGCTGCTGGTCGAGGAAGATCTGCATCGAGCGCTCCAGGTAGTTGCCCATGAAGCCCTGCAGCGAATCTCCGTAGAAACGGATGATGTGGCTGAGCAGCTGGGTGGAGAGCATCGGCTCGCCGTCCTGCTCGTGCTCGGCGATGATCTGCAGCAGCACCTGTCGGGTCAGATCGTCGCCGGTTTTGGCGTCGCGGACCTCGAAGTCCTCGCCGTCCACGATCAACTGGCGCACGTCCTCGATCGTGATGTAGCTGGAGATTTTGGTGTCGTAGAGACGGCGGTTCGGATACTTCTTGATGATCCGTGAAGCGGGCATGGAGCCTTTACTCTAGAGGACTACAGTCGGCGAGCATGGCGCAGCCGGCGGCCGCTTGCAACTCGTCGTCCGGTGGCCGTTTTCCGGCGCTTCTTGCCTGCGTGGAAATGCCCGCTAAAAACGTTTTCAATCATTAACTTGAAGTAGGGGCCTGGACGGCCGTGAGTGCGTCGATTGCCCGAACGCCCCAACCCGGCATGCAGATGCCGGGTGGGAGCGGACTGGACTCACCAGCCCATGTGGTGGCCGCCGTTGATGTCCAGATTGGAGCCGGTGATCCAGCTCGCCTGCTCATCGGCGAGGAAGGCCACGCCGTAGGCGATCTCTTCCGGAGTGCCGAGGCGGCCGGTGGGGATGTCGGCGACGATCTTGGCGCGGACGTCTTCCGGGACGGCCATGACCATGTCGGTCGCGATGTAGCCGGGGGAGATGGTGTTCACGGTCACGCCCAGCTTGGCGTTCTCGC
>CAZGBA010000125.1:0-10274 GCA_964523435.1 uncultured Xanthomonas sp.
TGGCCGACATCGACAAGGAAACCGTCGATTTCCAGCCCAACTACGACGAGAAGGAGCTGGAACCGACGGTGATGCCGACCCGGTTCCCGAACCTGCTGGTGAACGGTTCGGCCGGTATTGCCGTGGGCATGGCCACCAATATTCCGCCGCACAACCTGACCGAGGTGGTGAACGGCCTGCTGGCCCTGATCGACGATCCGGAACTGGATATCGATGGCCTGATGCAGTACATCCCCGGCCCGGATTTCCCCACTGCCGGCATCATCAACGGCGTGGGCGGCATCCAGCTGGCCTATCGCAGTGGCCGCGGCCGGGTGCGCATGCGCGCCAAGGCCGAGGTCGAGGTGGCCGACAACGGCCGCGAGTCGATCATCGTCACCGAGATTCCCTACCAGGTGAACAAGGCGCGGCTGATCGAGAAGATCGCCGAGCTGGTCAAGGAAAAGAAGCTCGAAGGCATCAGCGAGCTGCGCGACGAGTCCGACAAGGACGGCATGCGCATCTTCATCGAGGTCAAGCGCGGCGATTCCGCCGAAGTGGTGCTCAACAACCTCTATCAGCAGACGCAGATGGAATCGGTGTTCGGCATCAACATGGTGGCGCTGGTCGACGGCCGCCCGCAGTTGCTGAATCTCAAGCAGATCCTCGAAGCCTTCGTGCGCCATCGTCGCGAAGTCGTCACCCGCCGCACCATCTTCGAACTGCGCAAGGCCCGCGCTCGCGCGCACATCCTCGAAGGTCTGACGGTCGCGCTGGCGAACATCGACGAGATGATCGAGCTGATCAAGACCTCGGCCAACCCCAACGAAGCGCGCGAACGCCTGCTCGCCAAGACCTGGGATGCCGGTCTGGTCGCGTCGCTGCTCGCCGCTGCCGGCAGCGACGCCTCGAAGCCGGAAGATCTGCCGGCCGGCGTCGGTCTGATCGACGGTACGGATGGCCAGCGTTATTACCAGCTGACCGAAATCCAGGCCAAGGAAATCCTCGAAATGCGCCTGCACCGCCTCACCGGGCTGGAGCAGGACAAGCTGACCGAGGAATACAAGAACCTTCTCGGCGTCATTCGCGGCCTGATCGAGATTCTCGAAAATCCCGATCGCCTGCGCGAAGTGATCCGCGACGAGCTGCGTGAAGTGAAGGAAGCCTTCGGCGACGAGCGGCGCAGCGAAATCCGCGCCAGCGAGGAGGATCTGGACATCCTCGATCTGATCGCGCCGGAGGATGTGGTGGTCACGCTGTCCCATGCCGGTTACGCCAAGCGCCAGCCGGTCACGGCCTATCGCGCGCAGAAGCGCGGCGGTCGCGGACGCAATGCGGCAGCGACCAAGGACGAGGATTTCATCGACCAGCTGTGGCTGGTGAACACCCACGACACCCTGCTGACGTTCACTAGCAGCGGCCGCGTGTTCTGGCTGTCGGTGCATCAGCTGCCGGACGCCGGCCCGAATGCGCGCGGCCGTCCGATCATCAACTGGCTGGCGCTGGAACCGGGCGAACAGGTCCAGGCGGTGCTGCCGGTGCGCAGCTATGACGACGAACATTTCGTGTTCTTCGCGACCCGCAACGGTACCGTCAAGAAAACGCCGCTCACCGAATTCGCCTACCGGCTCGCGCGCGGCAAGATCGCGATCAATCTCGACGAGGGCGATGCCCTGATCGGCGTGGCGCTGACCGATGGCCATCGCGACATCATGCTGTTCGCCAGCAACGGCAAGACCGTGCGCTTCGACGAAGCTGCGGTGCGCGCCGTCGGTCGCACCGCGACCGGCGTACGCGGCATGAGGCTGGCCGCTGGCGAGAAGGTGGTCAGCTTGATCGTCGCCGAATCGGCGGGCGACCAGCCCGAGGTCGAGGATGATTCGGGCGATGAGGTCGTGGAGATTGCGGGTGAAGACACCGTCATCGAGACGCCGGTCGAAATCGACGATGCCTCTGTGGCCTACATCCTCACCGCGACCGAAAACGGCTACGGCAAACGCACGCCGCTGGCCGACTACCCGCGCAAGGGACGCGGCACCCAGGGCGTAATCGGGATCCAGACGACGGCGCGCAACGGCAAGCTGGTCGCGGCGGTGTTGTTGAGCAGTCGCGATGAAGTGCTGCTGATTTCCGACGGCGGCACGCTGGTGCGGACCCGCGCTGCCGAAATCTCCCAGGTCGGCCGCAACACCCAGGGCGTCACCCTGATGCGTTTGGCCGAGGACGAGACGTTGCAGGCGTTGGAGCGGTTGGATGCTTCGCTGGACGAGGATGAGACTGAGGTGCCGCTTGCAGGTGCCGTCACCCCGGGCGATACCGAGCCGACACCCGCGCCAGAGGCCTGATGTGTACCGGTCGATTGCACAATCACGAAGCTGCCGAAAGGCGGCTTCGTGCGTTATCGGCATAGTGTTTCGCGCAGATCCACCTTCCGAGGTGTCCGCGATCGACTTTGGGATGCTCGATAGCGGTGGGAATCACCGTTATCCCAAAGAGCATCTGTACGTGCTTCCGTGCCAAGACCGGCCATCCGAGGCGTCAATTCGAGGCTTTTGGATTAAGTTAAAAAAAAGTCAAAAAAATGTTCAATAAAAGTAATTTTTGATCTGAAGCTTGCCTATACTCGCCACCACATCCAGGAGGCCATATGTGTCGCTCGTCGCGGTTTGAGGTGTTGAGTCGGGTTGGTGGTTCGGTACGGCAATGGGGTTCGGGAGTCGGGTTGGCGCTGGTATTGGCCGCCATGACGCTGCTCCCGGGCTGCGGCAACAAGGAAACCGGGCAACTGCCCGAGGTCAGCGGCGAGTCGATCAAGGCCAAGCCCGACGAGATCAAAGGCTTCGCGCTGGTCCGGGCCTATCCCGACCAGGACGGCGACACGCTGGCGATCGCTCTGGAGTTCTCCCGACCGCTGGTCGGCACACAGGACTTCGACAAACTCATCACCTTCGCCACGTCGGTCAACGACAAGAGCAGTTGGAAGCTGGACGACAGCGGCAAGATCCTGCGCTTCCCGTTCGTGACCGCGAACACCGAGTACACCCTCACCGTTTCCGGCAAGCTGGCCGCCGCCGACGGCAGCGTGCTCGGTCACGATGTCGAACAGAAGGTCTATACGGGCGAACTCGATCCCGCCGTGGGCTTCGCCTCGCAGGGCAGCGTGCTGCCGGCGCGCGACAGCCGCGGTCTGCCGGTGGTCTCGGTCAACGTGCCCGAGGTCGACGTGGAATTCCTGCGCGTACGCGAGAAATCGCTGCCGCAGTTCTTCGCCGAATACCAGCGCGGCGGCCGCCGCAGCGGCTGGGAACTGGACAACGATTACGGCGACGGCACGCCGCTGGCCAAGCTGGCCGAGCCGGTCTACACCAACCGCTTCGTCCTCGGCGGCAAGCGCAACGAGCGTGCGGTGACCTATCTGCCGATCCAGGACATCGAAGAACTGCAGGAACCGGGCCTGTATTTCGCGGTGATGAAGCGCAGCGGCCAGTTCCGCGAGCAGTTCGAGACCACGTTCTTCACGGTCAGCGACATCGGTCTGCACGTGCGTGCGTACAAGGACAAGCTGTTCGTCCACACCGCGTCGCTGCAGGACGGTTCGGGGATCAACAGCGTCGATCTGCAGATCATCGATGCCGCAGGCGAAACCACGCTCAAGGGCCAGACCGATCGCAACGGCAACGCGATGCTGCCGTACAAACTCGACGCCGCGCACGTGCTCATCGCCCGCCGCAGCAGCGATATCTCGATGCTGCCGTTCAACCAGCCGGCGCTGGATCTGTCCGAATTCGCGGTCAGCGGCCGCGAGCCGGCGTGGTTCGATGTGTTCGCATGGGCCGGCCGCGATCTGTACCGTCCCGGCGAAGTGGTGCGCATTTCCGCGCTGCTGCGCGACAACGACGGCAAGCCGGTGCCGATGAAGGGCAAGAAGGCGCAGCCGCTGTTCGTGCGCCTGAAGCAGCCCGATGGCAAACCCTTCATCGAAAGCCGCATCGAAGCCGGCGCGCAGGGCTATTACAGCTTTGAAAAATTGATTCCCGCCGAAGCGCCGACCGGCCGCTGGCAGGTGGAATTCCGCACCGACCCGGCCAGCAGCGAGGCGGTGCAGGGCATGAGCCTGCGGATCGAGGAATTCCTGCCCGAGCGCATGAAGCTCGATCTCGCCACCGCCGATGCGGTGCTGAAGCCCGGCAAGCCGCTGAAGCTCGAAGCCACCGGCGCTTACCTCTACGGTGCGCCGGCAGCGGGCAACCGTTTCACCGCGAAGCTCGCGGTCGCGGTCGAACAGCATCCGGTCGAATCGATGCCGGGCTATTTCTTCGGCGATCCCACGCTGACGTTGCCGAAGGACGCCAACGACGTCGTCGACACCACGCTCGACGCACAGGGCAAGCTGTCGCAGGACATCGCCCTGCCCGAGGAAGCGAAACCAGCATCGCCGATCGCAGCGATCGTTTCCGGCAGCCTGTTCGAGACCGGCGGACGCAGCGTCAACCGTTCGATCAAGCGCGTGCTGTGGCCTGCGGATGCGCTGGTCGGCGTGCGCCCGATGTTCGACGACAAGGAAGGCCCGGACAGCGACAGCAACGCCGGCTTCCAGCTGATGCGCGTGGACAGCGCCGGCAAGCCGCGCCCCGCCAAAGGTCTGAAGATCACGCTGGTGCGCGAGCATCGCGATTACCACTGGAACTACGACAACGACGAGGGTTGGGATTTCGATTTCACCTCGCGCTTCGACAACGTCGAGACGCGCACCGTCGATGCCGGTGCGACCGCGATCAAGTTCGATTTCCCGGTCGAGTGGGGCACCTATCGCGTCGACGTGCTCGACCCGACGACGGGTCTGACCACGCGTTATCCGTTCGAGGCGGGTTGGGGCTGGGGCGATGAGAACCGCGGCCTCGATGCGCGTCCCGACAAGGTCAAGGTCGCGCTCGACAAGACCGCCTACAACACCGGCGATACGGTGAAGGTGACGCTCACCCCGCCGCACGACGGTAAGGGCCTGCTGATGGTCGAAGGCGGCGACCGGATGCTCTATGTGCTGGATGTCGACGTGAAGCGCGGCAGCAGCTTCGAGATTCCGGTCACGAAGGACTGGGAGCGTCACGACATCTACATCACCGCGCTGGTGTTCCGTGGCGGCAGTGCCTCGGACAAGATCACGCCAGCGCGCGCCGTCGGTATCGCCTATGTGCCGATGGATCGCGCCTCGCGCCGTGTCGAAGTCGGCCTGTCGCTGCCGAAGCAGATGCGTCCGGAGCAGACGCTCACGACCACGGTCGCGGTGCCGAAGCTCGCCGGTCAGGACGCTTACGTCACGGTGTCGGCGGTCGATGTCGGCATCCTCAACATCACCCAGTTCCCGGTGCCGGACGCCAACAAGCATTTCTTCGCCCAGCGCAGGCTCGGTGTGGACGCCTACGATGTCTACGGCCGCATCATCGAAAGCCTCGAAGGCGAGATCGGCAGGATCCGCTTCGGTGGTGACATGGCGCTGCAGCCGTTGGCGCAGGCGCGCAGGCCGACGTCGAAAGTGCAGACCGTCGACCTGTTCTCCGGCCCGGTGAAACTCGACGCCAAGGGCAACGCGAAGATCGCGCTGAAGGTGCCCGATTTCAACGGCACGCTGCGTGTGTCCGCGCTGGCGTACTCGGCCGAACGCTACGGCAACGGCGACGCCGAGATCGTGGTCCGCGCGCCGATCGTGGCCGAGGCCAGTTATCCGCGCGTGCTCGCGCCCGGCGACCGCAGCAACGTCACCCTCGATCTCACCAACTTCACCGGCAAGGCCGGCGATTTCGACGTGAAGGTCGAAGGGCTGGGCCCGTTGACGGTGGCGCAGGGTGCGCGCAGCGCCAAGCTCGCCGTCGGCGGCAAGACCACGCTGACCTTCCCGCTGTCGGCGGGCGAGGGCTACACCACCGCGAAGATCCGCGTGCAGGTCAACGGCAACGGCTTCAAGGTCGATCGCCGCTTCGATGTGCCGGTGCGTCCGGCCTGGCCGAGCGTGCTGCGCACGAAGACCCAGACCTTGAACGCACTCGGCACGATCGCGATGGACGCCGGTTTCGCCGATGGCCTGATGCCCGGTTCGGTCACCGCGCAGATGACGGTCAGCGCACTGCCGCCGATCCCGTTCGCCAGTGCGTTGAAGGACGTGCTGGAGTATCCCTACGGCTGCGCCGAGCAGACCACCAGCAAGGGTTATGCCGCGCTGGTGATGGATGCCGACACCGCGAAGATGCTCGATGCCAAGGGACTCGATGCGGCAGCGCGCAAGGCGCGCATGGACGGTGCGTTCGGGCGCTTGGCTTCGATGCAGATGTCGAACGGGCATTTCTCGATGTGGGGCGACGACAGCTACGTCAATCCCGCATTGACGCCGTACATCGTTGAATTCCTGCTCGACGCGCGCGAGGCCGGTTTCGCGGTGCCCGAGGCGATGCTGCAGAAAGCATTGCAGCGGCTCAGCGAGGATCTGCTGGCCGGCGGCAACGAGTTCTACGGCCAGACCTATCGCGATCACCTGAAGTTCGCGTATCAGGCGCATGCGGGTTACGCGCTCGCGCGCGTCAACCGCGCACCGCTGGGCACGCTGCGTGCGCTCTACGACAACGAACGCGGCAAGACCAAGAACGGGCTGTCGATGGTGCATCTGGGGCTGGCGCTGTCGCTGCAGGGCGACAAGAATCGCGGCAACAAGGCGATCGCCGCAGGCTTCGCGTTCAAGAGCAGCTACGAGTATCTCGGCGACTACAGCAGCCCGCTGCGCGACAGCGCGCTGATGATCGCGCTCACCCACGAACGTGGCCTCGACAAGCCGGACTACGACGCCAAGGTCGTCGCGCTGGGCAAGGAGCTGGATGTCCGTCGCAACGATCGCTGGTTCTATCTCAGCACCCAGGAGCAGGTCGCGCTGGCCCGCGTCGGCAAGGCGCTGCTGGCGGACCAGAAGAAACTGGTCTCCGGCGTGTGGCGCTTCGGTGAGGTCAGCGACCCGGTGACCGAGCGCCGCATGCACGGCCGTCGCGTCGACTACACGGCGCTGGCGCGTGGCTTCAAGTTCGAGCCCCAGGGTGCGGTGCCGCTGTACGCCAGCCTCGAAGTCGCCGGCGTGCCGCGCACCGCGCCGGCCGAGGACAAGTCGACGATCGGGATCGAGCGCAAGTGGTACACCACCGACGGCAAGCCGTGGAAGCCCGGTCCGCTGACCGAAGGCGAAGCGCTGATCGTCGCGCTCAGCATCACCGCCGATCAGTCCATGCCCGATGCCTTGCTGACCGATCTGTTGCCGGCGGGGCTGGAAATCGAGAACTTCAATCTCGGCGATAGCAAACAGTGGGCCGATGTGGTGGTGGACGGCATCGAGATCAGCGATCGCGGCAGCGCGGCCGAAGTGCGGCACGAGGAATATCGCGACGATCGTTTCGTCGCCGCGATCAAGCTCGATCGCGGCCAGCCTGCACGCGTGTTCTATCTCGTGCGTGCGGTGACGCCGGGCACCTACACCGTGCCGCCGTCGCTGGTCGAAGACATGTATCGCCCGCAACTGCGCGGCGTGGGCAAGTCGACGCCGGCGACGATCACGGTGGTGCAGCCGAAGTAAAGGTGCATACCGGAAATCGGGAACATCTTGTCATCCAGAACTGAGGACGTAGTCCGAGCACGATTTTCCTCCTCCCCTTGCGCGAAGCGCAGGGGGAGGTTGGGAG
Organism: uncultured Xanthomonas sp.; assembly: GCA_964523435.1. Lineage (GTDB taxonomy): Bacteria > Pseudomonadota > Gammaproteobacteria > Xanthomonadales > Xanthomonadaceae > Lysobacter_I. The sequence continues at coordinate 7,692 of CAZGBA010000125.1, forward strand.
GGGGTTGAGCTTCGTGTCGATGCACCCCTCCCAGCCATCCCCTTCGCCTGCGGCGAAAGGGAGGGAGAGGTGAGTCGCTCTGGGCAGAACTCATGACAGAACTGCTTTCGTTCGTGATGATGGATATTTCCCTCTGCTCACCACGACCATCACTTTCACGACAAGCTGTATGAATCGCCAACGATCGCTGCGATATCGCCGCCTGCTGCCCTGGCTCCGCTGGGGCACCGTCGCGCTGCTGTCGTCGCTGCTGCTGCTCGATCTGATCGTCCCGCCGCAGTTGCCCAAGGCGCGCGACATCAGCACGCTGGTGGTCGCGCGCGACGGTACGCCGCTGCGCGCGTTCGCCGATGCCGACGGCGTCTGGCGTTATCCGGCGACGCCCGAGACGGTATCGCCGCTGTATCTCGAAGCGCTGCTCAATTACGAAGACCGCTGGTTCTGGCGGCATCCCGGCGTGAATCCGCTGGCGCTGCTGCGCGCGGGCGGGCAGATGATGGGCAGTGGCGAAGTGGTGTCCGGTGGTTCCACGCTGACGATGCAGGTTGCGCGCATTCTCGATGCCAAGCGCACGCGGCACACGCGCACGCCGTTCCGCAAGCTGCGGCAGATCCTGCGCGCATTGCAGTTGGAAGCCCATCTGTCCAAGCGCGAGATCCTGATCCTGTATCTGCAGCGCGCGCCGTTCGGCGGAACCATCGAGGGTGTCGAGGCGGCCAGCTGGGCGTATCTGGGCAAACCGGCGTCGCGCTTGTCGAAAGCGGAGGCCGCATTGCTCGCGGTGCTGCCGCAATCGCCGAGCAAGCGCCGCCCGGACCGTCATCCGGAGATCGCCCAGGTTGCGCGCGACAAAGTGCTGGATCGCATGGCGACGCTCGGGGTGTGGAGCCAGGCGGAGGTCGACGACGCGCGGATCGAACCCGTCGTCGCACGTCAGCTGCAGCCGCCGCTCAGCGCCGCACTGCTGGCGCAGCGATTGCGCGTCGCGCATCCCAAAGCCTCGCGCATCACTTCGACCATCGACGCGAATCTGCAGCGTACGCTGGAAGAGCGCGTGACTTCGTATTTCTCGAATCTGCCCGAGCGCACATCGGCCGCGCTGCTGGTGGTCGACAACGAAACGATGGAAGCGCGTGCCTACGTCGGCTCATTGCACTTCGGCGACAAGCAGCGACTTGGCCACGTCGACATGGTCCGCGCCTGGCGTTCTCCCGGTTCGACCTTGAAGCCGTTTCTTTACGGCATGGCGATCGACGACGGTATGATTCATTCCGAAAGTCTGTTGATCGATGCGCCGCAGACGTTCGGCGATTATCGCCCCGGCAATTTCGGCGAATCCTTCAACGGCCCGATCGGCGTCGCCCAGGCGCTGCGACTGTCGTTGAATGTGCCGGCTGTCGATCTGCTCGATCGCGTCGGCCCGCAGCGTTTTGCTGCGCGCATCGACCATGCCGGCATCGCGCTGAAATTCCCGCAGGACAGCAAGCCGAATCTTGCATTGATTCTCGGCGGCACCGGCGCACGGCTGGAGGACCTGGTCGGCACGCATGCGGCGTTCAATCGCAACGGCATCTCCGGTCGCGTGCGCTACACGCCCGCCGATCCGAAGGTCGACCGCCGCGCGCTGTCGTCGGGCGCCGCGTGGATCGTGCGCGAGATTCTCGAATCCAATCCGCGTCCGGGCGAACTCGAACAATACGATCGTGGCACGCGTCCGCGCGTGGCCTGGAAAACCGGCACCAGCTACGGCTTCCGCGACGCATGGGCGGTCGGCGGCACGCGCCACTACACCGTCGGCGTGTGGGTGGGGCGCCCCGACGGCACGCCGCTGCCCGGTCAATACGGTGCGCTCACCGCGCTGCCGCTGTTGTTCGAGGTGGTCGATTCGCTGCCCGGCAATGCGCGCGATTCGCTGCCGCTGCCGCCGCCATCGAACGTCGCCGAGATCGAGATCTGCTGGCCGCTCGGCATCGCCGCCGACAGCGTGCCCGCGTCGCTGTGCCAGCGCCGGATGAAGGCGTGGACGCTCGACGGCGCGGTGCCGCCGACGTTCGCGGAGCGCGGCGCGCGGCTGTGGAATGCCGGACGTGAGCGTTTCGATATCGATGCGGACAGTGGCAAACGCGTCTCGGCGGTGTGCTCGCTGCCACATCGCACGCGGACTGTCGAGATCGCGCGCTGGCCGGCGCTGGCATCGCCGTGGCTGTCGGCGGAGACGCGCCGCGCATCGACGCTGCCGGTGCTGGCCGACGATTGCATGCTCGATGGTCGCGACGCCAGCGAGGAGCTGCGCATCGAAGGGCTCAACGACGGCGCCACGCTCGCCCGCGCGCCGGGCAGCGAGCATGCGGTGCGGCTGTCGCTGCGCGCGCTCGGCACCGATCGCAATGTGCAATGGCTGCTCGATGGTCGCTGGATCGCCGAAACCGAAGGTCGGCAGTCGTTGGTGCGCGACTTCGGCGAACCGGGCGAGCATGTGTTGACTGCGCTTGCGGACAGCGGCGCATGGACGAGAATCCGTTTCCGAGTGCTGGAATGATTCTGCAGAGGCGGCTGTAGGAGCGGCGCAAGCCGCGATGATGC
>CAZGBA010000126.1:0-10135 GCA_964523435.1 uncultured Xanthomonas sp.
GCGACGGCGAGTACTACGTGCTGGAAGACAATCTGCGGGTGCCGTCCGGCGTGTCGTACATGCTGGAAAATCGGCGGATGATGGCGCGGCTGATTCCCGAGCTGTTCGCGCGCCAGCAGATCGCGCCGGTCGAACGCTATCCCGACGCCCTGCTCAGCACGCTGCGCGAAGCCGCGCCGGAAGGCATCGACGACCCGGTCGTCGCGGTGCTGACGCCGGGCTCGGCCAATTCCGCGTATTTCGAGCACGCCTTCCTCGCCCAGCAGATGGGCGTTGAACTGGTGGAAGGCGCCGATCTGTTCGTGCGCGACGACACCGTCTACGCGCGCACCACGCGCGGCCCGCAGCGCGTGCACGTGATCTACCGGCGGATCAACGACGACTATCTCGACCCCACCGTGTTCCGCTCCGAATCGATGCTCGGCGTGCCCGGCCTGTTCGGTGCGTATCGCGCAGGTCGCGTCACGCTGGCGAACGCGCCGGGCACCGGCGTCGGCGACGACAAGTCGGTGTATCCGTACGTGCCGGAGATGATCCGCTTCTATCTCAGCGAAGAGCCGATCCTGCACAACGTGCCGACCTGGCAGCTGCGGAAGGAAGACGACCTGCGCTATGTGCTGGACCATCTGCCGGAGCTGGTGGTGAAGGAAGTCCACGGCGCCGGCGGTTACGGCATGCTGGTCGGCCCCGCGTCGACAAAGGCCGAGATCGAGGAATTCCGCCTGCGCATCCTCGCCAACCCGTCGAACTACATCGCGCAGCCGACGCTGTCGCTGTCGACCTGCCCCACCTTCGTCGAAAGCGGACTGGCGCCGCGCCATATCGATCTGCGTCCATACGTGCTGTCGGGCAAACGCATCCAGGCAATGCCCGGCGGCCTGACGCGGGTCGCGCTGCGCGAGGGCTCGCTGGTGGTGAATTCGTCGCAGGGCGGCGGCACCAAGGACACCTGGGTGTTGGAGAGCTGAGCATGCTGTGCAGAACCGCCAACGATCTCTACTGGGTATCGCGACACATGGAACGCGCGGAGAACACCGCGCGCCTGATCGACGTCACCACCCGCATCACGATGCTGCCCGAGCGGCTGGATCGCGGCAAAGCCGAGGCCGCTCCGTGGCGGCGCGCGCTGGACGCACTGGGCGCGGTCGAAACCTGCCAGAAACGCTACGGCAGCATCGACGCCGACAGCGTGCTCGATCATCTGCTGCTGTCTCCGGACAACCCCTCGTCGATCCTCAGCTGCCTGCGCGCCGCGCGCGAATCCGCGCGCGCGCAGCGGGTCGCGATCACCTCGGAAATGTACGAAGACCTCAACGCCTCGTGGCTGGAGATGCGCGGCCTCAGCACCGCCAGCATCGGCCGCGAAGGGCTCAGCAACATCCTCGAACGGGTGAAAAGCCGCTCGGCCTCGTTCCGTGGCGTCACCATCGGCACGCTGGGACGCGGCGAGGGTTATCACTTCATGCAACTGGGCGTGTTCATCGAACGCGCCGAATGGGCGATCCGCCTGCTCGACGTGGTCGGCAGCGACCGCGACCTGCCCGAAAGCGGCGAAGCGCGCGACACCATCGAATACTTCCAGTGGAGCGCGCTGCTGCAGTCGCTGTCGGCCTTCGAGACCTACCGTCGCCTGCACCGGCAGTCGGTCACGCCCGCAGGCGTGGCCGAGGTGATGCTGCTGCACGAGGCCAACCCGCGTTCGCTGCAGACCTGCACGCATCAATTGCATCAGGTGCTGCTCACCCTCGCGGGCGGGCAGACGCTGGAAGTGGTGCGTCAGGCCGGCGCGCTGTCGGCGCACACGCGCTATGCTCGGATCGACGAAATCATCACCGACGGCCTGGAGCCTTGGCTGCAGAACGCGATGGAACGACTGGACCGCCTCGGCAGCGCGATCCATCGGCAATTCATGACCGCCGTCGATGCCGCCGAGACGCGGCCGCCGCCCAAGGCCATGCCGCTGTCCCCTTCGCAACCCCAATTCCAGGCGCAGACACCGGCCTGATCCGCTTCACACCACAGCGCTGTTGCGGGCAAAATCGACGCTGCATTCGCGGGCTCACGTTTCCATGACTTATTGCATCGGTCTGAATCTCGACCACGGCCTCATTCTGGCCTCCGACTCGCGCACCAACGCGGGCGTCGACGACATCCGCCGCACCGGCAAGATGCGGCTGTTCGTCTCCGAAGGCGAATACGTGGTCGCGGCGCTGTCGGCCGGCAACCTCTCGCTGACCCAGAACGCGCTCAACCTCATCGACCAGCGCTCCACCCTGGACGGCGGCCGGCCGGGTATCGGCAAGGCCACCTCGATGTTCGACGTGGCGAAACTCGTCGGCGACGCACTGCGCGAAATCCGCAAGCGCGACGAAGCCTACCTGCGCGACAGCGGCATCGACCCCAACGGCAGCTTCATCGTCGGCGGCCAGATCCGCGGCGAAGCCCCGCGCCTGTTCCTGGTGTACTCGGAAGGCAACTTCATCGAAAGCTCGCCGGAGATGCCCTACTTCCAGACCGGCGAAAGCAAATTCGGCAAACCCATCCTCGACCGCGTCATCACCCCGCAGACCTCGCTGAGCGAAGCCTGCAAATGCGTGCTGGTGTCGTTCGACTCGACGATGCGCTCCAACCTCTCCGTCGGCCCGCCGCTGGACCTGCTGCTCTACCGCCGCGACAGCTTCACCGCCAACCTGCGCCAGCGCCTCGACGAAGACGACCCGTACCTGCAAACCATCCGCCGCGAATGGAACGAAACCCTGCGTCGCGGCGTCCGCGAGTTGCCGGGTCCGGAGTGGCTGCGGGATGCGGAAGGTTGAGCGAAGCGCGCAGGGCGTGCTCTAGCACGCCGGATGAAATCCACACCGCACCGCCCCACTCAACGATCATTCGTAGGGTGGGCTTCATGCCCACCATTGCCCATGCCGACCGCCGAGAGCAATGATCTGAGCCGAGTCACGATGAGGAAATTGTTTGTCGTCTCTATTTGAATCCTGAAATGGTGGGCATGAAGCCCACCCTACGGCCCTGAGTCGAGCAACGTGAGACTCTCATCGGAAATGCACTCCAAGACACAGTAGACGCGACTTCTTGATGCGCGTCACTGCCGCTCACTTCTTCAAGCCTGCGACGACTTCCGACACGCCCAATCCCAATTCGAGCTGAAGACGCACGTATTCGCGCTCCTTGCGCGACAGGCTGCGACCCATCTCGATACGCACATCCTCCGCCTCCAGAATGCGCAGGATCCTCGGCATCGCCGAGCCGATGGCGTCCGGCCCGTAACCTGCCTCGCGCAAAGCCGCACTCAGAAGGGCTTCTATATCCATGATCCGTCCATCTCGATTCAAGACACCGCATTGTGCACCAGCGGGTGCGTGGGCGGCATGGGATTCATGCCAGGGGCGTTTGGTTCGCTCATGTCGGATGAAGCGAGGGCCTGTCGCGCAAAATCGCGAGTTGGGGGCGGAAATTACTACAGGATCGGGGGCTGCGACTTGAGGGTTGCCATACGAATCATTGACGTCGGTTTCGGATCGGAAGGCGGCTCTTTCTGCTTCCGATGACCATTCCCAATCTACGTTCACCCCATCTCGATCGCCGACTCCGGTAAAGGACAGGCAATGGCTATTCCTCGTAGGGCGCATAAGCCGAAGGCGTCATGCGCCATAGAAGGATCGCAACTCCTGAATACTCTGAAATGGTGCATGACACTTCACTTATGCACTCTACTCGTATACGAATTTCGTGCCTATCCGTGACGATCCACAATCGGCGTGGCCGTGAGATCGTGGATTTGCCATCCCTGTGCGCGAGCCGCTTCAACAAGCTCGTCTGTCACCGCAGCCTTGCGGACAGCGCAAGCTAGCAACTGACGTGGCCTAGTTGCAGCTACAAAAACATTTGTTGCCGCCGCTAGCTTCGCCACATTGGCGTTGAAATCACGATCCTCAAGGCCAAATGCGTGAGGCAGAACAGTAGCAAGATCCATGGCACGGTCAGCAAGAGCCTGACTACGCCAGACTTCGGTTTCAACCACAAGAAGCCCGTCGACAGTCTTACCCTTTATCGAATGAATTGATCCAAGCCTGACAGAAACTCCATCATGCTCAAACGTAGTCTTCGATCGCTGGAGCCTCGAACCGTTGTGGTCAGCGGCATCAGCAGGGACGAACTCCAAGTAAGTCACTGCTGTATCTGTCAGTGCACCACGCATGCCGAGCATAGCAGTCAATTCTTCGCAAAACGTATGCCAGAGATCAACAATCCATGCCGCATGCTCGACGACGATCATGTCGAGCAGCAAGCGCCGCACCTTTAGCGCCAGTCTGTCTTCATGCGCGGCGAGTATTCGCCATAGATTTCTGCCATCGACAGCCTGGTCGAAATTACTCCGCCAACGTTGACGACGTAGCAGTTCCGTGATCCCAGTAGCAAACAACTCCGCGATCTCTGCAGGCGAAGACTGCGTGTGATGGAGCAGGGCTGCCTGCCGTATGACCGCACAGAGCGTGTCGGGGCGGCTCTGGCGTCCCCGTCCGCTTTTGTAATCTGGGTAGTATTCAACCAGTGTTTTCGGCCACTCCCCCGTCTGGTCGGTCGTCGGGTTGTGGCGCGAAGCAACAGCGCGAATATCAATGCCGGCGTTAACGGCATCGCCCCAATGGCTACGAACCTCGGCGACGTAGGCGGGCAGAACCGCGCGGATTGTGTCTCGACAAAACAGAATGAGCGTCCGACGGCTCGGCAAATCAGGCAGGCCGGTTATCTGTTGCTGCGACCTGGCGGTAAGTCGGCTTGCGAATCTGGCTATGTCGGTGCCGAAACGCCGCGATTGATTCAGCGGTATAACGCCATCTCGCGTTCGCCAGTAATCCTCGGGCGTCAGATCTGCATCTTCGTAGAGCGTCTGGTTTTGATCGCCCAATCTTTGGTAAGCAACGTCTGCCGCAAACAGTCGGTCAAGCAGAGCAAGCTGCTCGCCATTCGTGTCTTGCGCCTCGTCAAGAAGCACTAGAGGGAAGCGCCTACGAATGCGCTCGACCAATGACGGGGACTTTTCGATTGCCTGAACGGCAATTGCCGTTAAATCGCGGAACCGATAGTAGCCATCATTGACAAGATCAGCCTTCAACTCTTCAAGAGCAGCACCCGACGCACTGTTCGGGCCGGGCTGGCGGCGGCGATGGCGAATAGCGAGACGTTGGGGTGCTAAGTCGACATCGCATACGAACACCGGCGCCAAAGTGAGCTTCGGAACAAACTCATTCTCGACAGCCCGCCAATTGGCACGTCTATTCATCTGTGCATAGGCAACAAGCGCGCCTTTCGAGCGCCACTTCGACCCAGCTACTGCGGCAAATACCTCATCGTCGATGCGATGAACCGACCATCCCAGACCGCGCAAATACGGAAGTGCGATGTACCGGTCGATAAAAGCCGTGACCGTTCCGATAAAATGCGGGTAGTTGAGAAATACAAATGCCTGCGAATGATTGGATAGTTTCTTCTGTACCTCTTCACGAGCAGCATTCGTATGAGAAATTACGCAAACTCCTTGCTCACGAGAATCCCAGCATCGCGACAGCAAGGCAAGCTTTGCGACCAACAGTGTTGTCTTGCCGTGGCCCGGTGTCGCTTGCACGTCACAGGAGTCTACGCTGGATAAGAAGGACTGCTGATTCGCGTCAGTAAAATCACAACCACCCAGCTCTCTTCCAATTTGGCCCAATATGTTCGGCGTCAATGGTGGGAGCCTAATCATTTCGGTATCGGCTCTGCATCAATGGCAGTTGTTTGGCCGTCACCTGCAGCTGCACCCGGAGCAGCTGTAACGTAATCGATTGCCGACCTAAGATACAAAGGCAATTTCTCCCTGAATGCTGCAGCATCATCTGGAACATCATCGATCAAGGCAGAAAGTTGTTCGGCCACGACGGCCTTGGAAACCTTCTTCTTGTAAAGAGGAGCGAATATGAGTACCGCGATTTCATCGGCAGTCTTGGTATCGTCAGCTTGCCAGGCATCAACCTCGGCCTTGGCTTCTTCGATGATTTCTGTCCGTGTCCTTTTGGCCCTGCCTTTGCCGACTTGAATCGCCTGATGCACGAGGCTGGCAAGTGCGGGCTGTCGAGCAAGATCAAATTCAAGCGTCCATTGTTCGGAAGGAAATGTACGGACCGCTGCGCCAGAATGCTTCGACAAGGCTCGCATGCGTTTCTCAAAGGCATCATCATCCAGATTGCTTTGCGTTCTACGGCGTTTGCCGATAAGTTCGCCGGCAGCGTCAGGAGGGATATCGCGATCCGGAAGAAGAGCCACGGGCACCGGAAGAATGGAGCCATCAATCCTCTGAAAAATTCGGCCATATCGGAAAAGTCCCCTATGACCAACATTTACGATAGAAACGCCGTGCTTTGCAAACGAACGCCCGATCTTCGCTGCCAGTGCGGGGATGAGGATATTCTCGGCGTCTCCTTCAACAATGATCAATCCGCGCGCAAAGAAGAGGTTGGCTTTTGTAGCGTTGATAAACCTACGTAAAAAGGCGTAATCGTCCGCCTGAAGCTTGGTCATTCCCTTGGCAAGCGGAAACGCCTGATGTTCGAGAATCATCACCATCGCATCGAGGTCGATCCCCGCAGCAAGCTGCGGACTATGTGTGCTGAGTAGAATCTGTACTTGTTGTCCGTCTCTGCCTGCCATAATTGGCGCAGCTTTTCGTTCAAGGACCTGCATGAACAGTGTTTGATGTTGAGGGTGAAGATGGGCTTCAGGCTCCTCCAGCAGCAGGAATGGAACTTGATCTGGGTGTGATTGGAGCAGTAACAGCTCTGCCGCCATGAACAATAGATTGTTATATCCAAGCCCGCGGGTTAGGCGCACCACCTGTCCTGGTGGAGGACTGAGAAACAGTTCTAGCCGTTCAAGAAGTTGATCGAAGGAATCTTTAGCACCGAGCCCAATGGTTGCTGCAAGCGGGTCGCCTGCAAATGACAAGTCATCGAGATAGGATTCATTTACTTTGCTTTGAATCGCCTGCACGGCACGATTGTCTTCGACATCCTCGTCAGCTCTATTCATGGTATCTCGAAGAGTTGCTGGCTGGCCCGGCTGCGCCGGTACGGACTGGCTGGCCATGACGGGCAATGCGCCGAGAATTCGAGAAAGTCGAGAACGCCGGCCAGAGCGCAATTCGCGCTCGGCATCTCGTAATGGCCGAAGATAGGTGGACTTTAGATACTCTCGCAATTCGCCCTCAAGCGGCAATCCATCTCCTTGTCTACCAGCGCGGTATTGCATCGCTACCGACTCACCGCCACCAGAGGTTTTACGCAGGCTGGCCCGCAGGCAAACATGCAAGCGCAGCGTGCCGACCTCATTTGAGCACCACTCGAGGAAGCGAGCTTCCTCGAGTGGTGTCAGGCTCTCGAAAGTGCAACGGAGGAATAGCTCGTCGACTCTAGCCCCGTCAGGTTTGACATGAAAGTCTCCGGGTTCAAGTCTTATGAAATCATCGCCCCGTGTCCATAAGACGAACCGCGGCACATCGATGATGGCAGTCTTTCCGGAATCGTTCGGTCCGACTAGGACGTTCAAGCCGCGTCGAAGTTTCAGCGAGAGTGGGCTGTCTGGTCCGAAGCATCGAAATCCGGATGCGCTAATCTCCGAAACGTGCACGATTTCACCTCCTTGATTTAGCGATAACGGGCCAGAATTTGAATCAAACGATGCTAACCACTATCCGATCCCGTACGCCTTGAATAGGCATCCTTTGAAACTATTGGGGAGCCAAAGTATTTCTGTTGCCGAGCAGCCCATTAAGCCCACCTTTCGCTTCGGGTCGCAACCAACCACTCACCCCCCTCCCCTCATACCCAAACCTAACTCCAACCTCCGTCGCAGCTCCCGCCGCTCCTACGAAAAGCGTGGCGGCCATCGTGGCCTGCGGCGATGGGCATTTGGGTTTCGATTGATCGAGTTGGAGGATAAAGCCTCTGGCGGATGCGTGGATCGCTGTCGGATGATGGGGCATCGGTCGTATGAATCGAAAGCGCCATCTTGGTCGCTGCGCGAAGGCATCGCGGCTCCCGCCGCTCCCACAAAAGCACACCGCCACCGCCGAATGCAGTGGTAATCGATATCCTGGTTTCAATTGACCGCATCGATCGAATCAGCCTGCCGCACATGGATTGACCTAAGTCGGGCAGCAGATCGTTGGCTGCACAGAGCCTTCGCCGATCACTTCAAGATGATCCGCTTCTGAAAACCCAGCGAAGCGACGAAAGACAAAAGCGTCGGAGCTGAAGCCACTCCCACAAATGCGATGGCGTCGCGGAATGCGCGGCGCTTTGGTTGTCGAAAATCAGCGTTGTGGTGAAGAGCGAGAGCGTTGCGCCTCCAGCGCTCCTGCAAGAGCAAGAGCATCGGGACTGAAGTCCCTCCTACAAAAGCAAGGGCATCGCGGCTTGCGCCGCTCCTACAAAAGACGAACGCATGGGGATGTTGTACGACCGTTGAGCGGGTGGTCGGGGCTGTCTGCTGCGGAAACGACGCCGCATCGCGGCGCCGTTCCGTCGAAGCGTTACAAAGCGCAGGTGCCAGTGCTCGGGATGACGATGCCGTTGCTGAGCTTCAGTGCGATGTCGTAGGTGTAGGCGGGTACCGGGTAGGTGCGGCGGACGCCGTCGGCGAGGACGGTGAAGGCGCTGCCGATGCGGGTGCCGGTGGTGGGGTTGATCCATTCTGCGGTGTAGTTGGTCGCAGCGGCGGCGGGCTGCAGGTCGAGCGTGTTCAGTGCGGTGATGCTGGCGGGTTTGACGTAGGCCTTGAAGCCGTCGCTGGACAGGGTGCTGTGGTGGAGATACAGCACATAGGTGCTGCCGTTCTGCTGCATCGCGCTCCAGTAGACGTTGCTGGATCCGCGCGCGGTGCCGAAGGCCGGCAGGTTGGGCGCCCATGTCGGCGGGTTGTTGATGGCGGCGGGCTGCAGGTCGAGCGTGTTCAGTGCGGTGATGCTGGCGGGTTTGACGTAGGCCTTGAAGCCGTCGCTGGACAGGGTGCTGTGGTGGAGATACAGCACATAGGTGCTGCCGTTCTGCTGCATCGCGCTCCAGTAGACGTTGCTGGATCCGCGCGCGGTGCCGAAGGCCGGCAGGTTGGGCGCCCATGTCGGCGGGTTGTTGATGGCGCGGGTCATGTAGCGCAGATACGGGCCGAGTGCGGCGAGAAAATCCGCGAGCTTGCCCAACTGCACGCGGGTCTGCAGCGGTTCGCCGGTGCCGCTCCAGTCGGTGGTGTAGTGGTTGTAGAGGCCGCCCTCGCCCAGCATGAATTCCCAGGCTTCGGCGCGCGCTTCGTCGGGCGTGATGAAGTCGAAGGTCGGCGTGGTGCGATAGGACGGCGTGGGACGGCCTTCGTTGAAGCCGTAGACGCGGGCGATGCCCTGCAGGCCGCCGTTGAGATAGGTGCGCTGTTTCTCGGTGGCGGACAGACGGCCGGCGTCGCGCACTTTGATGTAGTGACCGTTGAGTATCCTCACGTCGGGCGCGTAGGCGGGACTGACGATGGTGCGGAACGGCGCGAGCGCGGTCTGCGTGTGGTAGTTCGCGGCGATGAGGTGACGCTTGGGCGCGGCCATCGTGCCTTCGGCATTGCGCAGGATGTCAGTCATGCATTCGTGCCATTTGACGATGCGCGGCACGCTGACGGTATCGTCGACCACGGCGCCGCTGGAGTTGTATCCGGCGTGGGCGATCGACAGGTCGGGTTCGTTCGCAAGCTCCCAGTACAGGTTGTCGTACGCGTTGAGTTCGACAACGAGTTTCTCGACCAGCGCCTGCTGGCGGCTGTAGATGTTCGTCGGACTGCTGAAAGGCTTGCAGGTGTTGCCCGGCGCTGCGGTGAGCGTCCACTCGTCGCTGAGACCCACGTAGCCGTTGGTGTTCTTGCCGAGGTACCAGGGGCTGGTGCGGAAGTCGCCGCTGAAGGCGTCGAACAGCGTCAGCTCGACGACGACGTTCTTGGTCTGCGCGTATGCGACCACTTCTTCGAGACGATCGAAGAAGGTCTGGTTCCAGGTGTACAGATCCCATTTGCTGAGCGCGGCGTTGTACGCGAATGGCTGCTCGTGCGGCAA
>CAZGBA010000127.1:0-9927 GCA_964523435.1 uncultured Xanthomonas sp.
CGGGCCGCCAGCGATCCACCAGATACAGCGGCCGCTGCTTGGATTCCTCGTACAGGCGGCCGAGGTATTCGCCGATCACCCCCAGCGCCATCAGCTGCACGCCGCCCAGCAGCAGGATCACCGCCATCATGGTCGGCCAGCCGGCCACCGGGTCGCCCCAGAGCATCGCCTTGATCACGATCCACGATGCGTAAACGAAGGCCAGCACGGCGGTGAGTACGCCAAGATAGGTCGCCACCCGCAGCGGCGCGGTGGAGAAGCTGGTCACGCCTTCGAGAGCGAAATTCCACAGCCGCCAGGCGTTGAACTTGCTGCGTCCGGCCACGCGCGCTTCGCGGTGGTAGGGAATGGCCACCTGCCGGAACCCGACCCAGCCGAACAGGCCTTTCATGAAGCGGTGGCGCTCGCGCAATTCGCGCAATGCGGCCAGCGAGCGCGGCGACAACAGGCGGAAGTCGCCGGTGTCGGTGGGAATGGGAGTTTTCGACAGCCGCTGCATCACCCGATAGAAGCCATGGGCGGTGGCGCGCTTGAACCAGCCCTCGCCATCGCGCGCGGTGCGGGTACCGTGGATGTCGTCGTAGCCTTCGCGCCATTTCGCCACGAACTGCGGGATCAGCTCCGGCGGGTCCTGGCCGTCGGCGTCGAGAATGATCGCGGCGCCTTCGCGGACCAGGTCGAGACCGGCGGTGAGCGCCGCCTCCTTGCCGAAATTGCGGCTGAGCCGCAGCAGTGACACCCGGGGATCGGCGGCGGCGATGTCGTCGAGCACCGCCCAGGTGCGGTCGCGACTGCCGTCATCGACGTACAGCACATGACCTTCGATGCCCTCGCCCACCAGCCCGTCGAGCACGGCAGCGATCCGCGGATGCAACGCCGGCAAGGCTTCGGCCTCGTTGAAGGCGGCGACGACGACGGTCAGGCGATCTGCATTCATATAGATAGAGTACCCGCCAGCGCAGTCAGTCGAACTGCAGGTAGGCGACGCCGCCCAGCGCCCGCATCTGGCGCTCGATCGACCGGCTGCGGCGCTGCACGTAGGGGCCAGGCTTGGCGACGCTGTATTTGCGCGGATTGGGCAGCACTGCGGCGAGCCGGGCGGCTTCGGCAGCCGTGAGCCTGGATGCGTCCTTGCGGAAGAACCGACGCGCGGCGGCCTGGGCGCCATAGACGCCGTCCCCGTATTCGATGACGTTGGCGTAGACCTCGATGATCCGCTCCTTCGGCCAGAGCGCTTCGATCAGCACCGTGTACCAGACCTCCAGGCCTTTGCGCAGCCAACGGGTCACACCGCTGCCGCGCCAGAGAAAGAGGTTCTTCGCCAACTGCTGGCTGATGGTGCTGGCGCCACGCACCTTGCGGCCCTTGGCGTTGTGGGCGCGAGCCTTTTCGATGGCCTTGAAGTCGAAACCGTCGTGAGCAGGAAAGTTCTGGTCTTCGGCGGCGACCAGGGCCAGGGGCAACAGTTTCGAGATCCGGTCAGTGTCGCGCCAGTCGTAGGCCAGCGCGAAACCACGGTCGCCTTCGCTCCAGGCTTCGATATAGCGGCCAACCATGAAGGCGGTCAGCGGCGGATCGACGAAACGCAGCACCACGACCTGTAGCACCGTCGCCACCACGAACAGCAGCGGAAGCTGGAAGAAGATCCAGCGCAACCAACGGCGGCGGCGTGGCTTTGAAACGCCGGGCACGGCCGACGCCGAAGACTCGTCGAGGTTTGTTGAATCTGCGCCGTCGTGCCCCATCTTCTGTCGTCTCCCCGTGCTGTCACCGGATAGGCCGGCTGCGGCATTATCCGCGATGCGACACCCCGTTCACGACATCCCACGCCAAAGAGCCATTCCGACATGACCGCCGACGCCTCCGCCGATCGACTCACCCGCTTCCTGCTGGATGAAGCCGGTGTGCGTGGCGTACATGTCCGTCTGGACGACACCTGGGCTCAGATCCGCAGCCGTGCCGAATATCCTGCCGATGTAGCCGCACTGCTGGGCGAAGCGGTCGCGGCATCGGCGCTGTTCACCGGCCACGTGAAAGTGGATGGCCGGCTGTCGGTGCAACTGCGCGGCGACGGCGCGCTGCGCACTCTGTTCGCCGAATGCACCGGTGCCGGCACTCTGCGCGCCATCGCCACGCTCGCCGAAAGCGATTCAGTGGATCTGCATTCGTTGAGCTCACTCGGACCTGGCGCGATGCTGGCCATCACCATCGAAAATCCCGGCGCGCGCGGCCAGGAACCTTCGCGATATCAAGGTCTGGTGGGGTTGGATGCCGATACCTTGTCGGAAGCATTCGAGGGCTATTTTCGCCAATCGGAGCAACTGCCGACCCGGCTGCTGCTCGCAGCGACCGGCGGACGGGTGTCCGGCTTGATGCTGCAGAAATTACCGGGAGATGCCGGCGACCTCGACGGCTGGGAGCGCGCCAGCGCACTCTTCGACACGCTCGCGGCCCCAGAGCTGATTGAAACGCCGGTCGAAACTCTGCTCCACCGCCTGTTCCACGAAGACAGCGTACGTCTGCTCGGCGACAAGCCGCTGCGCTTCGCGTGCTCGTGCTCGCGAGAACGGGTCTCTGCCATGCTGGTATCGCTCGGCGAAGATGAAGCCAGAGCGGCCGTGGAAGACAACGCGGGACAGGCGGAAATCCGCTGCGAATTCTGCGGAGAGTCCTATCGGTATTCGCATGCCGAGATCGCCGCGCTGTTCGCCTCGCGGCCGGTCGAATGGAGCGCCCCGGATCGGCTGCAATGACCGGCGCTGCGCGCTGTGTCACGATTTTCGGACTTCAGGCCGATTGTTAAAGAACCATAAAGCTGATAGCCTGAAGTCCACTGGACCAAATGAATGAACTCGACCGCGGTCGCGCGGTCTGACCCACACCATGCGCAGCCGCCTTCGCACATTGCCGCTCCTGATGTTGCTCGCCCTTGGCGCGGCGACTTCGGCGCATGCGCAGTCCAAAGCGGGTCGCGATCGCGTCGAACTGCCGATCTGGAACAAGTCCAGCGGGCAGTTCGAGGGTGTGGTGGTGCTAGAACCTGCGGACAACGCCAAATCCCGCACGCTCGCGCGCTTCGGTGTCCGTCATCTCGATTCCACGTTCGGCCTCGGCGCCGGCGATTCGCTGGGTTTGCTGTGCGACCGCAAACAAGGCCTGACCAGCGCGCTGAACAATCTCGCCGACAATTGCGTGCTCGCCTCCTTCCCATCCAGCCGTCGCACCGGCGCCGCCGCGCTCTTCCAGCGCAACGGCACCCAGATCGGTGTCGGCGCCGGCAACACCCGTACCACCATGCCCGCCTGGCTCGCACCGAGCGCCGGCGGCAACGGTCGGGTCGATGTCAACGACCTGACCATTTTCAGCCAGAAAACCCTGCCGCGCGAAGGTTACGTCTCGATCGCCGGCACGGTCGCCAAAGCGCGCCTGCAGACACCGGCGGAAATCCCCGGCTTCAGCGATCGCTGGACCTCCCGGCAGCTCAATGTGGGCGGTGGCGTCGGCGCCTTCGGGGTCAATGTCATCGGCGAAGTCGTCGACACCCCGGGCCGCGACCAGTGGAGCAGCCTGGGTCTTGGCCTGAGCTGGCGCACCCCTTGGAGTGGACAGCTCACGGTCGGCGCCGACAACCTGGTCACCCGGGGCAAGAACCCCTTCGCTCCGAACGCCGTCCAGGGCGAAGACGAGGGCGCCGTGCCCTACGTCCGCTACGAGCAGGATCTGTAAGCCTGCGGTTTCCCTCGGGATTTGCCGACTTTCCGGCCCCGTGTTAACGACACTTTAATTTTTCTCCGAGTGGGGCTACTATCGGCCCCGGCCTGACCTGCATTGGCGTCTTTCTTGACGGCAGTGGGCAGGTTCCCATGGGAAACCCCAAGACTCACTTGGAGAGAGAGATGACTTTGAAGACCAACAAGCTCCGCGACGCGATTTCCTTCGCACTCGTGGGTACCACCGCCCTCGTAGGCACCGGCGCCGCGTTCGCACAGGACACCCAGTCCAGTGACGACCTCGACACCGTCACCGTCACCGGTTCGCGCATTCCACGCGCCGCTGACGTCGAAAACGCTTCGCCGGTTCTGACTATCGACCGCGCGACGATCGAAGCCACCGGCCTGACCTCGGTCGGCGATGTGCTGTTCAACATCACCGCCAGCGACGGCGGCGCGCTGCGCAATGTCACCACCAGCACCAACGGCAGCGACGGCACCCAGAACATTTCGCTGCGCGGTCTGGGCTCGACCCGCACTCTGCTGCTGGTCAACGGCCGCCGCTGGGTGACCCAGGGCACCGGCGACGTCGACCTCAACACCATTCCGATCTCGGTCGTCGAACGCATCGAAGTACTGAAGGATGGCGCCTCGGCGATCTACGGTTCCGACGCGATCGCAGGCGTGATCAACATCATCACCAAGAAGAATTTCGATGGTGCCGAAGCCAACGCGTACCTGGGTGCCTACACCAAGGGCGACGGCTTCCAGCAGTCCTACGACTTCACCATCGGTTCGAACAGCGACCGTTGGAACGCTGTGGTCAGCCTCGGCTACCAGAACCAGGATCCGGTCTACGCCGGCGACCGCACCATTACTTCAGTGCCGGTCTACGGCGCTGGCGATCTGGCCTCTGGCGGTTTCTTCGGTTCCGGCAGCAACGCGAACGGCAATTTCGTTCGCTGCGCCGGCGCGCTGACGCCGTTCGGCGGAGCCTTCCAGACCTGTACTCCGGTGGCGGGTGGTCCGTACACGCTGCGCGCGGGCGAAGATGGTCGTCAGGCCACTGATTTCCGTCGCTTCGTTAGCTACACCTTCGACGGTTCGGGCAGCTCCGACCGCTACAACTTCGCGCCGGTCAACTACCTGCTGCAGCCGATCTCGCGTTTCAACGTGTATGGCCAGGGCACTCTGCGCCTGACCGACCACATCAACGCCAACGTGCAAGCGGTCTACGTCAAGCGCGACTCCAACCAGCAGCTGGCCGAAGTGCCGCTGACGATGGCAGTCACCGGCGGCAACGGCCCGCAGTGGGCCTTCGCGCCGACGGCCGGCAGCGTGTTCAACCCCTTCGGCCAGAACCTTCGTTCCGCCAACTTCCGCTCGATCGCCGTCGGCCCGCGCAAGCCGTACTACGACAACGACAATACCGCGATCACGCTGTCGCTGGATGGCTCGTTCGATCTGTTCGGCCGCGACATGTACTGGGACGCGGGCTATTCGTTCCTGAACTCGCGCATCAACACCCGCGGCCAGAACTACATCAACCTGTTCAACCTCCGTCGCGCCGTCGGCGATTCTCGCCGCAACCCGGTCACGGGTGCGCTCGAGTGCATGAACGGCACGGCAGTCATCGCAGGCTGCGTGCCGTTCAACGTGTTCGGCGGCCCGGATCTCGGTCTGACGGCGGGCGTGATCACGCAGGCTGAACACGATGCGATGATCAATTACATCAGCTACACCAAGAACGAGTCCGCGGAAAACACGACCAAGGATTACTTCGCGAATCTCTCTGGCTCGATCGTCGATCTCCCGGCCGGCCCGCTGGGTTACGCGGTTGGCCTCGAACATCGCCGCACGGGCTTCGTCAATTCGCCGGATGCGCTCATCGCTGGTGGCGGTTCGTCGGATAACTTCCAGTTGCCCACCTCAGGCAACCTGAACTCCGATGAAGCCTACCTCGAGTTGAATGTACCGATCCTGGCGGATATCCCGGGCATCAAGTTGCTGGAACTCAATGCGGCCGTGCGCGACACCAGCTACGACGCCAATGGTACCAACGCCAGCATCAACCAGATCACTGGCGCCCAGATACTGACTTCCGTGAATCGCAACTTCAGCGATACGTCGTCCAAGTTCAGCCTGAAATGGCAGGTCTTCGATGACCTGTTGCTCCGTGGCACCTACTCGGAATCGTTCCGTGCACCGAGCGTGACGGACCTGTTCTCGGGTGAAGCCGAGGGCTTCCCGCAGGCAACCGATCCGTGCAGCACCCGTGCTTGGAACTCGCAGTCTGTCGCGACCCAGACGAACTGTGTGACGCCCTACACGTATACCGATCCGCGCACAGGCCTGCCGGTCACCATTGCCGCGGTCACCGGAACCCCCGGCACCCTCGGCGGCGGCTCCATCCAGCCGAATGCGCAGATTCGTTCGCTGGGTGGCGGCAACCCGGACCTCCAGCCGGAAAGTGCCACGACTCGCAGCTTCGGCATCGTGTACAGCCCGAGCTGGGCAGCCGGCCTGAACTTCACGCTCGATTGGTATCAGATCAAACTCGAACAGGTGCTCTCGACTCGCACGGCCAACAACGTGATGGCGTCCTGTTTCAATCCGGCGACGTTTGATCCCAATGGCCCGTTTGCCGACTTCGCGGCGCAACGTGCAGTGTTCTGCCCGCTCGTGACGCGCAACAGCTCGAACGGCGACCTGATTGCGGTCAACACCCGTCCGTTCAACATCGCTTCGGGCAAGGTCGAGGGTTACGACTTCCAGGTCACCTACGCGATGCCGGAAACCGCATGGGGCAAATTCTCGTTCCAGTGGGATAACACCTACCAGACCGAGAACGACCTTTTCGGCACGGTCGGCGAGTACAACGGCAGCCCGACTTGGCGTCTGCGCTCCAACATCACCACGTCCTGGCAGAAGGGCGATTGGGATGCCACGTGGGCGATGCGCTACTACTCGGCCATGGACGAGGGATGCACCGACTACGCAAACCTCTTTGAATACGGCATCACTCCGACCGACATTTGCCCGCACGACATCTATGATGCGAATGGCAACTACTTGCGCTCGGAAAACCGTATCGGCTCGCGCCTGTACCACGACGTGCAGGTCGGCCTGAAGCTGCCGTGGAACGCCAAGGTTTCCGCGGGCGCCCGCAACATCTTCGGCAAGGATCCGCCGATCGTCCGCAACTCGTTCGCGCAGTCGTTCGACGGCGCCTACGATCTGCCGGGCGGTGGTTTCTTCTACCTGCAGTACAACCAGAAGTTCTGATCGCTTCCGGTTCAGCGTCAAGCGTCACGAAACGGCCTCCGAAAGGAGGCCGTTTTTTATGCTGCAGATGGATACGGGCCGCGTTCTGCGCAACGCTGCCAAAGCGGCTCAATCAGTTAGCGCGGCTGAACCAGGCGTTGAACGCGACCGTGACCCGCTGCCCCCCTCCACGGAACGGCGTGACGTAATGCCCCAACCAGGACGGGAAGAACACCAGTTGACCCGGCTTGAGGGTGATCACGAAGTTGCCGTGACTGAAAGGCCAGCGCAGGCGGGCATTGGCGGCGTCGAGAAACGTGTTGACGGCCAGCTGCGGGTGCGGGAACACGAGGCAGCCGTTGTTCGAATACTCGGGATCGGGCTGACCGTCGGACACGCAGTACACCCCAGACCAACTGGCCATCGGGTGGTTGTGGTAGCCGAAGTAGCCACTGTCGCGGGTGAGATGGAACCAGGTCTGGCTGGCGATGCGCAGCCCGCGGGTGCCTTCGGCGAGATCCGGATTGATGTTGCGCAGGAATTCGCCCAGCGAGCCCCACACCCAGCCGCGCAGCGCCTGTACGCAGGCCTCTTCGCGCGCGAAGAAGTCGAATTCGCTCTCGAACAGACCTTCGGGCTGATGCACGACCGGGTCCGGATTGCGATAGCCGGCGCCCTGCGCTTCCAGCGCCAGGATCACCCGCATGAGCGCTTCGTTGAGCGCAGCGGGCTCGGGGTGGAAGGTTTCCGCCATCGGCACGGCGAAGGCGGGAAAGACGTTGAGGCTCATGCGCAGGGCTCCCGGGGATGCGGACAGGCGCACCATAGCCCAGAGATGGCTGCACCGACACCGATCAGATCAAATTCTGCAGCGACAGCAATCACAGTCGGTTACAGCAGGCCGTGCATCGTCAGCCGGTCGAGCATCGGTCCCAGATGGCGTTCGTAAGCCCGCCAAACACCACCTCGATTGGTCATGATGCCTTTGCGCACCTGATTGGAACTCGCCGTGGCAACCATGCCCGAGTTGCGCTCGACCTTCAGCATCTCCGGCACGAAATCGAACCCGCAATGCGCGGAGATCCTCCGCGCCTGCGCCTCGGGCGCATTGACCATCTCGTCGTATTCGATATCGACCACGCGCCCTGGCAAGACGCCGCGCCAGTGCGCCATCAGGTCGTGATAGGCCCTGCAGTAATCGGCCATTTCAACCTGATCATAGGAATACGCCGCCTCATGGGTAAACAGCGTCCGCAGATTGGAAAAGCATGTGTCGGCGGGATCCCGGTGCATATGCAGAAGCCGCGCCTGCGGTAGCGCCTTGGCAATGGGCCCCAGCAAGACGAAGTTCGGATTCAGCTTCTCGGTAATGAACGCTTTTCCCTGGCTGCGCCAGCGCATGCCATCGAGGAAGCCCCGGCCCACGGCGGCATAATCGAACCCTGACGCTCGCTCGACGATGACCGGATCGGCGACAACGCGGCAGAAGTGGTCCGCCGCATAGCGCAACTGCGCCGTGAAAGTGTAGGTTTCGCCCGCGTCGGCCACTTCCGGGTGCCCGGAAAGAATGCGCTCCAGCAACGTCGTGCCGCTACGATGCAGGCCGACGATAAAGATCGGGATCGGGCCTTCATAGTCGGCCGCTGGCCCAGCACGTGAGAATTCGGCATCGAACGTTCGCCGTATCGCGTCGAACATCCCCAGTGTCTTCGCGTGGTCGTAGAGCTGCGACGGCTTGCGCGCGATGCACATGCGCGCGAGCGCCGCCCATGCCGCGTCGTAATCGCCCAGGTCGTGCAGTTCGTTGTGCAGTGCGTGAAGGTAGTTGGTCTCGTCTTTCGCACTCAGGTTCGACTGCGACAGTAACCGACGCAGCGTACCGACACGGTTGTTGTCTGGGCCGATCTTCGCCACCCGCGACAGCAATGCGTAGGCATTGGAATAGTTTGGCCGGATCCGCAGCGCCCGCTCGAACGCTGCTGCCGATTCCTCTGATCTGCCTGCGAACATCAGCGCGACGCCGTGCATGTTGTGCGCTTCCGCGAAATCGGGACGCTGCTTCAGCACATGCTCGATCCACGGCAGGGTCATGGCATGGTCGCCGGCGCTGGCGAAGAACGTCGCCATGTCGACCATCAACTCCGGAGAAATCCTTTCCAGCAAATGGGTGTCGCGGATGTAGCGTTGCAGCTCCGGGAGCGCTTCGAACTGGCGCAGGCGGCGCGCCACCACCATGCCGACCATCGGCGGCACCTGGACGGTCTCCGCGGCCCGCAGCACGGCCTTTCGAGCATCGCGGTAGGCATCCAGCTTTTCCTTCGCCGAGCATAGCTCGAGCCAAGCAGGCACAAAGGAAGGATCGCGATCGACTATCGCTTCAAAGGCATCTGCCGCCTGCCGCCATTGCTCCATCCGGCCATAACGCTGACCTTGCTGCCAAAGCGCCTGCTGCTTGTTCAAGGTCGCGCGATTCTGCATTTGAGGATTCTAAGCGAAACCTGCGGGCACGACCGATGTCACTGATCGGCACGAGACAACTCGGTCAGAATCGTAGCCTGCTCGGCCTTCAGCGCCGACGGCATGCGCGGGCCGTATTCGTCGAGGAAGGCGCCGATGCTGGCGAATTCGGACTGCCAGCCCGCGCGGTCGAAACCGAACAGCTTCTCGCGCGCTTCGTCGCCCAGCGCGATGCCGTCGAGGTTCAGGTCGTCCGGACGCGGCAGCGCGCCGATCGGCGTATCGAGGGCACCGGCGGCGCCCTTCACGCGCCCGATCATCCATTCGATCACGCGCAGGTTGTCGCCGAAGCCCGGCCACATGAATTTTCCGTCGTCGCCCTTGCGGAACCAGTTCACGTGGAAGATTTTCGGCAGATGCGCAGCGCGCTGATCGAACGACAGCCAGTGCGCGAAGTAGTCGGCGAAGTTGTAGCCGCAGAAGGGCTTCATCGCCA
>CAZGBA010000128.1:0-9923 GCA_964523435.1 uncultured Xanthomonas sp.
AGCGACGACGATGACCATCGACGTCAAGGGCAAACCGCATGCGCTGAAGTTCGGCACCGACATGGTGATCGGTACGCGTACCGGCCAGCCCGAGGTGAAGATCGACGCGAGCGATCTGGTGTTCGTGGGCTACGGCGTGGATGCGCCGGAGCAGCAGTGGAACGATTACGCCGGTGTCGATGTGAAGGGCAAGACCGTGGTGATGTTCGTCAACGATCCGGGCTTTCACGCCAAGGATCCGACGCTGTTCGACGGCAACCGCATGACCTATTACGGGCGCTGGACGTACAAGTTCGAGGAAGCCGGGCGCAAGGGTGCGGCGGCGGCGCTGATCATCCACGACACCGAGGGTGCGTCGTACGGTTGGGACGTGGTGAAGAATTCATGGTCCGGCGCGCAATACGATCTGCGCGCGGCCGACGACCCGGCGCCGCGCGTGCCGCTGCAGGGCTGGATCACCGGCGAGCAGGCGAAGGCGCTGTTCGCGGATGCCGGATTGGATCTGGAGAAGATGCGTGCTGCGGCCGGCAAACGCGGCTTCAAGCCGATGCCGCTGCCGGCGAAGGCGAGCGTCACGCTGAAGAGCACCATCGCCGAGAAGGAATCGCGCAACGTGCTGGCGCTGCTGCCAGGTGCGGAAACGCCGAACGAAGCGATCGTCTACATGGCGCACTGGGACCACCTGGGCCACCACATCGACGAGAAGAATCCGGACGGTTCGGGCGACACCATCTACAACGGTGCGGTGGACAACGCGACCGGCGTCGCCGGCATTCTGGAAATCGCCGAACTGTTGGCGAAGGGCGCGAAGCCGAAGCGCTCGGTGCTGTTCGCGGCGGTGACGCTGGAGGAATCCGGGCTGCTGGGTTCGAAGTATTACGTCGCGCATCCCAGCATTCCGCTGGAAAACACCGTCGGCGTGATCAATCTCGACGCGATGAGCGTGGCCGGCCGCACCCGCGACCTCACCGTTGTCGGCATGGGCAATTCGGAACTGGAAGACATCCTCAAGCCGATCGCCGAACGTCAGGGCCGCAAGCTGGTGGAGGAATCGAACCCGGCCGGCGGCTATTACTTCCGCTCCGATCATTTCAACTTCGCCAAGGCCGGCGTGCCGGCGCTGTATCCCGACGGCGGCACCGATCTGCTCGACGGCGGCACAGTCGCGGGCGAAGCGGCGGGAAAAATGTACAACGAAAACCACTACCACAAGCCCAGCGACCAGTACGATGCGGCGACCTGGAAACTCGACGGCACGATGCAGGATCTCGCCGCCGTTTACGAAGTGGGTCTGGCCTTGGCGTTCGACGACAAGTGGCCGAACTGGTATGCCGACAACCCGTTCCGCGCGGCGCGCGACAAGATGATGGCTGCGAAGGCGCCGACGACGGCGGCCGCAGCGCCCGCGAAATAATCCATCGCGATGCGGAGACGACAACGGCGCCGGAAGGCGCCGTTGCTTTTCGTACTCGGAAGCGTTCGGCGCGACGTTGCGATGCCGCCCGGCTTCAGCGTCGTGTCAGCGCCTGATCGCCGAATTCGACGACTGCACCCGCGCCATCACCTGGTCTTCGGTCGCCTGCAGCGTATTCATCCGCTCGTGCTGGTTGTTGTCCTGGTTCTGCTGGTGCATGGCGATGTTCTGTTCGGCGGCGGACTTGGCGTGCAGGCGCTGATTGGCCTGTTCGATCTGCGCGGCGCTCTGATCGAATGCCGGCGCGTCCTTCATGCGCACGTCGTTGGTGAAGATCGGCTCGCGGTCGCCGTATTTCATGTTCTCCATCCGCACGATGGTGTCGCCGTTGGCGTTCACCGCCTGCACGCGGTCCACGCGCGTATCCGGCTTGCGGTCTTTTTCGGCGATGAACTGCAGCACGCTGAACGCGGCGATGCGCTGCACGTCGTCCTTGGCGATGCCCAGCTCCTGCACTTTGTCCTTGACCGAATTGAAGACCTTCTGCTGTTCCGGGGTCCACTTCTCGATGGCATGCTCGTCGATGCCGCGCGCGCTGCCGCCGGAGGTTCCGCTCGATGCGCTGCTCGATGCATTGTTTGACGATGCCGTACCGCTCAACGGGCTGTTCGATGCCGTGCCTTCGGTGTCGTCAGCATCGTTATCGGCATCGGCCTCGCCATCCGGATCGGAATCGACGTCCATGGCGGACGTTTCCGGACGCTGGTCCTCGTCATCAGGCGAAGGCGGCTTCGGGTATTCGATCGGATCGGGGGTCGGATCGGGCATGACGCAACTCCTCGTTGGCTGTGCAGGTCGCCGGATGGGCGCCCCGCGAAGAAGATATTCCGCTCATCGCGATCGCTTCGAGCGGACAGACCGACGCCCCTTCGTCAGGCCACAAGCATAACGCCGATCACACGACATCGACCCGGGTGCAGCAGGGTCTTTGCTGGCCTCAGCCGGCGGCGCGTTCCGGCCAGACCGTCTTCGCCAACAGTTCGTCGTTCCAGTCGAACTGCAGTGAACCGTCCTTCTTCAGCAGCAGCGAGACGAAATTGAAGACGTTGCGCGCGAACATGTCGCTGGCGTGCATCGCGCCGCTGCTGGCGAGGTTCAGCGGGCCGGACACGGTCACGCCGCCGTGGACGACGTTGTCGCCGGGCCGGGTGAGTTCGCAGTTGCCGCCGGTTTCTGCGGCCAGATCGACGATCACGCTGCCGGGCTTCATGCCGGCCACCATCGCCGCGCTGACGATCTTCGGCGCGGGGCGACCGGGCACGGCGGCGGTGGCGACGATCACGTCGATGTTCTTCAGATGATCGGCAAGGCGCTGCTGCTGCAGGGCGCGCTCTTCGTCGGTGAGCTGGCGGGCGTAACCGCCCTCGCCTGCGGCGCTGACGCCGAGATCGAGGAACTTGCCGCCGAGCGATTCGATCTGTTCGCGGGTTTCCGGGCGCACGTCGAAGCCTTCGACCTGGGCGCCGAGGCGCTTGGCAGTGGCGATGGCCTGCAGACCGGCCACGCCGGCACCGATCACCAGCACCTTCGACGGGCGGATGGTGCCGGCGGCGGTGGTGAGCATCGGGAAGAAGCGCGGCGCCAGCTGCGCGGCGATCAGCATCGCCTTGTAACCGGCCATGCCGGCCTGCGAGCTGAGGATGTCCATGGCCTGCGCGCGGGTGGTGCGCGGCAGGCGTTCCAGCGGGAAGGCGACGATCTGGCGCGAAACGATGGCTTCGCCGCGTGCGGCGTCGCCCTGCGGCTGCAGCATGCCGACCAGCACTGCGCCGGATTTCATCGCAGCGATCGCCTGCGCCGATGGCGGCTGCACGCAGACCACGATATCGGCGGAGGCCAGCACCGCATCGGCGCTGTCGACGACTTCGGCGCCGGCATCGACATACGCCGTGTCGGGAGAGTGCGCGCCGTCGCCGAGGCCGCGCTCGATGCGCACATTGGCGCCTGCGGCCACGAGCTTCTTGCAGGTTTCGGGCGTCAGCGCCACGCGCCGTTCGCCATGGGCGGTTTCACGCACCGCGCCGATGATCACTTTCGTCACGACGGCTTCCGCAGCCGTCTCCGTCGCTGTGTCCGCACCTGCTTCCGCCATTGCCTGCTCCCCATCGATCCGCATCGGTTGCCGGCATCGTAGCAGGTGCGTCCGCCTTCACGATCCGGCCGGCGCCGCAAAAAACGAAGGCCGCTGACGGGACACGTCGACGGCCTTGGAGAAAACGCTCGCCACGGGCGCTCAGCCGACGGCGGCGCGGGTCTGGCTCAGCTGTTGCCACATGTCGCGCAGGGCCTCGTCGAACGGGGCCTCGGACGAGCGCAGGCTCACCCGGCCCTTGCCGACCAGCGCCGCGAGTTCTTCCGGCGACACCACCAGCTTGCGCATGCCGCGGCGGTTGACGATCAGGAAACGCGAGGTGAGCGGGCTCACCCAAGCGATGCGTGCGGCGCTTTCGCGTCCGTCGTCCTCGATCAGGCGCAAGTTCTGGCCGACCCGCAGGCGACGCATGCGCGCGGCGATCGACAGATCGTAGTCGAGGCTGTCGGTGCCGCCGACCACCCGCAACCCGCCCCAGTTGGCGGCGTCGCTGACTTCGACGGCGGAGTCTTCCACCGGCACCTGATGCAGACTGCGCGGCTGGTCCGGGAAGGCCAGCGCGGTCACGATCTTCGCCAGCGAATCGCGGGCGGCGACCGCATCGAGACCGCAGCTCGCGTAGCAGCGGCCGAGCGGCCCCTGCAATTCGAGAATCTTGTCGGCGACTCTCGACCCTTCGGCGCGGGCGGCGTCGGCGTCGATCTGGATCAGGCTTTCGCCCACCGACACCGCAGACAGATACTGGGCCGAACTCGGGCCTTCGCGCAGCCAGGTCTGCACCAGATGATGGCGCCAGTGGCCGGTCAGGAATTCGGCGATGCCGTCGGTCAGCGAACGCTGGCCGAGGCGCGAGCCCAGCAGTTCGTCGACCGCACGGCGCGCATGCTGCAGGCGCTCGCGGCCACTGACCGCATCGGCGGCGCGCTGTTCGGCGACTTCGCGCATCCGCTTCTGCTGGTCGAGATGATCGCGCAGCTCCGTGGCGGCCAGCTCGAAGATCGCCTTGTCGTCGCGGTATTCCTCGACCACGCGGCCTACGGCCAGTTCGGCGTGGGTGAGGGTCTGCTGGTCCTGCGGCGAGTCGCCGACGTTGCCGTCGCAGGCTTCGCTCAGCGCTTCAAGCAGCTTGCGGCCGGGATGGGCACGCTGATCGAACAGGCTGTCGTCGCTCAGCGCCAGCTTGAGGTATGGCGCCACCAGACGGCCGTACAGCGCGCGCGAGCGCTGCAGCGTCGCATGGCTGCGGGAGAGGGTCTGCAACAGGATGCCGACCAGATCGATCGCATCCTCGTCCAGCTCGCTGAAGCGGGTCTGGGTGGGGTCGTAGCCGAGCTGGCGCGAGCCGCTGACGATCTGGTCGCGGATCACCGCCGACAGCGGACGGGAATCGTCGCCGGCCAGCGCGCGGACGTAGGGCGCCGGATCGTCGCCCTGCAGCATCGCGGCGATGCCGAGCAGTTCCTGCGGCGCAAGCACGCGCAGGCCGGCCACGGATGCGGCGGTGGGCGACATCGAGCCCGGGCGCAGCACGGTCTGCCTCCATGCACGCAGTTGCTGATGGACGTCTTCGCGATAGCGCAGCGGCCGGCCGCCGCCGCTGGCGAGCAGGCCGCCGGGCGCCGGCTGACCGCCGCCCATGGCCTGAGCACCGAAGTCCCAGGGCAGATTGGGTGCTTGGCCGTAGCCGGGTTGGCCGCCCTGCGGCGGGTTTCCCTGCTGGAAGCCGCCCTGCTGGAAGCCGCCCTGCTGCGAACCGCGGCCCTCGACCAGACCACCATCCGGGGTCCAGCCCGCTGCAGGTGGCGCCATGATCGGCGCGGACGGCGCGACCGGCATATCGCGCGGCGCGAAGCCCTGTTCCAGGGTGGTGTTGATCTTGGTGTACAGCTCGTCCAGCACTTTGGACAAGCGTTTTTCCAGCTGCAGGAAGATCAGCCGGCGCAGTTCGGGGGTGAGATCGTCTTCGTTGAAGAGTTTGACCAGCGCGGTGACCGGCACGTCCGGGCGCAGCGGGTTGGTATCCGGCGCCTGACGCGGCAGGCCGAGCGCGGTGGCGAGCGAATCGAGCCGCTGGTGCATCAGGTGCAGCGGGTGCATCAGCTGATGTTCGAGCAGTTCGACGATCTGCTGACCGGACAGATGCACTTCGAGCTGGGCCTCGGACATCAGGCTCAGACCCTTGTTGTCCATCACCGCGCGCGGGCGCGGATTGCGCCACTGGTCGAACGCGGTCTCCAGCGATTCGCGATAGCGATTCGCCAGTTCCAGTGCGCGCTGGTTCAACAGCCGGATCGCGATCCGGTCGTCGTAGATCGCGCTGTTCTCGTGGCTGGCGATCGCGGCGAGCCGCACCTGCTCTTCGATATCGCCCCAGAAACCCGCGAGCACGCCCGACAGCGAGGTCACCGCATCGCGGCGGATCGACTCGAAAGTCTTGTCTGCGGACTGGCGTGCCAATGGCGAATGGCCATGGGGGAACCGACTGTTATCGTCCATCTGAGTCTTTTCGGGGGAGAATGGGAGGCGGCTGGTCTGCCAGACGTTACCATCCTTCAACTGCCAGCGGGACGTCTGTGACTCCACTCGCAAATCATCCAAGCCAAATATTGCAATTGCTCGATGCCCGACGCTCGGTACCGAGCCGGCAATTGACCGCTCCCGGGCCCGATCACCCCACGCTGTTGCGCATGCTGCGCGCCGCATCACGCGTGCCCGACCACGGAAAGCGGACGCCGTTCCGGTTTTTGCGGATCGAAGGCGACGCCCGTCTCAGTCTTGGCGAGCGACTCGCCGCACGCAGCCGTGCGCGCGACCCCGACGCATCCGACAGCGTGATCGAAAAGGATCGGCAGCGGTTCTCGTTCGCCCCGACCATCGTCACCGTGATCGCCAGACTCGGCCCCGACGAAAAAATTCCCGAGCAGGAGCGGCTGCTGTCCGCAGGCTGCGTCTGCTTCGCCCTGCTGCAGGCCGCACAGGCGCTGGGCTTCGGCGCGCAGTGGCTCACCGGCTGGGTCGCCTACGATCCCGAAATCCGCACGCTGCTGGGCATCGGCGACGATGAAGCCGTGGCCGGCTTCATCCATATCGGCACCGCGCAGTGCGAGGCCCCGGAACGCGAGCGCCCCGATCCCGTCGCGCTGTTGACCGACTGGACCCCGCAATGACCGGCGGCGAGGACGACGACATCCTCGATCGCGATCTCGACGCTCACGGCCTGGAACATCACGGCAGCGATTCGCGCGCGGAGCCGCCGCCGGTCTACCTGATCGACGCCAGCATCTACGTGTTCCGCGCCTGGCACACGATGCCCGACGAGTTCACCGATACCGACGGCTGGCCGACCAATGCGGTGCAGGGTTTCGCGCGCTTTCTGCTGGACGTGCTGGAACGCGAACGCCCGAAGCACATCGCGGTCGCATTCGACGAAGCGCTGGACTCGTGTTTCCGCAATGCGCTGTATCCCGCATACAAAGCCAATCGCGACCCCGCGCCGGAAGAACTCAAGCGCCAGTTCGCGCACTGCAAATCGCTCTGCGCCGCGCTGGGATTGAACGTGTTGGGTCACGGCGAATACGAAGCCGACGATCTGATCGGCAGCGCGCTGTTGCGTGCGCGCGCGGCGGGACATCGCGGCATCATCCTGTCGGCCGACAAGGATCTTTCGCAGTTGCTGCATATCGGCGACGAACAGTGGGACTACGCCCGCAACCAGCGCTGGGGCGCGCACGGCGTGCGTGCGCGCCACGGCGTGGAGGCGCACCAGATCGCAGATTACCTCGCACTCAGCGGAGATGCGGTCGACAACATCCCCGGCGTGCCCGGGATCGGCGCGAAGACCGCAGCGGTGCTGCTCGCGCATTTCGGCGACCTCGACAGTCTGCTGGCGCGGGTCGAGGAAGTACCGTTCCTGCGTTTTCGCGGCGCCGCGCAAGCGGCCGTGAAACTGCGCGAACACCGCAGCAACGCCCTGCTGTTCCGGCAGCTGACCACCATTGCCTGTGATGCGCCGGTCGGCGACGCCGCGCCGCGCTTTCATCGTGGCGGCGCCGATGCCACAGCGCTGGGTGCGATCTGCGAAATGCTGCGCTTCGGCCCGATGACGCGCAGGCGCGTCTACGCGGCGGGCGGTCTGAATTTCGCCGACCACGCGCCGCAGGCATGAACACGAATCCATCTCCAACGAGGCCCGCATGACCGAACCCCGCGAAATACTCTACGAAGGCCAGTGGCTGCGCCTGGTGCGCATCGGCCGCTGGGAATCCTGCGAGCGCAACCACCACGCCAACGGCATGGCCGTGATCATCGTCGCGGTGACGCCGCAGGACGAAGTGCTGTTCGTCGAACAGTATCGCGTCCCGCTGGGCGCACGCACCATCGAAATGCCCGCTGGTCTGGTCGGCGACGATCACGAGCATGACACGCTGGAAGACACCGCACGCCGCGAACTGATCGAAGAAACCGGCTGGCAGGCGAATAAGGTCGAAGTGTTGCTGATCGGCCCCACGTCATCGGGCATGAGCAACGAGCGCATCGCCTTCGTGCGCGCCCGCGATCTGGTGAAAGTCGGCGACGGCGGCGGCGTGGACAACGAAGACATCATCGTGCATACGGTGCCGCGCGCGCAGGCGCCAGCGTGGTTGATGCAGAAACAGCGCGAAGGCTACGAACTCGACCTCAAACTCTGGGGCGGGCTGTGGATGATCGAGCACAATCCGGATGGTTCGCGCGCCGAATAGGCTTCCTGCAGGAGCGACTTCAGTCGCGAAGCCCACAAACCCAGACATCATCAAGAGAGGCCAGCACTCCGACGCATCCACCCAACGATGCCCCTTCGGTAAATCTCGCGCACGATGACATCGCATTCCGGAGATTCGCTTCTCCGCCGGTCAAAGGTCACGGGTTTCGCGACTGAAGTCGCTCCTACGAAAAACGTCCTGCGAAAACCTTATGGCGTAGTCCCCTGTAGGAGCGACTTCAGTCGCGAAGCCCACAAACCCGAGCAAGGCAAAGAAGCCAGCAATCCGACGTCCCGGCTCCGCAATGACGCTTCGGTGATTCTGCACGATGGCATCGTACTTCCGGCGAAGCGTTTTTTCTCTGCCAGCCGGAGATCGCGGGCATCGCGACTGAAGTCGCTCCTACGAAGAGCGACGACTCGCGTCCTGATCATCCACCCGCCATGAAATCCTCGATCTCGTCCGCACTGCGCGCGAGCTTGTCGGTGAGCACCTTGTGGCCTTCTTTCGTGACAAGGATGTCGTCCTCGATGCGGATGCCAATGCCGCGCCATTTCTCGTGCACGCTCTTGTCGTCGCTGCCGATGTACAGACCCGGCTCGATGGTGAAGACCATGCCCGGTTCGAGCAGGCGCGAGTCGCCGTCGAAGCGGTACTCGCCGACGTCGTGGACGTCGAGACCCAGCCAATGCCCGGTCTTGTGCCGGTAGAAACGCTTGTAGTGCTCTTCGCCGATGTTTTTTTCCAGCGTGCCCTTGAGCAGGCCCAGCTTGAGCAGACCTTCGGTCAGGGTTTCGACCGCTGCGTGATGTCCGGCGTCGTAGGGCACGTCGGGTCGCGCCTGGGCCAGCGCCGCACGCTGCGCCGCGCCGACCAGATCGTGCAGCGCGCGCTGTTCCTTGCTGAAGCGTCCGTTGACCGGAAACGTGCGGGTGATATCGGCCGCGTAACCGCGATACTCCGCGCCGGCATCGACCAGCACCAGCGCGCCGTCCTTCGCCTGCGCGTTGTTGGCGCGGTAATGCAGCACGCAGCCGTTATCGCCTGCGCCGACGATGCTGCCGTAGGCCGGCTCAGCGCCGTGACGGCGGAACACGCGTTCGATCTCCGCCTGCAGTTCGTATTCGTGGATGCCCGGTCTTGCCGCATGCATCGCCGCGCGGTGCGCTTCGATGCTGATATCGGCGGCGCGCTGCATCAGCTTCAGTTCGTCGCGGTCCTTGAACAGCCGCATCTCGTCAAGCAGATGACCCAGTTCGAGGAATTCGTGCGGCGGCTGCGCGCCCATCCGCATCTGCGCGCGCACGCGGTTGAGCCAGCCGATCAGCTTGAGGTCGAAGTCGGTGTCGCGACCGAAATGGTAGTAGACGCGGGTGCGGCCTTCGAGCAGGCCGGGGAGGATCTCGTCGAGATCGTCGATCGGGTACGCATCGTCCATGCCGAAGGCGTCGACCGCGCCTTCCGGGCCGGTGCGCGGCCCGTCCCAGCCTTCGCGCTCGGGATCGCGCTCGCGGCAGAACAGCAGCGCCTCGCCGTGCTTGCGGCCGGGGATCAGCACCAGCACGGCTTCGGGCTCGGGGACGCCGGTGAGGTACCAGAGATCGGAATCCTGCCGGTC
>CAZGBA010000129.1:0-9902 GCA_964523435.1 uncultured Xanthomonas sp.
CCGACTGGTCGCCGTGCGGGTGGTACTTGCCGATCACGTCGCCGACGATGCGCGCCGACTTGTAGTACGGCTTGTTGCTGTGCGCGCCCAGCTCGTTCATCGCGAACAGCACGCGGCGATGCACCGGCTTCAGGCCGTCCCTCACGTCCGGGAGCGCGCGTCCCACGATCACGCTCATGGCGTAATCGAGATAGCTGCGGCGCATCTCGTCTTCGAGATTGACGGGAATGATTTCTTTCGCGAGATCGGTCATTACGACTTCTTAGGCAGGAGTGGCGGCACGACAGCGCGGGCGCCGCAGCCAGACCGACACGCGAGAACGCCCCTGCTGCGTCGGGGGC
The DNA here is from genome assembly GCA_964523435.1 of uncultured Xanthomonas sp. GTDB lineage: Bacteria > Pseudomonadota > Gammaproteobacteria > Xanthomonadales > Xanthomonadaceae > Lysobacter_I. Next base: position 342 of record CAZGBA010000129.1, read on the forward strand.
TGTCTTGGAGTCGCTCCGGAGGGCGCGCGCGGGTCCATGCGCGAAGCCGGAATTGTAGCACGCGAGGGCCTTCGACGCCCCGCTGCGCGGTGCCTTTTTTCCATGCAGAAACAGCGACTTGCGAGCACCCGATCAGGCCCGATGCCAGCCTGCGGAAATCGGGCGGAATCCGCGCGCTCAGTGGCCGAAAAAGGTCTGCATCGATACCCGGTTCGGGCGTTCGACGACACCGCGTTCGGTGACGATGGCATCGATGAGTTCCGAAGGCGCGACATCGAACACCGGATTCCAGGCCTTGATGCCTTCAGCGACTGTACGCACGCCGCCGACACCGAACAGTTCACCGGGGTCACGTTCCTCGATTTCGATCTTTCCGCCGCTGACAGTCGCCATATCGACCGTGGACGAAGGCGCCACCACCATGAACTTGACGCCGTGGTAACGCGCCGCGATGGCGAGCTGGTAGGTGCCGATCTTGTTGGCGACGTCGCCATTGGCGCAGATCCGGTCGGCGCCGACGATCACCCACTGTACCTGTCCGGTCTTCATGAGATGCGACGCTGCTGCGTCGGCGATCAGGGTGGCGTCGATACCATCCTGCTGCAGTTCCCACACGGTCAAGCGCGCACCCTGCAGCCAGGGCCTGGTTTCGCCGGCGAACACGCGGTCGATGCGGCCCTGGGCCACGCCCGCGCGAATCACGCCGAGTGCGGTGCCGAAGCCCGCAGTCGCCAGCGAGCCGGTATTGCAGTGGGTGAGCACTCCGCTGCCCTTGGCGATCAGCGCTGCGCCGAGTTTGCCCATTTTGTGATTCGCCGCGAGGTCTTCACTGGCGATCGCCTGCGCCTCGCGGAACAGCACGGTTCGCCAATCGTCGCCGGCATTGCCCAGCGCCCGACGCATGCGCGCCAACGCCCAGGCCAGATTGACCGCTGTCGGTCGCGCGGCGTTGAGCTGTTGCATGACCGGTTCCAGCCGTTCGGCGGCCTCGGCTGCGGTCTCGATCGCACCGGCATGGGTGGCATCGAGCTCGCGTGCAGCGAGCACCACGCCCCAGGCGGCGGCGATGCCGATCGCTGGCGCACCGCGCACGATCAGGGCATGGATCGCGACCGCGACCGAACTGGCGGTGCGGCAAGCGATATATTCGACGGTGAACGGCAGTTTGCGCTGGTCCAGGAGTTCCAGCATGTCGCCGGTCCAGCGGATCGGGCGGATGCGGTCGTAGCGCGTGTAATCGATTTCGTCCTTCATGCGCGCATTCTACCGGTCCGCAAACGAAACGACCCGGCCGAAGCCGGGTCGCAGAGGCGAGACAACGTCACAGATCGCATCGATGGGCGGCGTTCTCAGTACGGACGTTCGCCGCGCTCTACACCGCGTTCGCGCTGTGCGGGCTGTGTCGCGCCGACTTCGGCCTCGGCGGCACCGCCGGTACCGCGCTGTTGGACCCGACCCGGCTCGTTTTCGACCGTCTGGACTTCAAGCCGCCCGGGCGCTTCCTCGACCGGGCGGGATTGGCGTTCCACGCGCTCGACGTTGCCATCGACGTTGCCCGGACGGCCCATCACGACTTCGGGCGATGGACGCTGACTCGCTGGTGTCGCGATGGCACCGCCGAGATCGCCGGGCTCGCGTCCGCCGGAAGTCTCTTGACGGACCGGCGCACGCTTGCCGCCCGGCATACCACCCAAGTCGCCGGGCGGACGCTGGTAACCATCGTTGTTGTTGCTGCCGCCGCGACCGCTCACGAACTCCGCACGACAGCCCTGGGTCACCCACACGCCTGTGCGCGAACGGCCCCAGGTCTGATTTTCGATGCAGGGCTTATCAGACAGTTGGCGCAGCAAGCGGACACTGTCATTGCGACCGGACGAGATCGAACAGTTCTGGCTGCGGTTGTCGCGCGATTCGCAGCGCACCACACCGTTGCCATAGCTGTTTCCATAGTTGTTGCCGTAATTGTTTCCGTAGTTGTTGCCATAGCCCCCGTTCGTCGTGAACAGGGCGCGACAACCATTGCTGACCCAGACGCCGCGCGAGTCGCTGCCCCAGCTCTGACCGCGAACGCAGGGCGTATTCGACAGTTGACGGACGAACTGGGCGCGACCGCCGTAGCTGTTGCAGCGTTCGGTGCGTCCATCGCGGGATTCACAGCGGAAGGCGCTGCTGCTGCCGTAGCCATAGTCGCTTCCGTAACCATAGCTGTTGTCGTCATAGCCATTGTCGTAGCCATAGCCGCTGTCGACACGGAATTCGGCGCGGCATCCGGAACTGACCCAGACACCCCGCGAGTCGGTGCCCCAACTGCGGCCGCGTATACAAGGGGTGTTGGAGAGTTGGCGCACGAACTGGGCATTGCCGCCATAGGTCTCGCAGCGCTCGGTGCGGCCATCGCGCGATTCGCAGCGGATCAGGTCGTCGTCGTAGCCGCCGCTCGACCATTGCGCCTGAGCTGGCGCGCTGGTGAATCCGGCTGCCGTAACGGACGCGATGAGGAAGAGTGTGTTGCGCATTGTTTCCAACCCCCGAGTTGTGTGACGCCAGTGTTTGCGTGGGCCTAGCGTCGGCCCGGGCGCATGAACGGCCGGCTAATTTTCCAGTCCGGCACACGGCCGGCGGAAGTCCGTTCAGGAATCCCGCGAGCCGGCTCACGCATGACCGAAATCGAAGGCCAGAACATCGGCGATACGGTCGGTACCGAGCATCACCATCAGCAGCCGTTCGACGCCGAGCGCCACCCCGGCGCAGTCCGGCAAACCGGCCGCGATCGCCGCCAGCAGCGCTTCGTCGAGCGGCGGTAGCAGCGCAGCACGTTCTGCGCGGACGGCATGGTCGCGCAGAAACCTCGCGCGCTGCTCCGAGGCATCGGTCAGCTCGTGATAACCGTTCGCGAGTTCCAGCGGGCCGAGATACAGCTCGAAGCGCTCCGCGACCGCCGGTTCGCCGCCCTGCCCTGCGCGGATCTTCGCCAGCGCGCTCTGCGAAGCCGGATAGTCGTACACGACGAGAATGCCGTTGCGATCGAAACCCGGCTGCAGCCGATGGGTCATCAGCAGGTCCAGCCAATCGTCGCGGTTGAGGCCCCGCGGGTCGATCTCGATATCGCCGAGCGCGGCACGCAGTTCGACATCGGCAGCGGTGAAGGGATCGATGCCGAGCCGGTCGCGATAGAGATCGCGGAAAGGCGTTGTCGCCACGGTCGCGCTGCGACCGGTCAATTGCAGCGCGGCCTGCACGAGTTCGACGGTTTCATCGATCAGCCGACGGTGATCCCAGCCGATTCGATACCACTCCAGCATCGTGAATTCGGGATTGTGCCGGCCACCCGCCTCGCCGTTGCGGAACACGCGGCCGAGTTCGTAGCAATCGCTGACGCCAGCCGCGAGCAGACGCTTCAGCGGGAACTCGGGGGATGTGCGCAGCCAGCGCGTTCGCGGCGCGCCGTCGGTACGCCCGGAGAAATCGAGCGAGAACGATTCGATGTTGGCGTCGGTGTTGCCGGCGACCGACAGCACCGGCGTTTCGACTTCCAGCACCGAGCGCTCGGCGAAGAAGGCGCGGATGGTCGCGTACAGCCTGGCGCGCAGACGCAGTGCGTCGAGCAAAGCGGTCGGCCGCCAATCGCTCATGCGTTGTCGTGTTCGGCGAGGAACACCAGCAATTTTGCTTCGTCCCAGATTTCGATCCCGAGCTCCTGCGCCTTCGCGAGTTTGCTGCCTGCAGCTTCTCCGGCGATCACGATTCCGGTTTTCTTCGAGACGCTGCCCGAGACCTTCGCGCCGAGCGCTTCGAGTTTTGCGCCGGCTTCGTCGCGCGACATCGAGGCCAGGCCACCGGTCAACACCACGGTCTTGCCGGCGAGCGGACCCTCGCTCGAACGCTGCGGCGCGCCTTCGGGCCAGCGCACACCGTTCGCACGCAGCGCCGCGATGACCTCGCGGTTGTGCGGCTCGGCGAAGAAATGCGCGATTCTCGCTGCGACGATGGGACCCACGTCCGGCACCTGCTTGAGGGTGTCTTCATCGGCGGCCATCAGCGGATCGAGCGCGCCGAAATGCCGCGTCAGCGTCTTCGCGGTGCTTTCGCCGACATCGCGAATTCCCAAAGCGAACAGCACGCGCTCCAGCGCGGTGTCGCGGCTGGCGTCGATCGCCGCGATGAGATTTTCCGCCCATTTGCTGGCAACCTTGCCCGCCTTCACCGTTTCCGGCGTGGTGCTTTCGCGTTCGTCGGCACGGCGCTTCATGTCGAGGAAATCGTCGAGGGTCAGCATGTAGAGATCGGCGACGGTCTTGACGTAGCCGAACTCGACCAGCGCATCGACGAAGCGTTCGCCGAGACCTTCGATGTCCATCGCGCGGCGCGAAGCGAAATGGATCAGCGCCTGCTTGCGCTGCGCGGCGCAGAACAGGCCGCCGGTGCAGCGGGCGACGACTTCGCCCTCGTCGCGTTCGACCGCCGAGCCGCAGACCGGGCAGACCGTCGGCAAGGCGTACGGCGGATGCAGTGGCTCGCCAGCAGCGTCACGCGGGCGGCGCTCGTCGATGACGCGCACGACTTCGGGAATCACATCACCGGCACGACGCACGATCACCGCATCACCGACGCGCACGTCGAGGCGCGCGACCTGATCGGCGTTGTGCAGCGTGGCGTTGGTGACGACCACGCCCGCGACCTGCACCGGCTTCAGCCGCGCGACCGGGGTCAGCGCGCCGGTGCGGCCGACCTGCACGTCGATGGCTTCGACGAACGTCATTTCTTCCTGCGCCGGATACTTGTGCGCGATCGCCCAGCGCGGCGCGCGCGAGACGAAACCCATCGCGCGCTGCTGGTCGTAGCGGTCGAGTTTGTAGACCGAGCCGTCGATGTCGTAGGGCAATGCATCGCGGCGCGCGCCGAGGTCGCGATAGAACGCGAGCACGCCGTCGACGCCGCGCGCGGTGCGCGCTTCCGGGCAGATCGGCAGGCCGAGAGTTTTCAACCATGCCAACGCCTGCGAATGGGTGTCGACGCCCGCCGGCATCACGCTGACTTCGCCCAAAGCGTACGCGTAGAAGCTCAGCGGACGTTTCGCGGTCATGCGCGGATCGAGCTGGCGCAGCGAGCCGGCGGCGCCGTTGCGCGGATTCGCCAACGTCTTTTCGCCGTTCTCCAACGCCCACGCGTTGTAGCGGTCGAACGCGGCCTTGGGCATGAACACTTCGCCGCGCACATCGAGCACATCCGGCACCGGGCCGGCGTCATCGCGCAGCCGCAGTGGAATGCACTTCACGGTGCGCAGATTGGCGGTGACATCCTCGCCGGTGCTGCCGTCGCCGCGGGTCGCGCCGCGCACGAACACGCCGTGTTCGTAGCGCAGGCTGATCGCCAGTCCGTCGAGCTTGGGTTCGACCGAGAACATCGGCGCGCCGTCGCCGGTTTCCTTCTCGATGCGGGCGACGAAATCCACGATCTCCTCGTCGGTGAAGGCATTGCCCAGCGACAGCATCGGCACGCTGTGCGCGACTTCCTCGAATTTCGGCGACGGCTGATTGCCGACGCGTTGGGTAGGCGACGACGCATCGATACATTCCGGATGCGCGGCTTCCAGCGCTTCCAGTTCGCGCATCAGCCGATCGTATTCGGCATCCGGGATCGAATTGTCGTCGAGGATGTAATAACGATGGTTGGCGTCGTCGATCCGGCGACGCAGTTCGGCGATACGGGCGGCGGGGTCGGTCATTGGCGAACTATCTGTAGGAGCGGCTTCAGCCGCGATAAAGCGCCCGAGGACTGTCATCGCGGCTGAAGCCGCTCCTACAGGACATCACCAGCGGGTGTTCTTGGAAATCGGCGGCGCTTCGTGCTGGCGGTCGTAGGCGCGCAATTCGTCGCGGATGTGGGCGATGCGCTGGCGGCCGAGCGCGTTGCGCGATTCGTCCAGCACCACGCCGTCGAGCAATTCGGCCATGCGCTGCGCGGTGGGCAGGAGTTTTTCCCAAGCGTCGAGCGCGGCGATCGGCGCTGGCAAGGTCAGGAAGAACGCGATCGCAGGCGTTTCCAGCGCCTGGATTTCGGTCATCTCGAAACTGCCGGGCTTCTTGATGTTGGCGACGCTGAAAATCGGCGCGCTGTCGGCGCGACCGTCCACCAGCCGGTGGAAAATATTCATGTAGCCGTAGCTCAGCCCGGCTTTTTCGGCCGCGACCACGATGTCGGGACCGCGCAGCACCTGTTCGGAGCGCGCCGCAACGTAGAGGGTGACGATCTTGTCGAAGTCTTCGCGGTCGCGCTTGCCCACTTCGGGGCCGGACGGCGGCGGCGCGGCGTCCTGCGGCATCTCGCTGTGGCCGAAGGCGATATCGCCACGCACATCGGCGGCGACGTGCGGCTGCGATCGCGGCGACGATCGTTCGACCGGCTCGTCGCGGAGCTTGCGACCCTGGCTCGGCTTGCGCGGCCGCCCGAAGAAATAGATCGCGGCGAGCAGCAGTGCGCCCGCAGCCACGATCCCGATACGCAACCACCAGATATCCGACATCGCGTTGACCTCGTGTATGAGTTAAGCCGCGCCGGCGAGGCGCGCGGCCTCGGCCAGATCGACAGATACCAGACGGCTGACGCCCGGCTCGCGCATGGTGACGCCGCTGAGCTGCTGCGCGGCTTCCATGGTCGCCTTGTTGTGGGTGACGAACAGGAACTGCACGTGTTCGCTCATTTCCTTGACCATCGCCGTGAAGCGGCCGACGTTGGCTTCGTCCAGCGGCGCATCGACTTCGTCCAGCAGACAGAACGGCGCGGGATTGAGCTGGAAGATCGCGAACACCAGCGCGACGGCGGTCATCGCCTTCTCGCCGCCCGAGAGCAGTGAGATGTTCGACACCCGCTTGCCCGGCGGGCGCGCCATGATCGCCACGCCGGTGTCGAGCAGATCTTCGCCGGTGAGTTCCAGATACGCGTGACCGCCGCCGAACAGGCGCGGATAGAGTTCCTGCACGCCGGTGTTGACGCGGTCGAAGGTGTCCTTGAAGCGGCCGCGGGTTTCGCGGTCGATCTTGCGGATCGCTTCTTCCAGCGTATCCAGCGCGGTGGTGAGGTCGAGATCCTGCGCGTCGAGGTATTCCTTGCGCTGCGCGGCTTCGGCGTGTTCCTGGATCGCGGCCAGATTGACCGGCTCCAGGCGGCGCAGCTTGGCGTCGAAATCGGTGACGACCTTTTCCCAGGCGCGCGGGTCGGCTTCGGCGTCCAGCGTGGCGATGACCTCGTCGAGCACGAAACCGCTCGCGACCACCGCTTCCGACAGCTGTCCGGCCTTGAGCGCCAGGGCCTGTTGATCGAGTTTGCGCTGCGAGATCGCCTCGCGCTGACCGACCGATTGCTCGTCGCGCTGGTGGCGAGTCTGCTCGAAACCGCGCAGTTCGTTGTCCACGCCTTCCAGCGCGGCGCGCGCGGTGGCGAGGTTCCTTTCGGCGAGCACGCGCTGTTCCAGCGCGGCCTGACGCTCGCGTTCGAGCGAGACCACCGGTGCATCTCCTTCCGACAGCTGCGAAGCGAGTTCGCCGAGACGGGCGTCGAGCTGTCCGCGCTGGCCGTCCATGCGATCCAGCGCCTGCGCCAGCGCCACGATCTGCGCGCGCTGCGATTCGAGATTCAGCGCCAGCGCGTGCGCGGCGTCGCGCGATTCGCGCGCGCCCTGACGCGCGGCGTCGCGGGCTTCGGCCAGCGCGCGGCGTTCGGCTTCCAGCGTCTGCCGCGTACCTTCGAGTTCACCCATCCGCGACATCGCGTCTTCGAGCCGCGAACGCGCCTCGCGCGCCTGTTGCGCGCTGTTGTCTAGGGTCTCGATCAGTTGCGAAACATCGACGTCGATCTTCTCGATCCGGGTGCGCGCCGAATCGAGGCGCCCCTGCTGACTCTGCAGTTGCCCGGCGAGTTCGGAGACGCTGCGATGGGCCAGATACAGCGTGCGCTGCGCCTCTTCGCGCTGCTGCTCAGCGGCGAGCATCTGGTCGCGCAGGCTGGCGATGCTGCGGTCGAGATCGGCTTCGCGCTGCTGCAGGGTTTCGATGTCGGCGCGCAGCGTATGGATTTCGCGCTCGCGCAGCAGCGCGCCCTGCTTGGCCGCGCCGGAGCGCACGACGCGCACCCAACCGGCGCCGACGCGTTCGCCCTGACGGGTGATGACCGATTCGCCGTCGCCGAGCCCGGCGAGCAGTTGGCGCGCATCGCCGAGGGTTTCGGCGACATGCAGTTTCGAGAGCATGCGGCGGATCGCAAGCGGGCCCTGCACTTTCGCCGCCAGCGAAGTGGAAGCGAAAACGGCATCGGTATTGTCTTCCGACACCAGCGCGATACGGCCTTCACCCAACTCGCCGAGCGCATCGACCAGCGTCTCCGGCGACTCGACCAGCACGCCTTCGATCAGTTGACCGAGCGCGCCTTCGACCGCGTTTTCCCAGCCGGATTCGACTTTCAGCACTTCACCGACGCGGGCGGCCGAGTCCAGACCGCGCTGTTTCAACCACGCCACCGCCGCGCCCTGCTCCTGGCCCAGCGCCGCGTGCTGCAGCGCTTCGAGCGAAGACAGCCGGCCGCGCGACGCCTGCGTCTGCTTGCGGACGTCGGCCAGTTCGGCCTGCGCGTTGCGGACCTGATCCTGCAGACCGACCACGGCCTGCTTGCGGGTTTCGAGATCTTCGTTGAGGCCATCGAGCCCGTATTTCTGGGTGTCGTGGCGATCCTGAAGAGCCGCGAACGCCTCGGCCAGCGCGGTCACGTCGAGCGCGCCGCGTTCGCCGATCAATTGTTCGCGACGACGCTCGGCGTCCAGCGACTGGCGGTCGAGATAATCGGCCTTGGTGCGTTCGACATCGCCGGCCCGCGCCGCTTCGCTCTGCGCGCGGCTGTGCGCGTCCCAGCGCTGCTGCCAGTCGGCGAGCCTGGATTCGGCATCGTGCAGTGCCTGCTGACGGTCGGCGTCGGCGTCCTTGAGCGTGTCCAGACGCGGCTCGGAGTCGGCGATCTCCGCACGCAATGCGTCGAGACGGGTCTGGTCGGTTTCGATATGCAGACCGATTTCCGACAGCGCCTGCTGGGCCTCGTCGCGGGCGCGCTGCAGGCGCTGGCCGAGGTCGCGCTGATGGGCGATCTGTTGTTCGATGCGGGCGAGCGTGCCGCCCACCTCGTAACCTTCGGCCTGCGCCTTGTTCAGCGCTTCGGCGGCGGCTTCGCGGCGGGCGCGGCCCAGTTCGATCTCGCGTTCGGCCTCGCGCTGCTCGGCGATGATCTGCTGCAGCCGGGTCTCTTCCTGCGACAGGCCTTCGCGCAGCGCCTGCAGTTGGCGGTCGAGCAGCCGGAACTCCAGCGCTTTCCACTCCGCGTCCTTGATCCGGCGTTCGGCCTGGATGGTCTGGTACTGCTCGGCCTGTTTGGCCTGCCGCGCGAGATGCTGCAGCTGTTTGCCGACTTCTTCGCGCAGGTCGTTGAGGCGGTCGAGGTTTTCGCGGGTGTGGCGGATGCGGGTCTCGGTTTCCTTGCGGCGCTCCTTGTACTTGGAGATGCCGGCGGCTTCCTCCAGGT